>CAZECP010000175.1:0-1523 GCA_964510765.1 uncultured Ohtaekwangia sp. | reverse complement strand
TATTCAAGGATGTTTTCCACGCTCCCGGCATCACGAATAAATTCTTATACCTCGTAATGCCGCCTGGCTGGAGCCACACAGGCGATCATAAAACAGCATCAATAATCAAACAACAGCTTAAGGACAAGTGATGATCTGGCGAATCTTGTCGAATCTTATTTTGATTGTTCTGCTAACGATTATTACACAAACAGGCGGACTTGTTCTCATTCTTTGTATTCCTTTCTTTTACCTGACAAGAAATAAATTTTCGAACCTATGGAAGAAGTTCGCATTCAAACTTGCATCGTACACGGTCGCATATTCGATTTGCACCGTGTTAATTGTGCCATTTGTTGCTAAGCAATTCGGGAAAGTTCAACTTCCACTTTTTGAAACTAGTCATTTTCGCCCTGCGAACTCGCTGACTTATTTCTTAAATCGAAATTATGTTCGATCTGAATTGAAGACAGCGTTGGAATCTGTAGCAAAAGAAATGAACAAGAAATATCCCGGCACGACAATCAACTATCTGGATGCAAATTTTCCATTCATCAATAAATTTCCACTGCTGCCGCACCGGAGTCACAACGATGGAAGGAAATTGGATGTGTCGTTTTCATATAAGACAAAATCGGGCGAGCGCTCAAACGAAGTTCCGTCTTTCATCGGCTATGGCGTATGCGAGGAGCCGCAACCAAATGAATACAACATGCCGTCCATCTGCGCTGCAAAAGGGTATTGGCAATATAGTGCTCTTAAAAAAATTGTCTCACAAAAAAAGAATGGCGAATTGCTCTTTGATGCGGAACGAACAAGGAGTTTAGTAAATTTCTTTGCTGAACAAGAAGTAATTGGATGGATGTTCATTGAGCCACACCTGAAAACCCGCCTCGGATTAACGAGTTCAAAAGTTGCGTTTCATGGCTGCCAGGCCGTGCGACATGATGATCATTTGCATGTGCAGTTGAAGTAAGAATAGTTTCGCGCAAAGACGCTAAGGCCCAAACGAAATCGTCATTCATCATTCAAAATTCGTAAACCTCGTATCCCCACGGCTCCATCGTCCACTCTTTTGCTACGGCTTCTCTCGTGGCTTTGAAAACATTGTTCGCTTCCTTCAGCAACGATTCATCTGAAATAGAAATCTTCTGCGCGGTGCTCGACAGATTCAAAATCACTAACACTTTCTTATCACCGTTTTCACGAACGAAAGCATACACGGCTTTTTCATTTCCGGCATTTATTTTTTTGAACGAGGCATTCGCGGCAAGCGCAGCATTGTTGGTCCTTAGGTTCAAAAGTGTTTTATAAAAATTGGCACGCTCCAGTTTTTTGAATTGAATGGAATCTTTTTCAAAGAAAGGCAACGCGCGAAGCACAGGTTCTTCCTGTCCGCTGTAAACCAAAGGCACACTGCCTACCATGGTCTGACTAAACACAGCGAAAGGCGCATGCACGAATCCGGGGAAAGTTTCATAATCGGCTTTGTTCCAACTGTTCTCATCATGATTGCTGGTGAAAAACAAGTGAATGGTATTTGG
>CAZECP010000174.1:0-1641 GCA_964510765.1 uncultured Ohtaekwangia sp. | reverse complement strand
ATGTCACAGTGTTGATCTCGATTGTGCTTGGTTTGGGTATTACTCAAATCCTCACCGGCATTGCAAAACTGATTCAAAGACGGACACGAGTAAAATTATATTGGCCGCACCTGCTTTGGATACTATTTATTTTATTCCTGCATATTCAGGAGTGGTGGGTGATGTATGAGTTGAAAGGTTATCAACCATGGCGCTTGCCTATTTTTCTTTTCATCATGCTCTATCCCGTAAATTTATTTGTGATGGCAAAACTTCTGTTCCCCGACAGAATGAACGGAAAAGCAATTGACTTGAAAACATATTATTACGACAACTACCGCAGCATTTTTACTTTGTTGGTGCTCTCTGCAATTCTCTCCATTGTTTACAATTTGTGCATCCTGCATCTGAAAATGATGGACCAGGCACTACAATTGGCTTTAGCCGTTAGCTTTTCTCTGATTGTTGCAAAGAATTACTCCAATGAAAGACTGCATAAAATTTTGTCCCTGTCCGTGGTGGTGATCATGTCCCTCTCTGTAGTAGTCGAATGGGACGTGTGGCTGATAAATTAATCATCGGAGTGTCGCTTTGAAGACGCTAAACGAATATGAGTTGAAGTAATCTTGAATCACTTTTTAATTTCCCGCATGAAACGAATGTTGTTATTGATTGCGCTTTCTTCAGGTTTGTTCAACGATGCCTTAAGTCAAGGTTGCAGTGATGCTGGCTTCTGCACACTGAATCCTTTCAAGCCCCTGCATTCGGTCGAAAATGATTTTAAAAACCAACTCAAGTTTGGCCTGAACACCGGAGTAGCAGATCACAACATAGCCATTTGGGGAAGTTACGTTGAATACAGTCGAAAGATAAATTCAAAGCTTGGCTTAACCGCGAAGCTGACCTCACTGGCACAACAAGGAAATGGAATTTCAGTAAATGACCTATCGGATATTTTTATCAATGCGAACCTTGCACTTACCGAAAAACTGAGAATCACGGGCGGCTTTAAATTCCCGTTGGCAAACGGCAACCGTTCACTCAATAATTTATCGCTGCCGATGGATTATCAATCAAGCCTTGGCACTACCGATGCAATTGCCGGTGTCTCGTATTCCTTCAGGAAATGGCAAGGCGTATTGGCGTTTCAAATTCCATTATCACAAAACAAAAATACGTTTCAAGCAGAAGCATATCCTTCCACTTTACCACTAAGCGGTTTCCAGTCCACCAATGGATTCACCCGTAAGGCAGATGTGATGTTGCGACTTTCGTATCCAATAAAATTCAAATCCAAGCTCACCGTTACACCTGGTCTTTTAGCCATCTATCATTTAGCAAATGATGAATTCATAGATGCACAAATGATGAAAGCAGAAATCAAAGGATCACAAGGGCTAACATTAAACGCAACACTGTTTTTTGACTATCTGCTTTCCAAAAAAAGTGCATTGCAATTCAACCTCGGTTCTCCATTGGTCGTTCGGGATGCACGCCCAGATGGATTGACTCGCGGCATTATCGGCACTATTGAGTACTCGGTTCAGTTTTGATATTGCATTTCGCGTGAATTACTTCACTCCAGCCGCAATCAAAATTTTTTCCAACGGGCAAAACTTCGTGAAGGAGGATTGCAGGAGATTCAATCCTACAAAAGCACTT
>CAZECP010000173.1:0-1719 GCA_964510765.1 uncultured Ohtaekwangia sp. | reverse complement strand
TGAGCACACCCGATTTTAACTCCTTTAAAAATGTGCTGGAGAAACGCAAAATCACGTATTACAATGCGGGCGGTGAAAGAGACAAGTTCACCACGCGCACGGATGGTGTGCTTCAATTGTGGCTGCAAGACCCTGATGGATATTGGATTGAAATCAACAACGACAAGAGAACACTCGGAAAATAATCATTTGGTGTTGATCTCCTTCCACGTTTTCTCAATTAGCGCTTTGGTGGCGCGAATTCCATCAGGCTCACTTAGTGGCGAGCCTTCGTACTCAACTCCAACGTAGCCCGAAAAAGTTTTGTCTTCCTTCACCAGTTTCAACATCCGACTGTAGTCGATCGTGTTTTCATTGCCTGAATTGCTATCAAAGGTATATGATTTTGCGCTCACCCCTTTTGCAAATGGCAACATCTCTGATACACCCTGATAACGATCATACACTTCTTTACACTCTTTACCTGGCTCGGTGCTGCCCCATTTCTCGGCTGTGCACCAATTGCCAAAATCAGGAAGCGTGCCGCAGTTGGGCAAACCTACTTTTTGAATCACCTCAGCAATCCACTTTCCGTCCGAACTATAAAGGCCGTGGTTTTCAATCAAGACATTGATGCTATCATTGATCGCATAAGAACATAGTTGCTTCAGTGCATCTATCATCGCTGCTTTTACCTCTTCCTTTGAACCTTCACCAAAAGCATTGATGCGAATGGAATGGCACCCTAAAATTTTTGCAGCCTTCACCCATTTGAAATGATTTTCTACTGCAGTTTTTCTGGCAACTGAATCAGGATTGCCGAGATCCCCTTCATCGTCCACCATAATCAAAAGACTTTTTACGCCAAGTGAATCGGCCTTGGCACGCATACTTTTCCAAAAGGCTTCGTCTTCTGCATGGTCTTTATAAAACTGGTTCACATATTCAATAGCACTGATACCAAAATCATTTTTTGCGATAGCAGCAAAGTCTTCGGCCTTCAATTTCCCGTCCTGGAGCGAGCGATGAATTGACCACTGCGCCAATGACATCTTTAACGGCTGTAGGTTACTCTCCTCATTTGTTGATTTAGGGTTGCACATCACAATTGTAAAAGTAACTACAATCAAGAGTAGCCGAGTGACTGTTTTCATGAACATGATTTTAAGTTTAGTTTCAATGTACAGATTGTACCGACCGAATACAATTTGAATCTGGTTACACTATCAAGCTTTGAGACTACCGGCAATAATTTTATACATCCTGATTAAAGTCATGTTTTGTTTTTCATGGCCTCCACATTTTGCCATTCAAATCCCGGTAACATGTCAAGTACAAGCGCCAGAATGAAAACGCAAATCTCTTTGCTCCGAATTTCGATCGGTATCATATACATTTGGTTTGGTCTCCTCAAATATTTCCCGGGAGCAAGTCCCGCGGAAGAGCTTGCTAAAGAAACCATCCGCCTTTTGACTTTTGGATTGATTGAATCCAATCTGTCCCTTCTCTTGTTGGCAATTTGGGAAACAATAATCGGTGTTCTCCTTATTACGGGTTTATTCAGACGCTATGCCTTTTGGCTCGTGCTCGTTCACATGGCTTGCACTTTTGCTCCACTGGTGTTGCTTCCTCATCTCTCATTTACTCAAATGCCTTTTTTACTCACATTGGTTGGCCAGTATATTATTAAGAACATCGTTATCGTCTGCGGACTGTTCGTAGTGAAAACCTTCGAAGAAA
>CAZECP010000172.1:0-1749 GCA_964510765.1 uncultured Ohtaekwangia sp. | reverse complement strand
TCATTTCAAATTCCTGCGCAAGATTTGAATTCACTGAAACAGATCAGAACTGGTCGTGGCAAAGCAGTTACTTCCGCGGATGCTGACAACAACAGTAATGCAGATCGTGTTCGTTATATAAAAGCTGGCGAAACAAAAATAATTGCTGACATCAAGGGACCAGCCACGATCAATCATATTTGGCTGACATTTAATGAAGCCCGACCAAACTGGCTCGAAAGTGGTGGCTCAGCACGGCCCGATGAATTAGTCGTGCGCATGTATTGGGACGATGCAAAAGAGCCAGCCGTGGAAGCCCCGCTCGGAGATTTTTTTGGAGCGGGCTTTGGCGAACGTCATGAACTGCGCTCGCTACCGGTGATGGTGGAAGGTGGCGATGGCTACAACTGTTATTGGCAGATGCCATTTTACAAACATGCTGTCATTACAATTACGAATGAAAGTTCAAAAAACTGTCGCAGCTTTTATTATCATATCGATTATACCGAAGAGCAATTGCCAGAGCGTACTCCGTATTTCTGCGCGCAATACAAAAATGAATTTCCTGAAAAAACAGGCAGTGATTATTTAATTCTGGATGCAGAAGGTGAAGGGCATTATGTTGGCACGGTGATGTCCATTCGCTCACGCAGTCCTTTTTGGTTTGGCGAAGGAGATGTCCGGGTTTATGTAGACGGTGAAAATAAGCCAGGTATTGTCGGAACAGGTACGGAGGACTATTTTCTGATGGCGTGGGGACTGAATCAAGCGCAGTATCCGTACTTCGGTTGCACCTATATGAGCAGCGATTTTGAAGACCTTGGTGTGCAATATTGTTTGTACCGCTGGCATATTGCCGATCCGATTCGTTTTACAAAATCATTGCGATTTGAAATAGAGCATACAGGTTGGATCAGTGAAGACGAAACCGAGAGTGGCAAAGTGGAGGGGCACGTGGAGCGTGAGGATGACATTGCCACCGTTGCTTTTTGGTATCAGGTTGGCCAACCAAAACGATTTACAAAGTTACCTACCCTCGCGCAACGCATCCTTCCCAACCTTGACAATATTATTGAAGCAAAGACTTTTCAAATCAATGCCCGACATACCAACGGTGTTCTTCAAATTCAAAAAGGGTATGACTGGACAGGCGATGGCCAGCTTTTATTCATGCCGGCCAGTGAAGAACCAATGCTGGAAGTAGATTTTGAAATCATCAAAGAAGAGTACCGCGGTCTTTTACTTAGGTTTACGTATGCTCAGGATATGGGCACTTACCGCATCTACCTTGACGGAAAAAATGTGAAGCAGCCCGAAGACTACATGGCTAATCCAAAGCTTCAGGACTTTGATTTCTATTCACCAGAATTGAAGGTCAAGGACATTTACCTCGGCAGTTTCAAACTGCCACTTGGCAAACACACCATCAAATTGCAATGTGTTGGAAAAAATCCGATGTCGAAAGGCAACTATGTTGGATTTGATTCTATTCGCCTGCGCGAACGATGGAACAAGAAGAGGAAGTTGCTTGTGGGGGTGAATAAGTAAAATTACAAATGCTTACTCATCTCCAGGTAAATACCTGTGTAGAGCCCCACGATGAATTGGTAGGCTGCAATTCCAATCAGGGCACCCAAGACAATCAATACTAATTTCTTCGGGGCAAGGTTTTTGAAATAATTTGTACTCATTTTTTGATCATTTTCATTTTTTCGATCGCAAACTTTTCAATCGCTTCTTCTACAGCAGGAATATCTTTTGAAACCAGAT
>CAZECP010000171.1:0-2057 GCA_964510765.1 uncultured Ohtaekwangia sp. | reverse complement strand
CCTTCAAGAAAATTGAATCCAAGTTCTACGCCTATGATCTGATCAACTTCTCGTGGAATACGAACTTCAAAAATCTTTACTTGCTTCGGTTTACTGATTATGAAACTCTCTATGACTACACTTTCCCGCTTCATAAATTGTCCTCCATTTCACAGTCCATATACAATGAGAGGCGGTAAGGAGCGAACGCAGTTCTTCCATCGTCCTTGTCGATGTAGGTAATCTTCACCAGACCATTCCCAGGATTAATTCCGCCTAATGGATAATACCTCGATACTGGCGGAACATTGATCCCCGACATCAGCAACTTACTTTCATAATTCTCAGGAAAGAATTCTTCATTATTTATTTCTACACGCTGAGTACCTCGATAGTACAACAAATCATCTTTGTCAGAAGTAAACAAGATTCCTTTCACCGAGCGGATCACTTTGTCTAACTCAAAAGTTTGAGTGAAGCTTTGGTTAGCACTCGTTATCTGTATATCAAATCTTTTTTTTACTGGTTTTAACATGATTTCATTCTTTAATAGTTAAAACCTCCTCCCGCCGTAGCGGGAAGAGATTTCTGCCTGTTAAGGCGTTGTGATGGTTCCGTGCAATCCGAGGAACAAGTGAGTTTTTGCGTCAAGGCCATCCATTGTGCCTAACTCAACTGTCGCTTCGATGAGTATATCATCGTGGATCAAGCGTGGATTTGCGAGCTTATAATAGCCAAGTGGTACACCCGTGTAGTTGGCTGTTTTGAAAACATCCATACTGGTCTCAGGCATGATCACTTTTTTGTTTGCTTTCAAGCTGAATTCACCTGTGCAGATCGCAGGGAAGTCTTCAAGCTTACCGTAACTTGCCGCCATAATTTTATCAGGCGTTAAGTCAGCAGGCGTGCCAGCAAGAATGAAAATTCCACTCACAAGCATTGCTTGATTTTTCGGCAAGCGGGCGGCACTTAGCGAAGTGATTCCGATTGTTTTTGTGTCCTGCGTTTCAAACATCTTCACTGTTTTACTTGCGACCTTTTTGATACTGTAGATCACTGTATCAGCCAAACGCAATTCGCCTTTTGCTAAACCTGCTTTGATGTGTGCAGGAAGTTCAGCAAAGTGTTTTTCCATTTCGGCTCGTGATCCTTTGCTTGCCGCACCTGGTTGCGAAAGTTTGTTGATCATTCGCGCACGTTTAATGGGGTTCATACTTCTTAATGCACCGAGCAAATCTTCTCCGTCTGTGCCTTCAAGTCCAAGCAATGCCCCAACATTGTTGTACTCTTCGATTCCGTCCATGATGTCTAACATGACTTTTTGTTTTTTTGGTTTTTACTATTGTTTACTTTTAATTTTCTTTTTAAAAAGGCATAGCTTGTCCAGTTCCGCTGTCTGTTTGAACAGGGCTTTGCTAACCGCAATAAGTTTCAGCGTGAATTACCGGCGAGCTATGACCTTTTATTTTTTAATAGATCCTTTCTTCTGATCCAGTCATGTCATCGTAACTTGCCTGCATCTGTGGCTCCTCAACAACTTCTGTTCGATTGAGGATTTCTTGTTCGATTGCATCGAGTGATCCCATGTCCAGTTCATTTCCTGGGTATTTGAAGTATTGTACTTCACCGAGGCCATCGGTTGCATCTTCGGTTTTCTTCTTTTTCTTAGTGAATTTGTCAATGTAAAGACGGTGCTTGAAATCCGTCGCTACAGCTTTCATGCGTTCTTTCACGCCTTCAAAACCATTTGCTCCAGTTCCATTTACGCCTCCAACGATGCTTGCTCCACCAGTTGCGATCATCCCCACACCGAAACTCGCTACTTTGTGAGAACCGAAATAGTGTCCCGCCATTGTAGCACCGATTCCTATAAGGAAGGACGGTCGCCCGATTGCTCCGCCAATGAAAGCGCCTGCTACCCCTGCGGCAGTTGTCTTCAAGCCTTCAATGACGCTGTCTTTTACCTGACCTTTCGTTTCCGCATCTGCGAGAATGCCCAGGATTTTTTGTTTTCTGTTTGCTGCTGCTATACTGCTCATCTTTTCTTGTTTTACATTAGTGCTATTACCGACTGCTTA
>CAZECP010000170.1:0-2261 GCA_964510765.1 uncultured Ohtaekwangia sp. | reverse complement strand
ATGATTACAATGATTTGGCCTTGCGAGCAATCAACCCTTTTTAAGGTTTTACATTTTTGATCAGCCGCCTGAATTCTAGTTTGGTGTGACCGAAGTTAACCAGCAAGCCGATTTCGAGTTTAAATGCTTCAAGGTAATTTAGCGCTTGTGCTAAATGTATATTCTCCATTTTGGAAACAGCTTTAATTTCCAATGAGACTTTTTCATCAACCAAAAAATCAACCCTTCGGGTTCCAATATTGTGTTCATCATAAAAGATTGGCATCTCAACCTCACGTTCAAATTCCAAATTCAGTTTTGTAAACTCGATAGCCAACGCTCTTTGATAAATCACTTCCTGAAATCCATTGCCTAATTTATTGTGAACGCGCATACAACACCCAATGATTTTCTCAGTAAT
Source organism: uncultured Ohtaekwangia sp. (assembly GCA_964510765.1). Taxonomy (GTDB): domain Bacteria; phylum Bacteroidota; class Bacteroidia; order Cytophagales; family Cyclobacteriaceae; genus ELB16-189. The sequence continues at coordinate 1,861 of CAZECP010000170.1, read as the reverse complement.
GTCGCTATACTTGTATTCAGATTTAATCATAAGAGGGTTGTTTGTGACTAAATTTAGCCAAAGCAACGATCATTGAAATCATTTCATCAATTAAAATCAACGGTTCTGACATGGTATTAGAAATAGTAGTTTACAACATCGAATCTGCCCTCAAAGCACAAGAAGGCGGAGCCGACCGAATTGAATTGTGTGATAATCCTGGCGAGGGCGGAACCACCCCTTCGTTTGGCACAATTGAGAACGTTCGCCAGAACGTGAGCCTCGATGTGTTTGTAATGATTCGTCCGCGCGGTGGTGACTTTCATTATTCAAATTATGAGTTTCATGCCATGAAGCGCGACATCGATCAGTGCCAAAAGGCAAGTGTGGATGGAGTGGTGTTTGGAATATTGACTCCCGATGGACGCATTGATAAAAAGAGATGTAAAGAATTAATTGACCGTGCACGTCCATTGAAAGTGACTTGCCACCGTGCGTTTGATATGACACGCGATCCGTTTGAAGCGCTGGAGGATTGCATTGAAGCTGGCTTCGACCGCATCCTCACATCCGGTCAGCGACTGAAGGCGTTGGAGGGGGCAGACTTAATTGCTGAACTTATTAAAAAAGCAAACGGACGAATTGCCATCATGCCGGGCTCTGGTGTCAATGAAAGCGCTGTAGAAGAAATTGTTCGCAAGACAGGCACAAAAGAAATTCACTTCTCCGCTACCGCTTACCGCGACAGCGCGATGGAATTCAAAAACCCTCACATTGTGGGCATGGGCGATGAGCAAGGTTCTGAATTCAAACTCCGCACGGTTGACCCTTCGCGCGTAAGAAAAATGCGATCATTGGCGGAAGGCGCGCAACAAAAGAGTTGATTTCGATTTGGTTTGCACTTAACTTCGGATCGAATCACTTTTACGTATGTACAACCACGCCATTCATCAGTTACTTAATCAAAAGCTGAAAGAAAATCAATTTGACTTACACGGTATCGACAATTCGTTTTATGTTCGGGCTGTCTCAAACATAGATGCAATTCACCGGCTTTACAGTGAGATTTATCCCTCAAATTCAAATACTGACTCTATATTCAACAAGATCCTTACAGAAATTTTTTCCGCCTATGCTGAGCGACCTAAATCCATGAAGGCGCGGGATGAAGACAAACTGAACAAAGGAAATTGGTTTCTCAGTAACACGATCAACGGCATGAGTCTTTATGTTGATCGCTTTTGTGATGAATTGAAGAACCTTCCCGATAAACTTTCTTACCTCAATGAGTTGGGTGTAAACTTGCTTCACCTCATGCCCATCTTTGAAAGCCCCGAAGGGGAAAGTGATGGTGGCTATGCCGTTTCAAATTTTAGAAAAGTGGACGCCCGTTTTGGATCGCTGCAAGATTTGAAATCAGTGCGCAAAGCAATGGATGAGAAGGGCATGTACCTCATGCTTGACATCGTTTTGAACCACACTTCGCACAAACATGAATGGGCCGAGCATGCCAAAGCCGGAGATAAATATTACCAGTCATTTTACTATATGTATGACGATCGCAAGGTGCCAGAAGAGTTTGAGCGGTCGATGCCTGAAATATTTCCTGAAAGTTCACCTGGTAATTTTACTTTCGATGAACGATCCGGCAAGTGGGTGATGACCGTGTTTCACCATTACCAATGGGACTTGAACTACGCCAACCCGATTGTGTTCAAAGAAATGCTCAGTAACATTTTGTTCTTTGCTAACCTGGGTGTTGATGTGCTACGCATCGATGCACCCGCCTTCATCTGGAAACAAATCGGTACTACTTGTCAGAACTTGCCACAAGCGCACACACTACTGCAACTGATCAAGCTATGTGTGGAGGTGGCTGCGC
>CAZECP010000169.1:0-2395 GCA_964510765.1 uncultured Ohtaekwangia sp. | reverse complement strand
CTCGTGCGCGGATTTTTGTACTGATAATATCTTGACGTTGTCATCTGATGCTGACCAACATCTGTAACCACTACCGCCTCCCCTTTGGTAAGAACTGATAAATGATTGATCACTTCTCCCATCGTGATTTTTCCCTCCGATGGATGAAATTCTTTTTGAATGATTTTTTCGTTCTCAGTCTTATTCAAATCCTTGAACTGATTAATCCACGAATCGTGCTTTGCTTCGTTACATTTTTTTGTCAGTGCAATCAAAGCTTCTTTCGCATCAGCCAAAACAAATGCATCCGTTTGTATAATCTTGTTGATCTCCGCTTTGTCGATGTCAATATGAACGATCTTCGCTTGCTTCGCATACTTGGAAACATTTCCCGTCACGCGATCATCGAAACGCATACCGATGCCGATCAACACATCACATTCGTTCGTCATCACATTCGGTCCGTAGTTGCCATGCATGCCGAGGAAGCCAACATAGTTGGGATGATCCGTTGGAATCGCTCCAAGACCAAGCAGCGTGCACGCAACCGGAATTCCGGTCTTCTCAGAAAATGCAATCAGTTCTTTTGAGGCGCCTGACAATAATATTCCCTGACCTGCAAGGATGTAAGGTTTTTTCGCCTCATTGATCAGCTTTGCGGCAGCTTCTATTTCAGAAAGTTTTAATTCGGGCTTAGGTCTGTACGTACGAATATGTTCACACTTTTCATATTCAAACTCCTCGATCATTTCGTTCTGAGCATTCTTTGTAATGTCGATGAGCACAGGCCCTGGTCTTCCGCTTGCCGCGATGTAAAATGCTTTCGCAACTGCATGAGGGATATCTTTCGCTTCGGTCACTTGCACGTTCCATTTTGTAACAGGCAACGTTGTGTTGATCACATCTATTTCCTGAAAAGCATCTGTACCGAGTAAGTGCGCAAACACTTGCCCTGTGATACACACAATTGGTGTTGAGTCAATCATCGCATCGGCTAATCCAGTAACTAAGTTTGTCGCGCCCGGCCCAGAAGTTGCAAACGCCACTCCTATTTTTCCACTCACACGTGCATAGCCTTGTGCAGCATGAACCGCACCCTGCTCATGACGCACGAGCATATGATTTAATTGATCTGCATAATGATAGAGCGCATCATACACCGGCATAATCGCTCCACCGGGATAACCAAAAATCGTATTGACTCCTTCAGCCACAAGGCTTCGAAGCAATGCTTCCGATCCGGAAATTTTTGCTTTTACTTTTTCGGCAGGTTTTACCTGCGGCTCAGTTTTCGTCAGTAACGCATCCATCGGCAGCCGTTTTTACTTGTTTAGCATATTTGTACAACACTCCACTGTTCACCTTGAGCGCGGGTGCTTTGTAATGCGACCTACGAACTGCAAGAACTTTTTCTTCCACTAACAAATTCAATTCGTGTTTCTTTACATCGATCTCAATCCAATCACCATCTTCCACAAGCGCGATCAATCCTCCATCATGCGCCTCAGGTGTGATGTGTCCCACAACAAATCCATGAGTACCTCCACTAAATCTTCCATCTGTTATCAGCGCCACTCCTTTTCCTAAACCTCTTCCCATGATAAGAGAAGTTGGCTTCAGCATCTCCGGCATGCCGGGTGCGCCACGCGGCCCCACATAGCGAATCACGACCACGTCACCTTCTTTGATTTTATTATTTTGAATTCCGTCAATCACCTCTTCCTCGCTGTTGAACACGCGTGCAGTTCCTTTGAAACGATCGCCTTCTTTTCCAGAAATTTTTGCGACTGAACCTTTTGTCGCAAGATTGCCATAAAGAATTTGCAGGTGCGCAGTTTTCTTCAATGGCTTCTCCACAGGGAATACTAAATCCTGTTTATCAAATTCAAGCGCTGGAATGTCTTTCAGATTTTCAGCGATTGTCTTTCCGGTAACAGTCAGGCAATCGCCATGCAAATAACCTTTGTCGAGAAGATACTTCATGATAAGCGGTGTGCCGCCCATCTTGTGAAGTTCTTCCATCAAATATTTTCCGCTCGGTTTCAAATCAGCGAGCAGTGGAGTTTTATCAGAGATACGTTGAAAGTCATCTTGCGTAATTTTCACACCCACTGATTTCGCCATTGCGATCAAATGGATCACCGCATTGGTTGATCCGCCTAATGCCATCACCATCGTAATTGCATTTTCAAATGCTTTGAAAGTCATGATGTCGCGCGCCTTGATGTCTTTCTCCAACAACAGGCGAATTGCCTTGCCTGCTTCTTCGCACTCTTTCACTTTCTCAGGACCAACTGCCGGATTCGAAGATGAGTAGGGCAATGCCATTCCCAATGCTTCAATCGCAGATGCCATTGTATTTGCCGTGTACATTCCTCCACATGCTCCGGCACCAGGGCATGAATGCTGAATGATG
>CAZECP010000168.1:0-2544 GCA_964510765.1 uncultured Ohtaekwangia sp. | reverse complement strand
GGTCCTGGCTTGTTGGCATTGGCATTTTAGTCAATGCACTGGGCCTGCTTTCACCCGTGCTCGAACCGGATGGCGCAATCTATGCTACTCTTGCAAAAAATATGGTTCTGTCCGGAGATTATGTTGACCTTATGCTTCATGGAAAAGACTGGCTTGACAAACCGCACTTTCAGTTTTGGATGACGGCACTCAGTTTTAATGTTTTTGGAATTTCCGCTTTTGCTTACAAATTTCCTGCGCTGGTGTTTTGGCTTGCCGGACTGGTTTATACCTATCGTTTTGCCCAGCTTCTTTACAACCGTTCGATTTCCCGCCTCGCGGTTTTAATTTACCTGAGTGCGTTTCACCTCGTGCTCTCTAATAATGATGTGCGTGCGGAGGGATATCTCACCGGTTTGATCATCGCTTCGGTTTATCATCTTTATCTCGGTTTCAGTAAAGAGAATTTTCTTCAACTATTAATCGGTTCGCTACTCGCAGCAGGTGCCATCATGACGAAGGGAATTTTTACGGGCATTCTGATTTTTCCTGCGCTGTTGAGTCATTTGATCTGGAATGGCGAGTGGAAAAGGAAATCTTATTTGTTTGCAAGTGTTGTCGCCTTTGCAACGATGGTATTTATACTTCCCGAGATCATCAGTTTGTATTTTCAATTTGATACCCATCCGGAAAAAGTAGTATTCGGAAAGACATCTGTCTCAGGCATTCGGTTTTTCTTTTGGGACAGTCAGTTCGGAAGATTTTTTAATACGGGCCCGATTCGTGGAGAAGGGGATGTGACTTTTTTTCTTCACACCACGCTGTGGGCATTCTTTCCATGGTCGATTCCTTTTTTTGCGTCACTCTTCAGCTTCTTTAAGAGCGGATGTAAAAATCCGGCTGAAAAGTTGTCGTGGATGGTCGTTATCATCGCCTTTCTTTTATTTTCATTTTCAAAATTTCAGCTGCCGCATTATTTGAACATTGTGTTTCCCTTTATGAGTATCCAGGCTGCCTGGTTTCTTCATTCAATGGCTGAAAAGTCAGAGCGTATTTGGGAGAAAGTTTTTTCGGTGCTTACCGCGCTGATTCTTACGCTGATCATTTTTATGGGGTTCTACATCATTCCGGCACTGTCGTGGAGCGTTTTCGTGGTGACTGTTTTGCTTGCATGCTTTTTTGTTTTTTTTCAATTCAAATCAACCATCCCTTCAAGGGCAATTTTGTTTCTTGCTTCTTGCTATTTCTTTTTATTCTTAAACTTGTTGGTTGCTCCAACCCTGTTAACCTATCAGGGCGGTTTTGCTGCCGCGGAATACTTAAAAGATCAGCCTGAATTGAGCTCCCGTGTTGTGATGCTGGAAAATGATTTGTCGCACTCCTTCGATTTCTATTATCAAGGTGAAGTCAGGTACCTGTCAACGAGTGAAATCCTGAATTTAAAAGTCAAGCCGGTCGTATTCTGTCATTCTGATTTAGTAAGTCAATTGAACGCGCTAGGGATGAAAACTGAAGTCATCAAGTCTTTTTCTCACTATCACGTTTCTCAGCCGAGTGCAGATCTTTTGAACGCCCGCACACGCAAGTTAAATGCGCAACATTATTTTCTTGTAAAAACCCGTTGATGGATTTGTTTTCCTTCTAGTACGTTTTTTTCAAAACGTAATCAAATTTTAAAACACGCATAAGCATTGCGCTATATGCAAAGAATAAATTTGAGTATGATCTTTTCGAATGATAGACTCCGCTAACTACACTCGCTATTTGATTGGTTTATACTGGTGGACAATTGTCTTGTTAATGTTGGCTGCTATTCTCATTTCCAAGGGTCAGGATGTTGTTTGGATAAATGGAGTACACAATCGCTTTCTGGATGAATTCTTCAAGTTGATTACGCACCTGGGCGAAGGGTGGATTTTTATTCCTGTAGCAGCGATTTGCTTGTTTATTCGTTACTCTCTTTCATTGTCTGTTACTGCTATGGCATTGCTTCATGGGTTAGTGTGCTCAATTGCCAAACATACCTTCTCCATGCCACGGCCCACAGCTATTTTAGACCATCAGTTGCTTTACCTGGTTCCAGGGGTTACGGTGCATGCACACAATTCTTTTCCTTCGGGCCACACCGCTACCATTTTTTGTTTTGCCGTTCTGATCTGCATGATGATCAGGCATCGTGTGGCAAGTGCATTGATTTTATTGGTGGCATTGCTTGTTGCCTGTTCCCGGATATACCTGCTGCAACATTTTCTTGTTGATGTTGCAGCTGGAGCGCTGATCGGAGTTGGTAGTGCATTTTTTGTTTTCTACCTGTTTGACCGGTTGCAACTTCCCTCCTGGTCGGGCAATAGCCTAAAACTGAGTCTGAAAAGAGCTTGAACGGCATATTCTTTTCAACAAATTGCTATATTGATCTAGCTGGGTTGTTTGAAGGCTAAATCTTTTTTACCTTTTTCTCGGCTGCCTTCTTGATTTTCTTCGCTGCCTTTTGAGCTTTCTTCACTTCTTTCAGCACTTTCGTGGCAATTTGTTTTGCGGTTTTTTCAACCAGCTTCTGCACTTTCT
>CAZECP010000167.1:0-2936 GCA_964510765.1 uncultured Ohtaekwangia sp. | reverse complement strand
TTCCGAAGTCATGCGTATCTTTAAACCATCGGCTACTAAAATCCCACCCCGACTCTGCGGCCGCACGCAAGTGACGAAATAACACTCCTGCCTTTTCCTTTGAATCATGACTTAACTCCACATCTTCTTTGTAAGACTCCGGTCGTGGAGTGTCACTATCGTCCCAGTAGCGATTCAAAATGCTGCCATCCGAAAGCTTTACCACTCTGCGAATCGCATCGCCTTCGGTTTTCAATTCACCGGATCCGCTCATCCAGAAAGAATATTCTTTTTCAAGCGAGGGCAAGTATTTCAGTAAAATCTCCTCTCCTTCTATCTCGCTCAGCAACTTCACCATCAGCGAAAAGAACGGTGGCTGCGAGCGCGTGGTGAAATAACTGCGGTTGCCATTCGGAATAAATCCAACCTCGTTGATCAAATACGAAAAATTGTCGATCATGTTTTTGATAAGATCAACTCGTCCGGACACACGAAGGCCCAGCATGGTGAAGTAACTATCCCAATAATAGATCTCGCGAAAGCGACCTCCAGGAACAATGTACGGAAACGGCAAAGGGATCAGTGAACTCTTTTCCTGGTCGGGCTTGCGCATGAGCACACTCCACAACTCATTAATATGTTGCTCGGCAGTTTTGCTGGGATTGGTTTTGTAGTCGATCGATTTTGAAACAGGTTCATCAAAATACGTATGAACAAATTTCTTTAAATCAAAACCGGGCTGTGCCGCCTCCTGCTGATAGACCTGAATGATTTTTTCAGGATCTATTTTGGGCAGGCAATCAGGAAATGTTTTTCCGTCCGGGAAAATGTTTTGCATTTGCACCTGCGCAAACAAATCTCCCATCTCGTGTATTTGCAAACTCATAGTTAATGACTGGCAGAAGTAAATTCAATTTTAGTCTCCGACTTTTTCTGAAGACGGTTGAACAACGTGAGTGTGATCAACAAAATTCCAATCGGCAGCAACGAAAAATAAAATGCCGACTCCCCACCATACGCCCCAAAGATGTGACCAGTAATGATTGAACCCGTTGTCCCGCCCAATGCGGAGAAAATCACTATCAAGCCCGACATGGGGCCGTGCTTCTTTGTCGGCAGTGAACTTAAGATAACAGAATTAATGGCAGGATAAATTGGGGCGAGAAAAAATCCAATCAATGGAAACACAAATGCTCCAATCGGAGCATCACTCCAACCAGTCACTGTTTTTCCAGCAGCTCCCTGCGCCAAAGGGATGGCAACAAATACCAGAAGAGCCGCTGCAAGCAAGCATCCCAATAAAACAAAGTACCAATGTATTTTTCTCAGCAAAACTCCGGCTGCAAATCTTCCGATCGCAGTAGAGGCAGCCAGGATGCTCGCCATTTGAATACTTAGTGAAGTCGGTAAATTCAAAACTTTGCTATTGAAAGTCGGAAGCCAACTCATGATACTTTGCTCAATGAGTACGTAGGTGAACGCACTCACAATAAAGACGAGCACCAAAGGAATGATTATTAGCTTCACCATCTCAGTAAAATCCTCAGCAAAGGTTTTCTTTTTAGTTTCCTGAACAACAGATTCATCCAGCGAAGAACTAAGCAACAGTAAAAATGCCGCAGCCGAAATTCCTGCCAGCAAATAATACACACTGAGCCATGCCGTTGAAGTCTTATTACTGTCATCCACAAAGGCACCGAAAATAAAATATCCGGTAAGGATGCCGATCATAAAAAATGATTCAATAAAATTCATAAAGCTCGCGTGCTCTCTTTTGTCAGAAGTAACAATTCCAATTGTAGCGTAAACCGAAACCTTGATCAACGCGAAGCAAGTACCTGTAGCAGCAAATAAAAGTTTAGTCATTGCAAAACTTCCAAGGGAGGGCATCGCCAAACAAACCAACGAAATAAAACCCAAGGCAATTAGCATCGCTCGTTTGTAACCGATGCGTACGATGTAGGATGCTATCAAAAAAGAAACAGCGGCAATACTCAAGTCTTTGAATGCTTCCAGAATACTTGCGCTGGATTCGCTCACGCCATAATTCTGTTGCACTTGCAAAATCACCGTGCCCACACTATTTAATAGAATAGCGAAAACAAAATAATTAAGGAAGAGCGAGGCTTTGATTCTCCAGTTGAGCATGCACGTGAGTGTTAGGTAGTAGGACTTAGGGATTGGGTATTAATGGATTGCGAATTCATTCAAAATCGAAAGTCGGTAATCGCCCTTCGTAAATCAATCTTATCGGTAATTATTTTCAAATTTGCACGTTGAGTGATAAATTGAATGCAAATGAGTATGAGTTTAAAGAACAAGATGCTGGTATTTTTTTTGGCAGGCGCGGTGGCTCTTGCTTCATGTGCGTCATCCAAGTCGGGCTACTCGGGCTATCAGCCAAAATACAAGAAGCCCAATCCGAATAAACCTTTACCTTGTCCTATGAAGGACTGTTGACATGAATAAGATTATTATTGCCATCGATGGATTTTCGGCTTGCGGCAAAAGCACAACCGCGAAGGCTGTTGCCTCAATTCTTGGATACCATTATATAGACTCAGGCGCCATGTATCGCGCAGTAACGCTTGACTTCCTTGAAAAGCATATTTCGTTCACCAATCACAAGGAAGTAGTGCGCGCACTGGCCGACATCCAACTCTCATTTCATTTTAATAAGAATGGGTTGAGCGAAATTTTTCTGAATGGGGTAAACGTAGAAGAACCCATACGCGAGATGCGAGTAGCTTCCAATGTGAGCCAGGTGAGTACCATCAAGGAGGTGCGTGATGCCATGGTAAGCCAGCAACGTAAAATGGGCAAGCACAAAGGCATCGTGATGGATGGTCGCGATATTGGATCGGTCGTATTTCCGCAAGCAGAACTAAAACTATTCCTGACCGCAAATATTTACATCCGCGCCCAGCGCAGGCAGAGTGAACTTCTCGAAAAAGACG
>CAZECP010000166.1:0-3085 GCA_964510765.1 uncultured Ohtaekwangia sp. | reverse complement strand
ACCACCTTTTATCCTGCACTGTTCTGCACTGGGAGAGTGCAGGAACAGTGTAAGGAGTCCAATCCTGAACGAATGGAACATTGACGCCACTCGCCTGACATTATCCATCAAATTTAAAAAAAGGAAAAGATGCGCTCGTAAATATGTTGTTGGCATATCGAAGAGGAAAAAAACAGGATTTTCAGAAGAATGCGCTTCGCTCGTAGATTCACTCGATAGCAATAATCTCAACCTCCTTGGCCAGGTTCATCGCGTTGAATCGGATTGAAAGTATTACGTTAGTCGAACCTTTTTGACATGAACCTCCCGGCTCAATAAAATACTTGAAAAACTTCTGATTCCTTTTCCACAATTCATTTTGATCCGGCCTGCCGAGCAGCTTAATAATATCATCTTCAGAAAGTCCTTTCAGTTTGTCTTTTTGTTCTTTGAAGGATGTGATCATTTTTTCCCGATCTCGCTTGCAGCCATTGCGGTCGGCTTTCCATACTTCCAGATCAATATTCTCCAATTCTGGCAACGACTTACCGCAGGCGGCAAAAATTAACATCAAAAGAAATATAATTTTCACGTTCCCATTTCTCATAAAAATCAAATTACTTTGCACCCAAAAGTAACAATAACTAACAACGAATAACGATCAACCAACAACTATTCAATGGCATTCAAAATTTTTAAGGTAATCTGGGTTTTTTCTTTGCTCGGCCTGGTAGCCGATTTCATGTACATGTATGCTTCATGGCCGGAAACCGTTGTGGTTTTTGAAAGGGTTGATACGATTTCACTTTCGCGCGAATATCTCTTTTATATAGTGCTTGCGGTGATCGCGCTCATCAATATGCTCGTGTTTGTGATCACTCGCATTTTCCCAGAAGAAAAGACCGATTTCAAATCCTGGTTTTATGGATTGGTCGTTTGTTTCAATTTATTTTTCGTAGTCGCGATTAGCTTTGTTGGTGTTTACAACAGTGGGGAAAAATTCCGTTATGAAGAAATCGGGGTAGCGATCTATGGAAGTGTGATCCTGCTGCTGGTTTGGGCGATCGCCTGGCCGGTTTACAGAATTTATTCGATGATGAGCAAGAAGGCCGTTTGATTTTTGTAAATTGCGTTACTTGTTTTGACTAACTTTGTTTGTTGATACAGGAGAATGCATATCTCCTGATTTTTTAACCTAGAACTAACGGAACCACTCATGGCGAAAGAAACGATTCAATACGATGAGTCGAGCATTAAGTCGCTCGACTGGCGCGAACACATTCGCTTGCGCCCGGGTATGTACATTGGGAAGCTGGGCGATGGCTCGGCCAAAGACGATGGCATTTATGTGTTGGTGAAAGAAGTGATCGACAACTGTATAGACGAACACATGATGGGCTATGGAAAAACCATCGATGTGAAAATCACCGATCAGAAAGTGGTCGTGCGTGATTATGGTCGTGGCATTCCGTTGGGTAAAGTTGTGGACGTAGTTTCAAAAATAAATACGGGGGCTAAGTACGATTCAGGCGCGTTCCAGAAATCAGTAGGTTTGAATGGTGTCGGTACGAAGGCAGTGAACGCACTATCAAATTATTTTAAAGTTCAAGCTTTCCGCGATGGAGCAACCAAACTCGCTGAATTTAAGAAAGGTGTTTTAGTAAACGACCCACGTCAAGGCAAGTCGGACGAGAAAAATGGAACACTTGTGGAATTCGAACCCGATGACACAATGTTTAAGCACTATCATTTCATTCCGGAATACCTGGATGACCTGATGTGGAACTATGCGTTTCTAAATGCAGGACTCACAATCAACTACAACGGACGGAAATTTTATTCGAAAGATGGGTTGCTCGATCTTTTAAAACAAAAATCCGATGCCGAAGAAATTCGTTACCCGATCATTCATTTCAAAGGCGATGACATTGAAGTAGCGCTCACGCATGGCAATCAATACGGTGAAGAATACTATTCATTTGTAAACGGCCAGAACACAACACAAGGTGGAACGCACCTGGCAGCGTTCCGTGAAGGTATTGTGCGCGGTGTTCGTGATTTTTTCAAGAAAGACTTTGATGCAGCGGACATTCGCGCGAGTGTGATCGGTGCAATTGCAGTAAGAGTGCAAGAACCCGTTTTTGAATCGCAGACAAAAACCAAACTCGGTTCACTCAACATGGCGCCCGATGGTGCATCGGTAAAAAACTGTGTAGGAGATTTTGTAGCGAAAGAACTTGAAATCTATCTTCACAAAAATGCGACCGTTGCCGATGCGATGCTCAAGCGCATTTTACAATCAGAGCGCGAGCGAAAGGAAATTGCCGGAATTAAAAAGCTTGCCAACGAACGGGCGAAGAAGGCAAACCTTCACAATCGTAAACTTCGCGACTGTCGTTTTCATTTTGATGATGAGAAAGGAGAGAAGGGCGCTGAGTCGGTGATCTTCATTACGGAGGGTGATTCTGCCAGCGGATCAATTACCAAATCACGCGATGTAGAAACGCAGGCTGTGTTCAGCTTGCGCGGTAAGCCGCTCAACTGTTTTGGTCTTACCAAAAAAGTGGTTTACGAAAATGAGGAATTCAATTTGTTGCAGCACGCGCTGAATATCGAAGATGGATTGGATGGCTTGCGCTACAACAAAGTGATCGTAGCTACCGATGCGGATGTTGACGGGATGCATATTCGGTTGTTGCTGATGACTTTCTTTTTGCAATTCTTCCCTGACCTGGTGAAAGCAGGCCATGTTTATATTTTGGATACTCCGCTCTTTCGCGTTCGCAATAAGAAAGAAACCATTTATTGCTACAGCGAAGAAGAGAAGCAAGCGGCAATTAACAAACTTGGAAGCAAGCCGGAGATCACGCGATTCAAAGGTTTAGGAGAAATTTCTCCAGATGAATTTGGAACATTCATTGGTGACGACATTCGTCTTCAGCCAGTACTTATCGACAAAGAGAAACACCTTGTAAAAACGCTGGAGTTTTACATGGGCAAGAACACGCCCACGCGCCAGGATTTTATTATTGACAATCTGAGGATTGAGATGGATAAAGTGGAAGCGAAGGAAAAGGAAGAGGCTGTCGAAGTGGAAGAATAATTT
>CAZECP010000165.1:0-3204 GCA_964510765.1 uncultured Ohtaekwangia sp. | reverse complement strand
AGATTTCATTTCCTGATTTTGTCTTAGTACATGCAGGTCATCTTGTCCATGTAGGCTACCACTTTTCAATGCCAACGGTTGAACACATTTAAATAAAAGTCACGAAATCAGATTTCACTCACCGCTAAGCCCTGAGACAGGTGACACAGTAAAGACATAATAGCCACTTTCAAATGTCGCGCATCAAACCCTTTCCACTGGTTTTCGAACTTGCGCGGCCAAGCGAGTTGTTCTCCGAACCAAATACTGCTCGCCCATTAAAGAGCGGAAATCGCTGCGCGATTTCGCCAAATGTTGTTCGCGGCCAGCAGGCCGCGAACTCTCCAACCGTGCGCCCACACATTATCCACAGGCGTTGCAAGTTCTCTCGCACGGACGGCACACCTTATGAAAGATCTTCAACAGGGTGAACGTTGTCCAGACATAATTAAGACGATAATTCGAAATGCTTCTTTTATCGGGCAAATCAGTGAGTTGGTTACTCATGGCGTAACGAGTCCACTGGATTAGCGCGCGCAGCTTTAATGGACTGATATCCAATGGTAAGCCACGCGATAGCAATGGTTGATACACCCGTGCCCACAAAAATAAATTGATTGATGTCTACACGATATGCGAAGCCATTCAACCACTGAGACGATACCCACCAACCGGTTGTTGCCGCAGGTACAAAGGCGATGAACACTAGTACAATAAATTCTTTCGTCAACATCATTGAAAGTGATCTCACGGATGCGCCCATCACTTTGCGAATGCCGATCTCTTTAGTGCGCTGTTCAGCGGTGAATGCAGCAAGCGCGAATAAGCCGAGACATGCAATGAAAATAGCCAGCCCAGAGAATATGCCCAGCACTTTCCCGATCCGTTCCTCTGAACGGTAGAGGCTGTCAAAATTCTCGTCCATAAAAGTATAATCGATGGGTTCAGAGCCGGTAAATTGGGCCCAAACCTTTGTGATATTGTCAATCACCTTTTTGACATTGCCCTCGTAACGCACCTGGAAGTCGCCATCAGGGCTGAGGTTTAAAAAAATAGCGAGAGGTCTCACGTTGTCGCGATAGCTTTCGAAATTAAAATCTTTCATTATGCCGATAACATGGAAGTGTTTAAAAATAAAAGCATTTGGGCTGAATAAAATCTCCTGTCCTTCTAAAGTATTAAATCCAAATTCTCTTGCAGCTGCTTCGTTGATGACAACCGCATTGGAATCCGAGATAAATTTTTTTGAAAAATAGCGGCCCTCCTTCATCTCAAACTTCAGCACATCCTTGAAGTCCCAATCGCCCCAGTTAGCTGCAACTGAATGTTCAGTCGCTGAGCTTCCCGAACGCATCGGGAAAGAGCCGTAACTCCTGCTGGGAAATTTACCAGCAAAACTGACTTTCGAAACTCCGGCTTGCTGAGCAACTGCATTGCGAAAGGCATCTCCATTGTTGCCGAGCTTTAACATATTTTCAATCACCAGCACATTTTCTTTGTCCATACCCATTTGCTGCTCTTGCATGAAATTGATTTGAGTGTAAACAACGGAAGTGACGATGATGATGAAAATAGAAATGGCAAATTGAAACACCACCAATGTGCTTCGAATGCCTTTGCTCTTGCCCCCTGCTCTGACTTTCCCCTTTAAGACTTCGACAGGCCTAAAGGAGGTAAGGTAAAATGCAGGGTAGCTGCCAGCAAGCAAGCCAACAATCAACAACATCAGCCCTGCCCCTGAAATGAATTTGATGTCGAGTAAATTGATCAGGGATAATTCTTTTCCTGCAAACAAATTGAAAGCAGGTAGCAAAACGAAACAACACACAAGAGCCAATGTAACAGCCACCAAACTGTATAGCATGGACTCGGCAAGAAACTGACTAATCATCTGGCTTCGGAATGAACCTAACGTTCTGCGAAGACCTACCTCTTTAGCTCGTCCGGCAGATTGGGCTGTCGACATGTTCATGAAATTGATACACGCAATTGCCAGGATAAAAATGCCGATGCCTCCGAAGACCATCATGTACATCATGCTCCCGCCTGGTTCCATTTCGTCCTGCGAAGTTGACTTCAAATGGATGTCCGTAATGTTTATGGCGTAGTAACGATAAACTCCGCCTGCTTTTTGAACCTGATCAAGGCTGCTGCCAAGGAATTTCTTCAAATCGGGGGCTACGTATTTCGCCACCAGCTTTTCCAGTTTTTTCTCCACATCCGAAACGGATGTGTTTTTCCTTAGCGCAAAATAAGTGAATACGCCACTGTTGAGCCATGCGTTGTAGTTGAAGTAACTATCTTCTCCGGGCGAAAGCAGTACATTAAATTTAATGTGCGAGTTTCCGGGGCAATCGGCCGCGACACCGGTTACTTTGTATGCTACGGTGTCCATGCCGTTACCATCATCGAGGGTGATCAATTTCTCCAGCGGGTCTTCGTCACCAAATAATTTACGCGCAATCTTTTCGGTAAGCACCACCGTATTCGGTTCTTGTAAGGCGGTTTTGGTACTTCCTGAAATAAGCTTGAAAGAAAAGAAATCAAAAAAGTTTTTTTCGGTAGTATATACTTTATACACCTTAAATGCTTTGTCTCCATAATGAAGGACTGGAACTCCTCCACTCGTCAGCCTGAGCGTAGATTCCACCTCGGGTATTTCTGCTATCATCGCATCCGCCAGGGGTGGGCACGTAGAAGCGCTACGCAGATCGACATCTCCATATTTATTGTGTCGCCCTACCTGATAAATACGATCAGCATTCGCATGAAAACGATCGTAACTAAATTCATCAATGATATACAGGGCAATGAGTAAACAAGCCGTAATGCCGGCAGTCATCCCCATTAGGTTGACACCCGCAAAAAACTTGTGCTTAAGAATGTTGCGAATGGCGATGGTGAAATAGTTTTTAAGCATTGCTATTTACTTATCGAGGTCTTCAGCAAATTGGTAATCCTGGTTAAAGATAGAATCAAAACTCGGCAAATGAACATCCCTCGTTAAAACGGCTTGTAAAAAAATGTAAAATGAATTGTAAAATCCTCTGTGGTGTTTGAGAGACATCCTCTTCAAAGCTGGAGTCTCCGTCCAGTGAGGAAACAGACCAAAAGTTATCAAACATGCGCGGGCAAGCGAGTTGTTCTCCGAGCCAAATACTGCTCGCGCATTAAAGAGCGAAAATCGCTGCGCGATTTTCGCCAAGTGTTGTTCGCGGCCACCAG
>CAZECP010000164.1:0-3314 GCA_964510765.1 uncultured Ohtaekwangia sp. | reverse complement strand
CTTCGAATAAAAATCTTCCAGCAACGTAGGCACATCCAACTGTGTGTACACGCGAATGTTTCTTCCTGCATTATTCACTTCATACAAGCCCTGGCTATTGATGAGCGGTGCTGGACGCAATGCATATTTGCTCGAAGACGGATCGGGTTCAAACGAAGATTGCAAAGCCGTGAGCAGCACCAGCGGACTATCGCCTACAATGTAGAGTTCGCCCACATTAATATTCCATTTCAACATAAGCTTCATCACGCGTTCAAGCTCTGCCGTCAGGTGCTCTCCTATTTTTCCCTGTGGCTTTACTTTTAATAGCAATGATGAGTAAGGGAGGAAAACCTGTCGGTAGGCATTGCGTGGCACCTGCCAGATCGGAATCGAAGATTTATTGAAAACAACTTGCCCGGCTTTGATGTCAATGCCAAGATTATATTCCAGGCTGGTGTAGCCGGGAGGCGGTGGCGCCAGGTCGGTGTATTCCGGGCCGCCAATCCAGATCAGTGTTAAGCGATTTGCTATTTTTGGTTCTATCAGAAAGGCGCTCGCGAGATCGGTGAGTCCCGCACCGCACACTATATATAGTGGCAGCTTCGTGTCTTCTCGCATGGCTTCATTCACAATGGCTGTTGCTGCCTCAGACTTTTGAGGAGTAGTTTCATTTTCCAGCGGAGCATTCGAGCCTTGATAAAGAGAATACTGTTTTTCAAGATTCATAATTTTCAAAACCTCTTCCGCTTTTTGTTTGGCATGTGTGGCGGTCTCATTCGAAGGATCAAATCCATCGCCTGGCTTCAGGTGAGAGCCGATGATGGCACGAATCTCTACCGAAGGCGACAACACATGATGCACCAGTTGGAACAAGCCATCCGGATCGCCACCAAAATCATTGTCGATGATTACGCGCATGCGGGGCTTCACCAACTCTTCAGAAAAAAGGCTGCTCGCTTTTTTTGGTACAATAGTCTGCGAATTGGCGAGTAGGGTTGCCACACAAAACGCGACAACAAGGCCAAAACTATTTTGAAACTGTTTCATTTATTTCTTATCTTGAATGATCTTAATGAAAGTTAGCGCAATTTTTGAACAACCGATGAATCCGGCCAGCCAACATCCCTCATCATTGGTTTCTTTAAAGCTTCTTCCCTCTCTTTAAGAAGTCATTTCTCCACTCCTCCTCCACTCGCGCTGCACTCGTTCTCCACTCCGGGGCTATGATGAAACCGTTGCGCTTCCGTTATTATTCCGATGGTGATTCAATTAATTCTTAAATATTAACCAGTCCGCCACAAAATGGCGGACCGCCCGCTTTTATTGCAGAAATATTTCAGCCCGACAATAGATGTCGGGCTGCCAGGATATACTTGTATCAAAAAACAACTAATTATGGCAACCGTAGCAACCAATCCACTTATCAACGGCCTCAGCGGGATGCTGGGCAAATCGATCGTATTCAGAACCTTTCGCAACAAGACCGTTGTGGCTGCGGCACCATCGCCACCGAAACGACAGAGTGAACAGCAGCGCGCCAACCGCAGCAAATTCAGGGAGGCAACTGCCTGGGCACAGGCTACATTGCAAAACCCCGAAAGAAAAGCCTACTATCAAAAGAAGGCGAAAAAGCTGGGCCTGCCTAATGCCTACACCGCTGCTATTACTGATTATATGCGCAAACCTCAGGCGCACATCGTCTGTAAAGAGAACAATGAAATCACCTGTTGCGTCTATAAAAAAGATTTTGTCTTGAAGGAAGTCCGGCTTACCACTTCCGCGGGCGAATCGATTGAGGTAAAGACCCTTGAAGCAAATGCGAATGGAGAATGTTTCATGATTATTTCAGAAAAAGATTTCTCCAACGCATCGGAATGGTACGTAACAGATGCTATAGGGCGGATGTTTCGACTGCAGATTTGATAGATTTGAAAGGGTCAACGAATAGCACAAACAATACAACGATTTTTTAACAATCACTTCCGTTGATTTTTGCTATCTTGGATTATGAAGTGGATGGTGATTGTTGTGTTGGTTTTCCCCGCGCAACTGCTGGCGCAGCAGGATGACTTGCAAAAGAGCATCTACTTCGGAGGTGGCAGCTACTATATTGATGAGGAGCAAGTAATCATGCTCTCCAACTGGCTTGATTCCATTCCCAACCTGCTGGAGAAATATGAAATTCAATTAATCAGCCATACCGATCCGATTGGCGGAAAAGAATTCAACGAGTGGCTTTCCAAAATGCGAAGCGAAGCCGTGCATGGCTTGCTATTGCAAAAAGATATTCCCGAGCGCATGATTCATATCAAAGACTGGGCATATGACAACCCTATCTACTCCAACCGCTCGCGCATGGGCATGCGACTAAATCGCAGGGTGGATGTGGTCTTGCATCCGGTGGTGTTTTAAGGCTTGAGTTTAGAACTTGGATTCTTGGACTTAAGGCTAACACCGCGAGTTGTAAGTCTCATTCCCATCCGCTTTCGGACACCTTTTTGCAATTGCGGACGGATTTTTTGCAACTAAAGTCCATTTTCTGCGTCATATTGCAACAAAATCAGCTTGGCACTATTTCGGCATAAGGCAAATCGCCAAAATGAAATGGCGCTGGGCACAACCAAAATTTTATGATCAAACTTCAAGACATCGACAAGTACATTGATTCCCGGTTTCAGCGCACTTTTATTTTGAAGGGCATCAGCCTGGATGTTCAACAAGGTGAGTTTCTCACTATCATGGGACCAAGTGGTGCGGGAAAATCTTCGCTAATGAATATTATCGGTATGCTGGATGAACCCTCAGCCGGTGAATATTATTTCTTTGACAACCCGGTGCATAAGATGAAGGAGAAACAGAAGAGTGAGATGCACAAAAATTACATCGGGTTCATATTCCAGGCTTATCATCTTATTGATGAGTTAACGGTTTATGAAAACATTGAAACACCGCTCTTGTATAAAGGCGTGAGTTCAGCACAGCGCAAAAGCATGGTAGCCGAAATGCTGGATCGATTTAACATGGTAGCCAAGAAAGATTTGTTCCCGGAGCAATTGAGCGGTGGGCAACAACAGTTGGTAGGCATTGCGCGCGCCATTGTGGGCGAACCAAAATTATTATTGGCAGATGAACCTACCGGCAATTTGCACTCTGATCAGGGCAAGCAGATCATGGACATCTTTCAAAAATTAAATGAAGAAGGTATCACGATCATACAAGTGACTCACTCGGAAGAAAATGCAAGACGAAGCAAACGCATTGTGAAAGTGGTGGATGGTGCCGTAGAGTCGGATGAATTAGTAAAATAAAAATTGAATATGAAGAGAGTATTG
>CAZECP010000163.1:0-3364 GCA_964510765.1 uncultured Ohtaekwangia sp. | reverse complement strand
GCAAATATTTACATCCGCGCCCAGCGCAGGCAGAGTGAACTTCTCGAAAAAGACGAATTGGTTAACCTGGATGAGGTACTTGAAAATCTTACCAACCGCGACCGCATTGACAGCACACGCAAGGAAAGTCCGCTCATACAGGCGGAAGATGCCATCGTGCTGGATACCACTCATATTACTATTGATGAACAAGTGGACGAGGTGATACGAATGGCCCTCACCCGATTGGTAAAGGCGCAATTGCCGGCATGAACCGGATCTCCTTCAAGCAATTTTAAGTTCTATTTCTTTCTTTCAACGGCTATTTGACGGTTGGATATAATTACTAAATTTGCTCAACATCAAATTTCTTATTGCCGTTCACCATGGGCAAATTCATTCAACTCAAAAAAGGTTTTACCATCAACCTGGCAGGTAAGGCCGCTCCAAAAATTATAGACACAATTAGTCCTGACACCTTTGTTATCAAACCTACCGATTTCAATGGCTTGTATATGCCTAAAGTGGTGGTGAAAGAAGGCGATTCCGTAAAAGCTGGATCACCATTATTTCATGATAAGAAGTTTGAAAACATCCAGTTCGCTTCTCCCGTGAGTGGAGAGATTGTGGAGGTGAAGCGTGGAGAGAAAAGAAAACTGCTCGAAATCAAAATTCTTGCCGACAAGAAAACGGAATACGAAATTTTCAAGAAATACACCGTCTCAGATATTGCCAATGCATCAACAGACGAAATAAAAAACCACATTCTCAAAGCTGGTGCATGGCCCAACCTGGTGCAGCGTCCCTTCGGCATCATTGCCGATCCAAACGCAAAACCGAAAGCGATTCACATCTCCGCGTTTGATACACATCCGCTTGCTCCGGATTATAGTGTTGTCTTCCGGGGGCAAGATCAGTTTTTTCAGGTGGGTGTAGATGTTTTGAAGAAACTGACCAGCGGAGCTGTTCATGTGAATACGCATTCCACAAGCGAAATTTCAACCGTGTTCTCACAGGTGAAAGGCGCAGAAGTAAATAAATTCTCAGGCCAACATCCGGTTGGTTGTGTAGGCGTTCA
Organism: uncultured Ohtaekwangia sp.; assembly: GCA_964510765.1. GTDB lineage: Bacteria > Bacteroidota > Bacteroidia > Cytophagales > Cyclobacteriaceae > ELB16-189. Next base: position 2,307 of record CAZECP010000163.1, on the reverse strand, counting down.
AATCCACCATATCGATCCAATTAATAAAGGAGATATAGTATGGACGATCAATCCGCAAGGCGTAATTGAGATCGGAAAACTTTTCCTCCAAGGAATTTATGATACCACACGCATCGTTGCTTTGACTGGTTCAGAGTTAAAGAATCCACAATATGTGAAAACACAAGCAGGGGCTTCGGTGAAGAAATTTTTAGAAGGCAATCTTGCAAATGATCATGTACGTGTGATCGGTGGCAATGTTCTTACGGGAACAACAATCGGCAAAGAAGGTCACCTCGGATATTTTGATTTGCAGACAACCATATTGCCAGAAGGCGATCAATATGAATTCTTGGGATGGATTCTTCCCTCATCAAAGAAACTCAGCCTTCATCGCGCAATTGGATTGTTTTCGTTTTTGTCACTTGGAAAGGAACGCAAGCTTGACACCAATACTCACGGTGAGCATCGCGCATTTGTTCAGACCGGAGTTTTTGAAAAAGTGGTGCCGATGGATATTCTTCCCACTTACTTATTGAAATCAATTGTGGCGCAGGATGTGGATGAGATGGAAGAACTTGGAATTTATGAGGTGATAGAAGAAGACCTTGCTCTCTGCGAGTTTGTAGATGTAAGCAAGCATCCGATTCAACAAATGATACGTGAAGGAATTGAATTGTTACAACACAGTTAATATCAGTACATGCAGTTCGTAAGAAAACAGCTCGATAAGCTCAAGCACAATTTTGAAAAAGGCGGTAAGCTGGAAAAATATTTCTATGCATATGAAGCCATCGATACATTCCTGTTTGCTCCTAATACCACCACTGATTCAAAAGGCGCACACATCCGCGATGCCGTTGATCTGAAACGACTGATGATGACGGTGATCATCGCGATGCTGCCATGTTTACTTTTCGGAATCTGGAATGTGGGGCAACAGCATTTTCTGGCGATTGGCCAAACAGCAACCTTGGGAGAAAAAATCGGAGTAGGCTTGATAAAGGTGCTTCCAATTACTGTTATATCGTATGGAGTTGGGTTGGGAATTGAATTCATTTTTTCCATCATCCGCAAGCACCCGGTGAACGAAGGATTCCTGGTTACAGGTATGCTCATTCCATTGGTGATGCCACCGGATATTCCGCTCTGGCAAGTAGCAATTGCAACTGCGTTTGCCGTGATCATAGGCAAAGAAGCATTTGGCGGAACTGGTATGAATGTGGTGAATGTTGCGTTGACCGCCCGTGCATTTCTTTATTTCGCTTACCCTACAAACATTTCTGGTTCTGTCTGGACTTACCTTGGAGATGGCGCAAAAACTGTGGAAGGATATTCAGGTGCAACGCCCCTCGCCATCGCGGCTGAATCAGCAACAACCGGAACTAACGTGGTCGCACAATTAAATTCGTTTGGATCCAGCTGGAACGAAGGGGTATTTGCATTTAAAAATCTTTTCCTGGGAGTGATGCCCGGATGTATCGGAGAGACTTCTACGCTCATGTGTTTAATCGGTGCCGCAATTCTTATTTTTACCGGAGTTGGAAGTTGGAAAATTATTGTGAGTGTATTTGGCGGAGCCTATGGTATGGGCCTTTTATTGAATGCGCTGGGCGGAAATGCCTTCATGCAAATGCCCGCACATTATCACCTGGTAATTGGCGGACTCGCATTTGGCGCTGTGTTCATGGCCACCGATCCTGTTACTGCTTCACAAACGGAAACCGGAAAATGGATTTATGGATTTCTTATTGGAATTTTTACGGTGATGATACGCGTATTCAACCCGGCCTACCCGGAAGGAATTATGTTGGCAATTTTGTTGATGAACGTATTCGCCCCACTCATCGATTATTTTGTAGTAAGCGCAAACAAAAAACGAAGATTACAACGTGCGACAGTCTAACCTTTACATCGTTTTATATGCAGCCGCAATCACCATTGTGTGCGGAGGTGCGTTGGCTTTTGCTTCCGAAAGCCTGAAAGATAAACAGCAAGCTAACATTGAATTGGAGCGCAAGCAGAACATTCTTGCCACGGTCATGCAATTAAAGGAAGGTGACGATATTCAGAAAATCTACAATGAAAGGGTGAAAGAACGCGTCATCGACTTTTCAGGAAATGTGAAAGAAGGGATGAAAGCAAGTTCGGTAGTCATTGCAGCCGAATACAAGAAAAAGCCGGAAGATCGCCTCCTTCCGATTTATGAATTCATGAACCAGTCGGATGCCTCAAAAATTGAGAACGTTGTCCTTCCACTCTATGGCTACGGGCGATGGAATAATGTCTGGGGGTTCGTTGCTTTGAAATCAGATTTTAATACCATTC
>CAZECP010000162.1:0-3442 GCA_964510765.1 uncultured Ohtaekwangia sp. | reverse complement strand
TTGCTGCTCACCATTGGTGTGCGCTACGGGCAGGTGCAGGGAGATGGCTCCATCCTGCAAGTGCCCCATGCGGGCGCTGCGAAAGTGCTAACGGTGGCTTAATTTAGTCAGCTCTTTTTTCGTTCATTTATAAGCTGCCTCAAAAGGTGAAGCTGGCAATCCCTCTTTGTTATAAAGATTTGCTCCCCGGGGGTTATCCGCCCAAGCATAACGAACGAAGACGGGGTCTGAAATCGAATCGCTTGTGACAACAATTTTGTTGTCAATGATCTCGGCTTTTGCTGCGGCAAATTTTTTATCCGTGCCTGCTACGTAAAAACATTTTAACTCTTTGCCGTCTTTTGAAATCAGTCCCCCACCTACATGGGAGAAAGTAAGAATCAGTTTACCATCCTTTCTTTTTACTGTTTTGCAAATCGGCCCGGAGGCAACCAGGTTCTTTTCACTATAGACAACCTTCATCGCCCGCAGTGCCAATCGTTTTCCTACATCTGATTTATTCAGCGGATGAATATCATTCCACTCGCCAAGATCGATGGCCACTGCCATGCCCGTATGTGGCACTGTCAACGTTGCGAGTTGCGCTTGCCGGAGTTCCGCCCAACTGCTTCCGTCCTGGAAATCCTTCGGCTCCATGAAGTTGGGCAATTGCACGTACAAGAAAGGAAAATCATTTTGGCGCCAATGCTTTCGCCAATCGCCAATGAGAGATTTCATCAACGAAAAATATTCGGATGGATTTTTTGCGTTCGACTCGCCCTGGTACCAGATCGCTCCTTTGATTGAATAATTTAACAACGGAGCAATCATCGCGTTGAACAAACCGGTCGGCTTCCATCGAATGAAAGTAGATCCCGGCAGTGCGGGCATCGTGGCTCCGGTTTGAAATTTCCATTTGCCTTTTAGATCGATCGTGTCTTTCCCGCTCGCAAGCCAATAAGGTTTATCTGGCACAAAACCACCCTTGCCTGAGTTGCTGATCACTTTCACGGCAATGATATTTTTTCCTTCGTTCAAAATCCCGGGCCTCACCACATATTTACGCGGAGGATATTGATAACCGGTGGTTCCAACAAAACGCCCGTTGATGAAAACCGAATCTGTATCCACGATTCGACCGAGCCAAAGACGCACGGGCCTGTCGATGAAACTCCGACCAACCGTAAATTCTCTTCGATACCAAAATGCACCATTCAATTTTTCAACTCCCTGGTCGGCCCAATAACCCGGAACATCCAGTGTTTGCCAATTGCTGTCATCCATGTCCCTTTTAAACCATCCATCCAGCAGACCTTCATCCGACTTACTTAACTGCGAATACCAATTGCCGGAAACTTTTTTATCTGCTGTTTCAATTTCGTCAATCCGTTTTTTGTCTTTGAATTTTTGAAGCTCATTATAATAGACCGGAAATTGTTTGAGCGCTTCTTCACTGATCCAGGCTTCGGCAGGCGAGCCACCCAATGCTGCATTGATCAATCCAACCGGAACCTGATATTTTTTATATAGCTCATCTGCAAAAAAATAAGCGACTGCAGAAAATTTGAAGATATTGTCTTTGTTGACGGCAAGCCACTCTCCTGCTTCTACATCTTCCTGTGGCTGTTCAAAATTGTATTTATCAGGAATGAGAAACTGCCGTATGTTGGCATTGTTTGCAGAGGCAATCACATCCGGATATCGATCGCGAACACGGTCCATCGCCAGCTCCATGTTTGACTGGCCACTGCAAATCCAGACATCACCAAACAAAACATTGGAAACGGTAACTTTGTTACTCGCAGAAAAACTGAGTTGATGTGGGCCTCCGGCTTTTTGCTTTGGCAAAGCGATCGTCCATTTACCCTCTTTATTTGCAATGGAAGAATAGTCTTTTGAATTGAAGTTCAGGGTAATTTTCTCTCCTGGCGCAGCCCAACCCCAAAGCTTCACCCTGGCGTCTCTTTGCAAGACCATTCCGTCACTGATCAACTTTGGTAATCGTATTTGCGAAATACAAAGCGAACCAACCAAGAGGAATAAAAATGAAAGAGTTGCTTTCATCCGGTGATGTAGAATATTACTAATCAGAATCCAATCGAATTACCACCATCAACGGGAAGAATCGCACCGGTTATAAATGCATTCTCATCGCTGGCAAGAAAGTAGGCAGCACTTGCGATGTCTTCTGGCAAGCCAAGTTTTCCTAACGGGGTGCGCTGAAGTACACGATCTCTCCTGTCCGTATCACTGTCAAATGCTTTGGCTACCATCGCAGTCTTAATGAATCCGGGTGCAATGCAATTGACACGTATGTTATAAGGAGCCAGCTCCACTGCCATGATGCGCGTCATTCCCTCCACCGCGGATTTCGAAGCTGCATAGGCCACCACTTTTGGCAAACCATAATGAGCCGCCATTGAGCTTATATTAATAATAGAGCCACTCTTTTGTTTTGACATCACCTTGCTCACTTCGCGCGACATGGTGAAGACGCCTGTGAGGTTGGTTTGAATTATTTTTTGGAACTCTTCGTCCGTCACTTCGAGGAAATCTTTTTTCAGATTGATGCCCGCGTTGTTCACAAGAACATCAACACGACCATACTTGGTAACCACCATCTTAATATGGTCAGGAATCCTGGATAGTTTGGTGACATCCAGTTTCAACGGCACGCAAAGCTCGCCCAGTGCATCTTTTGCTGCTTTCAATTTCTGGTCATCGCGCCCGGTAATGATGGTAAGTAGGTTGTTGTCAACAAATTTTTTGGCGATGGCAAGACCAAGGCCGGAAGCTCCGCCTGTGACAATCGCCACCCGAATAGAGTTGATGTTTTTCTTTTTCATGAATGATCAAAGATGGTAAAAATGCCTATAACACAGAAATTAAGAATATCGATTGCACAATAAATGTGCAATAAAATAAGATATCATAAACGTTTTAAATAAAATAAATATGCAATCGGTTGCATTTTTGGAATTATAAATTCACCTTTAGCATCAGATCACAACTCCAAAACAAAAACTGTAAAACTTAACTCTATGGAAAAATTAATTCTACTTACATGCAGGAGCATGGGCAGCAGTCCGCCATGCAACAGGGCAGTCGCCCTGTTATTAGGAATTCTTTTGTCAACCTCCCTCTTTGCACAAACAAACGTGAAGGGAAAAGTGACCGGTGAAGATGGCCTTGGCATACCGGGTGTAAACGTGTTGATCAAAGGGACAACTCAAGGAACAGTAACTGATGCCGATGGAAATTACTCTCTTTCGATACCCTCCTCTTCAGAAGACGCCATCGTTGTATTCTCCTTTATCGGCTACACTACGCAAGAGCAGTTGCTGCAAGGACGCTCTACAATTGATGTACAATTAAAAAGTGATGTAAAAGAACTTGCCGAAGTGATTGTGGTAGGTTACGGAACACAAGCAAAGCGAGATGTGACGGGAGCTATCGTGAAAGT
>CAZECP010000161.1:0-3678 GCA_964510765.1 uncultured Ohtaekwangia sp. | reverse complement strand
AGTAAAATACCTCATGAGTTTACTCGGCTTATGTAAACCTATCGTGCGACTCCCATTAGTGGAGCCATCGGGTGCCTTGAAAAAGAAAATAGAAAAAGCTTTTGAAAAATTGAAGTGATATTGAGGCACTGATTAGATTGTGACCAGAAACAATCCCATAAGGCAATTTGTATTTTCCATCTTTTTTCTATTTGCTTTCGTTAATTCTTATCCTCAAACATCTTTTCCTGATCAATCGTTGGTGAAAAGAGAAATGAACGAAGCAATGGCAAGGAGTGATCTCCCTGCGCTCGTTGCTATTGCCATCAATACTAAAGGTGAAAGAGTTGATTATACTTTCGGAAAAGCAATTTGGACACAAAGTTCAAAAGTGACTACACAGCATATCTTTCGCATTTACTCGATGACGAAAATTATCACCAGCATTGCTGCCATGCAGTTGGTGGAAAAAGGATTGATTAAGTTGGATGACGATCTTTCACATTTGCTTCCAGAGATGAGTGCGATTCCGATTCTGTCAAACGGAAAATTAATCCCTCCAAAAAGTCCAATCACACTTCGCCACCTGCTCACACACACTTCTGGCTTCGGCTATAATTCCACTGATGAAGAGCTTTCAAAATTTGATCGGACCAACTGGAATCAAAAAGATTTGCCGAGAAGATTTGAAAGTGGAACGCAATTTCTTTATGGAACCAGCACCGATTGGGCCGGACGGGTTGTTGAAAAGATTTCCGGATTGAATCTTGAAAATTATTTCCGGCAAAATATTACCGGACCACTTCGCATGAACAGAACCTGGTTCAATGTTCCGGATTCACTCAAAGCATTCATCGTTTCCCGTGGCAGGCGCGGTGATGACGGCAAGCAACCATTGATTGAAATGCCCGACCGGATTCCAACAAAACCAGTGACAGAATTCAGCGGAGGTGGCGGCTTATTCGCTTCGCCTGATGATTTCACAAAACTGCTGCAATGCCTTTTAAATTTTGGCGAACTAAATGGAATTCGCATTCTAAAAAAGGAAACTATCGAGGAGATGAATAAAAATCAGATTGGAAATATCTCGATGGAAAATGCCGGAAATTTTTTTAACCCTTCTTCATGTTGCAATTTCAGTGGCATCACTTCAGCCACAACAAAATGGGGGCTTGGCGGACTCATTGACAGCGAAGACAAATATTACGGAAGAAAGGCCGGAACGATTCTTTGGGGCGGATTGATGAACACTTATTTCTACATCGACTACAAATCCGGAATTGCAGCAAGCATTTATACACAACACCTTCCGTTCAATCATGCTGCAACTACTTCCTTGTTTGAAAAGTTTTCGAAGCTTATTTATTTAAGTAAGTAGGTAAAAAAATTAAAGGCCACCCGTTAGGGTAGCCTTTGATTTAAAATAAAGGTTGAAGTTTATTCTTTGTTCTTCAAGTCCTGAACTTCAGCGCGAATAGCTTGTGCAATATTCTTAAGATCCTGCATTCCTTTGCGCAAGCGTGTGCCTGCAGCGCTGTTTGCCTTGTTATAAAACTTGTCGGCATCAGGCTCAATAGACGCAATCAAGGCTTTAAGTTCTTCGAATTTTTTCATTTTGTTTATGTTTTAGTTTTCTAATTGGGTTTCCGTGTATGCCAAATTAAATAAAAACCTTTAAAAACAAGTCAAAAAACGCGTCTTTTTACTATTTCGTCACTGAAACAAGCTCTTCTCTCTTATAAAAGCCCTCATCAAGCTTCGTTTTTAGTGCAGAAAACGCGGTTAAAGTCTCCTCTACATCGGCCATTGTATGTGCGGCAGTAGGAATAATCCGGAACATGATCACATCTTTCGGCACCACAGGATAGATCACCACGGAGCAGAAAATGCCATAATTCTCGCGTAAATCCATGCTCATGTTAGCAGCTTCACCAACACCTCCTTTGAATAAAACTGGCGTTGGAGGAGTCTGCGTTTCGTTGATGGCAAAACCTCTCGCCTTCAACCCGCTCTTCATTGCCTTCATAATCTTGTGAAGATCATGTCTGAGTTCCGGATGTTTCTTCACCAACTCAAGGCGTTTTAATCCACCAATTACCAACGGCATCGGAATTGACTTCGCATAGATTTGTGAACGCACAGAGTAACGTAAGAATTTTAAAATCTTTTTATCACCGGCAACAAATGCACCGATGCTCGCCATTGACTTCGCGAACGTAGAGAAGTACAAATCGATTTGATCTTGCACACCCTGCTCTTCACCAACACCAGCACCAGTAGGCCCCATCGAACCAAAGCCGTGGGCATCATCCACAAACAAACGGAAATTATATTTTTTCTTCAGTTCAACAATTCCTTTCAAATCGCCCATGTTTCCGCTCATGCCAAATACGCCTTCTGTGATTACGAGAATTCCACCACCGGTTTCATTGGCAAGTTTGGTAGCACGTTGAAGCTGTTTTTCCAGGTTCTCCATGTTATTGTGAGTGTACACGAAGCGCTTACCCATGTGAAGGCGAACACCATCGATAATACAAGCATGTGATTCCGCATCATATACAATCACATCTTTACGATTTACAATTGCGTCAATGATTGAAAGCACGCCTTGATATCCATAGTTGAGCAACATCGCATCTTCTTTCTTTACGAAATCAGCAAGTTGCTTTTCCAGTTCAAGATGATAAACAGAATTTCCACTCATCATGCGTGCACCCATAGGTGATGCCAATCCAAATTTCGCAGCAGCATCAGCATCCGCTTTTCGAACTTCAGGATGATTGGCCAATCCCAAATAATTATTCAAACTCCAATTCAAAACATCTTTTCCATTGAACTTCATGCGCGGCCCGATTTCTCCTTCCAACTTTGGAAAGAAAAAATAATCATCCGGTAAATGAGAGTACTTGGCCAAAGGACCCTCTTCCATGCGCAGTTTTTCAAATAAATCAACCATTGTGTTTCTTATTAAAGTTTAATTCAATTTTAAATGCAGTTCAGGATATTGTTAATTTTTTAATCTTATTGAAATTTGCCGCAAAAATAACAAAAAGGCAGCCATTTTCTAAGAAATCATTGCCCTCCAGCCTCCAATTATCGGGCTTTTCATATAGCAAGCCGGATTTCTGATTATCTTTGCGCCCTCAAATTAAATTCAGGCCAATTACATCATTTTATGGAAGTAGCGAAGATTAGGAATATTGCCATTATTGCCCACGTTGACCACGGGAAAACTACCTTGGTTGACAAACTTTTGCATGCAGGTCACCTCTTTAAGGATCACGAAAATCCTGGTGAACTGATCATGGACAGTAATGATCTGGAGCGCGAACGTGGCATCACCATTCTCGCGAAGAACGTTTCCGTTCGCTATAAAGATTACAAGATCAATGTAATTGATACACCTGGTCACAGTGACTTTGGTGGAGAAGTTGAGCGTGTCTTAAACATGGCCGATGGTTGTCTTCTTTTAGTCGATGCCTTTGAAGGCCCTATGCCGCAAACTCGCTTCGTATTGCAGAAAGCATTACAGATGGGCTTAAAGCCGATAGTAGTTATTAACAAAGTAGATAAGAAAAACTGTACACCAGACGAAGTACATGAGCAGGTTTTTGAATTATTCTTCGCTCTCGATGCGAGTGAAGATCAATTAAACTTCCCCACCTTTTATGGTTCGGCCAAGAATGGTTGGATGAGCAA
>CAZECP010000160.1:0-3718 GCA_964510765.1 uncultured Ohtaekwangia sp. | reverse complement strand
ATTCCCAATGCTTCAATCGCAGATGCCATCGTGTTAGCCGTGTACATTCCTCCACATGCTCCGGCACCAGGGCATGAATGCTGAATGATGCCCTTGTAATCTTCGTCTGAAAGTTTGCCGGCCAACTTTTGTCCGAGTGCTTCAAACGCTGAGACTATATTCAACGATTGACCTTTGTAATGTCCACCGGCAATGGTACCACCATACACCATGATTGAAGGACGATTTAATCTTCCCATCGCGATCAAAGCGCCTGGCATATTCTTATCACAACCGACAACGGCAATTACTCCATCATAATATTGCCCGCCACAAATGGTCTCAATTGAATCAGCGATCACTTCGCGGCTCACCAATGAATAGCGCATGCCGGGTGTTCCGTTTGTCATGCCATCGCTCACGCCAATGGTATTGAAAATCAAACCTACGAGATCATTCGACCACACTGATTTTTTTATTTCGGCAGCAAGTGCATTTAAGTGCATGTTGCACGAGTTGCCATCAAAGCCGGTGCTCGCAATGCCCACCTGCCCTTTCTTAAAATCTTCTTCCTTCAACCCGATGGCGTAAAACATCGCCTGTGAACCAGGCAGTGTTGAATCACAGGTAAGAACTTTGCTATGTTTATTTAACTCCATTATTCTGTCTCAAAAAATGATTCTGGATTCTCGATACTTGATTCAGGATTTTCCAGTGACTAGTATCTAGTATCCAGCATCTGGTATCAAACAATCACGTAACTATAACTTTTATCCAACACAATGCAGCGATAGGTTTCCTGTATCAACGCACCGAGTGAATCGTTCCATTTCTTTTTCAACGGCTGGCCTTCCACTGATTCCACTCCCACTATCTCTAACATGGTGCTGCAGTAGAAGGCGCTATCGGCTTCAAACACTTCTTCGGGGCGGAAGAATTTTTCTTCCACAGGAATTTCAAGTGTATGACAAATATCAATCACCGTTTTGCGTGTGATGCCGGGAAGAATACTTCCTTTCGGTGGCGTGTACATTACTCCGTCTTTTTCAAAAAAGAAATTTGCTCCCGGTCCTTCTGCCACATTACCATTCAAATCCAATAACAAGCTGTCGTCAAAACCTCTGCGCTTGGCTTCGGTGGTGGCGAGAATTGAATTCACGTAAAGGCCACACACTTTTGCTTCCATCGTTACAGCTTTGGGGTTAGGGCGCTGAAAAGATGAAATGCAAGTTTTAGTCGGCTTGATATTCGGATGCTGATCGCACTCCCACGCAGTGATCATCAACGACACTTCAGTTGGCGAAGTGAGCGCCATGTTCGGTCCACAAAAAACAAGTGGGCGTATGTAAGCGTTGGTGAAATCATTTTTCTCCAACACCTGATAGGTGATCTGCTCGAGATCTTCTGCATCATATTCAAACGGAATACCCATGAGGTTGCAACTCTTCTTCAATCGCTCGTAGTGTTCATGCGCTTTGAAAGTCTTTACACCATTCACGGTTTCATACGCACGAATGCCTTCGAAGACACCGTAGCCATAGTGTAAAGTCTGTCCATAGAGATCCGTTTTTGCATCGGCAGCCTTGATGTACTTGCCATTCAGGTAGAGGATCGTGTCATCGTTGTAGTACTCGTTCATATTTTTTGTACAACTGTTAGTTTGTTCAATACCATATAAAACAAAACCGCCCCGATGGTCGGGGCGGTTATAATATTTTAGTCAATATCATTACAGCCCCGGTTTTCGGAGAAGAATAACGTTGACGATAAGATTCAAATTTGATTTCATTTCTTCATTGACTTCACCTGATGTCTCCTCAGCGAAGCATGACACAAGATTATAAAAATAACAGATTCAAATTTCAAAAAGAGAGAGAAATATTTGCAAATCAGCTCAGAAACAAATGTTAGGTAGCGGTTTACAGAAAAAAAGCCATGGTGTTTTTGACGGAAAAAACTAACGTGGATCCGCCCAGATCAACTGCTCATCCGTTCTCTTCGAAAAGAAGTCTTTGCACTTGCCATCACCTCCTCCGCTGATGCCGCCATCAGGTGCGCAGATCGGTTGGCACTTTGAATCAAGCAATACACTAAATGCATCACAGCAATATTGAGGAATAAAATAAACGGTGGCTCCATTGTAGTTGTACCGATAAACTTTTGCCGGAGGATTTCGCACAGCTTCATTTTTGATTTTATCAATCACGGTTTGGATGCAAGCACTGGTTTGGTTGTCGGCACCAGAATCTTTTTGTTGAAATGGTTTGTCGCACGATGCAGCTAACCCAGATAAAACAAGAAGCGCAAAAGCAGATTTCATACATGTCATTTTTGAAATAGACTTCCAATATCGAATTATAGTTGGAATTGCTCGTGATTATTTCTGAATTGGCCACTTTTAAAATGTCGTGCATCAAACCTTTCCGCAGGTCAGAGAACATGCGCGGCCAGGCGAGTTGTTCTCCGAACCAAATACTGCTCGCGCATTTAAAGAGCGAAAATCGCTGCGCGATTTTCGCCAAGTGTTGTTCGCGGCCACCAGGCCGCGAACTCTCCACCGTGCGCCTGCATGCTGTCCACAGGCGATGCAAGTTGCACCGCAAGGACGGCTCACACTCAAGAAAAGCATAACCAAAGATTTGTATTTCACTCACCGCGAAGTCGCTAAGACAAGTGATACCGCGGAGACATTGATCATCGAAAACGCGCGGCCAAGTGAGTTGTTCTCCGAACCGAATACTGCTCGTGCATGGAAGAGCGAAAATCGCTGCGCGATTTTCGCCAAATGTTGTTCGCGGCCACCAGGGCCGCGAACTCACCACCGTGCGGCTACGCGCGATCCACAAGCGATGCAGTTGTCCCGCACGGACGGCACCCACTTTGAAGATGCACATTTAATAGCACGATCAACGATTTATAAAAAACTATGGCATATTTCATAATCGATAAAAATGCCCTTCATTATCTATTTTGAATTTCTTTACGTCTGACTTTGTCCTGTTTAAAACATAATTATCTCCAACTAATTTGAATTCTTTTTCAATTTGATTTTCAGTGATAAGAAACTCCTTAGAAATCGAAAAACGAGAATCTGGTCTTAGCTCCGGATCGTGAGTATAGTATAAGTCAAACTTAATCTGGTCATGTAAGGTCCCCTTATCATTGAAAACAGAAAGTATTAATAAAGGATTTCCATCTCCTGCCGATGTCCTCATAGAATATGTCAGAATCAATAGAAAATCCATGTAACGATATTGACCTATAAGTCTGGCATGATAACAATCAAGTTGGTTCTGTCTAAATCCAAATTGTGATTTGAATGTTGTATCTATCAAATTAAAATTTATTAAATAGGTTGTATCAATAATATTCGTGCTTCCCCAAAAATTACTTGATGATGAAAGTGTGTCACCAATGCTATAAAAATTTTTGTATTGTTTTAGATTTTCTATCAGTCCGTTAAATGAATTGTCTTGCTTTAGAGGTGCAGAAGTTGAAATTAATGTCTTCACCGTATCATTTGCGTTGCTATCCAATGTACTCTTTGATTGGTGACAGGCAATAAAGAGAGTTATTAACGTAAGAATCAGAATGTTCTTTTTCATTCAAGTAAAATTGACCTTAAAAGTACAATCAAAATATTTTCTCTTCTACCAAGGCCCCTCCTGCATTACCTGATAAAATCGTGTACCATCAAAACGATAAAGTCCTTGCCCTGTTCCCCACCACATATTTCCTG
>CAZECP010000159.1:0-3730 GCA_964510765.1 uncultured Ohtaekwangia sp. | reverse complement strand
TTGCTGCTCACCATTGGTGTGCGCTACGGGCAGGTGCAGGGAGATGGCTCCATCCAGCAAGTGCCCCATGCGGGCGCTGCCAAGGTGCTTTCGCTGGCGTAGTTGTTATTTCAAACTGAACTTCTGCTCTTTTACATCACGTGAGTTTCCGCCAATGAACACTGAGAACTCTCCAGGCTCAGGACCAAACGACAAATCGGAATGATAGAAGCTGAGCAACTCAGGTGTGATGGTGAAAGAAACTTCTTTCGACTCGCCCGGCTGCAAAGTGATTTTCTGAAAACCTTTCAATTCCATCACCGGGCGAGTGACGCTGCCCACCCAATCGCGGATGTACATTTGCACCACTTCTGCGCCCGCCATCTTGCCGGTATTGGTGATCTTGCAAGTAGCCGTTAAAGATTCACCGCTTGCAATTTGATTTTTATTGATCGCTACATCTCCATAGGTAAATTGAGTGTAGCTCAACCCAAAGCCAAACGGATAGAGCGGTTCATTGGGAACATCGAGATAGTTAGATTGAAATTTCTGAAACCACGGTCCGCGCAACGGACGACCTGTATTTTTATGTGCGTAATAAATCGGAACCTGTCCAACGTTTTGAGGAAACGTCATCGTGAGTTTGCCGGAAGGGTTTACTTCGCCAAACAACACATCAGAGATAGCATGACCGGCTTCTGATCCACCTGCCCACACATTGAGAATGGCAGGAATGTTTTCGTTCTCCCATTTGATGGTGAGTGGTCTGCCAGTGAAAAGTACAAGTACCACGGGCTTTCCTGTTTTCACCAAGGCTTTCAATAATTCTTCCTGTGTATCGGGAATATTCAGATCGGAGCGGCTCGATGCCTCACCTGTCATCTCTGCAGACTCGCCCACCGCAGCCACAATTACATCCGCCATCGCAGCAATCTTCAGTGCCTCTTCTCGCAATTCAGTAGATGTGCGCTTATCGCGATGCAGTCCTTTTCCAAATGGCGTGGCATTGATTTCAAGTTGTTCGCTTTCAAAAAGATTAGAACCCTTCGCATACAGAATTTTTGCTTGAGCAGTGGTTGACTGAAGTCCATTTCCCGTTGCGGCCGCATTCGATTTTAAGGAAGGCATCTTACCCTCTGCCATCACGCTTGCACTTGCATCGCCTACGGCTTCCTGCAAACCCTTTAGCAGGGTAATGGATTTTGAATTGTCGGCAGCGACAGACCATGTGCCTGTCATGTTTTCAATTGCATCTGCCAAAGGGCCGATCAATGCGATGGTACCTTGCTTCTTCAGCGGCAGAATATTGTTTGAATTTTTCAACAGCACAAAGCACTGTGCAGCCACACTTCTTGCAAAAGCACGGTTCTCATCGGTGAAGACTTCCTTCTTTGCACGTTCTTCATTGCAGTAGCGATAGGGGTCGGAGAACAAACCCAGTTTGTATTTCGCTTCCAATACTCTGCGGCACGCATCGTCAATTTGCTTCTCAGTAATTTTTCCATCTTTCAGTGATTGCTGCAGCGTGGTAAGAAAACCTTCGCTCACCATATCCATATCAACTCCTGCATCCAACGCCTTCGCGGAAACGGTTGGCAGATCGCCTATGCCATGTGCCACCATCTCACTCACACCTGTATAGTCAGAGACCGTAAGACCGGTGAACTTCCACTCATTGCGCAACACATCCGTGAGCAACCATTTATTGGCCGTGGCAGGGATTCCATCGATCTCATTGAACGAAGCCATGATGGCTCCGGCTCCGGCATCAACCGTTGCTTTATAGGGAGGGAAATAGTCGCTGTACATTCTTATCCGGCTCATGTCCGTTGTGTTGTAATCGCGACCGGCTTCGGAAGCGCCATACAACGCATAGTGCTTCACGCATGACATCACTGTATTGTTAGCAGCAAGATCATCGCCCTGGTATCCCTTCACCATGGCTTTTGCAATTTCAGAACTGAGAAATGGATCTTCACCATTTCCCTCAGCCAGCCGCCCCCAGCGCGGATCGCGGGTGAGGTCAACCATGGGAGAAAATGTCATGTTGATGCCATCTGCGCTGGCTTCTATAGCCGCCATGCGGGCAGTCTTTTGGATTAACTCCATATCCCACGATGCACTAAGGCCAATGGGAATTGGAAAAACCGTTTCATAACCATGGATTACATCCATTCCAAAATACAAAGGAATTTTTGCACGACTCTTTTCAACAGCGATTTTTTGAATCTCACGAATCCGCTTTACCGATTTGATGTTGAATAAACCACCTACCTGACCTTTCTCAATTTTTTTGGCAATGTCAGAATTCTCTGCAGCACCCGTCACAAATTCTCCTGCAGAAGGCAGGTTGAGTTGACCTATTTTCTCTTCGACCGTCAGCTTGCTCATGATGGAATCAACAACAGCGGTCATGCGTTGATCTCCTTTTTGTTGAGGTTTGGAACAAGCGAAAGCAAAGGCGAGCAAAATGAGTGATAATTTTTTCATGGCAGGTTCTATATTGGTGAAGGGTTATGTCAGTCGGATTTGAATTTCAAATTTATTGAGAAGAGTTCTTTTAATTAAATCCAAGCTTAAGTTTTGCTGCCTGCACTTCCTGTGCCGACATAAATAAATTCCATAACAATTGTGTTCGGTAGTTTTCAATCATCACGATAATCGGTCCCTGGTCGATGGCCAACGTGGAAGAGGCCGTCCAGCCCTGGCCTAAGTTAAAGGAGTCGTAAAAGCCATACTGCCCCCAAAGTTTATCACCGATTGAATAATAGAAGAACTTCAACGCCTTCATCGATTGGTCGGGAGTGTAGGGAAACGAAGCCAGTGCCGCAGTAGGTGCAATTGTTCCATTATCGCTTGTGGGTGACTGGGCGCCATAGCCTGAAGGAATATCGCATGCCGTTAACCCCCAGCAACTGTCACTGTAAGCAACATACTTGTGCGGATTGGCTACACTGTAGTCATGATTAATCAGCGATTGATTGACATTCTGATCCCAGAAGTTCACATTCAGATACGGATCGGTGACATGCGGATCAAACCCAAGAAAAGAATATTGTGTAAAAAACAATGGCCCGCCATACGGTTCTCCTAAAGGCAACACGTGCCCGTAATATGAATTTCCATTGACAATACTTTTGTTCTGCGCCCAACCTTGCTGATACACTTCAATGGGAATGGAATGTGTTGATGAACCTGCTGCGAGCACATACGTGATCAATGTTTCATTATACCCACGCACCGGAACATTCACAGCGAATCCACTGTTGGGCGACCAGTTCCAATACAACACATTTTCCTGCGTACTTTTCCGAAACCAATCCCACTCCACCTCATCATAAAGTTTTGTAATCCGGTTGATCAGATTATTTCCAACCGTATCAGGTGAGGTTAGATATTGACGAAGAGCAAGCAATCCATGAATCATATACGAGGTTTCGACAATATCTGCCCCGTCATCGTTCACTCCAAATGGAACCACCTTGCCGGTAGCGCCATTTATCCAGTGTGGCCATGCGCCATGAAAACGGTCGCAGGTTTCAAGGAAGGAAACAATTTTAACAAACCGATCAAGACCCTGGGCGCGGGTAATAAAACCGCGATTGACACCAGCCATCATCGCCATGATGCCGAAGCCGCTTCCACCTGTGGTCACCACATCACCGGACGAATTTCGCTCGCGCGCCATGCCACAGCTGGGATGACCGAAGTCGTAGAAATATTTTAACGTCTGCTGTTGCACAAGGTCAAC
>CAZECP010000158.1:0-3796 GCA_964510765.1 uncultured Ohtaekwangia sp. | reverse complement strand
TTTCAAAAACTATTTCCTGCGCTCACATCGAAATTCAAATGCCACCTTCAATTCTTTGGCCATTATCCATTGCCAGTCAAAGAAAATAAATTATTGGAGGGCTTGATGAGTTTCAAGAACTTAACGATTACTTTCTACTCATCACTTGATAACCCATTGATGGACGCCTTCGGAGCAAGTAATGTTATAAGTTTAATGGAGAAATTGGGAATGAAAGATGATGAAGCCATAGAGCACACTCTTGTAACGAAAGCCATGCAGAACGCCAGAAAGAAACTAGAGGAAAAAGTAAAGTTCGAGAACACGGCCCATTCAGAAAAGGAGTGGTTTGAGAAAAACCTTCCAAAATCACATTAAAACTCAATTCAAAAATTTTTATTACCAGAGTGCTTGTGTTTTATAACTAATGTTTTAGTTTTACAACGTAATTATTAGTTATGAAGGAACTGACCAAAGCCGAAGATCAGCTCATGCAAATTCTTTGGCGTTTAGAAAAAGGATTTGTAAAAGACATCGTGGATGAACTTCCCGAACCAAAGCCCGCATACAACACCGTGTCAACTATTATCCGCATTCTCGAAAAGAAGGGATTTGTTGGCTACAAGGCTTTTGGAAAAACACACGAGTATTATCCGCTCATTACCAAAGACAAGTACACTAAGTTCTATCTGAACAATTTAGTGAAAGGGTATTTCGGAGGGTCGATCCACAGCCTGGTCTCCTTCTTCGCTGCGGAAAACAAGCTTGATGTGGGCGACATCGATCAGCTCGTAAAAAGACTTCAGGAAATCAAAAAAGGAAAATCATGAACACACTTAATTATTTTCTGGAAGCAAACATCGCGCTCGTAGTTGTAGCGATTTTCTACCATGTTGTTTTACGAAACGAAACCAACTTTAAGTTCCAACGATTTTTCATTATTGCTGGAATTTTTTGTTCGCTACTATTCCCGTTGATTCAAATTAAAATTGGAAATGACCTGCCGTCTGTTTCAGGCTTGGTCTCCTATACTTTACCTGAACTGACCGTAAAAGAATATCTAACTCTTTTTGAATTCAAAAATATTCTAACAATCGTTTATGAAGTTATTGCCCTCTTTATTCTAGTTCGGTTAGTCTGGAATTTCTCGAGACTTTTAAAATTGTGGTCGATTAATAAATCGAATAACAGCATGGGTCGCAGTGAGAAGGGAAGTTTCTCGTTTTTGAACCTGATATTCATAGAACACTCTTTTTCAACCCAAGACAGGGAAATGATATTCAAACATGAGCAAATTCACGCCAGGCTTTTTCATAGTGCAGACATCATTCTCATTGAACTTTTGAAAGTTGCGTTCTGGTTCAATCCATTCGTTTACATACTCAGAAAGCAAATTACCAACATCCATGAATTTCAGGCAGATGAAATTGCCGTGAAGAGTGTGGATGCAGAACAATATTGCAGCCTTCTGGCGAGGGTTGCACTTCAGTCGGCCGACTTCCCGATCGCCAATCATTTTAATAATTCGTTAACCTTAACAAGAATCATTATGATCACAAAAGAAAAAGTTAAGCTCAGCCGATGGAAAGTGTTTACTTCTGGGGCAGTTTTTTTTGCTCTCTTTGTATTCATTTCCTGCAATGAACAGCAGAATATGAAGGGCGACCCAGCCGCAACACAGTCATCCGCAAAAACTCAAAGTGGTGAGGTGTTTACGTCAGTGGAGGATTCAGCTATGCCATCAGATGGAATCAAAGCTTTCTATGAAGGAATCGCACTGACATTAAAATATCCAAAGGAGGCTCGTGAAAAAGGCGTGCAAGGAAAAGTGCTTGTGCAATTTATCGTCAATTTAGATGGAACAATTTCAGAGGCTAAAGTTTTGCATGGCATTGGGTCCGGTTGCGATGAAGCCGCTTTGAAGGCTGTTGCCGATTCAAAAGTGAAGTGGATCCCGGCCAAGCAAGGAGGTAAAGATGTGCGCATGCAAATGGTAGTACCCATCAACTTTCAACTTGAAGGAGACTATTCCAAAAACACTTCAAGCCCAACAACTGTTCCTGATCAAAAACAAATGGATGAGTTGGTTGCAATTGGAAAAAAGAAGTAATAGAAAGAGCCTGGATGTTGTAGTCCAGGCTCTCTATTTTTTCACCTCTGAAGCAGCTTCCTGATCAACCATCACCAGCGCGTGCGGAATAGTTTGAACAATAGTTGCAGGAATATTTTCTGTTACTGAATGCGTCATCACTTTTTGAATGATCGAGGCCTTCTTCAAACCATTAGCCAATAAAATTGGCAGCTTTGCTTCACGAAAGTTTTGAAGCCCAAGTGTAATTCCCTTTGAAAGCTTGGTGGGTTTATCAAAATATTTCTGCCCAACATTGATTGTTTCTTCTGCCAGTTGCGAAATGTGCGCGTGCAAATCAAAAGAAGTTCCTGGTTCGTTCATAGCGATATGTCCGTTCAGTCCAATTCCAACTAACATGATATCCAAGCCGTCAGGAGAAAGAAACTCATTCACTTTGTCACACTCCCTTTGCAAGTCAGTTGCGTTACCATCAAAGAATAAGATCTTGGAACTTGAAATTTGTAGAGGTGTAAAAAAACATTTGTCCACCATGCTCCAGCAAGAGCCGCTGTCACTGCGCTCCACTCCCACCCATTCATCGAGACTCACAAAAGTGCATTGACTGACGTCAAGTTTTCCTGATTTCACATCTTCAACCAAATATTCAAAGACTCCAAGCGGTGTGTGACCGGATGCGATACAAACTTTCGATGCTGGTTTATTGCGAATGTAATCTGCAATCTTATTGGCAGCGGCTCTTGATAATTCTTTGTAGGTATTATAGATCAGCAAATTCATTTTCTTTTATAGGCATTTAGGGATTAGGCATTAAGACATCAGAGGGTGAAGGAGTTGCTGCCAGGCTTGAGTTGTATGGTTTTTCCTTTCCATACAAATGTTCCGGTTGTTCCTTCGGGAATTTTGATCGCTACTTTCCAGGCATTCTTTTCGAGTTTATAGTTCGCCTCAATTTTTCCATTGGGATGTGGTATCGATCCTGACACTTCCTTCAGTGTCCCAAGGTGCGGTTCAATACGAATATTTTTGAATCCAGTTCCGTCCGAATCAATCCCCAGTACAACTCTAAAAAATTCTATGTTTGGACTTGCGCCCCATGCGTGGCAATCAGATCGGGCGTGATTGATGTCGCTGATCTCAGCCCAGGTGGTCATTCCCATTTTTAAATTTTCCTTCCACACACCAAGTTGATCAAGATACAAATCGCCAAGACCGGCTTTGACTAAGGCCTGGTTCACATAGTATTTGAAATAGATGGTGGCTTGCGTCAACGAAGCATCATTCAAAATCTTTTTCATCAATTCGGTGGCATCAGCACCTTTCAATGTTTCGGTAAGAATTGCCAACGTGTTGGTGTGTTGCGAAAAATACTTTTTGTCTTTTGTGTCAGCGAATAGTTTTTTGTTTTCGTCCCAATAAGCTGACTTGATTGCGTCCATCAACTTAGCAGCCGCATTTGAATAATCACTTGCCAATTCTTTCAAACCAATCTCACTTTCCAACTTCGCGGCCGTTTGATAAGCCAATAAAAGTTGAAAGTCAAGCACCGCGGAGCTTCCGTCTTCACCAACCGGAGCAACCCCGCTATTCCAACCTCCACCTTCCGACCAATCCGAAAATTCCCAATAAGGAGCGTTTTTCAATCGACCGTCTGCTTGTTGATAATGCGAGAAAAACTGCAACACGCCTCGCTCTCCGTTCAAAAAACTTTTTACAAAATCTGGATCA
>CAZECP010000157.1:0-3979 GCA_964510765.1 uncultured Ohtaekwangia sp. | reverse complement strand
TGGCGGAGGTCGCACAAGCTAATACGGATTATCAATTTGTAACTGCGGCAGTTTCAAATCTTGATGATGAATTATACAAACCACTACAATCAGTGGGTAATGTAAAATTCATTCATGATGATGCGTATGATTTGCTTACCGTAGCGGATGCTGCCATTGTAACATCCGGAACTGCTACCTTGGAAACCGCACTGTTCAAAGTGCCGCAAGTCGTTGTTTATAAAACCGGAAACTTTGAATACAAAATTGCGAAAAGCGTAGTGAGTGTCGAATTCATCTCTTTGGTAAATCTTATTGCCACCAAAGAAGTAGTGAAGGAGATGATCCAGGAAAAAGCAGAACTGAATTTTGTAAATGAAGAATTGCAAAAATTAGTGAGTGATCCGGCATACCTTTCGCTAATGAAAGAGTCTTACAACTCTCTCTATAAAACCTTGGACATTGGCTCGGCATCAGAGAACACAGCCAGGCTCATGTTAACTTATCTCAACCAGCCCAGCAAAACAAAATCACTCGTTTCATGATGTAAGCGCTTACTAATCGAGCATGTTTAAGCTGGCGCAGATCCACAATAAATTACACAGACAAACCAATTAAATTGAAAATGACTATACGCAACACCTGGACATTGGAAGAAGTGCGCGACATTTATAACCGTCCACTTCTTGACCTGATCTTCGAAGCAGCATCGATCCATCGCGAAAATGATTCGTACGCGGAGGTGCAAGTGAGTAGTCTTATCTCTATCAAAACGGGCGGATGTAAAGAGGATTGTGCCTATTGCCCACAGGCAGCCCGTTATCAAACCGATGTGGAGGTAGAGCCACTAATGACTGTTGAGCGCGTAGTGGAAAGAGCGGAGATTGCCAAAGCTAATGGCGCCTCTCGCTTGTGCATGGGCGCTGCGTGGCGCGAGGTGAGGAACAACAAAGACTTTGATCGTGTGCTGGAAATGGTTTCGCATGTAAACAACATGGGATTGGAAGTTTGCTGTACACTCGGCATGTTAACATATGAACAAGCACAGCGACTGAAAGATGCCGGATGTTTTGCTTACAATCATAACATTGACACATCCAGTGAAAATTATCACAGCATCATTACCACGCGCAATTTTGAAGATCGGCTCAACACGTTAAGCAACGTTCGCAAAGCAAAACTCAGTGTGTGTACAGGAGGTATCGTTGGTCTTGGTGAGACAGATGATGACAGGATAAAAATGCTGCACACATTGTCAACCATGGAAACGCACCCAGACTCGGTTCCAATCAATGCATTGGTTGCTGTAAAAGGAACACCGCTGGAGAATAATGAACGAGTGACGATCGATATCATGCTTAGAATGATTGCTACAGCGCGCATCCTGATGCCTAAAAGTATTGTTCGGTTGTCGGCCGGGAGAAACGAGATGAGCATTGCTGAGCAAGCGCTGTGTTTTATGGCGGGAGCCAACTCCATCTTTGCAGGAGAAAAACTATTGACAACACCTAATCCCGATTTTGATCAGGATATGCAGATGTTTAAACTTTTAGGACTTACAGCACGCAAGCCGTTCAAAGATGCTCACATTCAAACTGAAAATGTAAGTGAGCAGGCAAGCCTTTGACTCCACTCTCCAGCTCCAATTGGAGGAACGAAAAAAATTGGGGCTGTATCGCAGCCTGATTTTAAGCGATCAAAAAATTGATTTCGCCTCCAACGACTATCTTGGTTTTGCAAGAGAGCAATTACTTCATCCTAAAAATAAATCAGAGTACAATGGAGCTACCGGATCGCGATTGATTTCGGGAAACTCGAGTGAAGCAGAGCAAGCAGAAAAAAAAATCGCGCAATTTCATCGTGCAGACGCAGCTTTGATTTTTAACTCTGGTTACATGGCCAATCTCGGATTATGCTCATCTATCGCAAACAAAAATGACACATTCATTTGTGATGAGTTGATTCACGCCAGTTTGATCGATGGCGTAAGGTTGAGTTACGCATCGAAATTTAAATTCAAACACAACGATGTAATTGATCTTGATCAGAAATTAGCTCATGCAAAAGGAAATAAATTTGTTGTCGTTGAGTCCCTTTATTCAATGGATGGTGATGAGGCACCACTTCAGGAAATCGTCAGGACATGTGAGAAATACCAGGCTCATTTGATAGTGGATGAAGCGCATGCTACCGGAGTTTTTGGCGGACAAGGGGAAGGACTCGTGTGTCATTTACAGTTAGAGAAAAAAGTTTTTGCTTGTATTTACACGTTCGGGAAAGCACTTGGACTACATGGGGCAGCCGTCACCGGAAGTGAAACTCTGAGAAACTATCTCATCAACTTTGCGCGTCCGTTTATCTATTCAACTGCGATGCCACCGTATGTGTATCAGCAAATTGAATCTGCTTATCATCTGCTGCCCTCAACCAATCGCGCGCGTCTTTTTGAATTGATCGATTACTTTACGAATGAGATCAAGACTATTGATCGTTTCGGATTTTTAGCAAGTCGGTCACAAATACAAGGCATTATTGTTCCTGGAAACAACATAGCCAAATCGTTATCAGAACATCTTTTCAAAAAAGGAATTTATGCTAAGGCAATCCTCTCTCCTACGGTGCCAACAGGTCAGGAAAGAATTCGCATTTGTCTTCACACGTTCAACACAGAAAATGAAATTGATCTTATCATCAACGGGATCAAAACTTTTTAAACAATGAATATTGCAATCGCTGGCATTCATACTGGAATTGGCAAAACAGTTTGTTCGGCTGTAATTTGTCAAGCACTGGGATTTGATTATTGGAAGCCCGTGCAGGCCGGAGAGTTGGAAAATACGGACAGCCTATTTATCTCGAATATGGTCAGCAATCCCAAATGCAAAATTCATCCTGAACGTTTTCGATTGAAAAAACCTGCATCGCCACATTACGCTGCGGCTCTTGAAAATATTTTGATTGCCAAAGATGACTTTCAAATCCCTTCCACAGAAAATAATCTTTTAATAGAAACAGCCGGTGGGCTGATGAGCCCACTTGGAAATAATTTTTTAAATATTGATCTGCTCACACATTTGAACCTTCCTGTTGTGCTCGTGTCAAACAATTATCTTGGAAGCATCAACCATACTTTATTGAGTTGTGAAGCCTTGAGAAATAGAAATCTCAAAGTGCTCGGACTTGTGTTTGTGGGTGAACAAGTTTCATCCTCAGAGGATTTTATTTCGGAGCACACAGGCCTGCCGAAACTTTTTTTCATTCCAATGTTCAGCAATTTGAACCGCGGCACGTTAGCTGAGTTTGCCTCTCCAGAAAACATAAAACTTCCGATGAAATGATTGAAAGCGATTATCCGATCTGGCACCCTTTCACCCAAATGAAACTGGCCGATGTCCCCATTGAAATAGAACGGGCACAGGACTGCACACTGTTTGCGAAAGACGGAAAGAAGTACATCGATGCAATCTCATCCTGGTGGGTAAATATTCATGGGCACGCTAACACCACGATTGCAAAAAGTATTGCCGAACAGGCAACCAAACTAGAACATGTGATCTTTGCAGGCTTTACTCACGAGCCGGCCATCACACTTGCAACGAATCTGCTTCATGCCCTGAACCAAAAATTCGCGAAAGTATTTTTCTCAGATGACGGTTCAACCTCAGTGGAAGTGTCAATTAAAATGGCCCTTCAATTTTGGAGCAACCAAGGAATCACTCATAAAACCAAAATCATCGCGTTTGAGAATGCCTATCACGGTGACACTTTCGGAGCTATGAGTGTGGGCGAGCGGGGAACATTCAATGCCGCATTTCACAAACTTTTGTTTGATGTCTATTTCATACCAGCACCCACTGAACAAAATCTCGCTGACGTAAAAGCAAAAATGGATGAACTGATCTGCAATGATGATGTGGCTGCATTCATCTTCGAACCTTTGGTACAAGGCTCCGGTGGAATGCTCATGCACAAGGCCGAACATCTTGACGAATTAATTTCC
>CAZECP010000156.1:0-4310 GCA_964510765.1 uncultured Ohtaekwangia sp. | reverse complement strand
ATTGAACGAATTGATTTTTTTAAGTATGGTAATTCTGCTTTTTATGGTGCAGCAGCAGGAAGCGGAGTACTAATTCTTCACACAAAAAAATTTGAATATCAGGCAAATATAAAGCCGGGCACCATCGACCAGGAGTCCTTTCAGAGATTCAAGTTGAAAGGATATTCACCTTCAAGCAATTTCAATTCGCCCGACTACAGCAAAAAAGAAAATTCAACGAGGTCTGATTACCGTTCAACCATTCTATGGCAGCCGGAAGTAAAATTGGACGATGGAGAGGGCAAAGCAACCTTGCATTTTTTCACTGCCGATCTACCCGTACGCTATCGCATAGTTGTAGAGGGTATAACATCGGATTTTGTTCCAGTGAGAAACGTAACGTTTATTGAAGTGGAAGAATAGTTTTTCCCGTCAAGCAACTTTTTACTCGCTTTACTTCATCTTAAACACCAACTTTCCGAGACTCATAATATCCCCAAAAGTGAGCACGAACTTCCCATTTGATAATACAGGAATCTGGCTAAGCCTTGTCGTGATTACAATCATCATTGCTTTGTGAGGTAAATCATTTTTTAAGTTGCGCCAGCGGGCAATCTTTAATTGTTTAAAAAGAGAAAAATGAAGTGAACATCGACTCATTTTATTTGGGTTTTAAAGATAATTACAGATGAAAAACTTAATCATATTAGGAGGTGGCACTGCCGGCACGGTGATGGCCAACCGATTAAACAAAGCGCTGAGTCCCCAGGAGTGGCACATCAGCGTAATTGATAAAGACCCGATTCATTACTATCAACCTGGGTTTTTGTTTATTCCTTTTGGCATTTATTCTCCTGATGAAGTAGTGCGTCAGAAGAAAGAATTCTTGCCTGCAGAAGTAGAGTTTGTGCAGGCAGAAGCTGACCGAATCGCGGGTGAAGAAAATGCCGTTTATCTGAAGGATGGTTCCAGGAGAAATTATGACCTGCTGGTAATTGCAACCGGAGCTGAAGTGGTGCCCGATGAGACGCCCGGCTTGAAAGCGGAATTGTGGTACACGTCCATTTTTGATTTCTACACATTCGAAGGCTCAAAACGTCTTGCCGAGAAATTTAAAAACTGGAACGGTGGAAAATTAGTTGTGGCGCTTTCTGAAGCCACTATCAAATGCCCGGTAGCACCGCTGGAGTTTTCATTCCTTGCCGACTCATTTTTTGAAGAGCAGGGCATTCGCGATAAGGTAGAAATCACGTATGTCACCCCACTTTCAGGTGCCTTTACAAAACCTCGCGCAACAAAAATGCTCAGCTCATTATTGGACGAGAAGAAGATCAATGTAGTGCCCGACTTTTATATCGAGCGGGTTGACACGCAACGCAAAACCCTGGTCTCATACGATAGCAAAGAAGTTCCTTTCGATTTGTTGGTAACGATACCTGTGAACAAAGGAAGTAACGTGATCGAAAACAGCGACATGGGTGATGATGATGGGTTGAACTTTGTGCCCACCGATAAACACACACTTCAATCGAAAGGCCACGCAAATATTTTTGTGATTGGTGATGCTACCAACTTACCCGCATCAAAAGCCGGCTCCGTGGCCCACTTTGAATCAGAAATCCTTATTCAAAACATTTTGGATTACATTAATGGCCGTCCATTGAGCGCAAGTTTTGATGGCCATGCGAATTGCTTCATCGAAACCGGCCATGGCAAAGCCTCACTGATTGATTTCAACTACGACACAGAGCCGCTGCCCGGTAGATTCCCGTTGCCCTATCTTGGCCCGATGGGTCTGCTGAAAGTAACACGCGCCAATCACCTTGGCAAGCTCGCGTTCAAATGGGTGTATTGGCACATGCTGCTCACGGGCAAGCATCTGCCGGTGCCCACACACATGTCGATGGCTGGCAAAATTGTGGAGGAAGAAAAAGAACAAGTTATTATTTAACAACCAAAACAAAAGTATATGGAAACCTTACAAGTGCCTGTGTTAGCAACTAACGAAGAAGGCTATCTGAAAAATTATAAGGAGTGGACGAAAGAATGGGCGGAAGATGTGGCCTCTCACTACAACATTCAGCTTACAGAAAAACATTGGGCTGTGCTCAACTGGCTGCGCGATCAACAAGCAAAGGATGTCAAACTCACCATCCGGAAAGTAGGAAACTCCGGCTTGGTGGATATCAAACAATTCTATAAATTGTTTCCGGGCGGGCCGTTGAAAGTATCAAGTAAAATTGCCGGCATTCCAAAACCTGCCAGCTGTATTTAAAAACCATAAATGAAATTGTATGGAAACGCTAGTAGCTGAAAAACCAAAAACCACTGTTCGCACCGAAATGAAAGAGAAGAAACCGGTGAAGAAAGTTTTGGTTATATGCTCCAAAGGAAAACTGGAAGATGTGTACGCTGCCTTGGTGCTTGCCAATGGCGCTTTGGCAGAAGGGATCGAAGCAAAAATGTTTTTCACTTTCTTTGGCCTCGAAGCTATCACCAGGAAACATGCAGATCATTTGCACACGGCTACCGTGGGCAATCCTGCCTTCATGCCGGGCATGCCTACCATGGTAGCCGGCTTGCCTGGCTTTGAAGCTTTTGCTTCTTACATGATGACCCGCGAAATGGACAAACTCGACATCCCTCACGTAACTGAATTCCTTGAAATGATTGACGCAGGTGGTGGTGAGATATTTGCGTGCAAACTTGCAGCCGACATGTTTCACTTAACGAAAGAAGACTTCGTTCCTCAGGTGAAAGACATCATTACGGTCGGAGATATGTATGCCTTGGCTGAAGGAGAAGGAACTCAGATCATTTTTATTTGATAGAAACTTTTTTGTTTGTAAGTTGGTATTGCGGCCCACCCGAAAAAGAGTGGGCCGCAATTTTTTCTAATTTGTGACGATCGTTGTCCTTAATTCCAGGAAATCATTTTCCTACAAACAATTTCTTGCCTGGCTTACTCCCCATCTCAAACACCAACTTCCCACCATTCATAATTTCTGCATGATTAAGCACCGGTGTTGAAACGACCTTACCATTCAACGTCAACTTTTGAATATACACACTCTCCTTGCTTTGCTTTTGCACATCGATTTCAAATTGCTTTCCGTTGTCAAGATGAATGATCGCTTTCTTGATCAATGGACTACCAATTGAATACTCCAGCGATCCGGGAGCTACCGGGTAAAATCCCAACGCGCTGAAAAGATACCACGCACTCATCTGCCCACAGTCGTCATTGCCACCGAGGCCATCCACGCGCGGTTGATACATACGCGGAATGATCATACGGATTTTCTCCTGCGTCTTCCATGGTGTGTTTGTCCAGTTGAATAAGTACGGCACGTGATGCGAAGGTTCGTTGCCATGCACATAGTTGCCGATGATTCCTTCTTTCGTAATGTCTTCCGATTCGTGCATGTATTTCTCCGGCAAGTCAAAACTGAAAAGTGAATCCAGGTGCACGGAGAATTTTTCTTTGCCACCCATCATGCTGATCATCGCGGCAGGCTGGTGTGGCACATACAAGCTGTAGTTCCACGCGTTGCCTTCAATGTAGCCACGCTGCACCGGACTTAGCTCATTGAACTCTTTGATGAACTTCCCATCGCTATTCTTCGCGCGCATGAATTTTCCGTCAAATACATTTTTATAATATTCACTGCGCTTGCTGAACTCGTCATAGATGTCTTGGCGCTTCAGTTGCTTTGCCATCTGCGCGATGCACCAATCGTCAAAGGCGTATTCCAACACTTTTGAAACCGAGCTTCCGTTCTTGTCTTCGGGAATATAGCCCATGCTCATGTAGTAGCTGAGGCCACCATAGGCTTTGTTGCGCGCGGTGGCGACTGCCGCATCTAGCGCTGCGTTCGCATCGAAGGAAGAAATATTTCCTTTCACTACAGCATCCGCCAACACCGGCACAGCATGATAGCCGATCATGCACCAGTTCTCATTCGCGTAGTGACTCCACACCGGCAGCATCTTCATCGGGTTTTGCTGGTAGTGCATGATCATCGACTGCACCATGTCACTGTTGCGCTTGGGCGCGACTAAGTTGTACCACGGATGCAATGCGCGATACGTATCCCACAGCGAGAACGTGGTGTAGTTGGTGAAGTTTTTTGCTTCGTGAATTTCCAGATCCGTGCCGCGGTATTTTCCGTCCACGTCATTATATATGGTGGTGCCGATGAGCGTGTGATAAAACGAAGTGTAGAAATTTATTTTATCTCCTTCGCTGATCGTCTCCACTTCCACTTTGCCGAGTTCTTTGTTCCACTGCTGTTGGCCCTCTTGTTTCACTTTGTCAAAATCCCAATGCG
>CAZECP010000155.1:0-4311 GCA_964510765.1 uncultured Ohtaekwangia sp. | reverse complement strand
AGCCTTCATGCTTCAGCCAGGTGATAAAATGTTTAAGCCTGAGAATGAAAAGATCGTTGTTTGGTTACAAGCACTACTTCAAAAGCCATCCGATTACATCTTGCATAAACGGAGCACACTGATAGTCTTTCACATCTTGCCAGCTAGTCATGTAAAGAGATACCATGGCCTCGCCCATTGCAATGATTTTGCCTCCGCCTTTCACTTCGGTGAAGACGGCAAAAGCACTTGAGCCCGGTGGGTTGCTGAATGCGAATGGAGTGCCTCCCTCCACCATGCGAGCTCCATGGAACGGGATCGAATACTTTTGCTTCGTGATGGTACCTTCCGTAGCATGACCTCCTACTGTTTTATCAGGATTGTCAGATGAAAACGTAATACCAAAAGACGACACGATGTCGTTGGCATTTACCTGGTCAAGTGTGGCCCAATAGTCCTCTTCGATTGCAATGAACAATGAGCCACCTTTTTCCAGGTAAGACCTGATGGCTTTGCATTCATCTGCAGAATATTTTACAGAGGGAACTTGAATGAAAAGCAAATCTGCTTTTGACAATGCCTCCGCAGTGATGGGCGTTTTCAAATAGGCGAGCGAAGCATTGTGAGCAGAAGCATTTTTTGTTAGCTCGCCCGTCATGTATTCAAGTCGCTGGGTAGGTACTAAGTCAGTCGAGATTTTATCAGCAGGATCGCTATAGAATTTCTGACCGTGCGCTACATCCACGAGTATTTTCTTTTTTTGCGCGAACGTATTGGATAACGAGCAAGTGAATAGTAAAAGAAGTAAGCAGAGGATAGGTGATCTCATAGTGGTTTTTTTGAATCGATGGGTAATCCAAATAGCCTGCCAGATAGGAAATGTCCTTTGCTGCGAAAACACAAGGTTCTTCATCAAAGGAAAAGCGCCTGGCGTCCGCTTTCAGGATACCAACGTCCGTTACTGGTTAAGCAACAATTTGCATAAAGACTATTTCGGTGATTCGCTCAACATCAACCAATCATTTAAGAATTCGGAGTCCATTTTTAGGCATTCAACATATCCCTTTCGTCATTCCGCTTAATCCGATTCTTAGTGGAGTATTTATTTTTCATTTTTCGTGATGGCTTTAGGGTTAAAGCCGTTTTCATAAGTGAACAGCCCCAGCCTTCTATTGTTTAGGGTGGGTTGGGCTGTTTCACTTTACATCATTTCTAAATTAACCGATATTTACGAACATGGTTTCTCAGAGAAAAGATCGGTTATCATTTCGCCACGCAGCTTACCTCGCTATCATTGTTCTGGTCGTCTATTATCCGCTTACACTGTATGTAAACTTTGCGCTGGATCGGCTGCTGGAAGGTCCCTGGCTTTTTTTCTTTTTGGCCGCGGTGAGCTTTGTATTCTATGTCACTTTGATCCTCGTTTTTGATCGACTCACCGATTGGGCTGCAGAGAAGTTTGGCATTCGCCTTCTCACAGGGTTTCGTCTTCGTACTTTTCTTTTATGTATTCCTTTTGCCATCGCAGCAGTTGCGTTCTCACAATTTTTATTTTCAGCCTCCTTCAAGGGAATCGAAATGGTGATGAATGATCAGGACAAAAGCGAGAGAAAAAAAGAGGAGCGAACCGACTGGAAGCGGTGGCAACGTATGAACGATGGACTCACTTTCGTAATAGCGCTCTCTATTTTTTATCTCACCATCAACTGCAAGGCAAACATCAAAATGAAAGACATGGAAGTGCAGGCCGAGCAATTGAAAAAAGAAAATGCATTTGCGCAATACGAAGCCTTAAAAAACCAGGTGAGCCCACATTTTCTGTTCAATAGCTTAAGCATTCTTTCTTCACTGGTACATGTCGATGCAGATTTATCCGAAAAATTCATTGATCAGTTGTCGCGCGCCTATCGCTACATCCTAGAGCAGAAAGACAATGACACGATTGCATTAAAAACAGAATTGGATTTTATACTTTCTTACGCCTTTCTCTTAAAAATTCGTTTTGAAAATAAGTTTGAATTGAAAATTGTAGCGCCCGATGATGTGGCCAATAAGTACCGCATCGCCCCGCTCACCTTGCAATTGCTGGTAGAAAACGCAGTGAAACACAATCGAATGTCAGCAAAAGCACCGCTTGTAGTAACGATTTCATCAGATGGGACTTTTTTAAGTGTGAGCAACGCCATCCAGCAACGGATGGAAAACGAACGGATTGCATCCACAGGTATTGGTTTGAAAAATATTGAGAACCGCTACAAGTTGCTTACCAGCCTGCCCGTAAAAATTGAAAATACCGGAAGTGAGTTCATAGTAAACATTCCTTTACTATCATGAATATCGTAATCATCGAAGACGAGCGACTCACCGCCCAGCGATTGCTTTCGCTGATCACGAAGTATGATGCCACAATTCATCCTTTAGCCATTTTGTCTTCGGTGCATGAATCGGTAACCTGGTTGAAGGAATATCTCTCCAACACGAACAATGCCCCCATCGATTTACTGTTTATGGACATTCACCTGGAAGATGGCGACAGCTTTCAGATCATTCATCAACTCAATTTAAAAATCCCGATCATCTTCACCACGGCCTTTGACGAGCACATGGTGAAAGCTTTCAAAGTGAATAGCATTGACTACCTACTCAAGCCGATCAACTATGAAGAGCTCATCGCTGCGATTGAAAAGTTTAAATCATTGAGGCAAACATTTGGCAGCACTGCCAATCCGTTAACGGAAAAACTCAGCAACCTGAATCAGCTACTCTCCACGCTTGAAACCGGAAACACGGGCAGCTACCGCGATCGCTTCATGATCACCATCGGCTCAAAGTTGCGCGTGGTTCGTACCGAAACCATTGCCTATTTCTTCCTTGAAGAGAAAACCGTCTTTCTCACCACGTTCGATAACCTCACGCTGCCCATCGACTACAGTCTGGACAAACTCATGCAGATGATCAACCCGAAAGAATTCTATAGGGTGAGTCGCCAATTTATTGTTGCCGCTAATGCCATTCAATTGGTTCACAACTATTCAGCAGGAAAACTAAAAATCGATGTCACGCCAAAATGCAAAACCGATGTATTTGTTAGTGGCGATCGCATGACTGAATTTAAAGAGTGGCTCGGTAAATAATTCATGCGATTTTAAGACAATCAGGTGCCTGTCAGGTTGAGCAAGTCGAAACCTGACTCGACAGATAGATGGCTTGCCGGGTTTCAACCACTCAAAATCTTGTACTCATTCAGAAGTCAAATCCCGGCATTCAGCTTACACTTTTGGTCACTCCGCCTTTTAGCGTCAACCACAAAAGGATTGCCCGCGTTGATGGAACTAAAAAAAGAAAAATATGAAAACAAAAAACATTCTTATGATCGCAGCGCTGGTAAGCGTAAGTGCGATCGCATTGGCAGGCAACCCTACTTCAAAGTTGGTGGTGTATCAAAACAATGCGGAGTCATTTAAAGTGATTTACGAAGGCGAAAAGGCGGGAGCGGTAACGTTGAAGATTTTTGATAAATATGGTTCGCTGCTATTTCAGGAATTATCCAGCGGCCTGAGCAGATTTATGCTTCCTGTAAATTTTTCAGGCTTGCAGCCAGGCGAATACAAATTCACAGTGACGGATGCGACAGGCACACAATCACAAAGTGTAAAGTACGACAATCAATTTACGGCTACCTCGCCATCCATTGAGTCAGCACATGTAGCGCGCACACACGATGCCGGAAAATATTTGTTGAGTGTAACTTCCAACGGCATAGCAAAAATTCATGTGGAAGTTTTGGATGAGAACGGAACGGTGCTTCATGAAAACGATGCTGTTGCCGACAAGGCATTTGGTTTGGTTTATAGCATGAAAGAATTCAGCGGTACACCCACCTTCAGAATCACGGACGAAACAGGCAAGAGCTTTGTCAAATAGTCCAGGTATTCAAGGAAAGGTCTCAGCCGGATAGCCTGAGACCTTTTCTATTTTATCCCTGCCTGGCAACTAACCTATTCCGGAAAGCGAACCCCGCCACTTGCTCACACAGCGCAAGAATTTCGCGCCCGGTGCAAATTCGAGCGCCCGAGCTACTGTCAGCCTGGGCCAGTGACATTGTCAGTCAGAGCCTGTCGAAGACCGACTTACAATACTCTTCTTCCGAGCATACTCTCGGTCTTGTTTCGACAAGCTCAACATGACAGGTTTCTTTAATGTTTGCTGGAAAAAAGATTGTCAGTCTGAGCCTGTCGAAGACCGACTTACAATACTCTTCTTCCGAAGCATACTCTCGGTCTTGTTTCGACAAGCTCAACATGACAGGTTTCTTTAATGTTTGCTGGAAAA
>CAZECP010000154.1:0-4327 GCA_964510765.1 uncultured Ohtaekwangia sp. | reverse complement strand
TGACAAAAATGGAAACTTGTTTATCGCAGACTCGCAGAACGGTGTGGTTCGTGTGATGAAGCTGAATTAAATTTTTTGTTTAGGATTCTTAAGGGTCGGGTTAAACTCGCCTCTTTTTATTTTCAAAGAGTAAGCGAAAGTAAAATGGCCTACAACACGAAAATAATTTTCGAAGGTGATCCAACTGATCGTCCTTCCGGATGCATAGCCCAGGCATGGGACGGAAGTTTTGAGCCATAAAAATTTCACTTCAACTCGGTTACATCTACATCTCCAAGCCCACGGGCTTGAGCGCCTATCACGACCTCGTCAGTATTGAGGTGTAAATGCATCCTGTTGATGCGTCCTTTGACGTTGAGATGGTCAGCGTATTGCCTGACAATGTGAAGGTTTCAACTACTGTAGTGCCACTTGACACGAAAGTTATACTGTTACCATTAATTGTATAAGTTCCATTTGTAACATTCGATGAATAATTGGTCGAAGTAAAAACTACACTGGTACAATTTGATGTACATGATGTGTTGTTATTGTTTGAAGAATTAGTGCAACTACTCGCTGAAGTATTGACAACTTTCCAAGTGCCTACCAATGATATACCTGGCGATGATTTTGAACATGCACTGGCAAAAAGGCACAAAACGAGAATAGCTCTTAAAATATTTTTCATTAGTTTTTACAATTGGTGTGTTTAAAGTTAAAAATCTTCAGCAGATTTCAAAAAAGCCCTCTCGGTATAAGATTTCGTTCGAAAATTGTGCAACTAAGATTAACTTTGCCTCAATTGTTGAAACCAATCTTCGTGAGCGATTCCTCAATCATCTTTCATTATTTCTCTGACCTAACCGAGACTCAAAAAAAACAATTCTCGCAACTTGGTGCTTTATATGCTGAGTGGAACGAGAAGATCAACGTGGTTTCCCGAAAGGACATTGAAAACATTTACGTGAATCATGTACTTCATTCACTGGGCATTGCGAAAGTGATGGCGTTCAAGCCAGGCGCGAATGTGCTGGATGTAGGAACAGGTGGAGGTTTTCCTGGAATTCCGTTGGCCATTCTTTTTCCTGAAACGAATTTTCATCTAGTTGATTCGATCGGGAAAAAAATTACCGTTGTGAATGAAGTCGCGAAAGCGATTGGTTTGAAAAATGTGAAGGCCGAACAAATCCGCGCAGAGCAAATCAAAGGAAAATATGATTTCGTGGTGAGCCGCGCAGTGACGCGGATGAAAGAGTTTTATGGCTGGGTGCGAAATAAATTCAAAACAGAATCCATTCACTCCCTCGATAATGGCATTCTCTATTTAAAAGGTGGCGATCTCGATGAAGAGATGAACGAATTGAAAAAGCCCTACAGCGTTTACGAGTTGCCTGATTATTTTAAAGAACCTTTTTTTGAAACAAAGAAGGTAGTTTACCTGCCTGTTCATTGATCGATGATTCTGTTTCTGCTAAAAGTTCTGCTTCTTCTCGTTGGCCTTGTGTTGGTGGCTTTTCAATTTTTGCTTTGGTTTGTGAAGAGGAGGCGCGAGACGATCCTTAAAGCGCGCGCCAAAGTGATGATCGCCTGGGCGATTTTGCTTATTATTCTTATGGTCAAGATCTATTTCCGCTAAGATTCAAATGCGTGAACCAAGATAGATTCCACCAATCACGGCAATCAGGCAAAAGACAAGGCTTGAAATAATATAGATGACAGATGAAAAGTGAAATCCATTTTGAATCAGTGTCCATGTCTCATTGCTGAAAGTTGAGAAGGTACTGAAGCCGCCACAAAATCCAACTGTCCAGAACAAGCGTGAGTTGGGAGAGATTAATTGCCGATGATCTGCCAACCCAATTGCAAAGCCTAATGTGAAGCATGCAACAACATTTACAGCCAGTGTTCCGAAGGGAAAGTGATGACTATGAAAAGTATTCACCCATTTTCCCAATCCAAAACGAGTAATGCTCCCCAGGCCTCCGCCTAAAAACACGATGACAAAATCACGAAGCATGATTGGCGGGTATATGATCCAACATCAATTGTTTCATAATATCGAAGGTACGTTGTTTAAGATTGGCAATGGGTTCGTTCGGATCTACTTCAATTCTATTTCCGATAATCATTTTTACTTTGCCGGGTTTTAAGTCAATGGTTCCTGGAGGCATCAACTTGCCAGCCCCGATGATCACCATCGGAAGAATAGGAGTTTGCGTTTCCATCGCAATGCGGAAGGCGCCATCTTTAAAAGGTTGAAGCAGTTCTTTCGTGCGATTCTGTGTGCCTTCTGCGAAAAGTAAAATTGAAATTCCGTGCGCCAGTGTTTCTTTGAGAATGGCCATGCTTCTCTTTTTACTTTCACCGCTGGAGCGATCTACAATCACGGCCGCTCCGCGCGCAATCCAACCGAACACCGGGATTTTTAATAATTCTTTTTTTGCCAGCGGCCGATATTCTTTGCCAATCAAAATAGTGAGCCCAGGCAAATCAAGAAACGAGGTATGATTGCAAACGTAAATAAAAGACTGGCCTTCCTTCAGATGTTCGCGTCCGGTAAATTCGTAGCGTATAAAAGTCAGCAAACTGAAAATCCATGACCACAGCCAAAGAAATTTATAACCGATCCAACTGAAGCGATTGCCTAGCATGAACGGAATAGTAAGCCCCGGCAAAAACAAGAGCATAAAAACGGTGAAGACGAGGAAGACCCAAAACTTATATAGGGTGGAGAGAATAGATTTTAACAAATTCATTTGCAAAAGAAAGCACAATAATAGTCGTTAGATTCGGATTTTCTAACTCAACTATTGGCGAGGTTTTACTTCGCCCTCATTATTACTTTCCCTAGTTTGATTCCACTAATTAAAGGTCGATAAATGAGTCAGGGTGAATGCTTTCCAGTTTCTTGAAGCCAAGTTGTTGTATATTTTGAATCAATAATGTCCTTTACATTTTACAATTGTGATCTGTGTTTCAGAGACTTTGTAAACTAATCTGTGTTCGTGATCAATTCGCCTGCTCCAATATCCTTTCCAGTTTCCTTTAAGCGGTTCGGGTTTTCCTAATCCACGAAATGGATCGCGATCAATGTCGCGAACGAGGATTTTTATTTTATCGATCACCTCTGGTTGTTGAAACCATTCGTTGTACTCTCTGAACGCCTCGGGAGAGAAGGCTATTTGCCTCATGATTTTTTGGAAGGTTGATAAGCCATGAATTCTTTCATGCTGAGACTAATCAGATTCCCTTCCTCTGCTTGTTGAATGGATTTATCAAGATTTTCCAAATAGTCAGTGTCAATTTCTTTGATCGAAATTGTCACGTCAATGTTTTGCTTATCGCCAATAAACTCTTTGATCTTTTTTAGAAGTTGAATATCAAGTTCATCAGGACTTGCTTTAATGATTGTTTCCATACAGTAAAGTTACAACTATTTCATTTTTGCTCTCACAATCACCTTTCCAGAATGGATTCCACTTGTCTTACCATTCTCAAAAACGATAGCCCCATTCACTAAAACTCTTTCAACACCTGTTGAAGTCTTCTGTGGCTCGGCAATGGTTGAGTTATCGCTCACCGTTTCCGGATCAAATAAAACAAGGTCAGCATGGTATCCAGTTTGAATGCTTCCTCGTTTCGTTAGACCGAGTTGTTGGGCGTTCAGCAAAGTCATTTTGTGAATGGCTTCTTCGAGCGAAAGAGTTTTTTCGTTTCGCACGTAACAGCCAAGTACACGTGTAAATGCGCCAAAGCCCCGAGGGTGTCTTCCTGATGATGCACCATCAGAACAGATTCCTGTGTGCGACCAGTTCATTAATTTTTTTACATCTTCTTCGGCCATGCTTGTTGCTACAATGCTTCCACTGCAGTCACCGTTTTTCTTATCGCAGTCATCAAGGCGTTTGATGAGAGTGATCAACATTTTTTCAGGAGTCATCTTTTCGATCATGGCTACTTCCTGTAAACTTTTTCCGTTGTATTCGGGATTGGGTTCATAGTTACTGAAGATGATTCCCTCAGCACTCGTCACTTCTTTCAAAATGAATGCAGCTTCTTTTTCGTCATTGAAATTGCGATCAGGAAAAAGAACACGAATCGTTGACGACCAATACGTGTAAGGATAAAGATCAGCGGTAACTTCGATTCCTTCTTTTCGTGCGGCATCAAGAATTTTCAAAGCGCTGTCGGTCTTTCCCCACAAACCGCGCATCGCCAGTTTGAAGTGACTGATCTGCACGGGGATTTTTGTTTCACGGCCAATGTTGACAATCTCGTTCAATGCATCCCAAAAATATCTATCCTCACTTCGAAGATGACTGATGTATCTTCCATTATATTCCTT
>CAZECP010000153.1:0-4343 GCA_964510765.1 uncultured Ohtaekwangia sp. | reverse complement strand
CCATGTTCAACAAAACCCCACTGCTCCGCTACAAAATCATCAACGCTTGCCTCATCAGCAAAAGCAAGCCGTATCCTACTATGAAGGAGATTAAGGCCGAGCTGGAGAAAAATGATATTCCGGTAAGCACACGCGCATTTGAAGCCGACATTGAAGCCATGCGTTTCGACAAGAGTCTTGGCTTCTTTGCACCCATCGCCTTCAATCGCAAACATCATGGATACCACTACACCGACCCGGACTACTCGATCGAGAAGCTGCCGCTATCACATGGTGAAGTGGAAGCCTTCGAATTGATCGTAGATTCTTTCAAGCGTTTTCGTGGAGCGAAAATCCTCAATCAGGTGGCGGGCATGTTTGACAAGCTAGATAAAGTAGTGTATCAACTCAAGAGCAAAAAGAAAAACGCTGACCCTGTTGTTGACTTTGAAGATGTGCCCTATTCCAAAGGCATTGAATACTTCGACAAGCTGTACAAAGCAATCCACCAAAAGCAAACACTGCGCATTCAATACCTGAAGTTCGACCGGCAGTTGCCCACCGACCATTTGTTCCATCCTTACCTCTTAAAAGAATATCGCTTTCGCTGGTACGTGCTGGGCTACAGCGAAACACGCAAGGGCAAAGTAGTGCTGGCGTTGGACCGCATCCACGGCATGGTGACTTCCAAAAAATTATTCAAGCCCTACAAGGGCATCGACCTGCAGCAGTATTTCAGCCACACGCTGGGTGTTACTATTAATAAAACCGGCATCAAAAAAATAAAACTCTGGTGCTCGCCCTCGCAGGGAAATTATTTTAAAACACAGCACCTGCATGCCTCGCAGGAAATAGTGAGCGACACCAGGGAGGGCTTCGTGATCACGCTCGACCTCATCCCGAATTATGAATTGCTACAGACTCTACTCTCGTATGGTCCTGAAGTGAAAGTGCTGGAACCCGAAAGTGTGCGCACGGATATGATGAAGATGCTGGAGCGTAGCCTCGCCAATTACGAAGCGAGGTAGTGGCTTCCTTGTTTATTGCTATGCGTATTGATCTGTCACGCTTCTGCCTTTTGTGTGCCACGCTTCTGGCTTCTGATGTGCACCCGGTAAAACTGCATTTTTAGAAAGACAAGCCGCGTGATGAATTGCCATCCTGGCGTGGCAGTTGGGTGAACATTGGGAGAAGTTGGGAGGCGATAGCGTGGCAGTAGCAAGGCAGTAGCAACCCAGTAGCGTGATAATAGCATGTTGATAGCACCAACATTTTGCCTTATTGAAATTTTTTTGTGCTAAAATAAAAAATAAGCCAGGAGTTACAAGTTGCATCCGTGGTAAACAAAATCCTTTTGTTACTTCAACCTGTGCGCACGAGACCCCCTTTCATAAACCACCCTTTTTTAAAAGTTTGGCAGGACAGATTTATTTTCTCCCTTCGCGCAAGCCAGCGGATGATTGCCGATGGCACTCTAATGCCGGATGAACCAGCGATGAACGCGGAATAAAGCAACGACACACTGTATTTTCTTACGTTTGCATTCTGAACGTGCCTCTCGTATCTTGGTTCGGTCTTATGAACAACGGAGAAATCATTTTATATCAGAATGCGGAGGGCACCATCAAGTTGGACGTGCGGCTCGAGGAGGAGACGGTGTGGCTTACCCAGGCGCAGATTTGTGAGTTGTTTCAAAAATCAAAAGCTACTGTAAGCGAGCACATTAAAAATGTTTTTGATGAAGGGGAGCTCAACGCCTTGGCAACTGTTCGGAAATTCCGAACAGTTCAAACTGAGGGCGAGCGAGAGGTAGAAAGGGAATTGGATCATTACAACCTCGATGTCATCATCTCAGTGGGTTACCGGGTGAAGTCACCACAGGGAACGCAGTTTCGCATCTGGGCTACGCAGCGGCTCAAAGAATACATCATTAAAGGCTTTGCGCTGAATGACGAGCGCTTCAAGTCCGGCAGCTCGATGAATTACTTCACCGAACTGCAGGAGCGCATCCGCGAAATCCGCCTTTCGGAGCGCTTCTTCTACCAGAAGGTAAAAGACATCTACACCACCAGCATCGACTACGATGCCAACGATGAGAAGACGATTGAGTTCTTCAAGATCGTGCAGAACAAATTGCTGTGGGCGATCAGCCAGCAAACCGCTGCCGAACTTATTTACCGCAGGGTAGATGCAGCCCTGCCGCTTCTGGGCATGCAATCGCTCGACAAAAAAATGCCTGCCTCCGTACGCAAGAGCGATGTGGGTGTAGCAAAGAACTACCTCACCGAAGATGAAATGAAACTGCTGGGCCTGTTGGTAGAACAATACCTTGCCTTTGCCGAGACGATGGCGCAGCAGCGCACCCCCATGTACATGAAAGATTGGATCAGCCGCCTCGATTCCATCCTGCAACTGAACGGCCGCGAGCTGCTCACGCACGCAGGCAAGGTAAGCCATGAGATGGCTGCGCAAAAATCAGCGTTGGAATATGAAAAGTACAGGCAAACACAACGGCAGTTGGAAAAAGAACAAAGCCTGAAAGAGATTGAAGAAGACATCAAGAAGTTGAGTCGGCAGAAGAGGCCGGATTAAATTCGGCCACCGCTACGGAGTATTCGCTCAGGATTTGAGCCAGATCAAATGTAAGAATCCAATGTGACTTAAAAACAAATCAGAAGTCATAAGAACTGCGTAGCTTTAGTTTCGAACTCAAAATCTTCGATGATTATGTATTCCATGTTCATTTGTTCAGATCAGCCAACTACATGTCCGAAATGTGGGAACAGAACTGATGTCATTGCTGATTTGTATCACACCAATGATCGAATACAGATTCACGTTTGTCTTACCTTGAAATGTAAATTCACTTTTATTGTAACCGATAAAGAATAAAATGCAACGATGAAAGAAGGACAAAAACTTTGGACGCGCGATGAATTGATTCTCGCTATTAACCTTTATTGCAAGTTGCCTTTCGGGAAACTTCATCGAAGTAATCCTGATGTTGTTCAGCTTTCAAAACTTATTGGACGAACACCAAACTCGGTTGCATTCAAACTTGTAAACTTCGCAAGCTTTGATCCTACTTTAAAGGCGCGAGGGATTAAGGGTGCATCGAACGCAAGTAAACTCGATCAAGAAATATGGAATGAGTTTTATAACCATTGGGATCAACTTCCTTTTGAAAGTGAAAAGCTTCGTGCGAAGTACATGAACCAGACTATTGAAGAGTTGAACGAAATCAACTTGGATGATTTGCCAAAAGAAGGCAAAACTCGGATGCAGACTGTTAAAGTAAGAGTCAATCAGAATTTCTTTAGGCGAATGGTGTTGTCTTCGTATGATTTCAAATGTTGTATCACTGGAATTCCAAATCAAGAATTGTTAGTAGCGGGTCATATTCGACCTTGGGGAATAGATGAAAAAAACAGGATGAACCCACAAAATGGTTTGGCCTTAAATGCACTGCATGACAAAGCATTTGAAAATGGATTGATTACCATCCTTCCCAACTTAACAATAAAAATATCTTCCATCCTGAAGAAGCAAAAATCAGAAGCAGTACGCGACTACTTTTTAAACTACGATAATCAGTCGATTCAAATACCAAGAAGATTTATTCCTGCGAAGGAGTTTCTCGAATACCATAATGATGAGCGGTTCAAAAAATAATATTCAATTCAATTATCTCTATCGTGATGGAGCAAACTATAAGGTGTTTGGATATGAAGTCTTTTCAAACCCAAATTCTCTATCGCTTGAGTTCGTTGAAAATGAAATCAGAAAGTCTCTCATTGACGGTGAGTTCTTTGATCCTTCTTATTGGAAAGTGAGAAGACTAAAACATGACGATTGGATTCTTGAGATTGATCACACATGGAATGAGTTTGAGTCTTTAGAGTTTAGTGAAGAAACTCCAACGATTAATATCGCAATTGATGAGTTTCTTGAAATGATCTCAAAGATTCCTAAATATTGGCTATAAGAGAATATCTATATGCCCAGAAAAATTC
Source organism: uncultured Ohtaekwangia sp. (assembly GCA_964510765.1). Lineage (GTDB taxonomy): Bacteria > Bacteroidota > Bacteroidia > Cytophagales > Cyclobacteriaceae > ELB16-189. The sequence continues at coordinate 351 of CAZECP010000153.1, read as the reverse complement.
AGATGGCTGTTTAAGTGCGAGTAAATGAAACTATTTTCCAGATCTTCACAGATATGAAACCTATTTTTCTTCTCATCCTTTCCATTCTCCTCTTTACCCAGTGCAATCCCAAAGGCGTGAGTGAAGCTAAGGTAGAAACAACTTCAACCACACTATCACCCAAAGCATACGAAGACAGCCTGGCTAATCACATCTATACACCCGAGCGAAACAAGTGGGCGCTTGATCTGTTTGCCAACCACGTTGATAAAACAAATGCTGAACAGGTTGACCTGGCGCTGAAAGCATTTCTTGCTTTTCAGTCGGCATTGATTGATACACTCAACAACAACCTCTACAAGCTCCCCGACT
>CAZECP010000152.1:0-4627 GCA_964510765.1 uncultured Ohtaekwangia sp. | reverse complement strand
AGCGTTAAAGAAACAGAACAGATATCCTGACGAAAATGTAAAATAAACTGTTGCAAGTGGCTTGTAAGAGTTTACAAGGACTTGTGTAGAGTTTGCAAGTGACTTGTGAGAGTTTACAAGTGCTTTGTGAGAGTTTGCAAGTGTCATGTGAGAGTTTGCAAGAGCCTTGTGAGAGTTTGTAAGTGTTTTGTGAGAGTTTGCAGGTGCTTTGTGAGAGTTTGCAAGTGCTTTGTGAGAGTTTGCAAGTGCCTTATGAGGAATTGTTAGTGACATTTTCCGTTTAGCGTAACTCTAATTCCCGATTATATAAGTGGCACAACATTGATTATCTCAAATTTGCACAAATAAAAAATTGAAAAAATTATATGAAAAAATTGAAATTAACTGCTGTATCGATCTTATTTCTGACCATCACTTCATTTGCACAGGACAGGTATTTTGCAAGAACCTATACATCCAATGTACTTCCAAAAGGCGGCATTGATCTGGAATTCTGGCACACATCACGCTTTGGACATAAAGACCAGTTCTTTCATGCACAGGACCAGCGCATGGAACTTGAATTTGGTTTGGGTAAGAATGTACAGACATCTGTTTACTTTAACAGCTTTGAAAAAAGATTCAGCGAAGGAACTGATGAAACAACTGTATCGCACGAAGTAGGTTTCAGCAATGAATGGAAATGGAAACTGAGCGATCCTTCTGCAAATAAAGTAGGCTTTGCACTTTACGGAGAATGGGGATTTAAAGGAGGCGATGAACTGGAACTGGAAACCAAACTCATCTTCGACAAGATAATAGGAAAAAATATACTGGCTTTCAATGCTGCAGTTGAGTATGAAAAAGAATTTGAATGGAGCAATAACAAAGTAGATGCCAGCGGATGGGAAGCTCCGGTAGAATTCAACCTTGGCTATCAGTATCTGATCAAACCAAGTTTTGGTCTTGGTTTTGAATTAACCAACTGTAACGGAATTGCAAAAGGAAACGGATGGGAACATTCTGTATTATTTGGCGGACCAACCCTTAACTTCCGTAATAAAAAATGGTTTATCATTGCCAATTATTTACCGCAATGGGGCAATCTTAAAAAAACAACCTATGCACCTTTTTCGAAAGTGCTGGATGATCACGAAAGAACAGAAGCCCGTGTTGTAGTAGGCATATCACTTTAAATATGAAGAAAAAAATATTCACCACCGCAGCAATCATTCTGACCATTGCTTCGTGTACAACCACTCAGCATCTGCAACCAGCAGATGCTGATCTGGTTATTGCTCAGCAGCGTATTCCGGGTATTACACTGGCAGATATGCAGGCAGGCTATAAAATTTATTCAACCAACTGTTCGGGATGCCATCGTTTATATGCACCAAAAGAATTCACTGCAGTCAAGTGGAAACCGATATTGACAGAAATGTTTGCGAAAGCAAAAATGACTGATGAAAAGCAAAAGGAACTGGTGAGCAATTATATTATTGCGAAAAGTAAATAGCAATCACTACTCAAACAACTCCGGCTGTGCATTGTCGGGATGCTTGGCCTCCCACTCCATTTCAACCGATTTGGAATAATCGGTAAGTTTGGCACCTAATGCTTTCCAGCCCATTACTTCAACAATTTTGGCAACCTTGATCTTTGCACTTCGTATCTGCGAACCACGACCGCTCTGAACAACAAGGATAGGTTCCTGATCGGTAGTAACCGCTTCAAGATAATTTTCGTCGCCCTCTTTTATAAAGAAGAATTTATTGTGTAAAGTGGTGGTCTCAATTTTAAAACGCTTAACGCTGAACTGAACTTTTTCTTTATCGTAGTATACAGCAGTGATGATCTTTTCAGGATTGAACTTCTCGATCAGCAATACTTTTTCTGTATCAAAACGTTGTGTGAGTTCCTGATCGGTTATTTCGTAATTGCCATCATTGTAGATCACCAGTATCCTGTCTTCAGCATCAAACTTACCCAGGTACTCTCCTTTTTCTTCTGTGTTCAGTCTGCCGAATTTATTATCGAACCAAAGTTTTTTTGCATCCAGTGTTGATTTGCCGGCTTCTTTGAACTTAACAGATTTAATAGGATATTTTGTAACCTGATTACCAATACTGCCACGACCCTTGATCTCCATTTCCTCAAAATAAAATTCAAGTTCTTTATTCCGGGCACTGCAGTTGGGACTTAATACGATCTTTACCACTTCTGCTTCACCGTTAGGGTTGGCCGAGAAGTAGTGTACGCGGCTTTTTTCGGAGCCTTTGGTAAGATCATATTCTTTATCTCTGGTAATACCGGTTACGTTGAAACGCTTTGCATAGCTCACGCCTGTTTTACCATCTACATAGATCATGTTGTAAGTAGTCCGTTCGTCATTCTTCTGAAACACCGCAACATGAATGATATCTTTTCCAATAAATGTTTTGTCGGAAACCTTTACTACTTTCATGACACCACCTTTTGTAAATGCTATGATGTCATCAAAGTCGGATACTTCGGCCACCAGTTCATCTTTCTTCAATCCTGTGCCAATAAAACCATCTGCATAGTTCACATACAGTTTGGTATTGGCAATAGCAACTGTTTTCGCCTGAATAGTATCAAAAAGTTTTATTTCGGTTTTTCTTTCACGTCCTTTACCGAATTTCTTTAACAGGCTTTCGAAATAAGCCACGGCGAAATCAGTAAGATTATCCAGATCGAATTTGACCTGTTTGATATCAGCTTCCAGTCCTTTGATCTGATCATTCAACTCGTCGATATCCAGTTTATAAATTCTGCGAACGGGCTTTTCTGTCAGTTTGATAATATCTTCTCTGGTGATCTCTCTTTTCAGCAATTTTTTGAAGGGCACAAATGCTTTGTCAATTCCTTCGAGCACTTTATCCCATGTTTCATGCTTCTTTTCCAATTCCTTGTATATCTTTTCTTCGAAGAATATTTTTTCGAGAGAAGTATAATGCCATTTTTCCTGCAACTCATTGAGCCGGATCTCCAGTTCACGACGTAACAGGTCTTTTGTATTATCTACCGATGTTTTAAGCAGTTCATTCACTCCCAGAAACTGAGGTTTGTCTTTTACAATTACACAGGCATTGGGCGAAATGCTTACTTCACAGTCGGTGAAAGCGTATAAGGCATCAATGGTAATATCCGGAGAAATCCCAGCTGCCAGTTCTATGATTATTTCCACTTCTGCAGCAGTATGGTCCATTACTTTCTTCACCTTGATCTTTCCCTGATCATTTGCTTTAACGATACTCTCCATTAACTGGGTGGTAGTAACGCCAAAGGGTACACTTTTTATAATGAGTGTTTTTTTATCCTGTTCTTCAATAATGGCACGAACCCTTACTTTTCCGCCCCGCTTTCCATCGTTGTAATTACTGATGTCTGCAATTCCGCCTGTCTGAAAATCGGGATGCAATTCAAACTTTCTTCCACGCAGGTATTTTATTGAAGCATCGATCAGTTCACAAAAATTATGAGGCAATATCTTGGTTGACAAGCCAACGGCAATGCCTTCGGCACCCTGAGCCAGCAACAGAGGAAATTTCATCGGCAGAACAACCGGTTCATTTTTACGACCGTCGTAACTCAAAGCCCACTCAGTTGTTTTTGCATTAAAAGCCACTTCCAGCGCAAATTTGCTCAGTCTTGCCTCAATATAACGAGGTGCTGCAGCATCATCGCCTGTGCGTACATCGCCCCAGTTTCCCTGTGTTTCAATAAGCAGGTCTTTTTGTCCCATATTCACCAGCGCATCACCAATACTTGCATCACCATGCGGATGGTACTGCATAGACTGTCCGATGATATTTGCCACTTTATTAAATCTTCCATCATCCATTTCCTTCATCGCATGAAGTATCCTGCGCTGAACAGGTTTCAGTCCATCTTCAATTGCAGGCACAGCTCTTTCCAGAATAACATAGCTGGCATAGTCGAGGAACCATGTTTTGTACTGACCGCCAATTCCGGAATCGGTATGTTCGTAATCTTCTCTTTTTTTGCTTGTTGCCATATTCTGTTACCCAACAGGGAATTAAATTTTTAATTTTATATGCCCCGTCAGGGGTAATATATCATTAGCACTGAAATATACATTTATGAGCTCCGTAGGAGCGATATGTTTATCTGATTGTTATTCATAAAATTCAAATAAATATTCTTCCCTATAGTCAATGCCAAACTTATTTATAAAATCAAGGATTTTCTGCCTTTTACGTAAATACGATCTGTATAAATATCTGCGAATACGTGTTTGGCATTTTCTACGAATATATCGCTCCTGCGGAGCTAAAATTCTTTTGTCTTCATTTCAAAATCTTTCATATTCTCTATCTTTCCCTGCACATCAAACATTTCCTGTGCAATCATCACTTTCAACCGCCAAAGCAAATATGCATCGCCGGTTGTGATCTTTGATTTATTTAAGAACAGATGAATTATCCGGGATGCTTTTTGCCAATCGGCAGTGATGAGTTTTTTAATTCTCCGTCGAAATAATCATAGTCAAACTGACTGAGTTTTTTCCCTCCTTCAAGGATGCGTACACCTTTATTCTCATTGCAGATCCTTGTCCATTCGTCGGGATCAACTTCAAACTCACTCAACGTTATCTCTCTTGCCA
>CAZECP010000151.1:3020-4731 GCA_964510765.1 uncultured Ohtaekwangia sp. | reverse complement strand
AAGAAATCTGAAAAAGAAAATAAACCACAAAACGAAAACGGAGCCATCCATTCTATCGCCATTGATGGCATGTATGAAAGCTGGTTTCTCGATTATGCATCCTATGTGATTCTTGAACGTGCGGTGCCACGCATCGAAGATGGATTGAAACCCGTGCAGCGCAGGATCATGCACTCGCTGAAGGAGATGGATGACGGCCGCTTCAACAAAGTGGCGAACGTGATCGGTAACACGATGCAGTATCACCCGCACGGTGATGCTGCGATTGGTGAAGCGATTGTAAATATTGGTCAAAAAGATTTACTCCTCGACACCCAAGGAAACTGGGGCGATGTGCGTACTGGCGACAGCGCGGCTGCTCCACGTTACATTGAAGCGCGACTTTCAAAGTTTGCACTCGATGTAGTTTACAATCCACAAACTACCGAGTGGCAGCTCTCCTACGATGGACGGAAGAAAGAACCGGTAACACTTCCGGTAAAATTTCCTTTGTTGTTGGCGCAAGGTGTAGAAGGTATTGCCGTTGGTTTGTCAACTAAAATTCTTCCACACAACTTTTGTGAGCTGATCAAGGCATCGATTGATGTTTTGAAAGGTAAGAATCCAAAGATTTATCCAGACTTTCCAACTGGAGGTATCGCTGATTTTTCGGAGTACGACCAGGGCTATCGGGGAGGAAAAATCAAGGTGCGTGCGAAGATTGAAATCCTTGACAAGAAGACGTTGGTGATCAAGGAAATTCCATTTGCTACAACTACAGCGTCATTGATGGAATCCATTGTGAAGGCGAGTGAGAAAGGAAAGATCAAAGTGAAGCAGGTAATCGACAACACTGCGAAGAACGTGGAGATTCAGGTGAGTCTGCAAGCAGGTATTTCTCCTGAGATTGCAATGGATGCGCTATATGCATTCACAGATTGTGAAGTTTCCATTTCTCCGAATGCTTGTGTGATCGTTGACGACAAGCCGATGTTCATGAAAGTGAATGAGATTTTGAAAGTGAACACAGAACAAACGGTTCAACTTCTCAAACGCGAGCTGGAGATCAAGAAGAGCGAGCTGATGGAGAAGATACTGTTCTCATCACTCGAAAAGATTTTCATTGAGAAAAGAATTTATAGAAACATTGAAGAGATAGAGACCTTTGAAGAAGTAATCGAAACGGTTGATAAAGGATTGAAGCCTTACAAGAAGCAATTCTATCGCGAGATAACGCGTGATGATATACTTCGTCTTTTGGAGATTCGCATCAAAAGAATTTCAAAATACGATTCATTCAAGGCGGACGAAATGCTTCGCGATCTTGAAAAGGAATTGAAAGAGACGCTGCATCATTTGAAGCATCTTACCGAGTTTGCCATCAGCTATTATCAGAACTTGCTTGATAAGTATGGCAAAGGCCGCGAACGCAAGACAGAGATCAAGAGCTTCCAGTCGGTAGTTGCAACAGAAGTTATTTCAAACAACCAGAAGTTGTATGTGAATCGTGAAGATGGTTTTGTTGGTTTCGGTTTGAAGAAAGATGACAAGACGGAATTCATCACCGAATGCTCTGACCTTGACGACATCATAGCGATTCGCAAAGACGGGAAGGCGCTGGTGAGCCGCATCAAGGAAAAGGTTTTCATGGGAAAAGATATTTTGCATGTTGGTGTTTGGAAGAAAGGCGATGAGCGTATGGTGTACAACCTGATCTACAGTGATGGCAAGA
>CAZECP010000151.1:0-2920 GCA_964510765.1 uncultured Ohtaekwangia sp. | reverse complement strand
TGGAAGAAAGGCGATGAGCGTATGGTGTACAACCTGATCTACAGTGATGGCAAGAGCGGACGAACTTTCGCGAAGCGTTTTGCGATGCCCGCCATCATCCGTGATAAGGAATATAATCTCGACCAGGGAAATCCGAATAGCAAGGTTCATTATCTAAGTGCTAATCCGAATGGCGAGGCGGAAGTAGTTGAAGTTAAATTGAGTCAGAGCAGTACGGCACGTAAGAAGATTTTCGATTTCGATTTTTCAGAATTGGAAATTAAAGGCCGAGGTGCACGAGGAAACACGATTACACACTACCCTGTTCGCAAAGTTGATTTCAAAGAATCGAAAGGCTCAACCTTAAGCGGGCTTGAGTTGTGGTTTGATGAAGCCAGTGGCCGCCTTAATAAAGACAAGCGCGGCAAGCATGTTGGTAAATTCAATGGCGATGATCAGATTCTGGCAATTACAAAATCCGGAAACTATAAGATTACCAGCTTCGATTTGAACAATCGCTACGAACCGGAGAGCAAAACCATTTTAATTGAGAAGTTCAATCCGAAGAAAGTGATCTCTGCTGTTTATTTCGATGGTGAGAGCAAACACTATTTTGTGAAGCGATTCACGATTGAAACGACAACTCCTGATAAAGACTTTAATTTCATTAGCGAAGGCATTGGTTCTCGATTGGAGTTTGCCACGACTTCTGAGAATGCCGAAATTGAGATGGAGGTCGTGAAAGGTAAAGGCAAGGACAAAGAAACAGAAGTAGTAAACCTAGAAGACATCATTGATGTAAAAGGATGGAAGTCGATTGGCAACCGGCTCTCGCAGCACAAGGTCACGAAAGTGAAACCGGTGGAAGAACCGGAAGACTCCGGCCTCGAAGAAGGAGACGAAGAGAATGTTGAGATGACGGAAGCAAGTAGCTCTCCGTCATCCAAAAAAAAAATCTACCAACCTGAAATTGAAGAAGGGGAGCAAGCAAGCCTCTTCGGTGAAGAGCCCAAAGAGCAAGTCCTCGTCAACGGCCAGCCGGCAAAAGCCAAAGCCGCAAAGCCCAAAGAAGCAGAGCAAACCAGCCTCTTCGGTGAAAAAAGCAAAAGCAGCTCCGAAGAAAAAGGGGAAGAAGAGATGAAAGGTGAGAAGTCAGAGGCGAAAAGTGAAAAGGAAGAGAAGGGTTTTAGCCCGGGAGAGACGATTGAGTTTGATCTGTAAAAATCCTAACTTTAATGCATGAAAGAACCTTCTCAAAAATTTCCTTTGACATTCAAAATAGAAAAAGATGGAAATGAGTTTCACGCGTGGTGTCAAGAACTCGAAGGATGTCATACCCATGGGGCTACGGTTTCGAAAGCGTTAGAGAATTTAAAAGATGCCGTACAACTTTATCTTGATACCCTGATGGATGAAGAGGTAGCGAAGCTTTCCGCGGAAATGCTAGATGAAGCCTAAGGAATTAATCAAACTCCTGGAGCGTGAAGGTTTTGTCTTCGTAAGGCAGTCTGGTAGTCACGCTGTTTACAGAAAAGTTGGTTTTAGAATCATTGTAGTTCCTATTCACAGTAAAGATGTTCCAACCGGAACCCTAAACTCAATTTTGAAAGATGCGGGTCTCAAGTAACTTATTTCTTTTCTTGTTTTTGGCAGTAACCTCTGCATTTGCGCAAGAGATTGTGGTAAAAGGAAGAATCAAACAAGCCGTCACGGGAAAGGGAGTGAAGGCTAAAGTGGTTTACAAAAGTTATCCGACCGGAGGAATCAGTGAAACGATGAACGACAGTACGTTTTCGTTTTCAATTTTTGGTTCTTCAAAGTATGTAATCACCGCGCAGGCAGAAGGTCATATCACGAGTGCGATTCTTGTTGACCCCAAGGAAGCAAGGAACAATCAGATAGTGAAAGATATCGAATTGACTCCGACTGGCCAGGCTATTCGGTTAAGTCATTTGATATTTGATATGGGGCGTGCAGTCATTAAACCATCTTCATTTGGTGAGCTCGATGAGTTAGTTGCCTTGATGAAGACAAATCCGAAGATGGAGATTCTGCTGGAAGGTCATACTGACAATCAAGGCAATGCAGCCAAGAACATGGACCTTTCCCAGGACAGGGTTGATGCAGTAAAAAAATATCTTGTCAATAAAGGCATCAGCAAGGGGCGAATTCAAACCAAAGCCTTTGGCGGCACTCAACCCCTTTCCACAGAAAACACAGAAGAAGCCCGCGCCCTCAATCGCAGAGTAGCCATGCGGGTGTTGAAGGACTAGAGTTTTTCTACGTTCCCTTAAATTTCGGATTTAGCCTTTATTTTAATGATGTTGAATTGCCAATGAAATGGTTTAAGAACAAAAAAAATCTCAAACCTTTTAATAATCCTTATACTTCTTCTCCCCCGCTCTGAGTGCCACTTTTAAAATATTTTCCTTCGGTGGAAACGGACAGGAGAAGTTATCCGCGTATGCACAGTAAGGATTGTATGCTTTGTTAAAGTCCAGGAGGATAGAAGTTGCTCCCGGCACTTTACGAACTTCGAGGTAACGACCTGCACCATACGTTTCATTCGCGCTAGTTTCATCTGCGAAAGCAAGAAAGAGAGTACCTGAGTTTGCGCCTGTGTCAAAAATTTCAAGGATTAATAATTTGCACTCCACTCCGTCTAATGAAAAGGTAGCGTAGGCATACTCCTTGTACTGGGCTTCGGCTCCATCGCTGGCTGGAAGCGTAACAATCTTTTTACTATGAATGGGTTCAAGTGATGCGTTGATTCTATATTTTAAATCTGCCGGAAAATATTTCAACGAATCAAATTTCACCTTCCCGATCACAAAAGGAGACTCGGCACTGCTGCGCATGAAATCATTTTTGTCTTTTCGCTCCTTTTGCAACTGCTGCGTGTATTCGGCCAGCGAATCACCTCCGCTGAAGGAATAAAAAA
>CAZECP010000150.1:0-4740 GCA_964510765.1 uncultured Ohtaekwangia sp. | reverse complement strand
GCAAGATTTCGGAAAAGCATCGCATCGATGTAGTGGCGAATATCAGCGAAGTAGTTATACTTATTTTGATCGGCCTCGTGTTTATCCTTGGTTTCATTTTTAGTCAACAAAAAGGGTTACTGCTTTACTTTGCATTGATGTCAATCACCTGGGCGATTCGCTCCCTTTTCTCCAATCAATATTTGTATGCGCAATACGATCCGGATATTGACTGGAATCTTCTTGTGCGAATGGAGTACATCACCCTTTTTCTGATGGTGATATGGGCAGCGCTGGCGATCAGTGATCTTTATGAAGAAGAATCCAATGACTTAGTAAAATATTTCCTTGTGATTTGCAATGCAGCCTTCATCATCCACACGTGCATAAGAGAGCCGCGCGAGTTTACACAATGGCTTGGCTTGTACCTGGGAGTGAGTGCCGTTTTGATTTTATATGTCATCTACATTGGTGCCCGCGCTTTGGTTCAGCGAAAAGCCGGATCCATTTTATTAGGCGTATCTATTTTAATTGGCGCATGTATTTTCGGTTATGACCTGGTAGTTTACAAATGGCAAATGCCTTACAACCCGGTCATTTTTAGTCTCGGATATATTGCCATCTTTGTGCTGTTGGGCCTTAACCTCGGCCTGCATATTAATATATCCACAAGCAAAACAAGCTCAACTTTTCTATGAAACGATTCACACTGCTCGCACTTCTCATCATTCAAGCTTCTACTTTTGCCCAATCCGTTGACAAACTCATTAAGGAAAAAGATGTCAAGCGTATTCTTTATACACTTACAGATGACAAACTAAAAGGCCGTTCTGCCTATGACGCAGAAAGCATTTTCAAAGCTGCTGCCATCATCAAAAAAGAATTTCAAAAAATTGGTTTGAAGCCTTTGGCCGGAAGTAATTCTTTTTTGCAGGCGTTTAGCAAAGATCAAATTGCCACACAGTCAGTAGAAGTATTTATCGATGGAGAAAAAATAGCAAACGAAAACTTGTTGCTCGTTTCTGAAAAGACAAATCTCAAAGTAAGCAGCGGCTTGGCAATTAAATTCATTAAGCTTGATGCAAGTGTTACGAACAAAGACCAATACTTTTTCGATAAGGCGTTTGGAATTAATCAGGATACCACTTCCAGTTTGGTGCTGATCGATTCAGAATTCAAAAAAAACTTCAATGAATTCAAAGGCTTCTTTTCAAAGCGATTTGCGCGCGGACGAAAAGGTGTTAAAATCTTCGTGCTCGGAAAAAATTCAGCAAGTAATTATTCAGTCACTGCCACTCAAAAGGTAACTCCGTTCAGAATGGCAAATGTAGTTGGAGTACTCGAAGGAAAAAGCAAGAAGGAAGAGATGGTTGTGTTTAGTGGACATTACGATCACATCGGCATTCAAAAAATGAAAATCAATGGCGACTCGATTGCCAATGGTGCTGATGATGATGCTTCGGGAACAACGGCCGTAATTCAACTCGCCCGCTATTTCAAAAAGGCAAAACAAAATGAACGCACATTGGTATTTGCCGCATTTACTGCAGAAGAGATAGGTGGATATGGTTCACAATATTTTTCCAAACAGCTCGATCCAGAAAAAGTAGTTGCCATGTTCAACATCGAAATGGTGGGTAAGCCATCGAAGTGGGGAATTAATTCTGCTTTCATTACAGGTTTTGAACGTTCTGACTTTGGCGAAATACTTCAGAAGAATTTGCAAGGCACACCGTTTCAATTCAAACCCGATCCCTATCCAGAACAAGATTTGTTCTATCGCTCGGATAACGCAACACTCGCTCGGCTTGGTGTTCCCGCGCATACCATTTCCACTGACCAAATCGACATCGACAAACTTTACCATACCGTGAAAGATGAGGCTAACTCGCTCGACATGCACAACCTGACTGTCACGATTCGCTCTATTGCACTGAGTTCCAAGTCGATTGTGAATGGAACGGACACACCGAAAAGAATTGACAAGAGCACGGTGAGATAACAGAAAATTTGTTGGCATTGGCTATTTTTGCGGTTCATTTAAAATTGAATTTGAGCAATGGCCGATTACAGCAAAGAGGAGATCAAGAGGATCGAGGAGAAGTGGCAGAAAGAGTGGGAGAAGCGCGGTGTTTATAAGACGGGCGAAGATACTTCCAAACCCAAATACTATGTGTTGGACATGTTCCCCTACCCTTCGGGCGCAGGCTTGCACGTGGGTCACCCGCTCGGTTACATTGCATCTGATATCGTTGCGCGTTTCAAAAGACTGAAAGGTTTTAATGTACTGCACCCGATGGGCTTCGATGCTTTCGGTTTGCCCGCGGAACAATATGCGATTGAACATGGTGTTCATCCCGCCAAGAGCACGCAAGACAACATTCAGAATTTCAAAAGACAGTTAGGAAAGATCGGCTTCTGTTATGATTGGAGTCGTGAGGTGCAGACGTGTGATCCATCTTATTATAAATGGACACAGTGGATATTCCTGCAAATCTTTGATAGCTGGTTTAACCGGAAGAAACAGAAAGCAGAACGCATCAGCGAGTTGATTAAGATTTTTGAATTGGAAGGAAACAAGAATCATCCGACACCAAATTCAAAATCTCACATTTCACCTTTCACGTCTGCCGATTGGAAATCATTCCCAGAAAGAAAGAAACAGGAAGTTTTGATGGAATATCGTCTTGCCTATTTGGCATACACCGATGTGAATTGGTGCGAAGCGTTGGGAACTGTGTTGGCAAATGACGAAGTAATTAATGGCGTAAGCTATCGCGGTGGATTTCCGGTTGTAAAAAGACAAATGCGCCAGTGGAGTTTGCGCATCACTGAATACGCTGAAAGATTATTGAAAGGCCTCGAAGAAATTGACTTCAGTGATTCAATGAAAGAAATCCAGCGCAACTGGATTGGAAAGTCGATGGGCGCTGAATTGGATTTCGACATTCAAAATTCTGCCGCGAAAATCAAAGTCTTCACCACACGGCCCGACACCATTTTCGGTGTTGACTTCATGGTGCTGGCACCGGAACATGATTTGGTAAAACAAATTATGACTGATGCGCAGAAGGATGAAGTTGAAAAATATCTGAAGTATGTGGAGAGCCGCTCGGAAGTGGAGCGCATGGCAGAAGTGAAAAAGATTACGGGTGCGTTCACGGGTGCGTACGCGATCAATCCGTTCAGCGGAAAGCAAGTGCCGGTGTGGATCAGCGAGTATGTGTTGGCGGGATACGGCACGGGTGCAATCATGGCGGTGCCTTGTGGTGACGAACGCGATTTCAAATTCGCAAAGCATTTCAATATTCCGATCACCAACATCATCGGCAAGCATTACGATGGCACGGATGCGAATCCTACTAAAGATGCTATTCTTGAAAACTCCGGTTTCATGAATGGATTGGTGATGCACGAAGCGATCGAAGTGGCAATTAAAACGTTAGAAGAAAAAGGAATTGGCAAACGCCAGATCAACTTCAAGATGCGCGATGCAGGCTGGAGCCGACAGCGCTATTGGGGCGAGCCGTTCCCGGTTGTGTTCAAAGACGACATGCCCTATGCGATGAAGGAAAGTGAGTTGCCATTGGAGTTACCCGACTCCAACAACTTTAAGCCTTCCGGCAATGGTGAAGGTCCGCTCGCAAATTTGAAAGAGTGGATAAATTTTGCACCCGATCAAAAACGCGACAGCAACACGATGCCTACCCACGCAGGAGCTGCGTGGTACTTCCTGCGCTACATGGATCCGCACAACAAAACTTCATTTGCAGATAAGAAAGCGTTAGACTATTGGAACCAGGTAGATGTGTACATCGGAGGTTCGGAACATGCTGTCGCACACTTGTTATACTCACGCTTGTGGACAAAAGTTCTCCACGACTTGGGTTATTTAAATTTTGAAGAGCCGTTTAAGAAGTTGATCAATCAAGGGAAGATTACAGGTGATTCGAGGTTTGTATATCGTATAAACTATACGGGAGTTGAAGGAGAAGTTCTACCACAATTGTTCGTTTCAAAGAAGATAAGAGATGACTATTTCAACGGATCGAAAGAAACATTAGATGAAATTCATATCGTTATAACCAAACTAAGGAAAGGCAAAGGAGGAAGAACAGAATTTGGTGACGCTTTTCAAGGATTACATGTTGATGTCAATATTGTGGATGGGGATAAACTCGACATCGAGAAATTCAAAAACTGGAAGCCCGACTTTGCCAATTCAGAATTCATTTTTGAAAACGGTGAATTTTCAGGTGATGGAAAAGTTGGCGATTACATCTGCGGTTCTGCTATTGAAAAGATGAGCAAGTCTTACTTCAACGTAGTGAATCCGGATGATATCATTAACAACTACGGAGCAGACACACTTCGCTTATACGAAATGTTCCTCGGCCCATTGGAAGCGAGCAAACCGTGGAGTACGCAAGGCATTGATGGTGTGTTCAAATTCCTGAGAAGGTTCTGGAATTTATTCCATGATGCGCAAGGTAATTTGAACGTGAGCGATGCAGAACCTTCTCGTGAAGAATTGAAAGCATTGCATAAAGTGATCAAGAAAGTGCAGTGGGATATTGAGAACTATTCATTCAATACTTCCGTGAGCGAATTCATGATCTGTGCAAATGAGTTGTCATCATTGAAATGTAACAAGCGTGCGATCCTTGAGCCATTAACAATTGTGTTGGCAGCTTATGCTCCGCACATTACAGAAGAATTGTGGGAGAAACTTGGACATAAGGATTCTATTTTGAATGCATC
>CAZECP010000149.1:0-4978 GCA_964510765.1 uncultured Ohtaekwangia sp. | reverse complement strand
GCATCAATATCCCAGCATCACAAAGGCGCCCCAATAGTAGGGTGAGGGATACTGCTTTTTCACTTCCAGCGCTGCTTTTTTGAGCGCTGTATTTTTAGGAGTACCATGGGTCCATTCCAGGTAAAAAGTACGCATGAGCAAACTGGTGGCGGCATCGTCCACCGCCCATAAGGACATGATTACATTTTGTGCGCCCGCGGTCATGAAGGCACGTTGCAAGCCATACACACCATCGCCCGAAGTCACTACCCCGGTGCCAGTTTCGCAGGCGGAGAGGATCACCAATTCGGTGTGCGGTAAGTTGAGGCCCTGAGCTTCGTAGGCGGTGAGCACGCCATCTTCTTCGGATGGTTTGCTTTCCAAATTCACACCTGCCAGCAGCAGCCCCGACAGCAGTAAGGGATTGGCATACTGCTCCGGCCGGTCGAAGAAGAAGCCATGCGTGGCGATATGCAAGAGCGTGGGGTCATGCACCTTTTTGATATTATCTTCCGTGGCTTCCTTGCCGGTGTAGAGAGTCGTGCCCCAATGATTTTCTTTGAGCAGTTGATCGATCGCTTCTACTTCTGTGCGCGTTCCTTTGAGCGGTGGAATCTCATCGCCCAACAAATTGGCCAACTGAAAACTGCGGTTGTTTTCCGTTTTAGGATTGGGTGAAGCAGAAGCAGAGAAGGCAGGATCGCCCAGGATCACCGATTGATGTAATCCGACAGATTCATTCTTTTCAACCAGCGTTTTCAGATCGGGCAGAATGGTGATGTCCGTTTGTTCCAGCAGGTACTGGTTGCCAGTAGGATTTTTTAGTGTGTTCAGGCTGATCAGATTATAAATACCATCGGGTGAGAAGTATATTTTTTTCCGGCCTGCAATTCTAGCTGCGAGTGCGCCCCAGTAGTGCTGATACGATTGCGCATCGTCTTGCTGAAACCGGATGGAATTTTTATAGATCTTATAAAACTTATTTTCGAGGTCGTAACCATTCTTGAGCACGATCATTTCAGGCTTTAGTTTTTGCTCAGGCTTGATGATAAAGAAGGCGTAGTACACAGAATCAGCATAGCGCATTTTGTCGGATTGATAATACAGCGGATGGTTGATGCGGATGGTTTCGATGGCTACCTCTCCTGGCTTCAGTTTCGATTGGATCTGTTCGAACGTCACATTTTTATTTTGAAGCGTCTCTTTAAAGGCGGCTGATTTTTCGGCCATCTCCACATCCTTCGCATTTACCTGTTGTGTCAGTTGCTGTACGATGCTTTCTTTTTTCGGAAGCTTTTCCGGATCGGCCATGTAAACCGAACTCAATTCTTTTTTGAGTTGCTCGAGGTGGCGGTATTGGCGGATGAGGGCGGTGTCGCCACTGCTGAGAACTCTGTTCTGCACTTTCTTTGAGCTGGCAAACACCATGCCCTTGGTGGCGAGCCGGATGTTTAGCGCTTTGCGGGCATGCAGCAAAGTGAATTCATAATAATTCTTTTTGTCAAGCACACGCTGCTTCACCTCGTACGATGTTGAATCTGACTTCAGTTTTTCTTTGATGTAGTTGACATACTTCGCTTCCATGAGAAAGCCGGTAGAGAGCGTGTTGCGGGAGACACAAAAAGAGAAGAACGCGTTGATGGGCTCGCTGGCGCTTTTATAATAATTTATTTTCTCTGTTTCGTGCAAGTACTCCAGCACATCGAGGCCTTTGATGACTTCGTTCATGGTTTGAACAAAGGCGAGGGTGGCTTCCGATTCTTTGTTTTCCGACCAGGCAAGTTTGGCTTTTGAATAGTTCAGATCATTACGTTCCGCTGCCGATGATTTCTGAATCACTTCGTCATAATTTTTATATAAGTCAGAAACGTACACCATGCCGGGCTTGCCGTTCTTATAGGTAACAAAAATGGAATCGTTGCGTTTCGTCTCTATTTCTTCCGGAAAAAATTCCAGTTTACTCCTCAGATTCAGAGCCAGGCAGCGCCTGTAAAAATCGGTGAGAACCCCTCTGTAGAAAATTTCTCCTTCCGGATCGACTTTTACTTTCTCCCAGGCACGCCTGTAATAGTATTCGGCTTGCCTTACATCGCCTGCATGTTCCATTGATTTGGCCAGGTTAGAAAGTACCAGCGCATAGCACCCGCTGCAATTGTTGTCGTCCAGGTTATACTGCTTAACGGCCTCCTGCAGATATTTGCTTCCATCCGGGCGGTCGGCATTATTTTTAAAATAATAACTCGCGTACGTGCTGTAGTAGGGATGTTTTTTGCCCGCCTCCATATCAATCCGCTCAAGGCTTTTCAAAATAAAGGTGTGCACTTCATCGACATAGCCTACTACTTCTTTGTAGCGTATCACTTCAAACATCTTGCCCCGGAATGCCACACTGTTGTCGCCCAACAATGCAGTGAGTGCGGCCTCGGCCTTCTCGGCATATTTTCTCGCCTTTAACAAGTCATCGGTTTGCAGGGCGGTGTTCAGCAACGTTAACCATGCATTCGCCAGGTAGGTGTTATGCATGCCCAGGTGTTTCGAACTGATTTCAATGATTTGCAAAGCCACGCTGTCGCAGAAGTTTTTTTCATGGAGTTCATTCGCTTTGCCGGTAATCAGTTCAAGCCAGTCGAGCTGGGTGGTGTACTTTCCTTTCCAGCTCGCTTGCCTGATTATGGTTTTCAGTTCGGCTAAAGATGACGCACTTTGTATCCGGTAGGGATAATAGCGTTTGTCCAGTTCATCCGCATATTTGGGATAAGTTCGTTTTTGTCTTGTCAGCAGCTCATCAAGTTCTTCCGATGCCAGGGCATAATCTTTCCCTCTTATAAAATCTTCAATCATGAGGGTTTGATAAACCATGCGATCAAAGGGCTGCACTTCGTTTTCGAGGAAGTCGAATGCCTGATTTTCTTTCCCTACTTTTTTCAGCACCTGGTACTTTGCTTCGTAGTAATCCTGGGGGATGGATTTGCCGGCCTGCTTTTTGATTAGCTCCAGCACGCTATCGGTTTTCTCCAATTCATTCATTTCCAGGTAGGCCATGCAATAGCTGAGCTGAAGATCGATCAGGTCAGCTTGCGAAAGCTTTACACTTTTGTTGTTCACCAGTGTGCGCGCGAGATCTAAGTCCTGCATGGCAGTGCGCAGATGACGGTACTCCATGTCGATATCGTAAAGGAGCAGGTACTTTTTGTATTGTTGTTTCTGATCTTTTGAATTCGGAATAAGTTTGGCCAGTTTTTGTGCATGGGTGATGTAGCCTGTTTCGAGGGAGTACGAGGCACTGTCATAGAGTTGCTGCCAATCCTGCGCGGAGGATGACAGCGAGATGAAAAGCAGCGCGAGGGTGATGAATTTCTTCATAGCAGCAAGACCCGGTAAAACAGACTATTAAAAATAAGAAATTGGTAACAGATGTCTCGTTCGGATAGAAAGAGATGTTGTGGTGCCGGATGTCATGTTGCGAGGACAAGGTGATCTGGCAAGGGAATTCCTGATGGCTTCTCGCCTTCCTTGATCATTTTTTGCCTGTGCGTTATCCACTGCACCACCTCAGTTAGTGTGCGATTGCATCGCGTGGTATTGTGGGCAATGAGTTGTTATCATGTTTTGTTTTCTTAATTTCGTTTGGCCGTGGAGAACGCCAGCAGAGAAATCCGCAGCCGTTATATGCGCGGGTCGTTAGCGGTACTTGATATGAGACATCTAGCTCTAGCTATTTTTATTTATTCATGCCTACCCTCGTGGGGACAGAACGCAAAAAAGTTATTAACAAAAAATCAATTGGACTCTGTGAATCGTGGACAGACAATTTATTTTAAAGTTGATGGTTCGAATTGTAAGTACTTTGAGAATTTTCAAGGGCTAACTAAAGTCAGGAAAATAAAAGGAAAAATATATTTTGACTTCGTGATTGAGTCTTCCAGTTTTGACAAAGATGGAAAACTCAGTCAGAGGTTTACCTATGATGAGTTCGGCAACGTAGTGACTTATCAAGCGTTTGATTCTAGTGGACAAATTACTATTGATTGCAGTTTCGAAACAATGGATACTAAAGGCTATAACTATAGACTAGAACATTGCAAGTTTTATTATACGCCCAACGTTTTGTGGTATGAGGCTTATAGATATTTAAAACAAACGGACATCGGGGGCCATCTGAATTATTCTAGAAATAAAAAGTATGGCGTTTGGAATTACTACGACAATAACGGACAACTTACAAGGACAAAGGACTTTGGAGACATCCAATAAGTAACTACCGCCAACAGTGCTCATTACCGCTGCGGGTGTTGTTCTGTTGGAAAATATATTTCACTATCTTCGTTTGGCGCGTGGGACAACGCGCAGCAGAGAAATCCGCAGCCGTTATAAACTCTGGGCGTTAGCGGCAAGACCGTTGGACAGATGGGAGTAAAAAAATAAAGACGACAATTAAATGCAGAAAATTTTACGGACACTGATCATCCTGGCGATCTTGAGTTCAAATATTGCCTGCGATCAAATTTCAAAAAGTATCGTGCGTCAGCGAATTCAGTACAACGAGCAGATCGGTTTTATTAACCATCACCTGACATTGACAAAGATTGAAAATACCGGAGCCTTCTTAAGTCTCGGACATTCGATGCCTAAAATCCTCAGGATTGTTTTTCTGACCCTACTGCCAACAATTATTCTTGGACTTGCTTTTATTTACCTGCTGACAAAAAAGAATCTTTCAAACCTTAGGGTAGCAGGACTTTGTTTTATCATTGGCGGTGGAGTTGCCAATCTATTTGACAGAGTCGTTTACGGTTCGGTGACCGATTTTCTACACCTCGACTTTGAATTATTTCAAACAGGAATTTTTAATATGGCAGACGTTTCAATCATGGTGGGGGTATTTACCCTACTTCTGGAATCCTATTTTGTGCCGGTAAAATTGAGATCGGGCAAAGTTGAAATAAAAGAGTGAATCGTAAACGGCCTGTCGCCAACCCGGGTCAGCACGATGCATCGC
>CAZECP010000148.1:0-5034 GCA_964510765.1 uncultured Ohtaekwangia sp. | reverse complement strand
AACCCCTCCTCAAAACTCCTCGGCTGATAACCCAACTCTTTCTTCGCTTTGTCAATAATGAAACCGGTCTTCGGTGGGCGCGCGGCTGGTTGTTTGAATTTGGTGGAGTCAGTTTCTTTGATCAGTAATTTATTCAATCCAAAAAATTCTGCGGTCTTGATCGCGATGTCGTAAGGTGTCAGCATCTCGTAGCCGGAGATGTTGTAGATGCCTTTTGCTTTTTTTGTTGCTGCCAGGTAGCAGCCCATCGCAAGATCTTCAGCAAGTGTGGGCGTGCGCCACTGATCATTCACAACGTTGATTGCCTTTCCTTCTTCCAGACTTTTCTTCACCCACAGCACAATGTTCGAGCGGCTCATGTCTTTGGTCACACCAAAAACCAAAACCGTGCGCAGGATCGCCCAGTTGGTTTTACTTTTTTGAATTACTTCTTCCGCAGCCAGCTTGCTTTCTCCATAATAACTGAGCGGATTTGGTTTTTCATTTTCATCAAGCGGGCCGTGCGTACCATCGAAAATAAAATCAGTGGAGAGGTGAATTAGATGAATGTTGTTGGTTTCACAAGCTTTCACCAAATATTCAACAGCCGTTACATTCGCGAGCCAACATTTTTCTTTTTCCGTTTCGCATTGATCTACTTGCGTCATCGCAGCGGTGTTGATCACTACATCGGGTTTGGTTGAGTCGATTACTTGATTCACTTGCGCTTCATCCGCAATGTCCATCAAATGAAATTCACCTCGAGGAAGTTCGATTACCAATTTTGATTTAGCAGTAGCAATCGGATAACATTCTGCTTTTGAAAGCAAAAGCTCGATCAGTTTCTGACCGAGCAATCCGTTTGACCCCGTAACAAGGATGCGCATTATTTGCTTTCAGGATAAACGTATCCGTACTCTTTCGTAATTTTTTTTCGCGACATTTCTTCCACGGTCACAAACATGCGAATGTCTTCCATCGGGCGTTCAGCTCCATCTCTTTGTACGGCAGCAATTTTGTCAATTACATCGAGACCTTTGATCACTTTTCCAAATACGGTGTATTCGCCATCGAGGTGTGGCGCGCCACCCACGGTGGTGTAGGCTTTTATTTTTTCAGGAGAAATTTCTTTGGTGAGTTTCAAGCCGGTTGATTTTTCAATCTCTGGAACCAGGCTCATGACCTTTTTCATATAGGCATCCATATTTCCGGAATAATAAATTTTCTGAAGAGTGTCGAGTACAGGTTTATTCTCCGGTTTTGAAATAAATTGCTGCATACCTGCATTCAACTTGGCTTGATCGATCTTCAGTTCGTCAATGCTTGCTTGAGGAACTACGGACCCCTGAACAATATAAAATTGACTACCACTTGAAGCCTTGGTCGGATTTTGTTGATCGCCCAAACGCGCTGCCGACAATGCTCCTTTTTCATGGAAAAATTTTGGATTGAACTCGGCATCAACTGTATAACCCGGTCCACCCTGGCCAAGGTGTTGACCAACCTGCGCTTTCTTTGAATCTGGATCTCCACCCTGGATCATGAAGCCTTGAATGACACGGTGAAACAACAAGCTGTCAAAGTAATGTTCTTTAGCAAGCTTGATGAAATTTTCTTTGTGCTTGGGAGTTTCATCATACAGAATAGCAATCATATCGCCATACGAAGTTTTGATCGTGACTACATAATCTTTTTTCTGGGCACAACTGGTAATTAGAAATCCGAAGACGCAAAAAAAGACGAATACTTTGTTCATATTATAAAAATTTGTCCGCAAAAATAGTGGTTTTAATGGTTTGTTTTCTGCCTGCTTAAAAATACTTACTTTTGACGTTAGTAATGGATAACTGATGATAATATCCTTTAGCTCAAAAGAGACTACGAAGATATGGAAAGGAGAACGAGTCAAGGGTTTAGCAATGGAGTTACAAGAAGTTGCAAGAAGGAAATTGAGAATGTTAAATAACTCACAGAACATTGCAGATCTTCAAGTACCACCCTCCAATCGATTAGAGAAATTGAAAGGAGATTTGAAGGAATACTATTCAATACGAGTCAATGATCAATGGAGAATCATATTTAAGTGGGAGAAAGGAAATGCGTCAGATGTCAAGATTGTAGATTACCATTAAAAGAGTTTGTTATGAAAAAATTAAAAAATATTCATCCCGGAGAAGTGCTTCAAGAAGAGTTCCTCATTCCCCTGGGAGTAACTGCGTACAAGCTTGCGAAAGATATAGGAATACCGCAGACAAGAATTTCCGAAATCCTGAAAGGCAACAGGAGAGTCACAGCTGATACCGCTTTGAGATTGTCAAAATACTTTGGTAACACTGCGAAGTTTTGGCTAGGGATTCAGAATGATTTTGACATTGAAGAAGAAGAGCAACTGAAATCAAAAGAATTAGATTCAATTGAACATTTTCAAAGCTCCGCTGCTTAGGACTTCGGTTAGAAACTATGGATTCAAAATCTTCGAAACCTGTATCGATAAATCCATGAAAATCATCTTAGCACTTCCGTTGCGCTCAAGGAAGTAGGCACTTTCGTTGAAGAGTTTGCTTACGCGCTCAATTTTTGGAACGTTGAGTACTTTGCTAAAATCCTGAACGAACTTCGCTTCCGGTCCTTTGGCTCGTGAGAGTTTATCGGCTCCTGAAATTTGTAAAAGTGTCTCTCGAAACATGCCGAGCCCGTAGTAAAGCAAATTATTTTGCGTGAGTTTGTCAGCTTCGTGAAATTCATCCGCCAGGGAAGAAAGCTTAATGTAGTCACGCTTGAAGCAGGAGCGCATCCAATCGATGAATTTTGGTTGATGATGATCGTCTTCGCTGTCGATGAGTTGAATCGCAAAATTCAAATCACCTTCCGCCAACTGAACAATGTCATTTAATCGTGTTTCATCCACTTTGAAATTTTCTTTCAGATAATTTTCAAGTACTTCATCCGAAAGAAAAGGAATTTGAATCTTCTGCGTACGCGAAACGATGGTTGGCATTAATTGCTCGGCCGCATCGGTTACCAAAAAGAAAAAAGTTTGTGGAGGCGGTTCTTCGAGAATTTTCAAAATTCCGTTCGCAGCAGAAGGATGCATCAGCTCAGGTAGCCAGATGATCATGATCTTGTGCGGGCTTTCAAACGGCTTTAGTGAAAGCGTGCGAATGATCTCACGACTTTCTTCGCGTGAGATGTTGGCTTGCTTGTCTTCACCACCGTACGCTTCCATCCAGTCACCAAGATTTCCGAAAGGGCGCTCCAACAAAAATGCGCGCCACGTTTTTAAAATCTCCGCTTTGAACCTTTCCTCGTCTTTGTCACTCTTAATATTACCAACCGGAAAAACAAAACTGGTATCCGGATGAATATATTTTGAACTTTTACTACAGGCAGGACAAGCTCCACACGCATCATTCGCTTGCTTGTTTTGACAATGAAGGTATTGCGCGAATGCAAGAGCCATCGACAAGTTGAGCGAACCGGGTTTCCCTGCAAACAGCAATGCATGCGCAATGTGATTCGACTGCACCGAAGCAATCAATTTCGATTTTATTTCTTCAAGGCCGGGGATGGAGGAGAAGGTCATGATCTAAATTTTCTTTTTTCCTAGCAGCCTTTTTAAAATGAAAAAATCACAGATCAAAAAAATCACAATTAACACACCTATCATTCCATAATCTTCATAAGATAGATTCTTGAAATTAGGTCTTGAAATTTTATCGTATAGAGCGAAAAAATATGCAAATGCGATCAAAATTGTTAAACAAAGAAAAATTGTGAGTCCGAAATTTACAATTGTCTTCATTTCACTTCTTGATCAAAAATCTCCTTCAAAATTTTTAAATCAACCTCAGTCAGTTTTATATTTCTGCGACTCATCATGCGCTCGGCAGTCTCCATCGCCTTTTCAAATTTATAAGTGATGAATCCAGCTGCTCCACCCCACGAGAACGAAGGAATGAAGTTGCGCGGATAGCCATCGCCAAAAATATTGCAACTCACGCCAACAATTGTTGCTGTGTTGAACATTGAATTGATTCCTGCTTTGCTGTGGTCGCCCATGATCAGTCCGCAGAAAGGCAAACCGATGTCAACGAATTTATTTTTTGAATAACTCCACAGCCTTACGTTGTCGTAATTGTTTTTAAGATTCGATGTGTTGGTGTCGGCACCGAGGTTACACCATTCACCAAGCACCGAGTTTCCCAAAAATCCTTCGTGGCCTTTGTTGCTGTAGCCAAACAGAATAGAGTTGCTCACTTCACCACCGATTTTGCAAAATGGACCAATTGTTGTGTCTGCACGCATCTTACCGCCCATGTTCACGATCGATTCTTCACCAAGTGAGAAAGGCCCTCGGATAATTGCACCTTCTTGTACGTGTGCATTTTTTCCAATGTAAATTGGTCCGTTCTCAGCATTTAAAATTGCAGCTTTTGTCCACGCGCCATCTTCAAGAAAAATATTTTCTTCGTGATATACCTGCGTGTACTTGTCGATGATGGGTTGAGATTTTCTTCCTTTCGTAATCAATTCAAAATCACTGCGGATTTGATTTCCGTTGTTTTGAAAAATCTTCCACGGTTGTTCGATCAACACAATTTCATTTTGCCATTCAGTCACTTTTCCGGGGATGACTTCAGGCAATTCATCTTCATGTGTTCTTACAGCCAATACTTTTGAATTTTTATAAATGGTTTCTCCGAGTTTCAACGACTTAATTGCTTCCACCAGATTTTTGTCAGGACACAAAGCGCCATTCACAAAAAGATTATCGGATGTAGCGTGAACCTGAAATTTTTCTGCAAGATATTTTTGAGTGAGGAAGGAAGCCTTTGTTGAAAAATTTTTCTCCCACTTTTCGGTGATTGTCAAAATCCCCACACGGATTTCTGAAACCGGCCGCGTGAAAGTGAGCGGAAGAAGGTTAGTGCGTATCGTTGGGTCGTCAAAAAGAATCAGGTTCATAAAGCAGCATCGCGTCACAAATTAGGCAAAAAAAAGAATCCCGCTGCTGCGGGATTCTTCGCTAAGAAACGCTAAGAACAATATTATTTC
>CAZECP010000147.1:0-5103 GCA_964510765.1 uncultured Ohtaekwangia sp. | reverse complement strand
GATCTTTTCATTCTCAGGCTTAAACATTTTATCACCTGGCTGAAGCATGAAGGCTTTGTAAAACGGACTTAAGTTCATGAGCGGCCCATTCACGCGCCACTTTGCGGGTGCGTGAGAGCTGGTATTGACCTGCATGAGCAAAAACTCCTTCGTTGTTTCTACTCGCGATACCCTCCAGTTCGCGCGTGATTGCATCGTGTACTTTTCAAACTCTGATAGTTGACAAATTCCTGAATGCTTGTTACTTTGAACGGAGCAATGGCACAAAAACGTTAACGCTCATTAAAAAAAGACAACCCATAACCATGAAATTTCTACCCACAGAAAATATCACTTATAGGACGAGATTGAAAGCAGAGGAAATAATCAGGCGACTCTCAGACAATATTGAACCTGAAAAGACATTCAGGTTTAGCGTCTTCGGTAGCGGCTCGACCAAATCCTATGAAGGACAGATTAACGGTCAGACATTTAGCATTAAAAGAATTATAGGTTACCGAAATTCATTTTTACCGAACATTAATGGAAATATGGAAAGAGATTTTAATGGTATGATCATCAAAGTAAAAATGAGACTGCACATTGCTGTACTAATTTTTTTATGCATTTGGTGTGGAGGTGTTGGACTTGCCTGTATTGCCTTCCTGACGCAAGCCCTTGGCAACTCAGAATTTAGTTTCGCGGCAATAATTCCTTTTGGTATGCTTCTATTTGCTTACGCCCTGACCATGGGCGGCTTCAAGTATGAAAGCAACAAATCAAAAAAGGACTTGCAGGCAATGTTTGAAGCAGATATCATTGAAGAGTGAAGTACGACCCAAGTTAGTGCGCGGTGGCATTGCGCTACTTACTAATTGATCATAAAAATCAAAACGGACGAATGGGAATTTTCATTGGTATTGTTATCGTGTTAGGTGCTCTACTCGCATTCTTTGCTTTTCTAAGTTGCTAGCTCTTATTTCAACGCAGACTTACTCGCTTCGAGAACTTTCTGCGAGTGAAAGAAAATCTTGAACTTGATAGCTGTTGCTTATGATGTGACACCCACAAATCGCGGAGTCCTGAAAACAGTGACTCAGCGAAGAAAAAAACCTATTTCAGGACTAGACAACGCTTCGTACGAAACAACATCGTTAGTCGGTCTTCGACAGGCTCAGACTGACAATCTTTTTTCCAGCAACATTAAAGAAACCTGTCATGTTGAGCTTGTCGAAACAAGACCGAGAGTATGCTTCGGAAGAAGCAACCTGGTTAGTCGGTCTTCGACAGGCTCTGACTGATAGTGGCTCGGCCATTTTTTTACAGCCTACCTATTTTGAGCCCTGATGGAGTGCACGTACAGAACATTGAGTATATTTACTCAGTATATTGAGTAATTTGTAAATAATGTTTGAACGCCCTTATTGTCAACAGCTTATAAAAAGGTTAAAAGAACCCAGATCATTCATTCAGGTTCTTATGGGGCCTCGTCAGGTCGGCAAAAGTACTTTGACTGGCCAGGCCCTGGAGAAATTGGGTGTACCCCATCTCATTGTATCCGCAGATGCAGTTCCAAATAGCGGGGAAGCTTGGTTAGAACAACAGTGGGAAACTGCCCGGCTGCAGAGTAAGGCTTCGGGAGCTAAGGAGTTTATCCTTGCCGTGGATGAGATTCAAAAGATTGGTAATTGGAGTGAAGTAGTAAAAAAGCTGTGGGACGAGGATACTCGTTCAGGGCAGACCATCAAAGTGGTTTTGTTAGGTTCATCACGATTGCTTCTGCAGCAGGGGTTGACGGAATCACTTGCAGGTCGATTCGAAACCACCTATGTAGGGCATTGGTCATTTGATGAAATGCAAAATGCTTTTGGCGTAACACCTGAACAGTACGTTTGGTTTGGTGGCTACCCTGGGGCTGCTAATTTGATGAACGATGAAGATCGCTGGAAAAAATATGTGAATGATGCGCTCATCGAAACAAGTATTTCGAAAGACATCCTCATGCTTACCCGCGTGGACAAGCCGGCACTGCTTCGCAAGCTGTTTGAACTCGGATGTTTATATTCCGGACAAATTCTATCCTACACAAAAATTGTAGGTCAACTGCAGGATGCAGGCAACACCACGACACTCGCACATTACCTGAGCCTACTTGACACGGCTGGGCTGCTGGGAGGTATTGAGAAATATACGGGAGAACATCTTCGAAAGCGTTCATCAAGTCCCAAGTTTCAAGTGCACAATACTGCACTTCTTACTGCGCAACAAGGAGAAAGTTTGAGAACGGTAAATCAGAAGCCAGAAACTTGGGGGCGATGGATTGAGTCAGCCATTGGCGCCCACTTGATAAATCATCAATTGAGTGAAGGCTACACCGTTGGTTATTGGCGACACCGTGAAGATGAAATTGATTTTGTATTGGAGAAAAAAGGAAAAGTAATCGGGCTTGAAGTAAAGAGTGGGGCAACGCAAAGAGTTTCAGGCATGGAGGCTTTTAAAAGAGAGCATAAGCCAGATAAAATTTTGCTCATAGGAAGTGGCGGTGTTCCATGGCAGGATTTTTTAAAGATTTCGCCAGTTCAATTATTCTAGCCTTCGCCTGAAGAGCCTGGGTGACTAATTATTCAGGACTAGGGTTGACTTGTATTACGACAACACAGAAGAAAAAGAGAAAGTCCGCGCTGACTGGAATGGAGACTATAAATTGAAATAGAAGACCGTCCATTGAAAGCGTAGCTAAAACGAAACCGTTACAGGAGTGGGTGGTAGTTCACAATAAACCAACAAAGCATGTCATTATTTAACTGGAAAAAGAAAAAAGAGGAGGAACCGCTTGATGAGTTCATTTCAAACGAGATTCAAATGCTGTGTGCCCGGTTGCTTTTTGACTGCGAACCTCAAATCGATGATTTTTTAATAGAAAAAAATTTATCAAATGAATTTAAGGATTTCCAATGCCCAAAAGATGAAGTAAAAGAAACATCTCGTCATTATTTTTTTAACGATTTCTTAGTGGAGTACAAGGAAGGCTCAATTCCTGCACAATGCGTACTCTTCAAACCGGGAACGAATGAACATATTGCAAAAAACCTGGAGGTAGCGTACAAACAGTTATGGCATTGGCAGGAAGCAAAGGAAAAAACTAAAAATATAAAGTTTGAAGTGGTCCTGACTGACTTAATGTCGAGGCCACTCGATTATAAAGTGAGACTCAACATTTTTCAGAAGTTTGTATGTTCTGTTGCAATGGCATTAAAACCTCAAGCGATCTACGTTCCTACCAGTGAGAAATTAGTGGAACCATCCGCCTACATTGAGAATGTGCAGAATGCCGGCCGCGATAAATTATATGGATTTCTAAATGTGAGACTATTCACTATCGATGGTGGCGGACTATTCATGGATACGGTCGGATTGCATAGCCTCGGATTACCTGATTTTCAGTTTCAATTTACAGATCACGAAGCTGGACAGGTAGCCGGTTTATTGCATTCCTATGCGCATTACATTTATGACTATGGTTCCGTGATTAAGAATGGAAATACAGTTGAAGGAATTGAAACCGGCTCGAGGTGGAAATGTTTGTATAACCACTCCATCCTGGAACCAGCCAGGAATGTATTGAAAATTGAAGAGCAATAAACTATTACCAAACCCGGTTCGGATTGCTTTTGCGATAGGGGTGCACTCTTTATTAAGAAGAGAGTTGGGCACGCATAACACCGAGCCAATAGTTTGTACCCACTTGCTTTTACGATCTTGACCGGATCAAAACGAATAATTAGATTGGAAGTAATGAGTGACAAATTCATGAGGAGTTTAAAGGTATGTGTTGTCATGTGTATACTGCTGTTTGGCTGTAACAGTAAACACGTTTCAAAAGAAACCAAAGTATATGGCTTTGTAAGGTCGGATGATAATAACTTTAAACCATTCTCCTATTCAGGAGTCATGCACTCTCAGTTTGGTAAGGATGGAGGTGAAATTTCTTCCGCTGCCTCAGTTGATTCGGTTGGTTTCTTTGAAGAATATTTCCCAAGAAACACAAAGGTGGTTCTCAACACCTTTTATGAAAACTATTTTGATCGTGACACAACTATAAACACGGCAGGCTTAGATAGTATTCGCATCGACTTCACAGTGTTTCCCAAACATTATATCTACACTGAAAAAAAGGCCAATGACGATGTTTCGCAGGGCAGAGTCCAACTGATAACGTATGACACTGTTTTGTTTGACTGGAATAAGAAAATCAACTATACTTCCAGATTTGGTTTTACCTATATTCTTCTGAAGAAACCTGATGATTACGAATTTGAAAATAACATGGATCGATACAACCTGGCCGTGCGGCAACACCTGGATACATTGGCGGACTCCACATGGTATCAGAAAATTTACGTGATAGAGGATAGCCTCATCTTTCTTGAGGCTGATAACTTTGGGAAGGCACATCAATATAATCTGGCTGAATTGCATTTCTCCAGGAAGACAAGGCTGTCAAAGAAAATGATAAATAAGTTGAATGAGAAAAAAGCCGTGAGGATGAGATTTGATGAGAAAAAAGAACCTCCGAGTTTTACCATGAACCAAGTGCTGAATGGACTTGAAAAAGAAAAGGAACTTGAATTTATTGTTAAAGCGGAGGATTGGTCGGTTGATCACTATGATGAAATAATCCCTGATTTGATCCGGAAGATTACAAATGATAAAGAAGTTGGACTTGTTAACACAGCTGATTTGATTATTCCGGAGCGCATTGAATCAGGAGACCTGCAAAGTTATGGTCATGGATGGTTTGTAATGGATGATCTTTTTAAAATTTCAGGAAGAGCTGATTTTATTTTAAAGTCCATAACCGGAGAGGATTTTGGATTTGTATCCATGCATTCAAGTCGCAGAGATTTAAAGAGACTTCAAAATCGTTGGGTATTTTGGTTACAGAAAACGACCGGAGTGAATGTGGTGGCCAAGTGAGGAACAGGTAACTCCAATCAGTAATGGCGGGCCCCCAATCAAGCCTTGATTGTTTTCACCCGCAGAGATGATTTTAAGCGCCCTTGCTCAATGCATCAATATCCCAGCATCACAAAGGCGCCCCAATAGTAGGGTGAGGGATACTGC
>CAZECP010000146.1:0-5113 GCA_964510765.1 uncultured Ohtaekwangia sp. | reverse complement strand
TCATGGGCATTCCTATACGGCAAACCCATTGACTTGCGCTGCTGCAAATGCAAGTTTACAATTATTGCTGGGCGAAAAATGTCAGCAGCAGATTGAGAACATTACTAAAAGCCATATCAAATTCAGTGCGAAAATTTCAAACAAACCTTTCATAAAAGCAATCCGTCACCAAGGCACTATCCTTGCGCTGGAGCTTAACACAAAAGAGAACTCTTCTTATTTTAATTCAATTCGAAACGAAGTTTATAATTTTTGCCTGGATAACGGTGTGCTATTACGCCCCTTGGGAAATGTACTCTATGTGATGCCTCCATATTGTATTACTTTAGAGGAGCTTGATCGGATTTATGCAATCATTGAAAGATTGATCGCCACTTTCAAAACGCGTTTCTAAATAATTGCCACGAATTTCTGAGTCAATTTTTCCTATCTTCGGAAAATAAGATTCAAAATGATTCCCATCTATGTTATCGGCAGTTCAAACACCGACATGGTTGTAAAAGCCGATCGGCTTCCTGTGCCAGGCGAAACCATTATTGGTGGAAAATTTTTCCTGAATGCCGGAGGTAAAGGCGCAAATCAAGCAGTTGCTGCCGCACGACTTGGAGGCCGCGTGACTTTCGTAGCCAATCTTGGCAACGACCTTTTCGGAAAGCAAACTATTGAGCAACTAAAAAAAGAGAACATTAACACGGATTTTATTCATGTCGATCACGATGAGCCCTCCGGTGTGGCCTTGATTAATGTTGATTCAAAGGGAGAAAATACGATTGTGGTTGCGCCAGGAGCAAACGGAAAGCTGACTTCTGATTTGTTGAAAGATTTTTTCACTCAAATAAAATCTCCGGCATTGGTCGTGGTACAACTTGAAATTCCTTTTGATACTGTCGCATTTATCGCGAAGGAATGTTCTGCAAAAAATATCCAGTTGATTTTAAACCCTGCTCCCGCTGCGCATCTAGACGACTCGATTTTGAGCAGTATATCTTATATCACACCCAACGAAACCGAAGCTTCGCTCCTGTGCGGGTTTAAAGTTCATGATGAAGAAAGCGTTCGCAAAGCCGCCTTTCACTTTCACAACAAAGGGATAAAAAATGTAATCATCACTTTAGGTGAACGCGGTGCATTCTGGTCGGACGGAAAAAGCATAGGCTTTGAAAACGTTCTGAAAGTAAAAGCGGTTGACGCCACTGCAGCCGGAGATTGCTTTAATGGAGCGTTGGCGGTCGCGCTCGCAGAAGGAAAATCAATTTCAGAAGCGGTAACATTTGCTTGCAAGGCTGCATCAATTTCAGTAACAAGATTGGGAGCACAAGCATCGATGCCGTACAAGAATGAACTATAACCCCAAACCTCCATATGAAGAAATATTTCTTTTTTCTGATCATTACACTTGGTGCTTGTCAAAACAAGCCATCCACACCGGTTCCGTCCAAACTCAAAAGTGAATTCACCAAAACTGAACTGCACAACAAAATCAAAGGCGGTTGGGCGGGGCAGGTGATTGGCGTGACGTACGGTGGACCAACAGAATTTCGCTTTCAGGGCACCATGGTGAATGAGTATGTTCCTATTCCGTGGTACGATGGCTACATCAAAAAGACGATGATTGAAAACGCAGGGCTGTATGATGATCTTTATATGGATCTCACGTTTGTAGATGTGTTTGAAAAGTATGGACTAAATGCACCCACTGCAAAACACGCAGCAGCTTACGCCAATGCCGAGTACATGCTTTGGCACGCGAATCAGGCTGGTCGTTATAATATTTTGAATGGCATTAAAGCCCCGCAGTCAGGACATTGGCTGAACAATCCGCACGCTGATGACATCGATTTTCAGATTGAATCTGATTTTGCCGGACTGATGTCTCCCGGAATGCCGAACACAGCTGCATCGATCGGTGATTCGATCGGGCACATTATGAACTATGGCGATGGCTGGTACGGTGGTGTGTATGTAAGCGCGATGTACGCCCTCGCGTTTGCTTCGGATGATATCAACTATGTAGTGAAAGAAGCGCTGAAGACCATTCCTGCCCAAAGCACTTTTTATCAATGTATCAATGATGTAATTCAGTGGCATGATAAGTTTCCAAACGACTGGAAACAAACCTGGTTTGAACTTCAGCGCAAGTGGACCGATGAGATCGGCTGCCCGGATGGAGTATTCAGGCCATTCAACATTGATGCGAAATTGAATGCAGCTTACATCGTGCTCGGTCTTTTGTATGGCCAAGGTGATTTTAGCAAGACGATCGAAGTAGCTACACACGCTGGGCAAGATTCAGATTGTAATCCTTCTTCCGCCTGCGGAGTTCTGGGCGCATTGCTTGGCTATGACAAAATCCCGACTGAGTGGAAAAAAGGATTGTCCGAAGCGGAAGACCTCGACTTCAAATACACAACCATGTCGCTGAACGATGTGTATCAGATGGGCATGAAACACGCGCTGGAGGTGGTTCAAAAAAATGGTGGTAAAGTGGAGGGTGATAAAATTACACTCGCACTACAAACACCAACTGCCGTGCGGTTGGAGCAATCATTCGCGAATCATTTTCCGGTTGCAAAAAATTCCATTCCTAAAATCAATGACAACGAGTACGCATTTGAATTTGAAGGCAACGGATTTGTAGTGCGAGGTGAAGCTCAACCAAAGAATGGCTCGAACTGGGATTACACAGGCAACTTCGTTTACAAAACTGAAATCACGATTGATGATTCGAAGCTAGAAGCAGTATTACTTCCCGTGCGCTTCACTACGCGCAGGCATGAGTTGTTTTGGAAATACGAACTGAATTCAGGCATGCATAAAGTCAAATTCAAAGTATTGAATCCGTCCCCCGATTATGTGTTGAGTGTTGACGAAGTAATTGTGTATCAACCTAAACAGTGATCGCATGTTTATCATTGAAAGCTATTCATCGGCAGTTGTCTTTTGTTTCATCACCATGCTGTGCTGGGGCTCGTGGGCCAACACGCAAAAATTAAATTCCAACAACTGGCGCTTTGAACTTTTTTATTGGGACTATGTGTGGGGCATCGTGCTGTTTACATTCGTGTTGGGCATCTCGCTCGGAAGCGTGGGAGATCATGGACGTTCTTTCATTACAGATCTTCAGCAAGCCTCATCCGAAAATTTGCTTTCGGCATTTATTGGCGGAATCATTTTCAATGCCGCGAACATTTTATTAAGTGCGGCCATTGCCATTGCAGGAATGTCAGTTGCGTTTCCCGTAGGCATTGGGTTAGCACTGGTGATTGGTGTGATCGTTAACTACATTGATGCGCCTGTTGGCAATGCGAGCATGCTCTTTGCCGGTGTGGCGTGCATTGCAGCTGCGATTGGTTTGAATGCCTATGCGTTTCGCCAGCAATCATCCGGACAAAAGACTTCTGCGAAAGGGCTGATCTTGTCAGTCATCAGTGGTAGTATGATGGGATTGTTTTATAAATATGTAGCCAACTCAATGGCGATTGATTTTACCAACCCCGAGGTGTTGAAACTTACTCCATACTCCGCACTGTTTATTTTTTCGTTGGGAATCTTCGCGAGCAATTTTATTTTCAACTCGTTGCTCATGCGCATTCCTATTGCGGGCGAATCGTTGAAGGCAAGTGATTATTTCAAAGGCAGCATGAAGAACCACATGGTCGGAATTCTTGGCGGAAGCATCTGGAGCCTCGGCATGTCGCTGAGTATTCTTGCTTCGGAGAAAGCCGGGCCAGCGATTTCCTACGGACTCGGGCAAGGCGCTACCGTGGTTGCAGCCATCTGGGGAATTTATGTCTGGAAAGAATTCAAAAGTGCCTCATCAACTGTTCACCGATTGCTGCAAGTCATGCTGGCGTTTTATGTAATTGGATTGGTAGTGATAATTTTAGGGAGATGAATTCCTCCGTCAAAGCAAAATTGTTCCTCCTTTGCCTCGTTGCCATTGCATGGTCATGTAAGACTGAGGGAGACAAACTAACTGATAAACTCACCGGGCATTGGATTTCAACTGGCTATTTTAACAAAGAGCCTTTCTTTACCATTGATTTTGAATCTTATCAAGGCAAAAATATTGACGACAATGTAGATAGTACGTTCTACTACCTCGTTTTCGAAAAGAATAGCTTAAGTTTTATCGGTGGTCTCAAAAACGCATTAGTTACAGGGGATAAAGGCGATGAACTTGACTTTTCTTGATCCACATGGTTACGATATTGGCACTATATTTTTTCGAAATGACACTTTGTTCATTTCAAATCAGCAGGCTCCAACTTTCTCCGGCAAGCTTATAAAATTTGACTCTAAAGAAAGTCTTTATAAGGAATTATTTAACGATACTTATCTATCAATTCAACTTCCTAAAAAGAAGAAATCAAATGAAGTGGTTAATAGAAAGCCTGACGAGGTTCTTAATTTAAATGCGGGCTATGAAAAAAACCACAAGGATTCAGTATTCATCAATCAAGAAGATCTATGGCTTCGGATGAAGGATATTCCAAGAGCAATCGAGGAACAAAAACTAAGATTATATGATCGTCAATTAATCGAAGTCCACCTTAACTGCGATGAGAAAGTTCCTCAGTCATTTATCGATTCGGTTGTGTCAATAATCCGAAAAACTGATTCAACATTAAAAATTTATAAATAAGGTTATGACTACGAGAACCAAGAACTTGTCTTTGATCTCATAAAACCTTAATGTATCGATTGGAACAACCCGGTGTTTGCTATTATCTTAGCAACATAATACAAACTCATGCGACTATCTATTTCACTTTTTGTTCTTTTATTGGCTAATCATATACTCCTCGCCCAAAAGTCAGGCGAAAAAATCAGGATCAACCAGATCGGTTTTTATCCGATCGAACAAAAGATCGCCATCGTACTGAGCGAAGACCTCACCGATTTCTACCTGACCGCGGCTGGCGGAACGGAGAAAGTTTTTACTGGTAAACTGAGTGCAGCAAAAACCACATCCTACTCACCACAAAAAACCAAAGTAGCAGACTTCTCTCTATTTCAAACTCCGGGCACCTATGTGCTGCATGCCGGTCAATATACATCGTATCCATTCCAGATCAAGCAACTTGTGCTGGCACCGGTTGCCAAAGGCGCG
>CAZECP010000145.1:2298-5173 GCA_964510765.1 uncultured Ohtaekwangia sp. | reverse complement strand
CGGGCAAAACTTCGTGAAGGAGGATTGCAGGAGATTCAATCCTACAAAAGCACTTAGTCCCAACCAGTTGATGTTTACAAAATAAGCCAGTGTGATGCTTGTCACTATGAAAGTTCCGGCAACAGCACGGATGAAAAGTTCTCTATTCATAAAATTGATTTTAGTTTATTGATTTTTTTTCTTCTCTTTTTGCACATCGGTGTGCCCTTGTATTCGCTGCACACGAGCGTCAGATTTTCCAATGCCTTTTGGAAGGAATCGATATACTGCTCTTCGTGTGAAGTGAATTTGAAATTTGTTTCCATACCCTTTAAAGACTGGATTTTTCTACCGGCATAATAAAAGCCCGAATGGGAAACTTCACTTTTGTTGTCGTGTTGTAATCGTTGATGATCTGCAATGCTTTCTCTGCCTTGTCATCTTCGGTGAAACTGAAAATGAAAATCGAATCAAACTCTTCACCTCCGCTACTAAACCAACTGTCGAGTAAGTTGGGATGCTGTTCATCTTTGTGCCCGATTACTTTGGTCGCACTGTACACAGGAATGCCTGACTGATGTAAAATATCATTCACGGTCTTTTGGTATTCCTTTAAACTGGTTACTGCAAGAAATTTCATACGTAAGAATTTAATTTTTGTATTTGCTTCTCATCATGCGATAGTAAATCAACGGCACAACCAGTAGCGTGAGGAAGGTAGATGTGATTGTTCCGCCCATCAGTGAGATGGCGAGCCCCTGAAAGATGGGATCGAATAAAATAATTACAGCACCCAACACTACCGCACCAGCTGTTAACAGAATCGGAGTAGTGCGAACGGCTCCTGCCTCAATGATGGATTGTTTAAGCGGAATACCTTCTTCGAGACGGATATTGATGAAGTCAATCAACAACACCGAGTTACGCACCATCACACCTGCGAGCGCAATGAAACCAATCATGGAGGTCGCGGTGAAATAGGCGCCTAATATCCAGTGACCAATCACAATGCCAATCAGCGAAAGAGGAATGGCCGCCAGCATGACCACAGGTACTTTGAAGTCTTGGAACCAGCCAACGATGAGCATGTAGATGATGATGATCACTACCACGAAAGCAATACCTAAATCGCGAAACACTTCGAAAGTAATCTGCCACTCACCATCCCACTTCAAAGTATAGTTATCTTCCAACTCAGGTTGATGATTGTACTCCTCCTGCAACTCATAGCCTTTCGGTACCTTGATGGTTTTTAGTTTTTCAGAAATATCCATCATCGCATACGCAGGACTTTCGAGATCGCCCGCGAGATCAGCGAGCACGAACACAACACGCTTTTGGTTTTTACGATAAATACTTTTCTCCTTTATTACTTTGGTGATATTGACCAGGTCACCCACCGGCACAGCGTTGCCCATTTGTCCGATGACATGCAAACTCTTGATGTCATTCAAACTTGATTTGTCCGCATCATTGAGTTGCAATACAATGTTGATCGGATCAAACGAAACAGGATTATGTAAAATACCGACCGGCATATTTGACAACGCTGCGTTGATGGTGGCAACTACTTGGGCAGGCGCGATGTCATACTTCATGGCTTTCTCTTTATCTACTTCAAATTTGAATTCAGATTGATCCGACTCTGTCATCCAATCCACATCTACGATGCCTTCGGTTTTTGAAATCAGATTCTTCACCTGATCGGCAATTTTGATTTGCTCATTATAATCAGGCCCATAGATTTCGGCAACAATGGTGGAAAGCACAGGCGGACCGGGTGGAACTTCTACCAGTTTTACATTCGCATTGTACTTCGCAGCAATCTTCTGAATTGCCGGACGCAGTTGCTTTGCAATCTCGTGGCTTTGAATACTGCGATCTTTCTTGTCAACAAGATTCACTTGAATGTCGGCAACATTTTCTCCGCTTCGTAAGTCATAGTGACGCACCAATCCATTGAAGCTAATCGGCCCGGCAGTGCCTACATATCCTTGATAATTTCTGATCAACTTCTGATCAGCAAGGTATTGTGCTATCTCTTGTGTTACCACAGCAGTGCGTTCGAGGGTAGTTCCTTCGGGCATATCAATCACCACCTGGAATTCATTCTTATTGTCGAACGGCAGCATCTTCACTGCTACCCACTTGGTGTAGAAGAACATCATCGAGCCCAACAAAATCACCACAGTTCCCACGATGAAAGCCCAGCGTTTCCAGCGTGTTTCCAGCATCGGGTGGATGAAAGATTTGTAGATCTTATAAATCTTCGAGCTTTCCAGCGAATGACCTTCATGCTCTTCACCTTCTTTTTCTTTTTCACGAAGGAAAAGATAACCGAGATAAGGCGTGAGTGTGAGTGCCACCACGAGTGAAAGCATCATGGCGATGGAAGCACCGATCGGCATCGGACTCATGTAAGGCCCCATCATTCCTGATACAAATGCCATCGGCAACACAGCCGCAATCACTGTGAAGGTCGCGAGGATAGTAGGATTGCCGACTTCATTGATTGAGAAGATGGCAGCTTGCAAAAAAGGCAAACGTTTCATCTTGAAGTGGCGATGCATGTTCTCTGCAATGATGATCGAATCATCCACCACAATACCCGTGATGAACACCAAAGCAAAAAGAGTGATGCGGTTTAAGGTATAATCAAGGAAGTAATAGCTGAACAATGTCAATGCAAATGTGACGGGCACCGATAAGAACACCACAAGCCCACCGCGCCAGCCCATCGCCAGCATCACGAAAACAGTGACCGCAATAATCGCTACAAAAAGATGCAGCAACAATTCAGATACTTTTTCAGAGGCAGTTTCACCATAGTTTCTTGTTTCAGTAACATTCACTTCCGAGGGCACCAGTTCTTTTTTGAGATGCTCTACTTTGTCAA
>CAZECP010000145.1:0-2198 GCA_964510765.1 uncultured Ohtaekwangia sp. | reverse complement strand
GTAACATTCACTTCCGAGGGCACCAGTTCTTTTTTGAGATGCTCTACTTTGTCAACAATTCTTTTTGAAAGATTCATTGCATCAGCTCCTTGCTTTTTCGCGATGGAAAGTGTCACTGCCGGGTAGTTTGATTTGAATTTCGCGGCAGCGTCAGGATCGTTTTGTCCATAGCCGAAGAACGCATACTGCGAGGGATTCTCTGCACCTTCATTCACTGTGGCCACTTGTTTTAAGTAAACAGGTTTGCCCTGATTGGAACCGATCACCAGATTTCTCACTTCCTCAGCACTGCTCACAAAATTTCCTGCGTCAATCGAGAAGACAGAATCTTGTCTTATCATATTGCCGCTGTGCATCTGCGCATTGTTGCCTTGAATCATTTTGCTGATTGAAAGAAAATCGACATGCGCCTGTGCCATCTTGTCTTTGTCCAAAACTACGCTTACTTCGCGACTGCGTCCACCGATGATGTTGATTGCGGCTACATCGGGAATTTTTTTGATCTCACTCGTCAGCGTTTGGCCGAGTTGTTTCAAATCGTAGTCATTGTACTTTTCGCTCCACAGCGTGATTCCCAACACCGGCACATCGTCAATGGCGCGTGTTTTTACCAGCGGCATCATCACGCCCTGCGGCATGCGATCCATATTCTTCATCAACTCATTGTAGAGTTTTACAAGTGAGCGTTCAATATCTTCACCTACATAAAACTGCACGATAATCATCGCCTGTCCTTTCATCGATGTAGAGTAAACATATTCCACACCTTTCACATTGGAGATAATTTTTTCCAAAGGCTGTGCTACCCGTGCTTCTACTTCTTTTGGAGACGCACCCGGATAGCGCAGAAAAATGTCTGCCATCGGTACATCGATCTGCGGCTCTTCTTCGCGTGGTATAAGCATCGTGCTGTAACCGCCTATCAAGAGAAAGGCAATCATCAGCAGGATCGTCAACTTCGATTGGATAAATGCTTTCGCAATATTTCCGGATAAACCTTCTTTCATTTTATAATCTTGGAAATGCGTGATAATTATTTTACCTGAACCGGAACACCGTTGTACAACTTGCCTTCGCTCTGCACGATGAATTTTTCATTCGCACTCAAACCGGAAAGCACTTCAACATCATTACCAACATTCTTTCCTAATTTCACCCAGTGCAACAATGCTTGTTGATTGTCGCTCACAGTATAAATTCCAGTTAACTGATCTTTCTTCACGATCGCAGCGGAAGGAACCAACAGATTGCTGCCTTCCATTCCTTTCTTATCAATGCCGATCGAAAGAGTCGCATACATTCCGGAATACAAACCTTGTTTTTCGTTTTCAGGAATGGACACTTTAATCAAATATTGCCCGCCATTGAATTGTGATGAAGGACTTACTTCAACGATCTTACCGTTAAAATTTTTCCCGATCGACTTGATCACTACCTGTGCGGTTGCGCCTGCTTTCAAATTTGAAATTTCTGATTCGGTTACGGATGCCGTGATCTGAAAACCTCCGGCTTGTTCCATCATAATAATTGGCATGCCGGGATTCGCCATGCTTCCTTCGTCCACTGCACGTTGAATGACAGTGCCCGCAAACGGAGCTGTCAGATTTGTATAAGCGAGCATGGCATCTGCTTCATTCTTCATTTGATGTGCAGCTTCTGCCTTTGCTTTGATGGAATTGTACTTCAGCGTTACGTTCTCCAACTCTTTCGTAGAGGCACTTTGCTTTTTGTAGAGATCCTGAAAACGCTCGTAATCTTTTTGAGCATCCACGAGAGCGGCATCGGCTTCTGCGATCATGGCCTGTGCTTGCGCACGCTTCGCGAGAATGTCTGAGTTGCTGATGGTAGCCAGCAGTTGCCCTTTCTGCACTTTGTCACCTGCCTTTACTTTGATGCTGGTGACGAAGCCCATCACGCGGGTGCTGATAACTGCGGTTTCTTTTGACTCCACACGACCGCTCGCGGTGATGCTGTTGCTA
This sequence comes from uncultured Ohtaekwangia sp., assembly GCA_964510765.1. Lineage (GTDB taxonomy): Bacteria > Bacteroidota > Bacteroidia > Cytophagales > Cyclobacteriaceae > ELB16-189. The sequence goes on along the minus strand of CAZECP010000145.1, from coordinate 219 downwards.
CTTTGTTGTGCAGCAGAACTCACCGACACTATAACCGGTTTGTCTTTCTTTACTTCATCGTGCTGATTGCCGGAGCAGGCAGCAAGTAAGGCACTACCTACGAGCAGCACAATTGCTGTTTTATGAGATATATTATTCATGGTGTTCATTTTATTTTTCTGTTGATGTGGTTAAAAATTCGCGGTAAGCGCTGGTAACATTGTATTGCATGATGGCTTG
>CAZECP010000144.1:0-5240 GCA_964510765.1 uncultured Ohtaekwangia sp. | reverse complement strand
GTTGTCACGATGATATTGGATTGGCGTATGACGATGCAACCATCGAGCAAGCGGGCTACAATCCTTTTCAGCACAGAAAATTTTTGAAAGAGTATTTTTCAGGAACCTATGCCGGGTCGCCTGCAAAAGGTGCCTTGTTCAGCTCCAATCCGAAGACAGGCGATGCACGAATCAGTGGCTCGTTGGCTTCGTTATGTGGATTGGAGAAAGCCATCGAAGAAAATAATGCAACTGCTATTGAAGCTTCGATTTCAAAAATCCTGTTGATGCAGGCCCACAGTTTTTTTCTGGGCGGGGTGCCGATGATTTTTTATGGCGATGAAATGGGCTACACAAATGATTACAGTTATTTAAAGGATGCCGGAAAAAGTTATGACAACCGCTGGATGCACCGCCCCATCATTGACTGGAAAAAGAATGACACCCGATTGAAGGAAGGAACAATTGAAAGCAAAGTGTTTAATGCGACTAAAAAACTATTGTCGCTGCGCGCTTCACTTCCTGCTGTTGCAGATTTAAGAAACTTAACCTGGCTCAATACGCAAAACCGGCACGTGACCGGCTACCTCCGCCACACTGAGCAACAAAAAATATTTTGCCTGTTTAATTTCTCACCACAAGAAGTTACGATCCCGACAAATTTCTTTTTAGGACACAATGCTTCCCCTTCAGCTTTGTTCAATCATTGGACAGGAAAGAAACCAACTTTGAAAAGGAATTTTGAAGAGATGGCAATTGGCGGCTATGAGTTTATGATTTTGGAACAACAGTGATAAAATGAGGCTTATGAAATTTTTGTTCTTCGTTCTCGCGGTTGTCGGAACTGAATTCGCTTTCGCGCAACCAAATTACGTTACAGTTAAAACTCCCGACAATCAAAGACTCAATTCACACTATCAAACCAATCAAGCTCCGCTCAAGCCACAGCACTTGGTAAAACTTCCGGTTGGTGCGATTAAGCCGGGAGGTTGGTTGTCGAAAAGTTTAGAGTTAGAACGCGAAGGCCTTGCAGGTAATCTTGGTGAGATCAGTGCATGGCTTACGAAAAAAAATAATGCGTGGCTCAATAAAAATGGCAAGGGCGATTGGGGCTGGGAAGAAATGCCGTATTGGTTGAAAGGTTACGCCAACATGGGCTACATTCTCAACGACAAGAAAATGATTGATGAGTCGATGGTGTGGATCAATGGCACGCTCAACAGCCAGCGCGACAATGGTGACTTCGGCCCGTATGTGATTCGCAAAACCACCGGCAAGCGCGACTTGTGGGCGCAGATGCTCATGCTGTTTGTGTTGCAATCTTATTATGAGTACACCAACGATGCTCGTGTCATTAATCACATGACGAAGTATTTCAAATGGCAATTGTCGATTCCTGAAAATGATTTCCTCACCGACTATTGGGAGAACAGCCGCGGGGGCGATAACCTCTACAGTGTGTATTGGCTCTACAACATTACCAAAGAAAAGTGGTTGCTCGATCTCGCAGAGAAAATTCATCGCAACACGGCCAACTGGAAATTAAAAAACTGGTTACCCAACTTTCACAATGTAAACATTGCGCAATGCTTTCGTGAGCCGGCCACGTATTATTTGCAAAGTGGTGACCCGACTGATTTGCAAGCGAGTTACGATAATCAAAAATACATCCGCGAAGTATTCGGACAAGTGCCCGGTGGCATGTGGGGTGGCGATGAAAATTCACGTAAAGGTTATACTGACCCGCGCCAGGGAGTGGAAGTATGTGGCATGGTGGAGCAGATGACATCGGATGAAATTATGCTGCGCATCACGGGTGACACGTATTGGGCAGAGAATTGTGAAGACGTTGCCTTCAACACATTTCCGCCATCGTTCATGCCCGATTACAAATCGCTGCGCTACCTCACTGCGCCCAACATGGTGGTGGGCGACAGCAAGAATCACAATCCCGGCATCGACAACCCCGGGCCGTACCTGATGATGAATCCGTTCAGCAGTCGCTGCTGCCAGCACAACCACACGGGCGGCTGGGCGTACTACGCAGAGAATCTTTGGATGACGACTCCTGACAATGGCATCGCGGCTGTGTTATATTCCGAAAGTGAAGTGAAAGCGAAGGTCAGTGATGGAACGGTTGTTACCATTTCTGAGCAAACACATTATCCTTTTGAAGAGTCAGTGAATTTGAAAGTGCAGTTAGCAAAAGTCACACGCTTCCCTATGTACCTGCGCATTCCTGCGTGGTGCGATGCTGCGAAAGTAAAAGTGAACAATGAAGTAGTGACTGTGCCAATGCCTGCCGGACAATATCTGAAAATTGATCGTGAATGGAAAAACGGAGACCAGGTGAGTATTGACTTCCCGATGAAGTTGAAAGCGAGAACGTGGACGAAAAACAAAAACAGTGTGAGTGTAGATTATGGTCCGCTCACGCTTTCGTTGAAGATTGATGAGAACTACATTCGCTTTGATAGCAAGGCCACGGCACAATACGACTCCAAGTGGCAGGAGAATTCCGATCCTTCGAAGTGGCCTTCGTTTGAAATACAACCGGCAAGTGCGTGGAACTATGGATTATCAACCAGCCTGAATGAGTTGGAAAAGAATTTCACCATCACACGCAAGCCCTGGCCAAAAGACAATTTCCCTTTCACACTTTCTTCCGTGCCGCTGGAGATAAAAACCAAAGGCAAGAAAATTCCAACATGGACAATCGATCAATACGGTTTGTGTGCCGAACTTCCGCAAAGCCCCGTAAACACAAGCGAACCCGAAGAGCAAATTACTTTAGTGCCGATGGGCGCAGCTAGGTTGAGGATATCTGCGTTTCCGGTGGTGAGGTAAAAAGAACTATGATGATTTAGATTTGTCCAAGTAGTTAAAATTATGAAGAGATTTAGATCAGATATTGCTTTTCAGGTTTTTGGAGATCTGATAATGGGTGGACTAGTAGTTGCACTTCTGGTTATAGTAAATGATAGTGTTACCATTAAGGACATTTTTATTTTGGTTTTAATTCTAATGGTCTTGAGTTATTTTCACCTAGTTTCATCCTGCAATGATGTTATAGTTAACCTGACTAAAATTGAAATCCATAATGTATTTAAGGTATGGTCGCCAGAAAAGTATTTCGATTTTAATGAGATAAGAGGCATAACCATTCGGAAGGATAAAATAGTCCCACTAATAGAACTTTACATGAAGAATAATGATTTCCACAGATTCCCATGCTTAGGAATAACTGGAGTTGATTTAAGGGAACTGCATACCATTTTAAAAGAGAAAGGTATACGGACGGAAATGGTTAATTAGAAATTACTTTTCGACTGATGCTCCAGTATTAATTACTCATCGACATATTAATAACTGTAAGCCCTCTCTTTCCGGTGATATTTAGTTGGTTTCTTCACCGTAAAAACGCCACATGACTATTTCTGATTTCAATCTCACGGCAGCCACATTACGGTTTAAGCTAAATATCTACCACCACCGCCTCACGATGGATATATTGCAGAAAATCATTTAGTAAATGCTTGGTTTTGATTTTCATGTAGCTGGTGGTGGTGCCATCACTGCAGCCATAATCGTCTGCCGATAAAATTGCTTTATCAAGCAATAGCTTCACAGCATGATTGGTGTCCAGCAGCAAACCGAAGATGGTTGCGGCTCCTACTTTTGAGCCGAGCATTTTTTCGAGCAAATCCGAAGGCGCAAATGACAACCGCGCAATGTTCAAGGCTGCGCTCAACTCTTTGGTGCGAAAGGGTTTGGCTGCCGTGGTGACGAAAAGATAAAAATCGGTTTGTTGACGGTTACAAAGAAAAAGTGTTTTCACCGTTTGCATCTTCAGCCTTTGATCGATGAGTACACAATCCTCCATGGTAATTGCTTCATCCGTATCCACGCGCTCGAAGGGTATTTGTAGTTTTTGCAAAGTAGCGTAAACCATTTGCTGCAATTCATTCTTAAACTCCGCGGGAGGTGTGGTTTTTACTTCACTTACATGGAACATGAGTGGTTCGTATTACGGTGTTAGTTGTGTCTTAGGGCAGGTTAAGCGCCACACTGTTCTTTTACTTTTGAATTTTAACGCAGGGTGGTTGGATGATTCTTTAGTTCGAGCGATTCTGATTTTTCGGAACATTCTCTTTCGCTACTTCGAGTATTGTTTTCTCTACTTCGTTCCAGGAAACATCGACCATCATTTTAGGCATCACGGATTTATTCGTGCGCGCTATGTTTACTTCTCCCAACGCAAAAACAATCGACTGCTGTGATATGAAAGGATTGGACTTTCTATAGTGATCGAGAATAGTTTCTGCGCCAAGCCGGTTGAACAGGAAATAGAGATCGATATAATCTTTCTTTTCTCTACGTTCAACAATGGCATCTAATTTCAAAGAAGCAATATCAAGTAAGGAGGCAAGTCGAAATCCTTCTTCAATGACGGGCTCGTGAATGAAAGGTGTATGCCAATCGTCAAACAATTCTACTTTAACACCGTGGATGATACCATAAACACGGTATTCGGAAGTGTTAATTGCTTCATTTGGAAATTTTTTCTGTAGTGCAGTTGCAACTCGTGACTTGTCGCGTTTTTCATTGCAGAAGAAGTCGATGTCAACCGATTCGCGATGGCCAATCTGGAGTGCCAACGCTGTGCCACCTACCATCCGGAAAGGCATGATTTCGGGGAGAGCGGTTACCGTCTTCGCGATCTCCAATAGTTCATTGGATACAGTGTTCAGGTAAAGCATAATGATTGTATCGGTCCACTCCCAAATATAAATAGGCCATCACAGTGGCAGTTCGTTTTAGCTTTTCGGTGCTCAGCACTTGTTTTACTTTTTCTTCGCCATAAAGATCAATCACATCATAAATATCTTGAAAGCTGCCATACTCGAACACACGAGGAATCACCCAATCATCCGATTCAATCAATGCCTTTTCGATCATGCTCGGGTCAATTTCCCAAAACAAATGACGCTGCTTGAGCAAATGACTGGCGCGCGCTTGTTCAGTTGTGATCACGGAATTCGTTTGGTTGTTAAACAAAGATACAAAAACGCAAGTAACGAATTCGTTCTGATCGGCAAGCACGTACTCTTAAAGCCCTCTCCTCCGAACAGGATTTAGATGACGTGAGGCTAGTTCATTGCAAACGCCTCATACCCCTATCTCCTGATTTAACTTTCAAGGTTCCGCAGCGCTTGCGAGTAATGGGTTCTGTTAATGAGCAATGCTTCTGCCACCCGTGT
>CAZECP010000143.1:0-5571 GCA_964510765.1 uncultured Ohtaekwangia sp. | reverse complement strand
TTTCTGGGAGGTGGCGGAAGTTTTGGTGGCGGTGGAAGTAGTGGAAGTTGGTAATAGATTTGAATGACCATCTTTCAAATTCTTCTCTTTTCGCTGTTTCATTTGACAAAATCCCGTTAGCATATTCTTTCTCGTCTGCCTATTTTTGGCGTTCCAAAAAAGTGACTCTAATCCAAACCTGTTAATCCTAAAATCTTGCTATGAAGCGCGATAAACTGGTCTTCGACCTCATTGAAAAAGAAAAACAACGCCAGGAGCATGGCATCGAACTGATTGCCTCAGAGAATTTTACCTCGCCTCAGGTAATGAAGGCGCAAGGCTCCGTTCTCACGAACAAGTATGCCGAAGGTCTTCCCGGCAAGCGCTACTATGGCGGGTGCGAAGTGGTGGATGAAGTGGAGCAACTGGCGATTGATCGGATTAAGGAATTGTTTGGTGCGGAATGGGCAAACGTGCAGCCGCACTCAGGCGCCCAGGCCAATGCCGCGGTGATGCTGGCTTGTCTTAAGCCTGGAGATAAGATTTTAGGTTTCGATCTTTCGCACGGTGGCCACTTGACGCATGGCTCTGCTGTAAATTTTTCTGGAAAATTATACCAGCCCTCTTTTTATGGAGTGGAACAAGAAACCGGGTTGATCGATTTCGATAAAGTAAAAGAAACGGCCGAGCGCGAAAAGCCAAAGTTGATCATCTGTGGTGCTTCCGCTTACAGCCGCGATTGGGACTATAAAAAATTGCGAGAAGCCGCTGATCATGTGGGCGCCTTGTTGATGGCAGATATCTCACATCCTGCAGGACTCATCGCCCGCGGATTGCTGAATGACCCGATGGAATATTGTCACATCGTAACCACTACTACTCACAAAACTTTGCGTGGGCCCCGCGGTGGTTTGATTATGATTGGTAAGAACTTCGACAATCCATTTGGCTTGAAAACACCCAAAGGTGAATTGAGAAAGATGGGTTCGGTGCTTGACTCTGGAGTTTTTCCTGGCACACAAGGCGGCCCGCTCGAGCATGTGATTGCAGCAAAAGCAGTTGCCTTTGGGGAAGCGCTTTCTGATGAGTATATGGAGTATGTAGTTCAAGTTGCCAAGAATGCAAAGGCGATGGCCGAAGAGTTTGTAAAGCGCGGATACAAAATCATTTCAGGCGGAACCGACAATCATTTGATGCTGATTGATCTTCGTTCAAAAAACCTCACCGGAAAAATTGCCGAAGAATCGCTGATCAAAGCTGACATCACCATCAACAAAAATATGGTGCCCTTCGATACGCAATCACCGATGGTAACTTCGGGCATGCGCATTGGCACACCGGCTGTCACTACCCGTGGTCTCAAAGAAAAAGATGTAGTGAAAGTGGTTGACTTCATTGATGAAGTATTGAAGAAACCCGCAGACGAAAAACACCTGAAAGCAGTGAAGAAGAAAGTGAATACTTTCATGAAAAAATTCCCGCTGTTTAGTTAAATAATTTTTCAAGAACTAATTTTTTTACCTGAAGCAGGAACGATGAGCGAAGAAAAAGAAATGTCCTTTTTGGATCACCTGGAAGAATTGCGTTGGCATGTGATCCGCTCGGCAATAGCTATTGTCACCATGATGGTTGTTGCTTTTATTTTTACGCGAGAGATTTTTGACTACGTCATCTTCGCCCCGGGTCGTCCTACATTCATTACTTTCAAATGGCTCTGTGCTTTAGGGAATAGCATGGGAGTGGATGGACTTTGCGTTACTGAAATCCCCATGAAGATTCAGAGCCGCTATATGATGGGCCAGTTCACCATGCAGATTTCTTCTTCATTGGTAATCGGTTTGATCGTTGCTTTCCCTTATGTGGTGTGGGAGCTTTGGCGATTCATCAGGCCAGGATTGTACAATAAGGAAATCAAAGGGTCGCGTGGTGCAGTGTTTGCTATTTCATCTTTGTTCCTGTTGGGAATTTCTTTTGGCTATTTCATCCTCTCTCCCATGTCAATTGCGTTCCTCGCGAACTACTCGATTAGCGACATGATCTCCAATGAATTTGATATTACCTCCTATGTTTCAACTATCGTGACACTTGTGCTTGGAAGTGGATTGTTGTTCCAATTGCCAGTTGTAATTTATTTTCTGACAAAGGTTGGAATGATCACTCCACAATTTATGCGCAGCTATCGCAAGCATGCGGTGGTTGTGATCATGATTATTGGAGCTGTAATCACGCCAAGTCCTGATCCGTTGAGCATGTCTATGGTGGCCATTCCATTGTATGTGCTTTATGAAATCAGTATCTTCATATCAGCACTTGAATTGAGGAACAAATTGAAACGCGAAGCAGCAGAATTAAGAGCCGACCAACAAAGTAATTGATATGAAAAAACTTGCATTGGGCGCTGATCACGCAGGCTATGAATACAAAGAGCTGATAAAAGAGTGGCTCGACCAGAAAGGATATGAAGTGAAAGATTTTGGAACGCATAGTCCCGAATCTGCTGATTATCCTGATTTTGCTCATCCTGTTTCAACTGCGGTTGAGAACAAAGAATTTGATTTAGGAATCCTTTTTTGCGGAAGTGCCAATGGAGTTGCCATCACAGCAAACAAACATCAGGGTATCCGCGCAGCCATTGCCTGGAACGAAGAGCTCGCTTCCCTGGCCCGTCAGCACAATGATGCAAATGTGCTTTGCGTGCCTGCCAAATTCATTTCATTGGAACTTACAGAAAAAATCATCGAAAAGTTTCTGACTTCCGATTTTGAAGGAGGCCGTCATGCGAGAAGAGTTGGCAAAATCAGTTGCTGATTTTTGTATAAACCTCTCCTTCTTTTTTGTACTGAGTTTTGTATTGCGGTAGCCGATCAAAAAATTTCCCCATTTTGTTTTCAGGATCGATGATGATTTCCGGCTGATCCCTTTCAAAAGAATCTGAAACCAAAATCACATTCTCGTAGTAATCAGGGTTTTCAAAAACTTCCTTTGAAAGCCGCCAGTTGAGGAAGTACGATGCTGCTTTGTTATTTGTAAAGACCGATATATCCTCTTTCAAAATCAAAACGTGTTTACCTTTGAATTGGCTTGCATATTCTGATTCTGCAATTTTCAGTTTTGAATAGTCAATAGAAATAAAGGTGTCTCGCTGTGCAAGTATTCCAATGATTGGAATTGCCAACAAGAAAATCCAGAGCATCATTTCTGCCAACCATTTCCGCTTGATCAACAAAAGATAATGACTTATGAAGTAGGTGAGGGGCGGCAGCAAGGTGATAAAACTGTGTGGCGTTCGTTCGCGTGTAAAAATGACTTCAACAATAGCAATCAACAGCCACAAATACATCACTTGTAAAATCTGCGATTGATATTTGGTAAACCGCGCTTCGCGATTGAGCATAAACCACGAAAACAACAGATAAGCAATCACTACTGAGCCAACTTTTACAATCGAAAGTAAACTCATCAACTGCTGACTACTCCAGGATAGATTGGGCTTATAGAAATAATCCATCAGAAAATTCAGATTGCCCCAGAAATAAAATGAAAGCATAATGAGAATATGGGGTAACAGAAATCCAAAAAACATCATCAGCGCTCTGCGCGCACTTAGTCGCGTGAAAAGCGAGAGAATAATCAATGAACCAAATAGAAAAACAGTGTAGCTGAAAATAATCATGGATGCGAGGCCGATCCACAAGCCGAGGTTTAAAATCGTTTCATCGCGCTGGGTTTTAAATTCAACTTCCTTAAATAGATTGTTGATGGCAAGCAATAAAAATCCGCTGCCCAAAAGCTCTGGCGTAATCCAAATTACATCAAAGGAAAAAAAAGCGATTACTACATAAATCAATGCCGAGAGATAATTGCTTTCCGTGTAAACTTTGTTACGAATAAGTACCATCGAAAAGTAAGCCGCCTGAAAAAATAGTATCAACAATGCAATGATTTTGAAAGCGATAGTCGAGCGACCAAAAACAAAATTCAGGATTCCCAAAATCCAGGCATAAAGAATCGGGGTTTGATCAATTACTTGTACATACATGGTTTTGCCATCGGCCACCGCCTCGCCAATCAAAAAATCTTTCAATTGCTGAGCCGTGACCGGTGCAAGCCATACAAAATAGGGAATGCTAAGAAGGCAGACAAAAATAAGAACCGCGAATAGCCTGTAAGGGTCGTTGTATTTAAAGAATCGGAGCAAAGGACAGAATTAATTTTGCAAATAAACCAAAAATAAGGGCGGGTTAAAACTTGTTGCAAAAATTGTAGCCGCTCGTTTTGTATCTTTGAGCAATGAGTTTACGACAGGAAAAATACGGAAAGCTGATTCAAAAAGAACTGAGCGACATCTTTCTCCGTGACAAGCGGGGAATCATTAATAACGCATTCATTACCATTGCCGAAGTGAAAGTGAGCCCAGACCTGAGTGTGGCAAAAGTGTATATCAGTATGACCTTGGCCAAAGATAAAAAAGCTGTGCTCGCGAATATCAACCTGCATAAGAATGAGATTCGAAAAGCACTGGGTGATCGCATTCGAAACCAGGCACGCATCGTGCCCGAGCTTGTCTTTTTCATTGATGAAGTGGAAGAAAATGCACAGCGCATGGATGAGTTGATTAAAAGCCTGAACATTCCGAAAGAAGATAAGGAATAATGAACCTTCCTCTCTTCATTGCCCGCAGGTATTTTCTTTCGAAGAGAAAAAAGAATTTTATCAACATCATCTCAATCGTGGCGATGTTTGTTCTCGCTATTACAACCATGTTTCTCGTCATTGTGATGTCCGTCTTCAATGGGTTTAATCATCTTCTCACATCTATCTATGTCACATTTGATCCTCAAATCAAAATTGAGGCAACCAAAGGAAAATCATTTGAAGTAAGCGAGCAGATGATTGCCTCTTTAAAATCTATTAAGGGAGTTGGTGTTGTAACCGAAGTAATTGAAGATTATGCATATTTGCGCTACCGCGATGCGGATGCAATTGTTACCATCAAAGGAGTAAGTGAAAGCTTTCTTGATCAAAGGCGGTTAGATGATCACATTGTCGAAGGTGAATTAAAGCTACGCGATTCACTTTCAGAATACGCAATTATTGGTCGTGGAATTCAAGGCTCTCTCTCAATTGGAATCAAAAACAATATCTACCCGTTGCAAGTATTTTATATAAAAAATGCAAAAGGTGCAGTACTGGATCCTTCCAAGATGTATAATTCAAAAAGCATTGAACCTGGCGCGGTGTTTAGTATCGAAAAAAATTATGATGAGAACTATGTGTTTCTTCCGCTTGACTTTGTTCGAGACCTTATTGGTTATGAAAACAAAAGAACTTCCATTGAAATAAAAACGAAATCAGATTCAAATTTAAAGGTAATTCAAGAGGAAATTAAACGATATCTTGGAGAAGAGTATCAGGTTTTGAATAATCAGGAACAACACAAAGATGTTTACAAACTTCTCAATCTTGAAAAATTTTTTGCTTTTATAGCCCTTGCGTTATTGACTACAATTGCAGCGATCAATATTCTTTTCTCGTTGATGATGCTTGCCATCGATAAGAAAAAAGACATTTCAATTCTATCTGCAGTAGGAG
>CAZECP010000142.1:0-5661 GCA_964510765.1 uncultured Ohtaekwangia sp. | reverse complement strand
GCAAAGGCAGCCTCCTTCCCTCGTGTGCCATGAATGGGTCCCAGGTTTTCACCATCGCTTCCGGTGCCGATCATGAGTGTATTTGCTTTTGCAGAATTGTCAAGGGAGTAATAAAAACGGAGTCCAATGCATCCTTTTTTGGCCAATGTCTTTTCAATCACCTTGCGGCCAAAAAAATGCGCGGTAATGTCTCCTCCATTTTGGTTGACATAATTGCCGATCCATCGACTGGCTACGTCAAGTGTGATCGGGTCGCCCTCTGTTCCATCAAAAGTGTAGTTGTTCACTCTTGCATTGGAGTTGGAAGGTGACACAACATTCGAATTCTCGTTGCACGACATCGTCATGAGCAACGAACCAAGGACAATTGTCAAGGTGGTTTGGTATTTTCCAGTAGTCATAAATAGTTGGTTTGATTTTCGCCCAAGATGGCCGCCTAGGTGAATAGATGTGGATGATTTATAGGAGAAACTCCTATTTTATTTTCATCAATTCATCAAATTCAAAAGATTAATAGGAGTTTGACCTATAAGAACAGGATTGTGCTCGCAGTCTTGTCGTAATTTTTCAGACGTGCTTTTAGGAGCTATAGCACACCTGCAAACCCATGGGACATTTGAACAAATTCTAAGCTTATGACTTTTACAAAAACTCAGGACGTAAACATTGATGATGCGAAAAAGGTCTCCAAACAGGATGCAGGCACAAAAGTCGAGAAAGACTTGCAGGGCCTCGTGGAAATAGCATCACAAATTTGCGAAACACCCATTGCCCTTATTCACTTTTACGATGAGCATCTGCAATGGATAAAAGCAAAAAAAGGAATCCATGATACACACTTATTGGAGTCTCTGTTTCGACAACAAAAAGACTCAAACAGCACGCTGCTTATAATTCCTGATGCAAATGATTTGCTTTACAACAAACCGTTTGGCAGCAGTGATCTAAAAATAAAATTTTATACAGGTGTATCTCTCGTTACGGACACGGGACATAAACTTGGTGTGCTGTGCCTTATTGACCAAAAGCCCCGCGTGCTAGACGAGAAACAAATAGAAGATCTGCGAATACTGGCCGATCAAATGACAAGCCTGCTTGATTTGCGACTCAGAAATTTGCAACTTCAAAATTTAATCCACAACAAAAGCTCAGAGCTTTCAAGCTTGTTTGATCGCATTGGCGATGCATTCATATCACTTGATAAAAATTGGAATTATCTCTACGTCAATAAGCAACTAGGTGAAATGGTTCATCGCGATCCAGCCGAATTGGTTGGGAAAAATGTGTGGCAAGAATTTCCTGAAGCTGTTAATTCGGCAACATTTCATGCCTTTCATCGGGCGATGAAAGAACAGAAATACATTTGCCACATCGACTATTATAAGCCACTCAATCTCTGGCAGGAAAATCATATCTATCCATCGCCCGAAGGGTTGTCTGTTTTCATTCGCGACATCTCTGAACGAAAGCATGCAGAGATGAAATTGATTGAAAATATTGAAACTCTGCAACGGGCGGAAGAGCAGGCGAAGATGGGGAGCTGGCAACTTGATGTGACCTCAGGCTCAAGACACTGGTCGAAGCAGTTGTTTCTCATGTTTGGGTTCAATCCGCACGGAGAAATTCCAACCGATGAAGAAATGCTTGCCCGCATCCATCCGGAAGATCGTTCTGCATTTTTGTCTTCAATGGATAAAATCACCCAAGGGATTGATCCGGGTGATGGTGTGGTCCGAACCAATCCGCTCGTATTGCCTCTGAAATATATCCTCGGCTACACGCGGCAAATAAAAGATGACACGGGAAGTGTGGTGCGCTTTGAAGGAACGATGATCGATGTGACGGAGCTGCAAAAAACCAATCACGAACTCGACCATTTTGTTTACAGCGTTTCGCACGATCTTCGGTCGCCACTATCTACTATTCTTGGATTACTAAATGTGGCGGAGCTGGAAGAGCCTGACACAAAGATGACTCCTTATCTCATGCGAATTCGGGATCAGGTGAATCGATTGGATTATTTTATCAGAGACATACTCGACTATTTCACCAATGCCAGAAGCGAATCACAACATGAAAAAGTAGATGTTGAAAAATTGATCGAGGAAGTAAAAAATAGTTTAAAGTCACCTATACAAGGTTATTCCTTTCAAATCCATGTTGACGTTTCGGGGGATGGAGAATTCTATTCTGACCGATCGCGACTGGAAATTGTGTTCAAAAATCTCTTATCGAACTCAATCAAATATCAGGATATGAATAAGGAATCTTGCTTGATCAACGTAAAAGTTGAAATCATGCCTAAGCAGGTAAAGATCAGTTTCTCAGACAATGGAATTGGAATCGACAAAGCACATCTTCCAAAAATCTTTAACATGTTTTATCGAGCTTCGGCTAATTCAAGAGGCTCAGGTCTCGGATTGTATATTGTTCGCGAAGCCATTCACAAATTAGGCGGCAGTATAAAAGCAGAGTCAGAACTTGGGTCTTACACGTTGTTTGAAATTGTACTACCGAATTTAACCTTTCATTAACAGTATAATTTTCATTAATAGTATATATTAACTCAATCGTTTTGCGGCTTCATCCCAATTCACAAGGTTCCACCAGTTGGCAACATATTCGTTACGCTTGTTTTGATATTTCAGATAGTAGGCATGCTCCCACACGTCAAGTCCAAGTAGAGGAGTTCCTTTCAATTCCGAAACATCCATCATTGGATTATCTTGATTGGGTGTGCTTCCGATTTTTAATTTGTCGCCATCTTTCACCAGCCAGGCCCAGCCGGAGCCAAATCTGCTCATTGCTGCTTTGGTAAATTCTTCTTTCAATTTATCAAATGAACCAAACGCGCCATGAATGGCATCCGCTATTTTTCCAGATGGTGCACCACCTCCATTTGCTTTCATTACTTGCCAAAAGAAATTATGATTCCATGCTCCGCCACTGTTGTTCCTTGCTTTCGCAGATAACTTGGAGCTGTTTGTAAAAAAATCCTTTTCGTTTTCAAACGTAATCTTCTCTGCAGCAATGGCATCATTCACATTCTTTACATAAGCCGCATGATGCTTGGTGTAGTGAATTTCCATTGTCATCGCATCGATGTGTGGTTCAAGTGCTTTGTAATCATATGGAAGAGGGACTTGTGCAAAAGAGAACGCATTAGCTTCTGCGTGGCTGACCACAGGGAGCACAAGCGTGGTGGCAACTGTAGCTTGAAAGGATTTTTGTACGAATTTTCTTCTGCTGATCTTTTCCATAAGATTTTGATTTTAAGGTTTAGAACTTCAAACGAATTTCAATCGAAGTAAATTTACCTAAAAATAATTAGCTTGCGGAAGCAGAATTACACGAGACATGGCCGATAAGCTATACAACGAAATTCCTTCCCTTGACTTGGCTGATTTTACAGGGAGCAATCTGGAAAAAAAGAAAAAATTTGTCAGTGATTTGGGTGAAGCATACCACAACATTGGATTTGTTGCGATTAAAAATCATTACTTATCAGATGCTTTGTCTGAAAAACTTTATAAAACAATTAAAGACTTTTTTGCTTTGGCCGATGAAGTAAAGCAGCAATATGAAATTCCAGGATTGGCCGGCCAGCGAGGATATATCGGTAAAGGAAAGGAACATGCAAAAGGAAGAAACACCGGTGACCTGAAGGAATTTTATCATGTTGGTCAAACGGTTACTGATGATGATCCGATAAAAAAGGAATACCCTGAAAATATTTGGCCTAAGGAAACTCCTGCCTTCAAGGAAATTGCTCTTGACGTTTACTCTCAGTTGGAACGCACTGGGGTGCAGATGCTTCGAGCAATAGCTCTTTATTTAGACTTGCCGGAAAATTATTTTGATTCAAAAGTAAAACATGGTAACAGCATTTTAAGGCCGATCCATTATTTCCCAATTGAAAATCCTGATTCAGTTCCTGCCGATGCTGTCAGAGCAGCTGAACACGGTGACATTAATTTGATCACACTGTTAATGGGTGCGAGTGCCGATGGACTTCAGGTTTTAAGACGCGATGGCAAATGGATTCCGATTACCGCACTGCCCGAACAGCTTGTGGTGAATGTTGGAGATATGCTTGAGCGATTGACTAACAAAAAACTAAAGTCAACAATTCATCGGGTTGTAAATCCACCTCGCGATCAAATGAACAAACCAAGATATTCCATTCCGTTCTTTATGCATCCAAGGTCTGAAATGAACTTAGGTGCTCTACCCAATTGCGTTGATAACGATCATCCAAAGCTTTGGGAGGATATAACCGCAGGCGATTTTTTGAATCAGCGATTAAAGGAAATTGGTTTAAAGAAATAAAGTTTTGACTCCATCTGTCAAATATTCAGATTTTCTAAAAGACGTATTCCATTTATCACTCACTTGCTTTGGTGGCCCGCAGGCACATATCTCACACTTTCAACAACGACTTGTGGAAGAAAGAAAATATTTGACCGAAGATGAATTGCTGGAGCTGAATGCCTTATGTCAAGTGCTGCCCGGCCCCACTTCCACACAGACATTATCATCCATTGGCTACAAACTTGGTGGACCCAACTTGGCATACCTCACATTGCTGATCTGGATGCTGCCATCCGTAACTATTATGACCGTTGCTGGAATATTGATCAGTAATTTTGAAAGTAAAGATGTTTCACTTTCATTCACAAGATTTATTCAGCCAATGGCTGTTGGTATTGTTGCATACTCTGCTTATTCATTCGGAAGCAAAACAATAAAAACACAACGAGCAGGGTTGCTAATGGCGTTGGCAGGAGTTGCATCCTTCTTCATCAAGACTCCATTTGTTTTCCCAATCACATTATTGGCAGCAGGTTGTATCACAGCTTTCAATTACAAAGCCCATCCAAGAGAGGAAAAGAAAAAGATTGATGTAGGCTGGGCCAATTTTTTTCTCTGGGTTGGAGTTTTAATTTTTGCTGCAGTTTTGGGAAGCCTGACAAAAAATGATCCTCAGTTATTACCAATTCGTTTATTCGAAAATTTCTATCGAAACGGGAGTTTGATCTTTGGCGGAGGACAAGTACTAACACCTTTGCTGTACACTGAATTCGTTCAGTATTCACCAAAACATTATTTGAATACAGAAGAGTTTCTCTCAGGCTATGCTTTGGCTCAATCGTTGCCTGGTCCGGTATTTTCCTTCAGCGCATTCATTGGTACTCTCTCAATGCGTGACTTTGGAATTACAGGCGAAATTACAGGAGCATTGTTCTCAGCATTCGGGATTTTCCTGCCTGGCACATTCCTGATTTTTTTTATGATTCGAATTTGGGATAGTTTAAAAAAATTCCGTGCAATCAGGGCATCATTGGAAGGAATTCTGGCTGCCAATGCTGGAATACTTGCATCTGCAGCTCTGCTTCTCTTCTTGCCATTAGAGCAAGTCTTGCTTAATTACCTCATTGTTCTTACAACTTTTCTGATTTGCGTTTTTACGAAAATCCCCTCTTGGTTAATTATTCTATTTGGATTGACCCTTGGCATATTCATAGAATAAAGAAACAACTTATCAAGCTACGCTATCCTTTATTGTTTATTGGGATGGAATTTATTCAAATAAAAAAAGCCCCTGAATGGGGCTTTTTGATAAAAATAAGGCAACGACTTACTCTCCCGGGCTTTACCCTA
>CAZECP010000141.1:0-6006 GCA_964510765.1 uncultured Ohtaekwangia sp. | reverse complement strand
ACTGGGATCTCGAGAGTGAAGAGTATGAAGAGTTCATTGAGATTTTACAGAAGCGCTTTTCTTAAATTCTCTGCAACACCTGCCCTCTGTGTGCATCTAGTTTCAAAAGAATAAACAGCATAATGGTGAAGCCCCACAAGGCTGATCCACCATAGCTAAAGAAAGGCAGAGGAATTCCAATCACCGGAAACAAGCCGATGGTCATACCGATGTTTACTGCAAAGTGAAAAAAGAAAATACACGCTACGCTGTATCCATACGATCTTGCGAAACGATTCTTTTGTCGCTCGGCTATGTAAATTAACCGCAGTAGCAGAGTTACGAAAAGCCCGATGGTAACAAGGCTGCCGATCCATCCGTGCTCCTCACCGATCGTGCAAAAAATAAAATCAGTGCTCTGCTCCGGCACAAAGTCGAATTTGGTTTGAGTGCCCTTTAAAAATCCCTTTCCTGAAAATCCACCGGAGCCAATGGCAATTTTGGATTGCGTAACATTCCAATTGATTCCCATGGGATCGAAATTTGGATTCACCAAAGCTTCTAGTCTTTTTTTGTGACGAATAGGGAGAACATTGTTCACAATGTAATTGAAACTTTCAATCGTCCCAATAAGAATGAGCCCGCCCAAGCCGATCAATAAAATTCTTTTGAGTTTCTTTCTTCGACTCATCATAACAAGTGCTACACAAACAGTAATGATAAAACCGTGCAAGTACCAGTGGTTTGGGATGAGCAAGGTTAAGATGGCAATTGTTGCAGCACTCACGCCCACAATAATTAAAAATGGTGACATCCCTTCGCGAAAGAAAACAAAAAGAAAAGAGGCAAAGACAATCGCAGTTCCGTAATCTTTCTGCAACAGGATCAATCCCATCGGCACGCCAATCATGGCAAAAAGTATCATCTGATTTTTTGAATTATCCATTCTGAAACCAACGGACCCGATGAATTTTGCAACGGCCAGTGCCGTGATAAACTTGGCAAACTCAGACGGCTGCAGGCCGAATGCACCGATACCAAACCATGATTTATTTCCACCCACTTCCTTACCGATGAGCGGCACGAGCATCAGCACAACTAAGATGATCCCATAAAAAACGTAGGCAAACGTTTCGTAGAATCGCATGTCAATAATCGTGATTGCAAGAACGATGATTGCTGAAGCTGCAATGAACATCAACTGCCTTCCTGAATTCAAATGAATGTCGAAGATGGATTGCTTCACGGTGTCGTCATACACGGCAGCAAAAATGTTGAGCCAGCCGAAGGATACCAGCACCATATACAAAATGATGGTAACCCAATCTAAACTACCCGATATGTCATCATCCCTGTGCATCAGTTTTTGAATACGCCAGCTAACACATAGTCTTCAATATGCTGCCGGTGTGTTTTGCCAAACAAATATTTTTCGATCATTAAACTCGCGATGGATGCTGCTGCGCCTGCTCCCTGGCCGCCATGTTCTACATATACCGACAGCGCAATCTTTGGATTATTTCTCGGAGCAAAAGCTATGAACACAGAGTGATCCAATGTGCCGGGTTCGTTCTGCACCGTTCCTGTTTTTCCGCAAACCACAACATCGTATAACTTGGCATACCACTGGCCTGTACCTGCATCGACTACATTCTGCATTGCATCGGCAGCGATTCTGAAATTAGCGGAGTCGATAGTTGTTGTGTGCTTGACTAAATATTTTTCAAGTGGCTTTTTGTCTTTGCCAATTCCCTTCACCAGATGCGGTGTATAATAAAATCCTTTGTTGGCAATAGTGGCTGCGAAGTTGGCCATTTGCAAAGGCACCACTAAGTTTTCACCTTCACCAATTGCAATTGAGTAGATATTGGAAAATTTCCAAGGTTTATTGTGATAGGCCTTATCGTAAGATGCCGTGGAGGGAACGAGTCCGTTTTTTTCATTCGGCAAATCGATCCCCAATCGCTGACCAAAACCAAAACTCATTATGTGTTTGTCCCACTCGTCCAGCCCGATGCGTGTGTCTTTGAACGGATCGGTTGACTTTCCTTTGTTCAACATCCTGCGAAGCGCTCCGAGAAAATATACGTTACATGAATTGGTGATTGCTCCGCGCAAATCTTCATTGGTGTGCGCTCCGTGACAACCAATGATTCCACCGGCCATACCTTTTCGAATGCAGGGTATTCTGGTATCGGGAGTGATCACACCTTCCTGAAGGGCCGTCATCGCTTGCGCGATTTTAAAAATAGAACCGGGACGATACTGGGCTTGCAACGCGCGATTGAAGAGCGGCTTCATCGTGTCACTGCTGATGGTTTTGAAATTGGAACTGTACTTTCTTCCTGTCAATAAATTCGGATCGTAAGACGGACCTGAAACGAAAGAAAGTATTTCACCTGTTGCCGGCTCGATGGCTACGATGCAGCCGGCTTTTCCATTCATCAACTTTTCACCATACTGTTGCAAATCCAAATCAATGCTTGTGATCAGATTTTCTCCCGGAACAGAGAGCGTGTCGTACTCTCCATTTTTAAACGAGCCTTTCTCGATTCCCTTTACATTTCGAAGTTTAAACCGCACACCTCGCTTGCCTCGAAGTTGCTCTTCATAATAAGCTTCAATTCCACTCTGCCCGATGTAATCACCTTGACGATAAATTTTTGTTTGATCATTTGCCAATTGATCTTTGCTGATCTCACTCACATACCCAAGTGCATTGGCTGCCGATGTAGTCGTGTAAGCGCGTGTTGTTCTTGCCTGGATATAAAATCCTGAAAACTCATCCAGACGGTCCTCCACTTTTGCGAAATCTTCATTTGAAAGTTGATCAATAAACAAAGTAGGCTTTACCGGTGAAAATTCTTTTCGCGCCTTTAATTCCTTGAATTTATTCCTGAGTTCTTGTTGAGTGAGTTGAAATACGGAGCAAAACTTGACCGAGTCGAATTCGGTAACATCATTCAAGATAACCTCGAGATCGTACTCAGGCGTGTTGTAAACCAAAAGCTTTCCGTTTCTATCTTCAATCAATCCACGAAATGGATATTCCACTTGTCGCAGAATTGAATTGCTGTCAGCCAACTGCGCATAACGATCATCAAGAACCTGAACGGAGAAGAGCCGGATGAGAAACACCAGGCCCACGCTTACAAAAATCAATTGGAATATTTGCTCTTTGCCTTCGTTCATATCCGTTCACGCTGCGGTATCCAATATTGCTGAAGAACTAAAAAGGTCATCGTGAAAAATAAACTCGCGATCGTTTTCAGCATGGAATGCCAAAACAATCCCATGTTGGATGCTTCCACCAAAAACAAAATAAGATGATGGAGAAATACCAGCGGCAAGGTGTAAACCAAATACCACTGCAAACCCAGTGATGGCATATTCGGCAACGCCCCCGCATCGTATCCTCCTTGAGGAGTAATCACACCCAACCAATAATTCCGAATGTAGGCGATGACAACAAGCGTGAGCGCATGCAGACCGAGGCTATCATAAAACATATCCACACAAAAGCCCATCACAAAAGCGACCAACATCAGGATGAGCGGATTTGTTTCGATGGGCAGCAGCAAAATGTAGCCAACATAAATAAAACAAAATGCCACGTTAAAAAAAGTCAACGACTTGAAGAGCATCACCTGCAACAGCAGGTAAATGAAAAATGAAATGAATTGTATGATGCCGTTACGTGTCATTTCGGTTCTCCAATTGTTTTTTTCTCAAGTTCTTCGCGCTCGTCCTTCAAATGACTTTTGATCACTTCCACGAAAGCAAGTTTTGTAAAATCTGTTCCCAGCTCTACTTTGATTTCAAAGAATGGATCATGTTCGTTCAGGTTAAATTCCTTGATGCGCCCCAAAAACACTCCCTGAGGAAAAATGGAATTGAACCCGGAAGTAATTATGGAGTCACCAACAGCAGGAATCGCGTGACGCGGAATATATTTCAGATCAATCGAAAGAGGATCAACCCCATTCCACTGCACCGTTCCAAAATGCCCGGTGCGTTTGTTCATCACAGATACCTGATTGTCCACATTCAATAACGAAATCAAAACAGAAAAATGTTCCGACACTGACTTTACTTTTCCAACCACTTGATTATTGCTGATCACCGCCATACCGGGCTGCAAACCAGCATCTGTGCCACGATCAATGGTAATAAAATTTTTATAATTCCAGGTTGTGTTATTTACCACTTTCGCACTTACATAATCAAATCGTTTGGCAAGGAGCGTATCTTTGTTTTGATTCAGTTTCATGTAGTACAAAACAAAGTCGCGTTCATCCAATTTCTTGCGAAGCCGGGCGTTCTCATCCGCCAGGTTTGTATTAATGTCCCGAAGTGAAAAATATTCTCTCACTCCTTGCGAGAAGTTGTTGATGTTGGCAACAAGTCGATTGGAAGAATTGAAATACTTCGTGCTTTGGTATTGATTGTTCTCAACGATCAACCATGCGCACAAAAATTCCAGGACGAGAAAGGTGAAGAAAGCCCGATACTTATAAATGAATCCTAAGAGCCGTTCCATCCATTATGTCATCAACACCTTGCGATAGTGTTCAAGATTTTTAAGGGCAGCACCTGTGCCGCGCACAACAGCCCGAAGCGGATCATCAGCCACGTGAATCGGCAGCTTGGTTTTCAGCGACAGGCGTTTGTCCAATCCACGAAGCATGGCACCACCACCTGTCAAGTAAATTCCACGTTCATAAATATCAGCCGACAATTCAGGAGGTGACATCTCTAACGCCTTCAACACCGCTTCCTCCAGTTTCGAAATAGATTTGTCCAGAGCGAAGGCAACCTCAGAATAAGAAATTTTTATTGTCTTCGGAATACCCGTCATCAAATCGCGGCCACGGATTTCATAATCATCAGGACCGTCATCCAATTCAGTCAACGCAGAACCAACCTCAATCTTCACACGCTCGGCAGAACGTTCCCCGATCAACAGGTTGTGTTGCCTGCGCATGTAATCCAAAATATCTCTATTGAAAGTATCCCCCGCTATGCGGATCGATTGATCACATACAATTCCCGAAAGGGCAATCACCGCGATGTCTGTTGTTCCCCCACCAATATCCACGATCATGTTTCCAATTGGCTGCTCAATATCGATGCCGATACCAATTGCAGCAGCTATTGGTTCGTGGATCATGTAAACTTCTTTTGCATTGGCGTGTTCAGCCGAGTCGCGCACGGCACGCTTTTCTACTTCGGTGATGGCGGAAGGAATACAAATTACCATTCTTAACGAAGGAGGAAAAAATCTTCTTCCCGTGTCGATCATTTTGATGAGCCCTCGAATCATCATCTCGGCAGCGTGGAAGTCGGCAATCACACCTTCTTTCAAAGGCCGAACTGTCCGAATGTTGTCGTGTGTTTTTTCGTGCATCTGCATCGCCTCGCGGCCAATGGCAAGTACACGATTCGAATTTTTATCGATGGCGATGATGCTTGGTTCATCCACCACTACTTTGTCTTTGTGAATAATCAGTGTGTTGGCAGTTCCCAGGTCAATGGCAATATCGCTGGTGAAAAAATCGAATAATCCCATGTGTAATTAAGTCCTCCTCTTGTGGTTGATTTTAAAACACGAAATTAAAAAGAAATAATCAAGGCAACCTCGCAACTGCCCGATTATTTAGGCAAATGATGGCAGTTGACCGCACATCATCTTGACAGGCAAGATTGAAGTAAGATTAAGCCAAAGTTTCCTTTCTTCCGCGATCAATGCTTGAAGTGGCGGAAGCCCGTGAACACCATCGCCATGCCGTGTGCATCACAGTAGTTGATGGAGTCCTGATCTTTGATGGAGCCGCCCGGTTGGATCACCGCTTTGATCCCTTCCTTGTTGGCAATCTCTACGCAATCAGGGAATGGGAAAAAGGCATCCGAAGCCATCACTGCACCTTTGAGATCAAAACCAAATGCTTTTGCCTTTTCAATGGCTTGTTTCAATGCATCCACGCGACTGGTTTGGCCAACACCACTTGAAAGCATTTGACCATCAAC
>CAZECP010000140.1:0-6242 GCA_964510765.1 uncultured Ohtaekwangia sp. | reverse complement strand
CTTTCTTTTGCTGTAACATCTTTTCGTTTTGCTTCGCAATAAGTTCTTGCTGAAACTTCTGCACTTGCTCGCGGTCCATTACGTCCACCACCCCCATCACAAAAGTGAATTTTGATAAGGAGTCAACATTGGGAGGAACAGGCTGATGAAAGGAATTTTTGAAAATGTCTGTAGCTACTACCTGAAAACTAACACTATCGCCTTTTGAAAGCATATTGATAACTTCAAGAACTTTGTCACCGGGGCGCATGATTCCTTGCTTTTGCATAATCAAGGGATAGCCATTTTTCTTGGTATCATTCCAAACAGAATCTTTTCCATCTTTAAACATGAAATTCAATGTGATAAATTTTCCAGAGTCAATGGTTACACCATCGCCTTTGCGAACAATTGTGAATGACTGGCCGGAAGAAGTTTCCCGCGTGTTGGATGAGCAGGCACTAACGATAGCAGCGATAACAAGTACAAATAATAGATTTTTCATTTAGAAATTCATTAATAAAAGTGTGAGTTGATTTAAGTTTAATTTTTTAACGCCTATTGCGTCAACGCTTTTTTGTATTCGGGAAGAATGGATAGAAATCGCTTCAGTGTTTCTTCTAAAGAGAGTTTGGAACTTCCGCCTGCTGCGTTTTTATGTCCGCCTCCTTCAAAATACTTTCTCGCCAGATCATTCACCGAAAAATCGCCCAAAGATCGAAAAGAAATTTTGATTTCCTCTTTGCGGTCATACATAAATACCGACAGTTTTATTCCTTTGATCGACAAGCCGTAGTTGACAAGTCCTTCTGTGTCACCAGTTTGAACTTCAAATTGCCGGAGCTCATTTTCGGAAAGGGTCATGAAAGCCGTATTGTATTCCTCCAACACAGTTAATTTTTCGCTCAGCACAAAACCCATCAAACGCAAACGACCTAATGTATTCGTGTCGTAAATCATTCTTGCCACTTCGCTCGGCCTTGCTCCCAGGCTTACCAATTCTTCGGCTATTTGAAATTCTTTTTGCGTGGTGTTATTGTGTCTGAACCCACCCGTGTCGGTCATCAGTCCTGAATAAAGGCAATCAGCAATTTTTGAATTGATCCGGTTTTTTTCACCCAACAAATCAATGAGTCGGAATATCAATTGAGCAGTCGATGCAGAAGAAACATCCCATAAAATAAAATCCGCAAAATTTTCTGGTTCAAGATGATGATCGATCAATACTTTCTTTGCTGATGAATTTTTAACCATGTCGCCCAGCTCATTGATGCGCCCCAGGCTGGAGAAATCCAAACAGAAAATCAGATCTGCATTGTGAATGGCTTGCTCTGACTTTTTGAGTGGCAAGCCAGAATTTTTTGAAAGTGCAATTACTGATTCAGCGCCATGCATCCATGCAAGAAAATCAGGGAAGTCGCTCGGACTGATCACGTCCACATGATGATTTTTATCCCTGAGAAATCCGGCCAAACCCAACGATGACCCCAGCGCATCTGCATCCGGCTTGAAATGGGTGATAATGACTACCTTCTTTGGCGAATCTAGCAGGTTTTTGAGGAGATGAAGGTTTTCCATTAAGCTTGCAAAAATGACAATTCTTGGCGGAATGTTAAAATAGATATTATGCCCTGAGTGGATAAATATCCTTTCTTTAATCTCACTTCTTTTGATATTTTTGCGGCCAATTTTCAGTCGGGATTTTCCGATTCAAGGATTTTCAGGATTGAATCCAATATGAACCTAAATACAAAACACAATTACAATGGCGACTAACAGGACTTTTACGATGATTAAACCCGATGCAACTGCGGCAGGCAATACTGGCGCGATTACGAAAATGATTGAGGAGGCAGGCTTCCGCATCGTGGCGATGAAAAAGACAAAACTCAGCGCGGAATTGGCCGGTAAATTTTATGAAATTCACAAGGAGCGTCCTTTCTATGGTGAGTTGTGTGCCTATATGAGCAGCGGAGCGATTGTGCCAATGATCCTTGAAAAAGAAAACGCAGTAGAAGATTTCCGGAAGTTGATCGGTGCTACCGATCCTAAGAAAGCCGCACCTGGTACAATCCGCGCTTTGTTTGCAAAGTCAATTGATGCAAATGCAATACACGGTTCTGATTCAGATGCGAACGCAGAAATCGAAGGAGCATTCTTCTTTTCTCAGTTCGAGAGATTCTAGGTATTCGATTCTGGACGCGGGTGGCTTGATACTGAACCACCTGCATCCAGTATCAAGAATCCAGTATCTACAACCACTTCAAAATAATTTATGAGTCATATCAATCCGCTCTACACCGAAAAATTTGAAAGCCGCCACAACGCACCAGACGAAGCGCAAATACAGGAGATGTTGAAAGTTGTAAAGGCCCGATCGGTGGATGAGTTGATTGAACAGACCGTGCCCGCGGCCATCCGGTTGAAGAAGCCATTGAATCTTCCAGCTCCCTTATCGGAATTTGAATTTTTAAATCAGTTCAAGAAGACAATTTCAAAGAACAAGATCTATAAGTCCTACATCGGAACAGGATATTATAATTGCATTACACCGGGAGTTATTCTCAGGAATATTTTAGAGAACCCAGGTTGGTACACGGCTTACACACCTTATCAAGCTGAAATTGCGCAGGGTAGGATGGAAGCGCTGATCAATTACCAAACGATGGTGATGGATCTGACCGGAATGCAAATCGCGAATGCATCATTGTTAGATGAAGCGACCGCTGCTGCGGAAGCTCTTCATTTGTTGTATGCATCACGCAAAGCAGAGAAGAAAGATGCGCATACTTTCTTTGTTGATCAAAAAGTATTTCCGCAAGTAATTGATCTGTTGAAGACGCGTTCAGCTCCGATCGGAGTGAACTTACTTGTTGGTGATGTGACTAAACTTGACTTAACAGATGCAAACCTGTTTGGTGTATATCTTCAGAATCCAGACGATAACGGGGAAGTTAGGGATCTGACTGCCTTCATCGCGGCAGCGCATGAGCAAAATATTTTTGTCACTGTGGGCACGGACCTGATGGCGTTGGTACTTATGAAATCACCAGGCGAGATGGGCGCGGATGTAGTGGTAGGTTCTTCACAGCGCTTCGGTGTGCCGATGGGCTTTGGTGGACCGCACGCAGCCTTCTTCGCTACGAAGGATGAATTCAAACGCCAGATGCCCGGACGTATCATCGGTATCTCACAAGATGCGCAAGGCAAGCCAGGTTACCGAATGGCGCTGCAAACCCGCGAGCAACACATTCGCAGAGAGAAAGCGACTTCAAATATCTGCACCGCGCAGGTTTTACTTTCCGTGATGGCAGGAATGTATGCGGTGTATCATGGGCCAGAAGGTTTGAAGAAAATTGCAGGACGGATTCATGGACTGACAAAGACATTGTCTTCAGGTATTGAGGCATTGGGTATTAAGCAATTGAATTCAAATTATTTTGATACGCTAAAGATTGTTGCTGATGCCGGGAAGATCAGAGCCATTGCGGAAAAGCAAGGTGTAAACTTCCGTTACTTTGCAGACGGAACAATTGGAATTGCAATTGATGAGACAACTTCTCTGCAAGATGTTAATTCGGTTATTAAAATATTGGGCGGGCAAGAGATTACAGCAAAAGAAAGTAAGTTGACTTGGCCATCTTCGCTCTTAAGAACTTCTTCATTCCTCACACATCCTGTTTTCAATACTCATCATTCCGAGCACGAGATGCTCCGCTACATCAAGCGTTTGGAGAACAAAGATTTGTCGATGGTGCATTCGATGATTTCATTGGGCTCATGTACCATGAAGTTGAATGCAACGACTGAGATGATTCCGGTAACGTGGCCAGAGCTTGGACAAATGCATCCGTTCGCGCCAGCCGACCAAACCGAAGGCTATCGCGAAATGATCACCAACCTTGAAAACTGGTTGAAGGAAATCACAGGCTTCACAGGAATATCATTGCAACCCAACAGTGGTGCACAAGGAGAGTATGCTGGTTTGTTGACCATTCGTGCTTATCATCAACACAGAGGTGACACACATCGCAATGTGGCTTTGATACCTGCTTCTGCTCATGGAACAAATCCAGCGAGCGCTGTGATGGCGGGCATGGATGTAGTAGTCGTGAAGTCAGACGCAGAAGGAAAAATTGATGTTGCTGATCTCAAAGCAAAAGCTGAACAATATAAAGACAAGCTCGCGTGTTTGATGGTAACTTATCCTTCCACGCACGGAGTATTTGAAGAATCGATCACAGAGATTTGTGAAACGATTCACCTAAATGGTGGATTGGTTTACATGGATGGTGCGAACATGAATGCACAAGTGGGATTGACTTCGCCTGCCAATATTGGTGCAGATGTTTGTCACCTGAACCTGCACAAGACATTCTGTATCCCTCACGGTGGGGGTGGTCCTGGCATGGGCCCGATCTGTGTGAATGACAAATTGAAGCCTTTCTTGCCGGGTCATGCGATAGTAAAAGTTGGTGGTGAAATGGCAAGTGGTGCCGTGTCAGCTGCGCCTTATGGAAGTGCAAGTATTCTTGTGATCTCTTATGCTTACATCGCTATGATGGGTGGCGAAGGATTGACGAACGCTACGAAGCTCGCGATTCTGAATGCTAACTATATCAAAGAAAAGCTGAGTGCTCATTATAAAATTCTATACACAGGAACTCAAGGTCGTTGCGCACACGAGATGATTGTTGACTGTCGCGATTTCAAAAAAGCAGGCATCGAAGTAGAAGATATCGCGAAGCGATTGATGGATTATGGTTTCCATGCACCGACAGTTTCTTTCCCTGTGGCAGGAACATTGATGATTGAGCCAACGGAAAGTGAGCCGAAAGAAGAACTCGATCGCTTCATCGAAGCGTTAGTGGAAATCAGAAATGAAATCCGCGAGGTAGAAGAAGGCAAAGCCGACAAAGAGAACAACGTGTTGAAGCATGCGCCCCACACAGCCGAAGTAATTACTGCCGATGAGTGGACGCGTCCATACAGCAGAACGAAAGCAGCCTATCCACTTCCATTTGTGAAAGCAGCTAAGTTCTGGCCTTCTGTGAGCCGTGTTGATAACGCGTATGGCGATCGCAACCTGGTATGCAGTTGCTTGCCGCTGGAGAGTTACGAAGAGGTAGCAGTGCATTAATTTTTGGAGCGGCTTCAATCAGAAGCCAATAGCTGAAGCTTATGGAGTCGCGAAAGAAAGTTTTGATCATCACCTACTACTGGCCTCCGGCCGGTGGCATCTCCGTGCAACGGTGGGTTAAGTTTGTGAAATATTTTCGTGAGTCTGGATACGAGCCGATTGTTTATACGGTGAGCAATGGAGAATATCCCATTCTCGATGCAGCGCGCGATCACGGTTTGCCTGATGATATTACTATTATCAAGCGACCAATCTGGGAACCGTATCATCTTTATAAATTCTTTTCAGGAAAGAAGTCGAAGGCGGGTGGGAGAGACGAGATAAAATCTGCAGACACAGCTACCTTCACGCAAAAGATTTCCATTTGGCTTAGAGGAAATTTTTTCATCCCTGATGCGCGGTGCTTTTGGATTAAGCCTTCCGTGAAATTTCTTACCGAATATTTGAAAGCCAATCCGGTGGATGCCGTAGTTTCAACCGGTCCGCCACACACCACGCATCTCATTGCTTTGGGATTAAAGAACAATCTTAAATTAAAATGGCTTGCCGATTTTCGCGATCCGTGGACGAGCATGGATTATTACAAAGACCTGATGCTTACCAAATGGGCGGATCGAAAACATCACATGCTGGAACTCGAAGTGCTCACACGAGCAGATGTGGTTACGGTGGTTGGCCGCGCGATGGAAAAAGAATTTGATGCGAAAGGTGCGAATGTAAAAGTGGTGACCAACGGATTTGACGAAGATGATTTTGTTTCGAATGAAGTTGGGTTGGATAAAGAATTTTCAATTGTTCACACCGGTTCATTATATGAAAGCCGCAATCCACATGCGCTATGGAATGCCCTCGGTGAACTAAAAAAAGAAAATCATCCGCTCATTCAATCCTTGAAAGTAAAATTGATTGGCAAGACAGATCGCTCCGTCATTGATTCAGCCAAAGCTGCCGGACTTGAAAACAATCTGGAAGTGATCGCAAGTGTGCCGCATGCTGAAGCGATTCGAAGAATGAAGAGCGCTCAGTTGCTAATGCTTCAGATCGATCGTTCGGAAAGTGCGCAGTGGGTGATAACAGGCAAAGTATTTGAATATCTCGCAGCCCATCGGCCGATCTTGTGCAT
>CAZECP010000139.1:0-6312 GCA_964510765.1 uncultured Ohtaekwangia sp. | reverse complement strand
AAAAGCAAAAAACCCCTCCGCCTGAGGGGTTTTTTGTTACCTAAACCTAAACCTATGAGAGAAAATTACTCTATGCCATTGTTAACGGAGAACTTCTCAAGATGTTACAAGAATTTTAAAACTAAAAATTTCCTTTTTAGACAAAATAATCGGTCACTTTTTGAGTTTAGCGGCAAATTGTTTTTTGAACTTCTCTACTTTAGGCCGGATAACATATTGGCAATAGCCTTGATTTGGGTTTAAGGCGTAATAGTTTTGATGATAGTCCTCAGCTGGGTAAAAATTGATCAATGGGCTGATCTCAGTGACGATTGGATTTTTGAAAACATGAGAGGCGTCCAGTTGCTTCTTGTAACCTTCTGCGATCTTTTTCTCTTCATCATTGGCATAGAAAACCGCTGACCGGTACTGTGTGCCTTCATCTGCACCTTGTTTGTTGAGTGTAGTCGGGTCATGCGTGTTCCAAAACACTTCCAAAAGGTCGGAATAGCTTACTAATTTAGGATCATAGGTAATTTGGGTAACCTCTGCGTGACCCGTAAGCCCAGTGCACACTTCGCGATAGCTTGGATTCTTCACCTTACCTCCAGAATAACCGGATACTACTTTAGTGACTCCGTTCACATTCAGAAAAACGGCTTCGGTGCACCAAAAGCAACCAGCGCCAAATGTGGCTGTTTTTAATTCGTTTTCCATTTTTTTTGCGTTTGATTGAGCGAATGCTACAACACTCGCCAGCACAACACTGCCGAGCGCAAGAATGATTCGTTTCATAGATAATTTATTTGCTCCTTAAACTTACGAAGAAGCAAATTGGTTTGGATGTTCGGAGCTATTTGTCGGCTTGGCTACAATTCAATATTTGGCGTAAAAGTTCTTCAAATCCTGTTGCAAATTGCTTTGAAGGTTTTGCATGGCCTGGTTAAATATCTGATCCTGGTTGGGCCATGCTTCTTTACGTGAAATCAGGTTTTGATGATTAGATGAAAGTGCGCGCGCATCGCCACTATACGTTGCCCATTGCCATTGCCACTGGCCATAGCCCTCCACTGTTTGGTCCTGCATTGATGAATTCGATTTTGCATCTGTAATTGTCACACGGGCATTAGCAACTCCCTTTTGGGTTTTGGTGTAATAAGTGATCTGGCCAGTTGCTGTTTCCATTACATCCTGTGTTTTTCCATCAGGCCCTTTTTTTTCTCCAACTTTCACCTGGCGTGATAAGTTTTCACTTGTGCGGTTGATGTAGGCCTGCGGATCTTGCCGATAGCCGTTGAAGATCACGCGAAGCTTTTGTTGTGGGGCGGCAGTATCTTTTTGAGTGATTGGTTTGAATGAAAGAAACTGTCGCTGAATATTATTGATGACCGGCCCAAGTACTGTATAGTTCACATTTGAATTGTTAATCTCCTCATAGGCAATTCGAAGTGTAGCGACATACTCTGCCTGGTTCATCATTTCGATTGATTCCCGATAGCCTGGAGAAAAATTGTTGGCATCCTTAAAATCGAAGTAAGCTTGTTTGGCATCATCACGTGAGTTTTTCATCATGAACAAAACTCCTTCCTGGTACGCTTCTTCTGCTGCCTTACCCTTTGCTTCGGCCAATTCCTTAAAACGTGTTTGTGGATTTGAAATTATCTTCATCGCACCCATGGAAGTTTTGATTTGATCATTGATGTAATTGATCTTGTCGTAGCCAGCGACCGCATTCCGCCACTTATGCGGATCATCTGAACTGATTCCATTTTTGATGGTGCTTTCGATGTAGTCGATTGCCATTGGATAACTCTGTGTCAATACGCTGGTCGCTTTTTTGTTGGTCGGGCTTTCACGAAGGCGATGCACCGACTCAAGAACGGCATCGTAGTAATCACCTTTTTTTAGTGCTGCTTTTCCGGATGTGCAACTCTGGAGGATTGCAAAACAGGCAGAGAGAATAAGAAGGAGTAAGAATCTCTTCATGGGTTTGGGAATTTTTTAACGAAAATAAGCAGCGCAGGCGAAGTAAAAAAGTGAGCTACTTCATAGCAAAGAAATCAACCAGTATGTCATCAATCAGATTTCGCCAATTGCCCCAGCTATGCCCTTCATTCACTTCACGATAATGATATTCACAACTGCTGGCTGCAAGAATGTCCTTCATCTTCCTGCTTTCTTTGCTGGTATCATTGATCAAGCCTGAAGTCATAGAAATCTTCATGGTGGGATTGGAGGGGTTTGAACACAATTGATATATCTGCGGCTTAGTCCAAAAGGCGGGCGATTGAATGCCTGCCATTCCGAAAATATCAGGCCTTGTGAAAGCAAAGTAAGTTGCGGTGAGCCCACCCATTGATGTGCCCAAAATGGCGCGCTGATTGGCGGCATCTGCCACGTTGTAATTCTTTTCAATCTGTGGAATCAATTCCTTAACGAAAAAGTCGAGGTATGTACTGTTCATGGCAAGTTCCGTCATCCGCTTATTATTAGCGCGGTTGATGGGCTCACGATGATCGATAAAAACAGCAACGATTGGTTTGATTTTCTTTTCATCGATAAGATTATCCAAAATGGTGGCCATGTTGCCCAATTGCGGATGCAAATATTCATACCCATCCGTAACATACATACACGGAAGCGAACTCAGATTTTCATAACCGTGGGGCAAATAAATTTTGTAAGTAATCTGATAACCGAGCGCATCACTTTTGAATAAAATGTCATTCGAAACTTTTCCTTGCGGAGCATTTGGCTTCGTGATAGTTTCAGGATCTTGTTTCCACAGCGGCATGCGCAATTCTGAATTGGGGCTCCCACCGCCCACACCGCTCCATTGCTGATGAGGATTTTCGGGATCGAGCAAATATTCCGTCCCGTTCAAAATGATTTTATAATCCAATCGTGCATCCTTAGGAAAAGAACATTTCAAAATCCAGAAATCAGAATTACCAGTGCGCTTGCCTTTGTTTGGAAAACCCTTGTCGTAACCCCAGCCGTTAAAATCCCCAACCCACTCCACTGACTTTGCTTTGCTACGATAGAGGAATGCAACTGAGTCTTCAGCAATTAACGGAATCCGATTTTTTGATTTTAACGAAGTCCACCATTTATCAGACTCTGCAATTCGTTGTGTGCTGTCGGTAATGGAGGCTATCCGTTTTAATTCTGACAATTCACTTTTATAAACAGAATAGTCTTGAGCAACTGAACTGATTGAGATAATAAAAAGAAAGAGGAGTAGTTTCATTGTGCCTGAGGTGGAATGGAATGAAGAGCAATCCGGTTTCCTTCGGTATCAAGAAACATGGCCATGTGCCCATGCTCGGGTGAGATCAACGTTTTTGGGAGCAGTATTTTTCCACCGGCAGCTTCAATGCGATCAAGAACAATTTGAACGTCAGGATTTGCGTTTAAATAAATGAGTGGCCCATCGGAAGATGATGACTTGTAAAATTGAGAATTGTAAACCAACGCCCCGCCAATCCCCATCATGCTTTCCAACGGGAACATCCGCATTTTGATCTGAGGCGTATCGAGTGGTTGCATTTTAATTTCGAAAATGGTTTCATAAAATTTTTCTGCTCGATCCAAATTCGAAGTCGGAATTTCAAACCAACTGATAGCATTTTGAAAAATCATTGTAATTGGAGTTTGTTTACTCCAAGTTAGTAATTAATTCTTGCCTGCTGTTATTGGATCATCACGATCATCGACAAAGCGTACACAGAAGGCGGCAATTATTAAAAACACTCCGGCCATCACAATCGCATAAATAGCTTGTGAGTTATAAAGATATTTGACGATCGGCCCACCTACGATGCCATTGAATATTTGCGGCAGCGTAATGAAAAAATTGAATACGCCCATGTAGATGCCCATCTTTTGCGGAGGAATTGCTCCACCTAGAATGGCATAAGGCATCGCGAGGATACTGGCCCAGGCCATTCCAACACCAATCATAGAGAAAATGAGCAGGTGATAATCGTTGATGAAATAAATTGAAATCAAACCAAGCCCGCCAGCCACAAGAGAAATACTGTGAGTGAGTTTGCGACCTAATTTTCCTGCGATGTAAGGCAATAACAACGCATAGATGGCAGACACTCCGTTATAAACTCCGAAAATAATACCTACCCAGTTCCCTGCTTCATTATATTGAAGTGAGGTGTGATCATCTTGTGCAAGCCCGTAAACGTGTGTGGCAACTGCGGGTGTTGTAAAAACCCACATCGAGAAGAGCGCAAACCAACTGAAGAATTGAACCAAGCCCAGCTGCTTCATTGTCTTTGGCATACCTGCGAAATCAGAAAGAATTTGTTTTAATCCTTTTGTCCCTTTTGATTTTTCTTCTTTCAAATATTCTTCATCAGGTGGAAATTCTTTCGTGGTGATTACTGTCCAAAGAATGGCAACAAGAAATATGAACGCACCTCCGTAAAAGGAAAATGTGACATTGTCAGGCACAGAATTTTCTGATGTTCCTGTTTTTGCGATACCGATAAATTCTGCAAGTACATAGGGCAACCAAGAGCCAATCACTGCACCCAATCCGATCAGGCAAGTTTGAATCGAGAAGCCGAGTGTTCGTTGATCGGAGGGAAGCAGGTCGGCAACCAAAGCGCGAAATGGTTCCATCGCCACATTGAACGATGCATCCATGATCATCAGAATTCCTGCACCGATATAGAGAGGAGGCAGCAGTGCCGCCATGATCTGGGCGTTGGGCATTAGTAGTAAAGCAGTAGATGCAAGTATTGACCCAGCGAGAAAGTAAGGTCGTCTTCTCCCCAATGAAGTCCAGGTGCGATCACTGTAGTAACCGATGAGCGGCTGCACGATCATGCCGGTAAGTGGAGCGGCCAGCCAAAACCACGAGAGGTGTTCTACATCAGCGCCAAAGGTTGTGAGAATGCGTGAAGCATTTCCATTTTGCAAGGCAAATCCAAATTGAATTCCAAAGAATCCAAAACTCATATTGAAAATCTGGGCGAGGCTGAGGCGAGGCTTTTGAGAAATGCTGTTCATGCAGATGACTTGAAAACGGTCATCTGCAACTTAGTGAAATTCTTCTTTTTTTGATGATGTCTTGATATATTCTGCATTTTTTAAATCCCCCTTTCCCGTTCAGGAATTATTCCTAAATTTGCGCTCCCTTTTAAAATAAAAGGAATTCGCGCATGTGGCGTAATTGGTAGCCGTGCCAGACTTAGGATCTGGTGCCGCAAGGCGTGGGGGTTCGAGTCCCTCCATGCGCACTTGGTCAAAAGATTGAAAAATTCGGTGATTAAATGATTGGGAGATTGTTGATCATACGAATTTTTCAATCCCCAATCTTACAATCTCATAATTCAAAATCGTGAACATTACATTAGACAAACAGAGCGCCACCGATGGCCTGATCAAAATTCAACTGACCGAGAGCGACTACCTGCCAAAGGTGGAGGAGAAGGTGAAAGAATATTCCCGCAAGGCAAACATCAAAGGTTTCCGCCAAGGTAAAGTGCCTACAGGCGTGATCAAGAAAATGTTTGGCAAAGGCATTTTGGTGGATGAGGTGAATCATATCATCTCGCATTCTGTTTCTGACTACATCCGCGACAATAAGCTTCGCGTGTTGGGTGACCCACTCCCGAATCAGCAAAAGGCTTTGACCATCGATTGGGAACTTCAGAAAGACTTTGAATTTGAATTCCAGATCGGAATGGTGGAGGATTTCCAGGTGGATATTTCTAAAAATGTGAAGGTCACTTCTCATCCAATCGATGTAGATCAGAAAACCATCGACCAAACTTTGGACGATGTAAAGAGAAGATATGGCAAGCGTGAAACGCCTGAAGTGAGCGAAGAGCAGGACAATTTGTTTGGCGAGATTTCAAAGAAAGGTTCGGAAGACAAGCAAGGTTCTTACTTACGCATCAGCATCGTAGAGAAATCGCAGATCAAAAAGTTTATTGGTCTGAAGAAAGACGATGTGGTGGAGTTTGATGTGGAGAAAACGGTTAAAGACCCTGCGGCAATTTCACAACTTTTGAATGTAACCGAAGAAGAAGCGAAGAAAGCAGAAGGCACTTACGAATTCAAAGTAACGAGCATCAGCCGCATTGAGCCGGCAGAAATTAATCAGGAATTGTTTGATCAGGTTTTCGGAAAAGACCAGGTGAAGTCGGAAGAAGAATTCCTTACGAAAGTGAAAGAAACTATTTCTTCCAACTACGAGCGCGAGACACAGCATTTGTTGGATCATGAAATCCAGCACTATTATGCTGATCATACTAAAATCAACATGCCTGATATGTTTTTGAAAACGTGGCTGAAGACTACCAGCAATGG
>CAZECP010000138.1:0-6624 GCA_964510765.1 uncultured Ohtaekwangia sp. | reverse complement strand
AGATCGAGAAGATGATGAAGGATGAGGCGTTTGAAAACATCACCAAGAAAGAAAAGTTGATGTTGACTCGTGAGAAAGCCAAGTTGCAAAAGCAATTGGGTGGTATCTCTGACCTCAACCGGTTGCCAGCTGCTCTTTTTGTAATTGACGTGAAGCGCGAACACATCGCAGTAGCAGAAGCGCAGAAGTTGAACATCCCAGTATTTGCTATGGTGGATACCAACTCTGATCCTTCAAATATCGATTTCCCGATCCCTGCGAATGACGATGCTTTCAAGTCAATCTCTATCATCACAGGTTATGTAGGTAAGGCGATTGAGGAAGCCTTGATGGAAAGAAAGAAAGACAAGGAAGAAGCAGGAATGAAGAAAGAAGAAGACGAGAAAAGAAAAGCAGACGAGGCATTAGCCGAATCAAATTAATTGGTTAATTATTCAATTAGCCGATTAGCCGATGTTACGGCCTCGGCAAAAAACATCGGCCTAACTAAGTCGATGTTTTTTTTTGAAGCTTCCGGAATTAGAAACATAAATCGTAAAATCTAAAATCGTAAATATTAAAGTATGATTACCGCACAAGACGTAAACAAACTCCGCACCATGACCGGTGCCGGCATGATGGATTGTAAAAAAGCTTTGACCGAAGCCGAAGGCGATTTCGAAAAAGCAATTGAGATTTTGAGAAAGAAAGGCCAGAAAGTTTCTGCGAGCCGCTCTGATAAAGATGCAAAAGAAGGTTCTGTATTCATAAAAACTTCAGACGACAAGAAAGAAGCTGTATTGATTGCATTGAACTGCGAGACCGACTTCGTTGCAAAAAATGAAGAATTCCAGAGCCTTGGAAAACTGATCGCAGAAACTGCATTCGAGAAGAAATCAGCAGATACTGCTGCATTGCTAAATGAAAAAGTTGGTGCACTTACGATCAATGAAAAAATCACTGAGCTTGTGGGAAAGATTGGCGAGAAACTAGAGATCAGCTCATTCGTTCACATGACAGGCGAAGCAGTTGTTCCTTACATCCATGCCGGAAGTAAGTTGGGCGTATTGGTTTCTTTGAAGGGTGTGAATGGCAAAGATGTAACCGATGCTGGAAAAGATGTAGGCATGCAGATCGCAGCGATGAATCCGGTAGCCGTTGACGAAACAGCCGTTGATAAGACCGTGATCGAAAAAGAACTGGAGATCGCGAAAGCGCAGATCATCGCTGAAGGCAAGCCTGCGAACATGGTTGATAAAATTGCTCAAGGTAAGCTTCAGAAGTTCTACAAAGACAATACATTGGTTCACCAGATTTTCGTGAAAGACAATTCTAAAACCGTTGCTCAATATCTTGACAGCGTTTCAAAAGGATTGGCTGTTGCGGATTTCAAACGTGTAGCGATCGGATAATTCTTTCCGAAAGATGAAATTGAAAGGGAGCTGATCGCTCCCTTTTTTGTTTCTATTTATTTCCGGTTTGCGAATACTTGTCGGACAATTGCCCCAACAATTGCCAGGTGCACAATCAAAAATACTCCCAGCATGTAGAACGTTTGCATGGTCTCGACTCCCGCGGCTTCAGCGAATGATTGATTTGAATTTTTTGACTCTAACGTACCGAAGGTGTAGAACAAACCCGTCATCAATAGAATACAAATCCAGGTGAGCTCTAGTAAACCAAGCTGTTTAATAATTGCACTGCGCATTTTTAACTTTTGAAAAATCAAAACGACAATCAGGGCAACAGCAAGGTTTATTAGGAGCATTATCCGTTATTGATTTGAAGATGATGCTGAAGCAAGTTTGAAAATGATGTAGGCTAATTGCGAAACACAAAATACAATTAATCCATACAGCACAGTAATCAATCCCACTTTCAGTCCGCCCATGATCATCTGAAAAGGGATATCCTCTTTGGCTTCTTCCAGTACGCCAAATATTTGGAAGAGACCAGCAAGAGAACCAAAGGTTCCCCAGGCGAGTGCAAGACCACCGAGTTGCTTCATTGCTTCAAGCCATTTTGACGGCCATTGTCTTTTTGTGAGACCCGACACAAGCACAAAAACAATTATGCCAACATTGATTAAGAACAATAGGGTGATGGGATTCATCCAATTCACTCCACCAGCAACGTATAAGTCAGACATAGTTTTAAAGTTTAGATTAAGAATTTGTTTGTGCAAGCTTAGTAAGCTGTTCGATGGAAAAAATGTTTCTTTGGCTAATCGGATACTTGCAGAGGGATATTACATCATATTCCCGGTTCGTGTTGAAAGGTGCTTCAATTCTGTCGAAAGGTTGGTTTTAAAAGACGATAGAC
This sequence comes from uncultured Ohtaekwangia sp., assembly GCA_964510765.1. GTDB lineage: Bacteria > Bacteroidota > Bacteroidia > Cytophagales > Cyclobacteriaceae > ELB16-189. The sequence continues at coordinate 4,323 of CAZECP010000138.1, read as the reverse complement.
CATTTATCCGTTTCATTTATCCGATTTTGACTAATTATGTGCTAAGATGAACCGGATTGATAAACTAATTGAATATGTATTTTCCCGCCAACGATGGATTGTTCATTTTTTCTTTTGGCTGCTGATCTTGCTTATCTACGTGGTGTTCTTTGGCAGAAAAAATGACAACTATCTTCAGACATTTTTCTTCGTGGGGTTATTGATGCCTGTAATCATAGGCACTACCTACTTTTTGAATTACTACCTCGTGCCTCGTTATCTTTTGAAAGAGCGATATGGATTTTTCGTCCTTTATTTTGCGTACACATTGATCGCTTCATTGTTTTTCGAAATGATGATCGCAATGCTCACGTTCATATTAATAGCGGAAACACGCATCAAAGATATGAGCCCTGCATCTATCGATATTTTCTTTTTGCTTGCTGCCTTACTTATGGTTGTGTTTCTGGCAGTTGCTATAAAGATGGTCTTGCATTGGCGCAGCTCCAAAGATGACTATCAAAGATTAATGCATGATAAAGTAGAGGCGGAGCTAAAATTTCTAAAGACTCAATTGAACCCGCATTTTCTTTTCAATACGTTAAATAACCTCTACTATCTTACAACGGAGAAATCAGAAAATGCCCCGCAGGCCGTGCTGGCATTGAGCGAAATTCTTGATTACATGCTGCACTCTGGTAAAACTGTTTTTGTGCCTTTGAGAAACGAGTTGAAGCAAGTTGAAAACTACATCGCTTTAGAAATGCTTCGATATGAAGATCGTGTTTCTGTGAAAACAAAATGGGAAGGGATTATTGATCAGCACCAGATTGCACCAATGATTTTGGTGACATTGGCTGAGAATGCCTTCAAACACGGAGTGATGTCCGCTCTTGAAAAGTCGTGGATTAATGTGACCGTGAGAGCAACTGAAAATGAATTGCAAATTTCAGCGAGTAACAGCTACCAGATTCCAAAATCAGGAAATGGAATTGGGTTGAAAAATTTAAAAAGCCAACTCTCATATTTATATAAAGAATGTCATGAACTTGAAATTGATAGTAACGAGAATCAATTTTCTGTAAAGCTTAAACTAGTAAGAAAATGAAATTCAAATGTCTGATTGTGGATGATGAACCTCTTGCACGCAAGTTAATCCAGTCGCATTTATCCAAAGTGGAAGTTCTGGAGGAGGTTGGCGTTTGCGGTAGCGCTGTGGAGTCAGCCAATTTTCTTCGCAAAACGAATGTTGACTTGATCTTTTTAGATATTCAAATGCCTGAACTCACTGGCCTTGAATTTGTTAAATCACTTAAAAATCCTCCTGCTATTATTCTTACCACTGCTTATCGAGAGTTTGCTTCTGAAGCATTCGATCTTGACGTAGTCGATTATCTTGTGAAACCAATTTCCTTCGAACGGTTTCTCAAGGGGGTAAACAAATTTATTTCCACCAAAGAAAGTTCAAAGTCACTGATGGTCGAAGACTCTACGTCCGTGATTCACATTAAATCGGATCGGAGAATTTTTCTAGTCAACTTAACTGACATCATTTACATTGAAAGCCTTGATAATTATGTCAAGATTCATTTTAAAGATAAATGGCTGGTGACTCATGAGAATATCTCATCTCTGGAGAAACGCTTGCCGTCAAATGGATTTGTCAGAATCCACCGCTCGTACGTCATTAACATAAATGAAGTGAAATCTTTTTCTGCTGAATCCGTGCATTTGACAAACAAAGAATTGCCGGTCGGTCGTGCATACAAGCAGTTGGCGTTGACTCAGCTTGGATTTGGTTTAGAAAATAAGTCGTACACTTAAGGCACAATCTCCCACCTTCCGTTTTCGTCCTTTGCATAGCATAGTCCATTGCTCATGCGATGAACTTCGCGGTCGATTTCGTCCTTAAAAGTCTCTTTCTCATACACGCGAACTCCATTATTCTCACGTGAAAGAAATGCCAACAGCGCATTGACAGACGGAGCCACATCGCTCAGCCACTGATCATCACCTTCTCTCACAAATGCCGAACTCATAAATTATTTTTCTCCATGTATTTCGTCAGTCGCTCACGTGCCTGCTTTGTTACTTGCAGTTTATAAAACGAAGACCATCCTAAAAGCCATCCACTCAAACCCAACGCCTGGCGACTCCATCGCCAAAAGTTAAAGTAATCGGTGTGTTCAATTATTTTTCCATCCTTAATTCGCAAGTAGGCTTTGATCCGGTTTTCAACTTTCCTTCCGGTTGCTGAAAATGTGTAATTGGCAATCCACCGGCAGGTGATGTATTCTTCATCTTCAGGCTGAAGCTGATCAAACGCAAGTGAAAAGTCTTTCGCATTCTTGCAAAGCATTTCCCACATCGCCTTCACTTCGCTTCCATCCAACACACCAAAGGCCGGATCCTGAAAGATAGCTTCATCACTGTAGCATTCCTTCATGCTGGCGCTGTCTAACTTTTGAAAGGCAGAGTAGAATTTAGTAACAACTTCCGTGTTCGTCATAGTTTGGGAGCTTTGCGGTTTTTAGATGCTTGTTCGTACGCATAAGCGATGCGGATCAACTCGCCTTCCGAGTATGCTCGCCCAAAGAACGACAAACCGATCGGCAAACCAAAAACAAAACCCATTGGCACGGTGATATGAGGAAAACCTGCAATGGCAGTGGGGCCGGAAAATCCGTAGCCCGTTCCGTAATCTCCATTTACCAAATCAATGCACCAGGATGGGCCATAACTTGGGCCGGAGATCGCATCAAGTTTTTCTTTCGCCATTGTTTCTTCAATTGCCGTCCGGGTGGTCGTTAAAATTTTATTTAGTGCTTCCTTGTATTCTTTGTCATCGAGTGAACCTCGCGCTTCTGATTTTTCCAGGATCTCCTGTTTGAAATAAGGCATAGCTTCACTCTCGTGCGCTTTATCGAACTCAATAAGATCTTTCAGTGTTTTGATTTTACTGTTCGCTCCTGCAAGATATTTATTCAGGCCATCCTTGAATTCATATTGTAGCACCAAATACTCTGCATCGCCAATGCCGCGTGTCTTGCTGAGAAAATCTACCTCAACAACTTCAGCGCCTGCTGCTTTCATTTGATCAACTGCTTTCTGAAGCAGTGCGTCAACAGCCTCGTGTGCTTTCATGTACGACTTCTCGATGCCGATTCGCTTTCCTTTCAGTCCGTTTGTATCTAAGTACTTTGTATAATCCTTTTCAGCTTTCACTTCACTGCTTGCAGTGGACGGGTCATTTGAATCAACACCAATCAACGCACCGAGAAGAATGGCCGCGTCTGCTACCGTGCGTGCCATTGGCCCCGCTGTATCTTGTGTTACCGAGATCGGAATAATTCCGCTGCGACTCCATAGTCCTACAGTTGGTTTTATTCCAACCACTCCATTTACTGATGATGGACACAGAATCGATCCGTTTGTTTCCGTTCCAATTGCGATCGCACACAAGTTTGCCGATACGGCAGCACCGGATCCTGAACTTGATCCGCAAGCATTTCGAGTCAAGTCATAAGGATTCTTTGTTTGTCCTCCACGGCTGCTCCAACCGCTTGCTGATCGTTCTGATCTGAAGTTTGCCCACTCACTCAGATTTGTTTTGCCAATAATCACCGCGCCAGCTTCTCTTAGTTTTGAAACGATGAACGCGTCCTTGGTTGCGTGATTGTCATTCAAGGCAATTGAACCTGCTGTTGTCAGCATCTTATCACCGGTATCTATATTGTCTTTGATCAGTACAGGAATGCCATGTAAAGGCCCACGAATATTCCCAGCTTTTCGTTCATTGTCCAATTGAGTCGCAATAGTGACGGCATCAGGGTTTACTTCGATGACGGAATTCAATTTCTGTGCGCCTTTGTCAAATTTTTCGATTCGCTGCAGGTACATTTCTGTAATTGATTTTGACGTAAGCTCGCCCGCTTTCATTTTCTCTTGTAGCGTTGCCACGGTGGTCTCCTCAAGAGCAAATGAATCAACTACCGCCTCGGTCGCTTTCGGTTTACAGGATGACAGAGAAACGAAAGGAATTGCCAGCGCAGCAAGAGCCGACTTTTCAACGAAGGAGCGTCTGTTCATAAATTTCTTTTGAATAAAGTTGGCAATTTTTTTGATTTCGAATGCTTAATTTTATGCGCATTTTTATGTTACGAAGAATGCGGGATGAAGCACGGCCTGGAAGTGTCAACGCCTTAGGTGTGATTTCAGACGTAGAAGTCGCTGCTTCGAATTATTATTGATGAAGAAATTGAAAGTAGTTAAGTTGCGAAATATATTTTCGGGATGTAGCACAGCCCGGTAGTGCGCTACGTTCGGGACGTAGAGGTCGCTGGT
>CAZECP010000137.1:0-6991 GCA_964510765.1 uncultured Ohtaekwangia sp. | reverse complement strand
TTACCAAGAAAAAAGCGGAACAAGATGCTGCCGAAAAAACGTTTGTGATGTTAGATATTAAAAGCGAGAAATGAATCGTGAATTGAAAATTGGTGGCGCCACGTTGAATCAGACACCCATTGATTGGAAAAATAATATTTCGAACATTCTCGCGACTATCGAGGCCGCACGGAAAGATGAAATAAAAATTCTTTGCCTTCCCGAATTGTGCCTGACAGGTTACGGTTGTGAAGATCTTTTCTTAAGCGATTGGCTCAGTGAAAAAGCGCTTCATCATCTATTTCAACTGGTTCCTCATTGTGAAAATATTTGTACTTGCATCGGCTTGCCCATTCGAATGAAGGGAGTTTGTTACAACGGTGTAGCCGTCATTCATAATAGGGAAATCCTTGGCATCACATTAAAACAAAACCTTGCTCGCGATGGCGTGCATTACGAACCTCGCTGGTTTGATGCCTGGGAACCAAATCAAATTACAAAAATTGAATACAACGGAATTATAATTCCAGTGGGCGACTTGATTTATGAAATCGAGAACATCAAATTCGGTTTTGAAATTTGCGAAGATAGTTGGCGCAAAGAAAATCGTCCTGGTTATCGGTTGAAAGAGAGAGGCGTTGATTTGATCCTGAATCCAAGTGCCAGCCATTTTGCATTTGGAAAAAGCTTGCTGCGCGAAAAGGAAGTGGTGATCGATGGTTCTGAAAAATTTAATTGTGCTTACTTGTTCGTGAACCATCTTGGCAATGAGGCCGGACGAATGATTTATGATGGCGATATCATCATCGGCCAACAAGGAAAAATCATTCGTATGAACGAGCGGCTTTCTTTTAAAAAATTCAATCTTATTTCCGCTATCATTAATTTCGACAATCCTGCACAAACAAAAAATTATCCGATAACGGATGCCAAAGAAAAGAATGGAGAATTTGCACGAGCTGGTTCGTTGGCATTATTCAACTACTTAAAGAAAAGCAGAGCCAAAGGATTTGTGCTAAGCTTAAGTGGCGGTGCCGACTCATCTTGTTGCGCTATTCTGGTCGCTGAAATGGTGAGGCGAGGCTGCAAGGAATTGGGGGTTGAATCTTTCTGCCAGGAAGTCGGAATTCCTTTTACTGCAAACGAAAAAGACATCACCAATCAATTACTGGCTTGTGCTTACCAAGCCACAAAAAATTCCTCTGATTCAACATTTCATTCTGCTAAGTCACTCGCTGAGTCGGTGGGTGCGCAGTTTTATCAATGGTCGATTGATGAGGAAGTAAATTCCTACGAGCAGAAAATTGAAAAAGTAATTGGTCGAAACCTGAGTTGGGAAAAAGATGACATCGCCCGCCAAAACATTCAGGCGCGGGCACGTTCTCCCATTATCTGGATGCTTGCCAACATTAAGCAGTCAGTATTGTTAACCACTTCCAATCGCAGCGAAGGAGATGTCGGTTATGCAACGATGGATGGCGACACCAGCGGAAGTCTTGCCCCTATTGCCGGTGTAAGCAAGCCGTTTATTTTGCAATGGTTAAAGTGGGCACAACAAGAACTTGGTTATAGTGGACTCGCATCTGTGAACAGCCTCACGCCAACGGCAGAGCTTCGCCCATCTGAACGAACACAAACCGATGAAAAAGATTTGATGCCTTATTCTATTCTTGCGGAAATAGAAAGGCACGCCATTCGCGATCGTAAAAGTCCGGTTGAGGTTTATCAGGCAATGAAAAATTCATCCATCAATGATGGTGATGGTGATCTCAAACTGTATGTCACAAAATTCTTCCGCCTGTGGGCAGCCAATCAGTGGAAGCGTGAACGTCTGGCTCCGTCCTTTCACTTTGATGATTTGAACGTTGACCCCAGAAGTTGGTGTCGCTTCCCGATTCTCTCAGGAAGTTTTGAAGAGGAACTGGCACAACTTGACAAGACAGCATAAATCCTCCGCAGGCAACTGCATCATTTATGTTGTAATTTCTTGCGAACTTTTGGCGAGTGCTGTCTTTCAGCCGATAAAAAACTTTACAAGTATGCCTCCGCAAATAATACCCGCCACGATGATAACTTGAATTGCTGCACGAAGTTCGATGTTTATCCTTTGGCGGATGGTGAGTGTTTCCATAATGATAGAATGTTAAATGGGTAATTGAATGAATTACCTTTCCGGGAAGCGCTAAATAAAGCCAACTTAGAGCAAAACGGAAGGCTGATCGAATTTAGAGGTTTCAGTAACTCCCACCAAAATATCCAGGGAACCCATAAATTACCTCAAAGGATGTTTTATTGGACTTTCTCTGTCATTAATTGGCGAAAGGCGGGTTCCTGAGCGGATTAGTGTGGTTAATTCCCAAACACTCACATTTAATATTATCAAAAATTTATCTAAATGTTAATTCCATAATCTTTTCATAACATTATGGTAACATATCCAATCTACTTTTGCACGAAAACATAAACTAACGGTAACTATTATTTTACAATGCGCATCCCCACCCCGCCTCTTTTTAAATACTTGATTCTCATATCCGTCCTGACCTTAAATTTTGAAAATGCTTCCGCCCAGTTTCCAAAAAAACTAAAAGACGGACTGCGATTTTACCTGGATAAGAACGACAGCGCTCGTTTTATCTCTTTAAACATGGTGAGTCAGATTTGGGTGCGCAACAATGAAAACAATCCATACACTACCGTGCAAAATGCAGCCGAAGCAAACACCACCGACATGAGCATCAGGCGAATTCGTTTCGTGCTGAGCGGGTCACTTACCGATCGCATCAATTTCTTTATGCAGTTTGGACAAAATAATTTGAATTACCTCTCCGGTCGAAAAGCCGGAAGTTTTTTCCACGACATCACTGCGGACTATGCAGTTGTGAAAAAGAAATTTTCAGTGGGTTTTGGACTCAACGGGTGGAATGGGCCAACACGCTTTTCCAATACTTCTGTTGGCAGCATCCTCGTTTTAGATCCGCCCAATTTTCAGGAAGTAACGAATGATACGTATGATCAATTTGTGCGAAGACTGGGAGTGTATGCAAAGGGGAAACTTGGAAAACTAGATTACCGCGTTTCGGTAGGTAAGCCCTTTGTAATTCAAACAACTGCAGGATTCAGTTCAACCAACTTTTCATCCGGCTCTACCTCCGGCACGGAACCAATCAATGTGAATTCTTCCTTCTCTACGCTACCGCCCAGGATGAATTATCAAGGGTATTTCATGTATCAGTTCCTCGATCAGGAAAATAATTTTGGGCCGGGAACAACAGGAAGTTATTTAGGCAAGAAAAAAATATTCAACATCGGTGCGGGTTTCAACTTTCAAAAAGATGCGATGTTCCGCTATGGAAATGCTGCTCTAAAAGATACGATCAAACAAGATATGAAACTTTTTGGTTTGGATGTTTTCTACGATACGCCATTAAACCAGGAGAAAGGAACTGCATTTAGTTTATATGCTTCGTTTTCCAACTACAATTACGGAACTAACTTCATCAAAGTAAGCGGCCCTGATAATTCCACTTCCGGCTCTTCAAAAAAGACTTCGACATTTGAAATGTCGAATTATGGAAATGCGTTTCCATACATCGGCACAGGCAATGTTGCCTATATGCAAACTGCTTACAAGTTCAAAAATGAATTGCTTGGCGAGTTTGGTACTCTCCAGCCTTATTTCGATGCACAAATTGCCAACTACAACCGGCTTGCTGAAACAATGGTTGTTTTTGATGTGGGTGTGAATTGGCTGGTGCATGGAAACAATTCGAAGTTTACACTCAACTACCAGAACCGACCTTACTTTGCTCCCAATGCAAATGGCAATCTTGTCGAAAACACAAGGTTAGGTGAGTGGGTGCTTCAATACCAGGTTTCGTTCTGATTTTTTAAATCAAATAGACTTACAAAAAAAAGCCTGACTAACCAGTCAGGCTTTTTCGACCAATGATTTACCACGTTCCACTGCCAATCGGATCAAATGTCTGCCATGTACCATGTCCATCATTCGTCCATGTGTATTTAGCATATTCAGCATTGTTAATATAGTAGTCAATTGTTCCTGCTTTTGTTGTAAGGTCATAACTTAGGTTAATATAGTCAGTTGCCCAAGTGTATTTTAACGTAAACAATGTAGCGGTCTTAGTCCAGTCGTAGCGAAGAAGTGTAGCAGACGTATCACTTCCACCAATATCAAGTACACGCACGTAGCCCACGCTTCCATCCTTTTTTTCATTTGCATCAAGGTATTTAATCCAAGTATCTGATCCTGAGTACTTGTAGAAGAATTCCCATGTATATGAGGTTCCATCGTCCGTCACTTGGTAGCCAACTGAATTACCACTTGTTTGATCTGTCCATGTGTAAGTAACCGTAGTACTTGCCGCGTTAGCGACACGACCATTAGATGCGGTAATCTTTGTCGAGGACTTTGTTGCTCCACTTGTGGCTACAGAGAATAATGCCGTGTAGTTAGTAATCTCATTAACATTCTGAATAAAATATGCAACCTCTTGTGCATTCGAATTGCTACTGGTTGAGAGCGCTGCCGGTGTCGTGATAGTAGTGGTTGTAATTTTTGTGCTCTCAAGCGCTGGTGCGGGCGAGTCGCTTTTCGAGCAAGCCGTGGCAATGGCCAAGATGACGAGAAATAATTTGTGTGTTTTCATGGTGTTTTTTTATTTTAAAAATAACGCTAATCTTTCTTAAAGAAAAACCACAACCTCTTTCTCGTTTTTAAGCCAAATCAACCAACAAATAATGACCCTGGGAGAAACTGATTTAAAGAAAATACTTCAATCACTCAAGCCAACACTCCATGCTGGCGAGTATGTATTTTGTTGTGTGAATGATCTTTCCATGATTGATCATACCCAAATCGTTTTGTTTTTTAGGGAACAGGAGGGGTTGACGGTCATCATTAAAAAAGAATTAGCAGACAAATTACAACTTGGCTATTCATTCATCGCCTCGTGGATCACGTTGGAAGTTCACTCCTCGCTGAGTGCTGTGGGCTTGACGGCTGCATTTTCAAAAGCACTTGCTGAAAACGGAATAAGCTGCAATGCAGTCGCTGCTTTTTATCACGATCATCTATTTATTGATAAAGCTGATTCGGAAAAAGCAATGGAAGTGCTCCGCCAATTATCTGAATAGAAATGAACCATTCCTATTTACTTCCTGCATTGATTGGAAAAGCCACCGACACAAGCAAGCCTTTCTGCATGGCATAGCTTGGTTTCTCCGCACTCAAATATCCCTGGTACGAAATTGTGTTTTGAATTGAGAGCGAGTTGGTGATTTTGATTTTCGGAAGCCCGATAGCAAAGCTTGCTGAGGTTGCATGGAATTTATTTTCCATCTCCCAACGATGCCAGACATAAAGATCCATTTTAAATCCTCGCCAGAAATAGGAGATCAACATACGGTTCGCCAGCTTCTCTGATTGTGTCAAATCAAAAAACAAAGCCGTGTTTTCCACTTTTAAATTGTCACTGATCGCCCAGTAAACAGTAGCGGCTGTGTAGTAGTCGGAATCTTTATCTCTGAACTCCTGCGTTTGTGAAAACAAGTATCCAAAGAAAGCACGCATCTGCAACTTTTTGCCCCATTCAAATTTTCTAAAAATGCCCGGCTGAAAATAATTCACACCCGAATGCGCATCCACTAAATCAACCGACTTGAAAAGAAAAAAGCCATTGCGTTTCTTCTCGTAAAAGATATTCACATCAAAATTCAAATTGGTATTGAGCAGCGACCCGGTGAACGGAAAATGCCCGGCCGAATTAAATCGTGGAGTAATAATCAACACGGATGAACTCGTTGAATCAGCGTTGTTCCTGCGCGCTTGTGCCGTTGCCAGTTCGGAGGTTAACATTGCCATTACCATCAAGAGCAACTTACGATTACCAAAACAAATCATACAAACCTGGATTAATGCGAATGGGTAGTTTATTTTTTGGGGTGCTCAATGCCGGCTCTGATTGTTGAACTCGGACTTCCACTTCGCTTCCTTCCTTTTTGGAAACGTGAATATTCAACTCCAGCGAGTTGCCTTTCGATAAATCACTCAGCGCAGTTTCAATCTGCTGCCAATCACTGGTTGTAAATGACAATGAATTTAAATCCTGCTTGCGTATCGCATCCATGTTGCAAAAGTTGTTGGTAAAACATCCGTGATCAACCCGATAATTGCTGACTGCAATGATTGATCACCCAACAAAGAACAAACACCCGACTGCCAACCCTATGGCAGCCCGAAAAAATTATTTCCAGGTGCGGATGTGTTCGTCAAGAGTAATGTGATTCTTTTTCCTGAAAGGTTTGCCGGTAATGGTGAGCGCATTGATGTGGCCCATGCGGAAATCGCGGTAGTCGTTTCGCTTCCAGCACCAGGCGATGATGTGCCACTGCTCGGTATAATAAATCATGCCGATCGGTTCCACCTCGCGGGTAGTTATTCGCTGTTGCGCATCCGTGTATTCGATTTTCAAAATGTGTTGCTCGGTTATGGCTTGCTGCACATCCGACAAATATTTGTTTGCGAGCGGTTGTGTATTCAAAACTTTCACGCGGTTGCTGAATTGCTCCGTTTTCTCTTTGTCGGCTTCGCGAAGCACGGCTCTTATTTTTTGGATCGCATTTTCAGTATTCCTGGTGGTGGCCTTGTCTGTGTAGCGGTTTGCCAAAGCTGCAACCAGTATGAGCGCATTTGCCTCATTGGATGTCAATGAAACAGGCGCAAGAAAATAGCCTTGCACAATGAAATACCCTTTGTTGTTTTCAAATGAAACAGGAATCCCGATTTCTCCAAGTGCTTTGATATCGCGATAGACCGTGCGTACACTGATTTCAAATTTATCCGAAAGCTTCTCGGCCATCACGTATTTATGCGACTGCAAATAGGTGAGAATGCCCATGAGCCGATCAACGCGATTCATAACTTTTGAATGAGAGCTTGTTTCTTGCTATTCGCCTTCCGTCCACACATCCAGTTCCTGCACGAGCGCCT
>CAZECP010000136.1:0-7656 GCA_964510765.1 uncultured Ohtaekwangia sp. | reverse complement strand
CTGATGGGCTTGCGGTAGGCGAACGAGTTGAGCCAGTAGTCGGCAAGGAACCAGGCCACGGGCAAGGCCACCACGCTGGCGATCAAAAATATTTTTACAAACACCCACACGAGCATGCGCACGACCTGACCCACTTCGGCACCCATCACTTTGCGGATGCCCACCTCTTTTGTTTTTTGTTCGGCCGTGTAGCACGCGAGGCCAAACACACCGAGCACGGTAATTAAAATGGCGAGCACGGCAAAACTTTGCGCCAGCGAAGTGACGCGGCTTTCGGTGAGGTACATGCGGTTGAACTCATCGCTCACAAACCAATAATCAAAACCCACACCGGGGTAGATTTCCTTCCACTTCTTTTCGATCGCCTGAAGTTTCTCCTGGTATTTGCCGGCCGGCAATTTGATGTACGCAATGCGATCGATGAAATGAAGATGCGGATTCAAAAACAACGGCTCGATGGCCTGGTGCATGGAGCGGAAAGGAAAATCTTTCACGATGCCAATCACTTTCAGGTTGCGGTCCTCACGCGTCTGCCGCGCGAAATTGAAAAACGTTTCTGACAATGTGCTCCCTAAAATTTTATCGATCGGTTGGTTCAGCGCTTTCACCGCTGCTTCATTCAAAATCACGCAGCTCGAGTCAGAAGTGCTGGCCACATCAAAATCACGGCCCGCAATGAACTCGAGGTTGTAGGTCTTCGGGAAATCAAAGTCCACATTGAGTTGATTCCATTGCAGCGTCTTGTCTTCAAAGTCGGGGAACTTCACTTGCGCACCGATGAAACCAAAATAGTTCAGGCGCGGCAAGTGGTTGGCCATCGTCACATGTTGAATGTCGGGGTCTTGCAGCACGGCTTCTTTGAAGGCCGCGTATTTATTCTGCGGTGCATTGCCTCCGTAGCGAATGGAAAGCAACTGGCTGCCCTGCTGATTCAGTTTGGAAGTTTGCATGTACTGCATCTGGCCGATGACGATGAACGTGGAGATGATCAAGATCAATGAAACGGAATATTGAATGGTGACGAGACTCTTGCGAAACAACTCCGCTCCTTTTCCTTTCACGATCTGTCCTTTCAAAACTTCGGCAGGCCGGAAGCCCGACAAATAAATCGCAGGATAACTTCCCGACACGATGGCCATGAACAAAATGACCACCACCACGATGCCGATCATGTACGGATTCAAAAGTGAAAAGATGGTGAACGTTTTATGCGCGAGTTGATTGAACGGCTGCAGGAAGATAACTACGAGCACCAACGCGATGAGCAGCGAGCCGATAGTCATGATAAACGATTCATAGAAAAACTGTTTTGCAATTTCCCTGCGCTTGCTGCCGAGTGATTTGCGCAGTCCAACTTCGCGTGCCCTGCGTGCCGACCGTGCAGTGGCAAGGTTCATGTAGTTGATGCACGCGATGAGCAGGATGAGCACCGCCACGGCACTGAAGATGGCGAGATAGGTTTTGTCGCCTTTGGTACCATCGTTCTCCCACAAATTTTTCTGATCGAAATGCAAGTCTTCCATCTTGGTAAGAAAAGGTGTGATGGTAAACCCTTGCGCCTGCGTAGCCGAGTCGGACGCGATCATTTTATTGGCCAGCTCTTGCAGCGTGGCTTGCAGTGGCGCCACATCGGCATTGGGTTTCAGCACCACATAGTTTTCAAAGAACTCGATGTTGCGGAAGGTTGATCCCTCCATGTAGCTATTGAAATCCGTCACCACCGAGCGCAGTGCATTTACGTTGATCAAATATTTTGCTTTGAAGTGGGAGTTGGAAGGGAAGTCGCGATAGACGCCAGTGACTACTACATCAATCTCGCGGCCATTGGTAGCGAAGTTGTGTTTCAGTGTAATTACTTGTCCGAGCGGATCTTCATCACCAAACATGCGCTTCGCACCCATTTCACTCAGCACCATGCTGTTGTGGTTCTCAAACATTTTTTCTTGGTTGCCTTTGATCAAATGAAAGTCGATGATGTGATCGAAGCCGGGTTCGGCCCACTTGATTTCTTCCGTGAGAATAATTTTGTCTTTTGATTTGAGATGAAGAGACGTGGGGTAGCCAATGTAATCCACCCGCGCCATGTGCAGCACTTCACTGCGTGTGTCTTTCAGTTGGCGCGTCCAGTAGCCGGGCGAGGTAGTGTTTTCAAAAGTTTGCCCTTCCCTGTTTTTGAAAGTGAGTCCCACACGATACGTGTCTTTGAAATACGGATGCATGACATCGTACTGCAGCTCATCACTCACGTAGAGAAAAATAAGAATCGCGCACGCGAGACCCAGCGCGAGCCCAAACATATTGAGGAACGCCAACAACTTCTGGCGCTGAAAATTTCGCAGGGCGATTAATAAATAATTACGGATCATGATGGAAGGGATTTGTCTATGGTTAAACGAAACAGTGCAGGCGTGTTGTTATCACCCAATTGTATTGATTTTGGAGTTGAGCACGTTACCAAAGTAGGATGATGCAGCTACGTATAAAGTTTTGCACGTCAATCACAGCTCCCTGAATTTCAGGATGAAAAAATTTAGGAGTAACTCCCATTCGTCAAACCGAAACCCCAACAAAATGACGATCATGAGTGAACAAACTAAAACTCATGATATATGGCAAACACACAAGTCACTTTCGATGTCAATCCTGCGAACGCCAGGAATGAATCATCCATTGCTATCAATCCACATAACAACCGGCAGATGGTAGCGGCTTCCAAAAAATTTACTAATCCAATGACCTATGAGCATTCCGTGGCTACATCCTGGTCTGAAGATGGCGGATTAACATGGACTCCTTCCGCCAACTTGCATCTCCATGCAGGGTGGCTGGGAGTGTCTGATCCTGTCCTTTGTTGGGATACTCACAATAGTGTTTATCTCATCACTGTTCCATTCAATGATACATCCATCAGCGCCTTGGGAATCGGAGTAGCTGTTTACAAATCAACTGATCGCGGACATACCTGGAGTGATCCGCATGTGATCCATCGGAATAATCCGGATGACCATCCTTGGATTGCTTGCAATAAAAACAACGGGCACTTGTTTTGTGTGTGGGGCGAAAGGGCGAATGAGGGTATAACCAGACTTTTCTTCGCCAGAAGCTTTGATCAAGGTGCTACCTGGAAAGGGTCAGGAACAGAACCTGCGGGATCAATTTTAACTTCTATGGCAGTTTGCCCGAGTATCTGTGTTGCTGACAACGGAAATATTTATATCACCTACATTGTCGGTGATGATGTCATGTTTCTTGCGTCCACTGACGATGGCGAAACTTTTCCACACGTGCCGGCACTGCCCGGCTCGGGTATCAGTTCACTTGGCTTTTTGCCAAGGGCAGCAGACGGCTTTCCGAAATTCCCGGGAACATTGTTTGATATAATGACTCGGCCAACCGTCAGTGCCGGTCGCAACAACGTAGTGATCGTGGCATGGCCAGACCTGCGCGAAGGCGTGGCGCGAATTTATTTCCGCAGGTCGGTAGATGGTGGAGTAACCTGGCTGGGCAGTAGCTCCGGGAGTCCACTGTTGACAGGTGCCATCCTGGGCGATGTTCATCATTTTAATCCGCAACTTGTCAAACAACCCAATGGCACCATCGCCTGTTCCTTCTACGAACTGGGACCAAAAGGGGTGAGCGGAAAAATGCTGATCGATGTTGGCTTCACAACCTCAATAGACCAGGGGCAAACATTTTTGAATTATCACATCATCACTGACCATCCATGGGATCCGGCAACGGATGCTCCCTTGTTTCATGGTAGTCCTATGTTGACCACCATCGGACGCTATTTTGGATTGGATGCAAGTGACCTTGGCTTCTATCCACTATGGACTGACACACGCACAGGCATCCAGGAGTTGTTCACCAGCATACCGTTCCCTATCCGTGTACCGAATCTGGATCGATACCGGGAATTCATATTCATCTTGTTTGGTATCATCAATGACGGAGGCGGAGTTTATATTGACTCCAACGGTCACATTCACATTGTTCCACCCATTGGTCCTGATCCGGGATGGTTTATTACGGAAATGCTTACACACATGGCCTCCTACAAACTCTCCGAGAAGTTAACTGAATCGAAAGAGGGAAAGGAGATGCAAAAGCAAGCTTTACAGTCTATTATTAACACCGCTCAAAGGCAATTAAAGGAACTTGGTTCTGGTAAATAAAATTTTGAAGGAGTGTCCTGCATAAGTGGAAGTGCAGGACCTCACCTTCAAGTTTTTTCACTAGTCAATTTTATCTCCTATTTTTAAAGCATAATTGACCGCCATGAAAAAGCAAAGTCGCAGAACCTTCATCGCTCAGGGCACGGCACTGGCTGTGGCCGCTACATTTCCATTCACAAAAACAAATGCTATGTCAAAATCAAATCCTCCGCTCGTTCACCATGTTTTCTTTTGGTTGAAAAACCCAGGCTCAAAAGAAGATCAGCAGAAATTAGTGGAAGGTGTTAAAAGCCTTGCTAAAATTGAAACCATCCGCGCCATTCATGTTGGCATTCCTGCTTCGACTGAAAAAAGAGATGTAGTAGATAACAGTTACGGTGTTTCAGAATTAATGTTCTTCGATGATATAGCAGGGCAAAACGTTTACCAGGATCATCCGATTCATAAAAAGTTTATTGCTGAATATTCTCACCTGTGGGAGAAAGTGATTGTATATGATTCGATGAGGGTGATGTAGTTAGTTCGCTTATACTTCATGGCCATGAAAGGTTACTAACGATTGAGTACGCGAAAAATTCTCTTTCAAAAGTCGCAGAGCGTGCGCGGCCAAGCGGATAGATTTCTCTCACAATGTGTGCGCGCACTGAGAGAGTATAAATCGCTTCGCGATTTATACAAAACTTTGTTCGCGGCCCGAGGCCGCGAACCCACTACCGCGCGCATGCTGATTATCCAAGAATATCATGTCATGTGTCGCGCGGAATTGCACGCACTTTCCAAGACAGTCGCCACGATACTCGTTGTTAAGAAAGCAAACTAATGAGCTTTGATTATTTTTTCAGATACGGCTTCATCTTCTTCGTCCACAACTCATAACCCTTACGATTCATATGGAGGCTATCCTGAATAAAAATTTCTTTGATCGGCTTTCCGTTTTGCATCATCAGGTGATACACATCGATGAAGGATGTTTTCTTTTGCTGTTTCAAAAATTGCTCGATCAATTGATTTCCCTCTGCATATTTGGCGTACAACTTCTTCCGGTTCGGGCTTGGCTTCAGCGAAACGAACGTGACAAAAACATTTTTATCTGTTTCGCGGATCATGCCAAACAACTTCTTAAATCGATTCGCCATCGTTGCAGCCGATAGCGTGTCGTTATAGGCGAGATCATTCTCACCACAGTAAATCACAATCTGCTTCGCATGGTATTTAGGTACAACTGCCTTAAAATGATAAATCTGGTCTTCCAACGTTGACCCGCCAAACGCGCGATTCAAAACCGGGTAACCGGGAAAGCTTTCTTTCAAGTGACCCCAGTAGGTGAACGATGAACTTCCAATAAAAAGAATCGGGTTGGCTGGAGGAGCTTGCGCACTGTCCAGTTTTTCAAACGCCTTTACTTCTTTCTCAAATGGAATTTCCTTTTGCGTCCACGCAACTGATGAAACCGATAACAGCAAACAAAGAAATCTCACTTGCATAGACTTATTTAAAAAACTTAAAATCGAGCGCCCACTTCATCGGGCCGGTGAACACAAAAATGACAGCAAGAACTGCAAACAAAAACGGATGCTGCTCTTCGTAATAAAATCTTCCATTTCCAATGAAGAAGCAGATGAACAACATATTCCCCGCCATGAAGACAGCTGCAATGCGTGTGAAGACGCCTAACACAAAAGCGACCCCGGTCACAAACTCAATACCCTTGCCTACATAAGCAATATAATCCGGGAAAGGAAGTTTTTGAATCACTTCCCACTTGGCATAACCCGCCATCAATTCAGGATTGAAAATTTCGAGACCATGATACGCCATCATCAATCCAACAGCGATGCGAACAATTGCGAGACTTTCTTCGAGGAAAAAACTTTTGGGAGACAATAATTTCATATTCAGTAAAGATAGCAAATTAGGACTTGGTGCCCGTCCTCAGTTAGAAGGATGAAACTTTTCGAAGTTGCACTCGTATTAAAACACAATACCCATTCCGCACTGCCTGATTCTACGCTTACCATCAAACTATGAACAACAAGTTAAGCGTGTTAGGAGGTATTCACTCCGTAACGTGGGCAGCTCTCTGCATTTTCCTTTCATTCTATCCAGCGCCCTCACTGAGAGCGCAAACAAAACGACAAATTATAAGGCGCGACACGCGGGGACGAGACTGGGATGAGTACGACCAGCAGACCTCCGGTAACTTTCCATATCGCAAAAAGTATAGAAGAAAGACTTTATTCAAACCGATCATTCTGCCAAAGAAAAGCGAGCCATTTCAAAATGGAATCTACCTCGGTGTTCCGGTCGGAACGAGCCTCGCCAGTTTGTGGGCACAAAACACCGAGGTGAAATTCAACTACTATAATGCAAACGATCGGAATCCTCATCTTTACAATGGCCTTATGAAATCAGCAACCAGACAACAGCCTTACTGGAATGGCTTTTTCGGAATTGAGTCCGGCTATCTACGCGGACCTTTCATGGCCGTGAAGGTAGAGTTTGGTGAAGCAAGTGATGTTTTCTCAGCAGGTCTCGAGGTTCAGGCTGGAGTGAACTACGAATTAAAGAATAGCCCCTGGATGCTCAGCTTGTCTGTAACGGAGGAAGTCAATCATACTTTTTATACGCTGCCGCAGACGATTAATGTACAATACCAATCCGTCTCCATGCTTGGTCAGCAGTACAATTACCAATCGACAGGCGGGGAAGGTCAGCTCTATGAGAGGATCACAAACAGCGGACAATCAATCAAGTGTCAATTTAGTATTCGCCATAGCACAAAACTGATTGATGAACCACACCGCAGAGGATGGTGGCGGTTGAGTGCCGGATACATTTGGACTATAACATCGAATCCAGGTCTTGAAATAAAAAGCGGCCACGATTACAAATCTATTGCTTACCCGTCAAGTGATCTTCAGATTAGTTCCGCATCCGGTCCGATTCAAAATACATTTTCCTACACTGGTCCTTATCTGCAATTTGATTTTTCTTTGGGCGGATGGATCTTCTTCAAAAAGCATCGAGAGGCAGGGCCAAAACATGAAAGATGACAGCTATCTTTAATCCAACTCCCATGTTATTCTCCCAGCCATTTTTTCAGCGCTGTGACTTTTTCTCTGCTAAGATCAATTTCTAAATTAAAAGGTGCTTTCAAAATCACGGTCATACCTTTGTGTGTGGCCTTCACTCTTCCTACTGAGTTGATGTGAATCAAATGCTGACGATTGACGCGGAAGAATTTTGCGGGATCAACAAGGTTTTCGATTTCATCGAGTGTTGAATGTTCGCTGATTAGTTTTTCATTCGCGAACGTAAAAAGGTAAATGAGTTCTTGTTTTTGAAAGAGGGCTATCTCATCGACAGTTACCGGGACGAGACTATTTCTTTGAACGGATAGAAAACGCTCCTTGTATTTTTGCGGTTCCCCTTTCAGCTTGCTCAACAAATCATTCAGTTGAAAGTTAACGGCAGAAGAGCT
>CAZECP010000135.1:0-7664 GCA_964510765.1 uncultured Ohtaekwangia sp. | reverse complement strand
TGCCACCCGTGTAGCCGGCCTGTAGCTGGCGAGTAGCTGGCTTGTAGCTGGCCATGATACCCCGTTTTTAGCCAGCTAGAAGCCACTTTCATGCTATTTTCTCGCTTTCTACACTATTGATGCAAGAAAGGCACATGGGTGCCACATTAAATGGTCTCTGCTGCCATATCTATGCATTGAAACTAAATATCCACTACCACCGCCTCGCGATGGATGTGTTGCAGAAAATCATTTAGTGCATGCGTGGTTTTGATTTTCATGTAGCTGGTGGTGGTGCCATCACTGCAGCCATAATCTTCTGCCGATAAAATGTTTTTATCAAGCAATAGCTTCACAGCACGGCTGGTGTCCAGCATCAAACCAAAGATAGTAGCGGCTCCTACTTTGGTGCCGAGCATTTTTTCGAGCAAGTCCGCGGGTGCAAATGACAACCGCGCAATATTCAATGCTGCACTCAACTCTTTTGTGCGAAAGGGTTTGTCGGCCGTGGTGATGAAAAGATAAAAATCGGTTTGTTGACGGTTACAAAGAAAAAGTGTTTTTACGGTTTGCATCTTCAGCCTTTGATCGATGAGTACACAATCCTCCATGGTAATGGCTTCATCCGTATCCACGCGCTCGAAGGGAATGTTGAGCTTCTGTAAAGTCGCATAAACCATTTGCTGCAATTCGTTTTTAAACTCCGCGGGCGGTGTGGTTTTGACTTCGCTTACATGGAACATATTACTAATGAAGGAAAAGTTAGGTTATCTGCGAAAAGTGAACCACGAATTTTGTGGTACAAATATGTAGGAAAAATCTTTAGTTGTAAGATGTTATCCCGCCCGTGTTGGTTCTTTATCAACAAGCTCAAAATTTCCTTCTAAAAAGTAGAACAAATACTAACCCTTTCCGTTTATTTGTTCTACAATCTAAAACCACATGATCGAAACACGCCTTGGAGATTTTGAAGAAGTCCTTTTATTGATAGTCGGTATACTAGGAGAAGATGCATATCCCTTCCGAATTGCCGAGGAGTTCAAATCACAGACTGGCCGCGCGTCTTCCATTGGCGCGGTGCATTCCACGCTTGACCGCTTGGAAGGCAAGGGTTTTTTGAAATCGGAAATGGGCAAAGCCACCGCTGAGCGGGGAGGGAGAAGAAAAAGAATCTTCACCATCACCGCCATCGGCAAAAAAGTGCTCAAGGAATCCCGCGATTTCAAGATGAATTTGTGGAGCCAGTATCCGGCTTTTGCGAAATTGAATTTCAGTATTTGAGTGATGAAGCCGGGGAAAAGAAATCCACCAAAACTCGCAAGCTGGCTGCTGTCGCGCTTTCTTCGCGAAGACCTTGCCGAAGAAGTGGCTGGCGATCTGGACGAAAAATTTTTCCAAACGATGAAGGACAAATCTGTTTTTCGTGCAAAGTCAAATTATTGGTTTGAAGTATTTAATTATCTCCGGCCATTTGCTGTGCGTAAGTCAAAATCAATTCACTTAAATCAGGCTGATATGTTTCAAAACTATTTCAAGATTACCACGCGCAATCTGCTCAAGCAAAAGTTGTATTCGGTTATCAACATCGGTGGCTTGGCGCTGGGGCTCACGTGTTTCCTGATTATTTTCTTGTACGTGCAACATGAATTTTCCTACAATAGATTTTATTCAAATGCCGATCGCATTTACAAAGTGTATCAGAAGCAAACCGGCAACGTATTTCTTGGTACGGATTATTTTGGAGTAACGCCTGCGCAACTTGCTTCAAATCTCAAACAGGATTTTGCGGAAGTAGAGCATGCGACTTCTGTTCAGGAAGCATCTGGTTTGATGAGTGTGGAGGACCGGAATTTCTGGCAAACTGGATTGGCAGCCGACAATCAATTCTTCGAAGTATTTCAGAGCAAAGTTTTATCAGGCAACGTAAAGACAGCGCTTGCTGATGCGAAAAGTATTGTGTTGACAAAGTCACTGGCGGAAACAATTTTCGGAGACAAAGATCCGATTGGACAAACCCTTCAGTTCAAAGATGAAGAAGGTTATCATGTGTCGGCAGTTGTTGAAGATCCACCTGCGAATTCATCGGTCAAATATACTTTCATCGTTAGCATTCTGTACAACACTCAGTATGTAGAAGAGTTGAAACGAGCTGGTTGGAACAACAATGGCTATCATACTTTTTTTGTGATGACAGCCGGAGCATCGCCTGCCGCCATGGAAGAGAAATTTCCAGCATTGCTGAAGAAGTATCAATTGCCAGCCGACTACGCAAATTATCCTTTCAAGGATCAATATTTCCTGATGCCTCTCACTGAGATGTATTTTCATCCCAATATCAATTTTGAACTCGGCATAAAAGGAAATCGCACGCTCGTCTATTTACTTTCTGTGGTCGCATTGATTGTGTTGCTGCTCGCTTGTGTCAATTATATGAATCTTGCGGTGGCTCGCTCAATCAAGAGATCGCGTGAGGTTGGTTTGCGAAAAGTAGTTGGAGCATTGCGCAGTCAGCTCGTCATTCAGTTTCTTGGCGAGTCTATATTGATTGCATTCATTTCTCTTTTGTTTGCAGTTGGGTTGACTTATTTGTTCCTGCCTTTCTTCGGGCAGATGATGGATCGACCTGTGGAGATTAATTTTTGGTCCAACTCATTTTTGATTCCTGCTTTATTATTATTGATGTTGCTCGTTGGTTTCTTCTCCGGAAGTTATCCGGCTTTGGTGATGTCGTCATTGAAACCTGCGGAGGTGATGAAAACCAAATCCGATGTAAAAGTGTCAGGTTTCAGTTTGCAACGTGTACTCATTATCGTGCAGTTTGCTGTGTCCATTACATTGGTGATCGGCAGCATGATCATCTACCAGCAACTCGATTTTATGAAGAAGAAAGAATTGGGTTACGATAAAAAAGATGTGATCGCCATTCGCCTAAGAGATTATTCGCTCATTGATAAGTTCAAAGCTATTTCCAATGAATGGTTGCAAAACACGAATGTGATCAGCGCAACTATGTCGTCCGCGCTTCCAACGGATATTAGTTCAAGCAATCTCATTAGGGGAAAAGAAGGGTCATCGGATGTTCTGGAGTTGCCGATTTATCAATGGAGAGCGGAGCGAAATTTTCTTGATGTTTACGGAATAAAACTTATAGCAGGAAAAAACTTTTCGCCAGAAATGGAAAATGATGATAAAGTTTGCCTGGTAAATGAAACGGCTGTGAAATCTTTAGGCTGGACGCCTGAGACATCAATCGGGAAGGAGATTTATCAAGGCAGTGATCATCAGTATGCTAAAACAATTGTGGGAGTGGTGAACGATTTTCATATGCACTCCATGCATTTGGCGATTCAGCCGCTCATGATCCGCACTACTGGCAACAGGCCAAATTATTTCTCAGTGAAGATCAAGCACGATGCTGCGATGGATGTTCTTGCACTTCTCGAGAAGTCGATGAAAAGAAATTCTCAATATCCTTTCGATTATCAATTTTTGGATGATAATTTTAACCAACTCTATTCTAGTGAAACGAAGCTCGGAGAAATCTTTGGCTTCTTCACAATCGTCTCCATACTTATTGCCGCGATGGGATTGTTTGGCTTGGCAGCATTCCTGTCATCACAGCGGACGAAAGAAATCGGAATCAGGAAAGTGTTAGGCGCTTCCGTTCAAAGCATTGTGTTGTTAATGTCAAGAGATTTTCTCCTGCTGATTATGATCGCATTTGTGATAGCAATACCTGCCGGGTGGTATCTGAGCAATAATTGGCTTCAGGATTTTGCTTACCGCGTAAATATAGAGTGGTGGACTTTTGCGATTGCCGGAGTGCTCGCATTGTTGGTGGCGAAGTTGTCGATTGGTTATCAATCATTGAAAGCGTCATTGGCGAATCCGGTAGATAGTTTGAGAAGTGAATAATAGTTTGGAAAAGAATAAATCGATACCGCCAAAGTCAGCTCACTGGTTGTTGCTTCGTTTTCTCCGCGATGATTTTGCAGAAGAAGTTGCTGGCGATTTGGAAGAGAAGTTTTATCGAACAATAAAAGAGAAATCATTGCTCAGAGCCAAAGCAAATTATTGGTTTCAGGTTTTAAATTATATACGGCCATTTGCTTTCAGGAAGTCAAAACAAAAATTTCATAACACCATGATGCTGCAAAATTATCTTGTTACAGGCTGGAGGAATCTCATACGCCAAAAAATATATTCTGTCATTAAGATTGGCGGGTTTGCGTTGAGCATTGCCGTGTGCGTTCTCATTTCTCTCTTCATTGCCGATGAATTGAACTATGATAGGAACCTGGTGAATGGCGATCGACTGTATCGTGTTTACTTCAATTTTAATGACAACGGAAAAATTGACCGAGGCACTGCGTGGCATGCTCCGTTTGCAAACACGTTGAAGGAAGATTATGTTGATGTTGATAATGTGGCAAGGTTAAACTCGTCTGAACTTTTTGGTGCTGGCAGCAAAGAATTCAGGCGGGCCCATGTGGAAGATAATTCCTACGATGATGGATTTGTTTATGTTGATCCATCCATTTTGAAGTTGCTCGAAGTGCCCATGGTGTATGGCTCTTCAGAGTCATTAAACACCCCAAGTCAATTGTGTTGTCTCGAAAGAAAGCGGAGAAATATTTTCCACATGAAAATCCGATCGGCAAATTGGTGATATTAAACAACGATGATAAAAATCCTTTTACGGTGGGTGGAGTGATGGAGGATCGGCCGGCCAACTCGCATTTTCAATTTGATTTTCTAATTACGCTGAAAGATTTTGAATTCTGGCCGGGTGAAGGAACCAGTTGGTGTTGCACTAACTATCAGACCTACATTTTGCTAAAGCCAGGTACCGACACCAAGGAATTTGAAAAGAAAATGACAAGAGGTACAATCCAAAAATACATTTTGCCGCAATTGATCAAAGAAGGTGTGCCCAATGCTGAAGAGCTTGTGAAGAATGGCGACCTCGCTCTTCAACCTGTATCCGATATTCACCTTGACTCTCATATTAAAGATGGTCGTTCTCATGGAGATCGGAGTACGATTATGGTTTTTGGTGGAATTGCCGTTTTCATTCTGATCATTGCGTGCATTAATTTTATTAATCTCTCTACGGCAAAGTCTGCCAACCGTGCAAAAGAAGTGGGAATCAGAAAAGTGGTTGGTTCGATGCGGCAGAATCTTATCAATCAATTTCTCACTGAATCAATAATCGTGAGTGCGCTGGCTTTCATCCTGGGTATCGGGCTGTCAGTTATGTTGCTGCCGTTGTTCAACAATGTTGCATCAAAAAGTTTGTCCATTCCTTTTCTTGAGTTGAGGATGTGGGGAATTTTAGTGGCCTCGATTCTTGCTATCGGTTTAGCAGCAGGATTGTATCCATCTTTTTTTCTTTCACGATTCAAACCGATTGATGTGATGAAGGGAGTGCTGGCGCAAGGTAGCAAAGGCTCGCACATGCGTAGCGCCCTGGTGATTCTTCAATTCACCATTTCAATTGTACTTATTGTCGGAACACTGGTAGTATCGAAGCAAATGGATTTTGTGTTGCATCAAAAAATTGGTTTTGAAAAGGACCAGGTATTGCTGTTACAAGGAACCGGAACGTTGGACAAACAAATCAAAACATTTAAAAATGAATTGCTCACGGTACCATCGGTAAAAACGGTTTCTATTGGCGATTACCTTCCTGTAAAGGGAACGAAGCGCAATGGAAATCCCTTTTGGAACGAGGGAAAGGAAAAAGTAGAGCGAAGCATCAACGGGCAAAACTGGGTGGTAGATGCCGACTACATAAAAACGATGAGCATGCAGATTGTTTCCGGTCGTGATTTTGTTGAACGAAAATCTTCTGACTCAGCCGGTGTGATCATTAACCAGGCGCTGGCTAAAAAACTGAACCTGAATGACCCGGTAGGAAAGGTAATTACGAACGGCACCAACTACACGGTGTTGGGAGTGGTTGAAAATTTTCATTTTGAATCCATGCGACAAGAGATTGAGCCGCTGATGATGCGCCTTGGAATCAGCCCAACCATTGTGTCGGTGAAACTGGAAGGCAAAGAGATGTCGAAAGCCATTGACGATATTTCCAAAATCTGGAGCAAGTTTTCTCCGCATCAGCCGATTCGTTTTTCCTTTATGGATCAGAACTATGCCGCCATGTATGGCGATGTGCAGCGCACCGAAAAGATTTTCATTTGTTTCGCAGTGTTGGCCATTGCTATTGCATGCCTTGGCTTGTTTGGGCTGTCGGCATTTATGATTGAGCAGCGCAGCAAGGAGATTGGTATTCGATTGGTGCTTGGCGCTTCGGTGGGCTCAATCTTTAGATTACTTACATCTAATTATTTAGCACTTGTTACGGTTTCCTTTGTGATCGGTACACCCATCGTATGGTGGGGCATGACCAAATGGCTGCAAGACTTCGCGTATCGAATTGATCTGGATGTGGCGATGTTTGCATTCTCTGGATTGATTGCAGCGATGATTGCGTTACTTACGATCAGTTATCAATCGCTTGTTGCAGGTAGAACAAAACCTGCTGAGAGTTTGAGACAGAATAGTTAAGAGACAATTTTCTTTAAATAGGTTCTTCTACTTTTATTCTTTGAGGCAAAAGTTTAATCACTTCTCTTTTTTGGTCTCCAGATAGCTCCTTGAAATTTTTACCAAAATGTATTTTTGAGATGTTATCTCTACTTTTATTAAAATGTGTTTGAATTAAGTCCAAAGTTTTTACAAAATCACTATAAGGCGTTTCTTTTGCCGATTGAAAGACTATAGTTTTTAAAGTATCTGCAGATGGAATTAGAAACGATTCTATCCTTTTTGGAAGAGACGAGAAATCGATGGAGTTGCTGCCTACTGATAATTTTGATTTTTTACTCAATTGAATCAAGAGCTTTTTTTCAAAGTTCTTTTTCAAACTATATTTTTTATCATCCACGGAAGCAGCTACAGTGATGGACGGTATTATTGATGTTTTCAAGAAAGTAAATAAGCTGTAATACCGTACCACATCGTTTTTAAAATCTGCGGGCTGGAGTAGTTCTAGGATTTTTTTTGAAACATTTCCAGGACTCATTTCTATGGAATTGTTTTGAAAGTACGTGTACAGTTTTTTAAGTGGGGATTCTGATTTAAGTATTTCAGGTATTCTTGTTTGATAGCAGTTGAGAAAGTCACCAGGAGATTTCTCCAAAAGTCCCTCATCATCGAAATCATCTGCTGATATATTGACTTTATTCTCGATCGATATTTTTTTATAGATGGAAAGGTAGCTTTCGCCTGAATTGTCTTTTAACAGTTTTTCTTCTATTAGGAATTTTTCAAAATTATCAAGTGTCTGGGTGATGTTAACTCCCTCATTTTTATAAACTTCAATAATACAATTCATAATGTCATTATCAATTGTGGTTTGAGCAAACGCATAAATCGGGGACAGGGACAGCATGCAAAGAATGATTGGCTTCATTTTCTAGAATCTTTGATTTTCTAATTAGCAAAAAAAAGGGTGACCTCATCGGTCACCCTTTAAAATTAACAAACTGTAACTAATTATTTTTTGCTCACGCCTGGCTCACGTTTCAAGAACTCATCAAACAACATCGTCTGGCGGCTGCTAAGAGGAATCTGCCAGCCATCAATGAACACTTGCCTGATCTGCGTTTTGGTTTCGAGCG
>CAZECP010000134.1:0-7685 GCA_964510765.1 uncultured Ohtaekwangia sp. | reverse complement strand
ATGCATCCACGCGACTGGTTTGGCCAACACCACTTGAAAGCATTTGACCATCAACCGCTAAGATGATCGTGTTTGACTTAGTGTGCTTACAAACTTTGCTGGCGAAAAGGAGAGCTTCAACGTCTGAAACAGAAGGAGCAACTTTGGTTACCACTTTCAAATCGGGTTTTGAATCGGTGTGAAGATCAAGGTCTTGCTCAATCACGCCATTCAGTAAGCTCTTGAATTGTTTCGTAGCTGTGAGCGGCAATTTTTGTTGAAGGATGATCCGGTTCTTTTTGGACTTCAAAAGTTCAAGTGCAGCAGGTTCATAGCTTGGCGCAATTAGAATTTCGAAGAAGAGTTTGTTCATTTCTTCGGCTGCGGCCAGATCGATGGGTTTGTTGGAAGCCAACACGCCACCAAATGCCGAGATCGTGTCTGCCTGAAAAGCTTTCAAGTAAGCCTCTTTTACAGACGAGGCTGTTGCAACTCCACACGCATTGGTGTGCTTGATGATGACGAATGCAGTTTCGTCTTCAAATTCTTTTACAAGATTTACTGCAGCATCAACATCTACAAGATTGTTATATGAAAGTTCTTTGCCGTTGAGTTGTTCGAAAAGTTTTTCAAGCTCGCCAAAGTAAACGCCTTGCTGATGCGGGTTCTCGCCATAGCGCAAAACTTTGCCTTGTTGATAACTTGATTTGAAACTTGAAATCTTTTGCTCTTGATTAAAATAATTGAAGATCGCTGAATCGTAATGAGAAGTTGTATCAAAAGCAAGAGCGGCAAATCTTTTACGATCTGCTAAATCAGTTGCGCCATTCTTTGATTTCAAAAGTTCAAGTATTTCAGCATATTGATTTCTTGACGACACAATCAACACGTCATTGAAATTTTTTGCTGCTCCGCGAATGAGTGAAATTCCTCCAATATCAATCTTCTCAATGATGTCTTCCTCGCTTCCGCCCTTGGCTACCGTTTCTTCAAAAGGATAAAGATCTACAATCACAATATCCAGCGGGCCGATCTTGAATTCATTCGCTTGCTTCACATCGCCTGCGTCTTCGCGCCTGTAAAGGATTCCACCGAACACGGCTGGGTGCAAGGTTTTCACACGGCCGCCAAAGATGGATGGATAACCCGTGAGCTGTTCCACCGGCACTACTTTATAACCCAGTTTTTCAATGAACTCCTGCGTGCCTCCCGTTGAAACAAACTCTACATTGTGTTTGGCAAGCTCGTGGATGATGGGCGCAAGGCCATCCTTATAAAAAACAGAAACAAGGGCGCGGGTGATTTTTTTGGACATGGGGCGATTTTAAAGGCTGCAAAAATAAACCTATTTTGATGGATCAAAAAGCCGGATCAATGATAAAGAGGATTGTTCTTTTCGCGCTCGTTTGCATACAAGTGAATCTGTATTCTCAGGATGCAAATGATTTTATAAAACTTGCTCAGGCGAAATATAAGGAAGGGAAATACAATGAAGGGTTGGAATTGGCAGTTAAGGCCATTCAAGCTGATTCTCTTAACGCTAAAGGTCATTATTTTAAAGGTCTCTTTGAACTCATGCTTTCAAAAAATGAGCTTGCTGAAGCGGATTTTTCAAAAGCGATTGAACTAAATCCAAACAATGAAAATTATTTCAACGATCGAGGAGTGGCAAGGAATCGAATGAATTTTTTGTTTTACGCAGTTGAAGATTATTCTGAAGCAATTCGCCTTAATCCGAAAAGTGGGAATGCTTATGACAATCGCGGAACTGCAAAAATGCAGTTAAATGAATTTGAATCAGCTATTCCAGATTTTAATAAAGCTATAGAAATAGATGGACGCAAACCTGAATACCTTTCAAAAAGGGGACAGTGCTATCAAAAGACAGGAAAAAAATCACTCGCTTATCAGGATTTTGATGAGGCGATAAAAATTGATCCCATTAATTTAAGTGCCTTTGGCTACCGCGGAGATTTATATTTTAATGATAAAAAATATGACAAAGCTCTCTTTGACTACAATTCTTATCTGATAATCAAAACGAGCTCCGCCATGCTTAATTCAAAGGGAGCTGCACTAGCAAAACTTGGCCGATTAAAAGATGCAAAAGATGCAATAGGAAAAGCGATTGAACTAGACATGAGCAACAAAAAAGCCCACTCAAACCTCGCACTCATTTTGATTGATGAATTAAAATTTCAAGAGGCGATCCATGAGTGCAACTTGGTGATCAAAATGGATTCAACTTCTGCAGATTTCTTGAAATTGAGAGGAAGACTTTACAATACTATTGGCCAATACGAAGCCGCGGGAAAAGATTTTGAAAAACTTTTACAGTTATCTCAACATCGAGAACATATATTAGGTCTTATTGCCTATACTCGCATTTCAACTGGAGATTACAACAAGACAACTGAAATATTAAAGGAAATCTTAAAAACTAATCCTAAAAGTGATACTGCCTACCACGCGCTTGGATTCGTTTACTACGAGCTTGGCTTGTTCCCTGAGTCAATTCATCAGTATAATCTATCAATTAAAATAAATCCACGATTTGAACTGAACTATAGTAATCGCGGTGTCTCGTTTTCAGAAATGAGTCTTTACGATAAGGCTATCCACGACTGCGATAGCGCTCTCTATTTCGATCCCAATTCTTTCAGAGCTTATAACAATAGAGGTACTGTAAACTATCATTTATCGAAATACGACTCCTCCTTCAAAGATTTTAACCGAGCCCTAAAAATTGATCCTCGAAATATCTACACTCACTTGTGGCGTGGCAAAACTTATTTAAAAACCGGAAAAACAGAAAAAGCAAACCAGGATTTAAAGAAGACCATCCAGCTTTGTGATAGTGCCTTACAAATCAACCCGCGCGATGCGTACAGTATTTATTATCGCGGCCAGGCGTATGAAGAGTTGGGCAATTTCAAAAAAGCATTCGCAGATTACACCAAAGCCCACGATCTGCGCAAAGAAAATTTCCTTTTCAACAAAGCACTGAGGGAACTGGAAGAAAAGAGGAGGAAGAAATGATTGAGAAATTAACTCAGCCCTGAAAGGAAGTCGCTTTCTTCCATCTTTTCAATTTCGATGCTGAAATCATCGGCATCCAAAAATGCAGGGAAGCGATCGCGATAAGCTTGAAGCGCATTGGCATTTAGTTCCAAAGTTTTTACGGCTTCTACTCCTTCTACGGAAAATATCTCATCTCCTTTTGGACCGATAATGGCGCTGTGGCCGTTGTATTCAATTCCGTTCCCGTCAATGCCTACGCGGTTCACACCCACGCAGTAGCTCAGGTTTTCGATGGCGCGTGCGCGAAGCAAAGTTTCCCATGCATTGTCTCTCACTTGCGGCCAGTTGGCTACATAGATCAAAAGATCGTAGGAAGGTTTCTTCAAAATTCCGTTCCAGCGGTTGCGGCTCCACACCGGGAAGCGCAAGTCATAACAAATCAAAGGGCAGATTCTCCAACCTTTCCAGTGACCGATCAACAGACTTTCACCTGACGCATACACCTGGTGCTCCTCTGCCATACGGAAAAGATGTCTCTTATCGTAAGTTTTGAAATTGCCGCCTGGCTCCATCCAAAGCAGACGGTTGTAGTACCGCTCGTGAACATGAGCGATGAAACTTCCCAAAATCAAAGCGCCCGTTTGGTCCGCCATCTGCTTCATCCATTTGAACGTGCGCATGTTCATCATCTCCGCCAGCTTTCCGGCATTGGTGGTAAAGCCAGTGGTGAACATTTCAGGGAGTACGATCACATCGGTTTGGCCGATCTGCCATATCTTCTCCTCGAACATGGCCAGGTTCGCCCCGATGTCTTCCCAATGAATGTCCGATTGGATGATGGTGATTTTCAAGTCCTGCATGGCTTCTGAAACGGACTGCAAAGAAAATAAATTAACTGCCAAAAAGCACTGACCCGGAAAAATTCTGGCAATTAAATCTTTCTAAGGATTTCACCCGATTTCAGGAGGGTCTCTTCGCCTTTTGCAAAGCAGAAACGCAGTAAATGATGATCCGAACCATCTTTATAGAAGGCAGAAACGGGAATGCAAGCAAGCTTTCGTTCCTTTGTCATCCATTCGGCCATTTCTTTGTCCGCTTTGGTTGAGGTGCCATTGTAAGACATTAATTGAAAATAGCTTCCGAGACAAGAAAGTGGTTTTAGCGAGGTGCCCTTTATGGCATTCAGGAAAAAGTCTCGTTTTTGTTGATAGAATTTTCCGAGATGCAGGTAATTCTCAGGGTCTTGCATGTATTCGGCCAACGCCAATTGTATAGGCGTGTTTACGCTGAAAGTGATGAACTGATGTGTTTTTTTGATTTCTCGAGTGATCTTTTCTGAAGCAACCGTGTAGCCAATCTTCCAGCCTGTGGCATGAAAAGTTTTTCCAAAGGAAAAGACAGCGATACTTCGGTCGGCTAAAGCTTTGCTTCTTAAAACGCTTTGATGAGTTTTACCTTCGAAAATTATCCTTTCATAGACTTCATCACTCAATACAACCAAGTCATACTTCAAAGCCAGTCGCTCGAGATTTTGCAGATCATCTTCATCGAGAATAGTGCCGAGCGGGTTGTGCGGAGTGTTCACCATGATCATGCGTGTGCGCGAAGAAATTTTCTTCTCCACTTCATTCCAGTCGATTTTGAAATCAGGTGGAAGAAGGTTGATATGAATCGGCACTCCGCCATTCAATCTAATAGCCGGATCATAGGAGTCATAAGAAGGATCAAAGAGAATCACTTCGTCATCTTCGCCAATCAAAGCAGCAATGGATGCGAATATTCCTTCTGTTCCCCCAGCCATGATGGTAATCTCCGTTTCAAAATCAGTGGGACGCGAATACGTTTTTTCAACAACTTCTGAAATCACCTTTCTCAACGCAATTGTTCCCGGCATGGGGGCGTATTGATTGAGGCCTGCTTTCATTTTTTGATGAATGAGGTCAATCAATTTTTCTGAAACCGGGAAATCAGGAAACCCTTGGCCGAGATTAATAGCGTTGTGGTCAACCGCCATCTTTGACATGACCGTGAAAATGGAAGTGCCAACTTCGGGAAGGCGGGATTTGAAATTCAAATTTCGAAATTTAGAATTCTCACTTTCTCAAAGGAGCTAAAATCCGATACTCTGTCTCTACATCTCCTTTGCTGATGTCGGCAAGTTTGCCTTTAAGCATGCGCTTTTTGAGTGGTGATAAATAATCGATGAACAATTTTCCTTCAATATGATCATACTCATGTTGAATGATACGCGCTTTCATGCCATCAAATTCTTCTTCATGCTCATTCCAGTTTTCGTCAAAGTATTTGATGCGCAGTTTTTCAGGTCTGGCCACTTCTTCGCGAATGTTGGGAATACTCAAACATCCTTCTTCAAAACCCCAGGGCTCACCTTCTTCTTCAATGATCAGCGCATTTACAAAAGTCTTTTTGAAGTCTTTCAAATCAGGCTCATCCTCCAGCGAAGTTCCATCTACCACAAAAAGGCGAACGCTCTTCCCGATCTGCGGAGCCGCCAGGCCAATGCCGCGTGCAGCATCCATCGTTTCAAACATGTCGTTGACGAGTTCTTTTAAATCAGTGCCCTTCTCAATGTCTTTTGCCCTTTTGCGAAGAACCGCATCGCCATACATTACAATTGGATAAATCATAAGTCAATTATTTTGCAAAGGTACGGATAGAAGTTGGAAGTCAGAATGTGGATGATAGAATTCAGGATGATCTTATGGACCATTCGCTCTAACCAACTTATCGCAATGTGACATCAATCACAGAAAAGCTTGCTTCTGTTTTTGAAGTTTGTAACAAAATTAACGAACAAACATGTCAGCTAAAGCAATATCGATTGGTGCAGTACTCATCCTGTTGTCCGCCTTGTTTTTAAATTCCGGTAAGTCAGCACAAACACCCAGCGAAAAAGGGGTGCAACTTTTAGACATTCATAATTCTCCTGTAACGCTGGCAGACTTTAAAGGGAAAGTAGTTTTTATCAACAATTGGGCAAGTTGGTGCCCGCCATGCGTAGCAGAAATGTCGTCCATACAAAATCTTAAAAACGCGCTAAATAAAAAAGATTTTGTGTTCGTTATGGTTTCGTTTGATGAGAATCGCGACAAAGCAATTTCTTTCATGAAAAGAAAAGGCTACGATTTCAACATCTATTTTCCCGGAGACATTTACCCTTATGCAAGCGAATCGATTCCAGTCACTTATATCATCGACAAAAATGGCAAGCTGGCAAAAGCATTTGAAGGCATGAACGATTACAATAATCAGGAAGTAATCGACCTTATGAAAGCCATGGCCCAATAGCTGTTTATATCACATAACCCAAAACCAAATCGCGTAATTGTGAATGAACAGATTGTTTGCAAGATGCGGATAATGCAAGAGTGAAAGAGGAGAAGCGAGGGGTTTCAAAAAAATAATACTGTCGCTTTTTTTCGCGAGCTTCACTATCTTGACAACATGGAAAAAATTCCTGTTCGCAACATTCGCGCTGCCGAAGGGCAGTCCGTGGGTCGGTTCAGCATTCGCAAGATCGAGAACATCATGGGTGGCAATGAAATGAATCATGAACTCCATCGCCATAATTTCTTTTTCATACTTGCTGTCAACAAAGGTGAAGGCGCTCATGAAATTGATTTCAAGCCTTTCAAAGTAACAAGTCAATGCGTTTTCTTTTTGCGACCCGGGCAAGTGCACCGGTTGCATCTGAAGCCCGGTTCTTCCGGCTACCTGGTTGAGTTCGACAGCCTCTTTGCACGTCCCAAAAACAAAACTTCCACGCACTACCTCCGGAAAGCGAGCAACAAGAATCTCTGCAAAGTTGAATCAACACGGTTTGCAAAGCTTGATACGATCCTTTCCAACATGTTCAACGAACTCTCCGCAAAGGGAGAAGACTACATGGATGTGATCAAAGCGGAGTTGGAAATATTTTGTATTGAGCTCAACCGACAAAGTGCCAATCCTAAACGCGTAGCGCGGGAAGAAGGACTTTATGCCCAGGAAAAGTTTGAGCAATTCTTTGAACTGTTGGAAAACAAAATCAGCGAGCTGAAGAACGCTTCTCACTACGCGGAGCTGCTCAATCTTTCTGCTTATCAACTCAATGCCATCACCAAAGCCATTGCCGGCAAAACAGCTACCCAACTGATTGAAGAGCAAATCATGCTGGAAGCAAAGCGCTACCTGATTGCAACTCCCAATCAAATCAAAGACATCGCCTGGAATCTGGGCTATGAAGATGTCTCTTACTTTATTCGTTTTTTCAAAAAGAGAGCCGGTCAGTCTCCGGAAGCCTTCCGCAAGGATTTCAAATAGTCCTACCCAACTTTAGTATCGTCCTACTCCGGCCCGAGGTGGTCACTCTACTTTTGCTGTGCAATTCACAAACAAAAGCAAAAGCTATGAATACAAAAGCACGACTACTGGCAGCATTAAAAATCTGGTTGGTGATTTATCCATCCATCACGCTGTTCCTCGCTACGTTGGGCGATCTGCTCTCAACTCTTCCATTGTATCAGCGTACGTTCATTCTCACAGCAACCTTGGTACCCTGGATGATGTTTGTAGGGATTCCAGCCATTGATTTCCTGGTCAACCGCTTCATCAAGGCAAGCGCGCAAAAACAAAATTGAACCAGCTAAACTCGTATCACCAAAAAAATTCAAACAGGATGGAAA
>CAZECP010000133.1:0-8015 GCA_964510765.1 uncultured Ohtaekwangia sp. | reverse complement strand
TCCTTTTACAATAACGTTTACACCTGGCACGCCTGTGCCATCTTCAGCCGAGACTACCTTTCCGGTAATTTGTCTTCGTTGGGCTAATACAGCGCCACAAACGAGAAGTAGTGCCATTGACAATAGTAGAATTTTCTTCATAAGCGATAAAATTTAGACC
The DNA here is from genome assembly GCA_964510765.1 of uncultured Ohtaekwangia sp. Lineage (GTDB taxonomy): Bacteria > Bacteroidota > Bacteroidia > Cytophagales > Cyclobacteriaceae > ELB16-189. Next base: position 7,855 of record CAZECP010000133.1, on the reverse strand, counting down.
TTGAAGATAACCTCATTAGGTCTAAAAAAAACTTTTATCACCCAGATTGTCCAAAAATTCCACCATATAGAGGTACTAAATCATAAGTGGAAAAATCAAACGATCGCAGGTACTTTACATCGCCTGCTGTACGTCAGCAATAATATCCATCAGGTTTTCAAGGCCAACCGAAACTCGAATTAAGCCGGGGGTAATACCAACAGCGGCACGTTCCGCATCCGTGAGTTTAGAATGAGTGGTACTTGCAGGGTGAGTAGCGATCGTTCGTGTATCACCTAAATTGGCTGAATGGGAAATCATTTTAAGTGAATTCAAAAATTTTCTTCCTCGATCAACACCGCCCTTGATTTCAAAAGTAACCAGTCCCCCACCCGCTCGCATTTGTTTTTTTGCAAGTTCGTGATTGGGATGAGATGGAAGGAATGGATATTTTACATATTCCACTTCCGGATTTTTCTCAAGCCATTGTGCGAGTGCCAAGGCGTTTTCGCAGTGTTTCTCCATTCGCACCGCAAGTGTTTCCAAACTTTTTGAAAGAATCCAGGCATTGAATGGTGAAAGGGATGGACCGGTGTGTCGCGCAAAGAAGCGAATCTCCTTGATCAACTCCTTTTTCCCGAGAACGGCTCCCGCAATGACGCGGCCTTGGCCGTCAATAAATTTTGTAGCAGAGTGCGTCACCAAATGCGCACCCCACTTTGCTGGATTTTGAATGTAAGGTGAAGCAAACGCATTGTCCACATTCAAAATGAGATTATGTTTATTTGCCAATTTCCCCAACCACTCCAAATCAACGATGTCGAGTGCTGGGTTTGAAGGCGTCTCCACAAATATCATTTTTGTGTTGGGCTGAATCTTACTTTCCCATGATGACGGATCACTCAGGTCAGCATAAGTGTGAGCTATATTCCAGCGCGGGAAAAGAACATTCAAAATCTGATGTGTAGAGCCAAATACCGAGCGTGATGCAAGTACATGATCTCCTGATTTCAATAGCGCAGCCATACTCGAAAACATCGCAGCCATGCCTGATGAAGTTGCAATGCCATCTTCAGTACCTTCGAGGAGGCAAAGTTTTTCGATAAATTCTGTATTGTTTGGATTTGAAAAGCGGGTATAAATGTTTCCGGGAATTTCATCGGCAAACAGTGCCCGTGCCTGTTCCGCATCTTCAAACACAAAACTTGACGTCATGTAAATAGGCGAACTATGTTCACGAAATAAAGTTCGCTCTGCTTGTGTGCGAATGGCATCCGTTTCAAAACGTCTTTTTTCTTCCACGCTTATTTATGTTAAAAAGTCAATTTATCTATCGATTCACAAATCGTAAGTCGCAAATCCGAAATCGTAAATATTATCTGATGATCTCGAAGCTGGAAGTAATCTTCGCTGTCTTCTCAAGTGTTTTTGCCACTGAACAATATTTTTCAAGAGACAGATTGATGGCGCGCTCGACTTTTCCCTGATCGAGATTTCCATATAGCCTGAAGTGAGCATGAACTTCGGTATAAAGCGCAGGCACTTTGTCTTTCTCTCTTTCTCCAGTCACGGTGATCTTTATATCTTTTAAATCTTCCCGTTGTTTCTTCAATATTCCAACCACATCAATGGCACTGCATGCTCCCATCGCAGCCAATAACGTTTGCATGGGTCGCATACCTTTATTATGTCCACCATCTGCTGGCGCACCATCCAAAGAAATTGTACAGCCGGAATCGTTTTCTGCTTCAAAGTTCAGGTCTTGATCAAGCCTTCTCAGTTCAATCTTTATCATCTTCCTTTTTGTTTTTTTCTTTCAACAAAAGGCTTCCGCCAATCATTCCCACAAAGCTAACAAAAGTTGCGGGCAATAGGCTTGGCCAACTGGTTTCATAGAATTCAAAAGTGATCCAGGTTACTATACCGGAGAACATAGAGATCAATGCGCCCGCACTATTGGCTCGTTTCCAATATAATCCCATGACCAGTGGAGCAAACAACGATACTAAACTTAAAACAGAGGACTCGCCTACCAATTCATAAATATTTGAACGCATGCAAGCCATTATAGTAGCAACAGCACTGAAGCCAAGCACTGACCAACGAGTGATTGTTAATAATTTCTTGTCAGAAAACCGATGACCTGCCAATGGGTTAATCAAGTTTTCAGAAAAAATAGCGGCTGGTGCCAGCATGGCTGAGCTGGTTGTGCTCATGATCGCAGAAAGAAGCGAACCAAAAAATAAAACCTGAACAAAGGTGTTTGTATGAGCAAGCACCATGTTAGGCAATGCAAGTTGCGTATCACCTGCAGAAAATTCTGGATACAAGTGCTTCACACAAATGCTGATAAAAAGTGGAAGCATCGCGATAGTCAGGTAAAGTCCGGCAGAAATGAAGCATGACCTCACTGCTACTTTGACGGAACCCGATGACATCACACGTTGATAAACATCTTGGGAAGGAATCGATCCCAGACCCAACACCGACCAAGCAGAAAGATAAATCATGATCTCTTTAAATTCCATTTTCGGAAGAAAGCGAAAAGTTTCAGGATGAACATCACGAAGTACGGTTGAAACACCTCCGGCTTTGTTTGATAAGATAACAGCTAGAACAACAAGGCCAACAATGATGATAATACTTTGAATGAAATCGGTAATTGAGATTGCCCACATGCCGCCCACATAGGTGTAGAACGTAACAACCAATGCAGAGGCAACCACACCTTGCCACACTTCAATTCCTGTAACCACATTTATGATGAGCCCCATCGCCACGAGTTGTGCTGCGATGTAACCTACATAAGGTGGCGCCAAAAAAATGCTTGCCGCCAATTCAGTCTTTTTGCTGAAGCGAACCTCAAAAAAATCCCCCAGCGTAAGCAAATTCATCGAGTAAAGTTTGCGTGCAAAAAACAACCCGAAAAGGACCAGGCAAAGGGCTGCACCGAAAGGATCTTCGATTACCGAGTACAAGCCTCCTTTCAAAAATTCAGATGAAGCCCCAAAAACAGTTTCTGACCCAAACCAGGTTGCAAACAGCGCGGAAGAACTTAAAACCAGCGGGAGACTTCTCCCTGCCAGCATAAAATCACCTGAAGTTTTTACTCTACGCGCAGCCCAATAACCGATTAGTACGGTAATGGCCAGGTATAGAATGATGGAGGCGAAGAGCAATTCAGTTACGCGTGAAGTTGAAATTCAAAATTAGCAACTGAATTTAAAAATCCGCCCAACTTTATTTTCTTTTTGTGAGTTGGAAAGTGCGGGTGATGTTGAAACCAAAATGGACGCCACCATCGGAAATATTGCCATCTGTTTGCGTCACTACCTGTTGTGGATTGAGCCCTAAACTATTGGTGAATAAAAGTTGAAACACGTGGCCACCTGTCTCGATGTCAACCCCCAACCCGGCCGCATCATAATAGGGAGAGCCTGTATGAGTATTGAGTCTTGGAGTGTACTCACCGAGCAGTGCTACACTTTTGGTGACTTTGTAACGTGCTGCTATTGCAAGCGCGTAATCATCATTGTTTTCAAGAACTTGGACTACTGCATTGCGATGAACAAAGATCGGGCTGACCTGGGCGGAGAACCTTGAAGAAAATTTCCGTGCAAACAAAACCTCAAGAACATAGCCCATCCTGTCGGAACTATTTACAAATGGATCATTGGGATTGTTCGCAGCCTGGTATGTAAATGTACCAATCGCTGTAATGGTTACAGGGAAATTTTTCTCTCCGCTGCTTTGCTGCGCTAACTTATATCTGCCATACAAGTCAAGCATCTTGTTGTCGCCACTGAAAACCCTTCCGATGCCGATTCCAAACCGATCCGTAATGCCATACTCCAATCCTAATCTCACAAGCGCATAGCTATCAAAACCCCACGCTCCGTAGCTTCCGGTGTTCAGCGTTCCAAAGCGATGCGAGAAAATAAATTCAAGTTCTCCTTTGCCTTTTGTTTCTACCGATTGACCATTGATCACTCGCGTTCCTTTGAAAGTTTGTAAGGCGTAGTTTGTTTCTTTCTTTTGGGTTTGTTCCAGTTCCTTCATCAAATCATCTTGCGCAAAAGCGCTTGTTGCGCCAACACAAAAAATCAGCGTAATTAACTTCTTCATAGATTTATTTTGGGTATTTATAGGGATGCGTAGTTGAATTCAACAGTCACTTCCACCTCTTCAGCAATATTTTTCCACAGCAGTTGAGGTCGATTGATATTATAGTCCTCCAGTTTCAGAATGAATTTTGCTTTCATTGCTATTGTTCCATTTGTCTTTTCAATTGTGCCTGGAATTTGAACTTCGCGAGCCACGCCATGAATCGTTAACTTCCCGGAAGCGGTAACCGTTTGCAAACCACCATCCAATTTAAAATCACTTATCTTTCCTTGAAAAGTGGACTTGGGAAATTTCTCTGACTCCATGTACTTCTCATTGAAATGTTCTTTCATGAGCGACTTTGAAAATTGAAAGTCTTGTATGGGAATGGAGAAAACAAGTTCTCCTGTGGCTTCATTAAAAATACTACTTGCCTTCGTGTTTTCGGCAGATATATCTTCCAAAGGCGCGGACGAGAAAAACTTGACCCGGCTTTTCTCAAGCGAAAACTTTTGTGACCATGTCACATTCGCCATACTTAAAGCCATAACCAACAGAAAAAATCTCAACATGGTATGAAATAAAGACGAATGTACTTAGAAAGGCATAAAAAGAAAATCCCCCAAAGTCCTTGACCTCGGGGGATAATCTTGTCTATAGTTGGCTTTAATCTGAGTCGAAGATAAGTGAAGACTTCTTCGCTCACAAATAGCGTGGCGATTAAAATGATTTTTTCCTTGTTAAGTGGTAGATTTTACCGATGAATTGTATCTGACTTGATAGAATCTGGTTTGAGATATTGTTTTTTTAATCTTTCCTTAATCTGAGCTTTCGATCCCGGAAAGGTAGTGCGCCTGCTGATATCATAACTTGCGTAGAGAAGTGCCATTGCAAACACAATTACAAAGCCGATGAATATTTTTTTGGGTCTGTTCATGTTAAGCAAATGTAAAGTCTTCTATGGAATGGTTGGCAAAAACTTCCAATACCAAAGCAGTTTAGTATCATTGCGGCAAAATTCAGAATGCAATTCGTATTTCCCAAGGATTTTATTTTTGGCACCAGCACGGCTGCCACACAGATCGAAACTGCATTTGAACACGATTGGCAAGGCGTGGAGTCGAAGGATGGTTTTGTGTTTGAAAGAACCACCGATCACGAACTCCGTTTCAAAGAGGATGCACAAATAATTTCATCGCTGGCTCCTCATTACAGAATGGGATTAATGTGGAGCAAACTTCAACGCAAGCCGTTGGCCGTACTGCACAAACCAACGGTGAAAGAATACAAATCATTTTTGAAAGAGCTGCACAAACAAGGTGTGCAAATCATGATGGTGCTTCATCATTTCACCAATCCAAAATGGTTTGCTGCGCTTGACGGATGGGAAAAAGAATCCAACATTCATCTATGGGTTGACTTTTCGAGAAAAGTAGTAGATATATTTGGCGAGTATGTGACTCATTGGAACACTTTCAATGAACCAAATGTATATGCGAGCAACGGATGGATCACCGGGTTCTTTCCACCTTTTAAAAGCAATCCTGTAAAAGCTGGTTTGGTGGTCAAGAATATGGGAAAAGCTCATGATGAAATGTACGATTACATCAAAGCAAAATTCCCACACCAACCAATCGGCATCTCACATAATGCCATTGTGTTCTCTGCGGAGAATGCATTGGGATGGTTTCCTGCAAAACTCAGCGACATGTGGTTCATGGAATGGGTGCCGAAGCATTTTGAAAAAGTAGATTTTTTCGGAATGAGTTATTACGCGCGAGTGCCCCATGACCCCATGCCGATCACTTATATGGAAACCCCTGATAAACTAAAAGAACTCGGCCGCCCACATGACGACTTGTGGGAATATCATCCCGAAGGTTTACGAACATGCATTGATCGTTATTGGAAAAAATATCGCAAGCCAATCATCATTACCGAGAATGGTGTGTGCGAAAACGGAGACTCGCTTCGACAAAAAGCGATTGTTGACTATGCCAGGATCGTTCACCAGGCGCTGCAAGATGGAATTGATATTCGCGGCTATTTCTGGTGGAGCACATGGGACAATTTTGAATGGAACTTAGGGCCGTCAAAAAAATTTGGCTTGTACGAATGCGATTTTGAAACCAAGGAGCGAAAACCAAGGCCAAGCGCTGAGATTTTCAGGAGGCTGGCATATTACAAGATGATCGAACAGCCTCAATAAAATGCACTAATCGACATGGTGGGGCAAAACCAGTTTGTGTCGGGTCCATTTTTCTACATCGCTTTCATAATGCGTAATGAGCACGAGCGTGGCAGATGGATCAAGATGTGAGAGGAGATATTCATTCACGCGACTTTTTGTTGCGGGATCGAGAAATTGGAATGGTTCATCCAGCAAAAGCAATTCCTTTTGAGAAAGAAAGAGGTTAATCAGGAGAACCAATTGCATTTGTCCATTGGATAAGTGCTTCAATGGTTTTGCCAAAAGTTGGGTTGCATGAAACTGATCAATGATCCGTTCAATGTTTTCTTGCGATGCTTTGGTTCGCTCCAAATATTCTTTAACAGTCAATTGCAAATTGAAATAGTCGAGAAAATGAATTTGCTCAGGGCCGAGATAGCTGATTCGATTCTTGATGTCCCAGATGGATTCACCCGAACCTCTTCGTTTGCCGAAAAGAAAAACTTTTTCACTATAAGCCATCGGGTGATCTGCATAAATCAGGCTGAAGAGTGTAGTCTTGCCGGAACCGTTTCTGCCCGTAAGGGCCCAACGTTCACCCTGTTGTATTTTCCAATCCAGATTTTCGAGAATTACTTTGCTGCCGTACTGGATTTTAACATTGCGCATTTCTACAACGAGCTCTTGATTATCATTTGAAGTGCTGATAGAAGAAGAAAATTGAGTCAATTCCTTTGAAGGAACCAAAAGGTTATCAATACTGATTTGAGAATCATGAAGTGTTATTTTTTTCTTCAATGAAATTGGCAACTCAGGATGTTCATGGTCGGCAACAATTAATTGAATACGATGAACTACTACAAGATGATCAAGGAAGTCGCGTAGCTCTTTGCGGCTGGCCGCATCCAGTCCTTCAAATGGGTAGTCAAGCAATAGCACCGAAGGAATGGCCGCCAAAAGTCTTTTTAAAATCACCACTTTCTTCACCTGCCCGTTTGACAACCGTGTGAGTTCTATATTGAACAAGGATTCGATCTGAAATGAATGAGGGAGTTCTAAAGATTCTAGTTTCTCAACCAGAGAACCCAAATAATTTCGCACGGTGGGAATCTCAGTTGACTCGATGGCATAATAACGTTGCTGATAAAACAGTTCATGAGAACTTATCAGGTCATGAATGGATTGTACCGGCAAGTAATGAATGTGGTTTTTCCTCCATTCATATTTGACATTCCAATCGAGCGCATCATTGAGTGAATCATACTTTACATTTCCTTTTGTTGGAGTTAAAGTTCCGCCTATTACTTTCAACAAAGTAGTTTTACCAGATCCGTTTGCACCCGTAATGAGGTAACTTGTGCTTGCCTCCAGTTTCAGGCTGAGGTTCTCAAAGACACAAACTTGGCGAAAAGAAAATGAAACATTGTGAAGTGAAATCATTTGAGCAGGCAGGGCAAAAAACCAATTACTATTTTCAGAACTTGATTCACAAAAATTAAGAGGCTGTCTATTTTAGACAACCTCTGTGTCGGGATGACTGGATTCGAACCAGCGACCTCTACGTCCCGAACGTAGCGCACTACCGGGCTGTGCTACATCCCG
>CAZECP010000132.1:0-8297 GCA_964510765.1 uncultured Ohtaekwangia sp. | reverse complement strand
CAGCGCAATCAATAGAACCAACAACGAACCCAAACCGATAAAAATTTTTTTGACGATTTTCATAAAGGAGAATTTGAGGCGGCAAAGTTACGAAATGAGAAGAGGCAGAACTATCTCTAAATAATTAGCCGATAATTAGATTTTTACATCCAACGAATCATTATGTCGATTATCTTCCTTTTTAAGGAACCATGTGGCGGATGCAATAAATAAGCCATCGCCAAACCTGACTTTTGTTTGAGCACGGGCTTTGCGTTTGAAAATTCAAGAAATCCGTATTTGCCATGGGCTTTGCCAATACCACTGTTATTTACTCCGCCAAATGGCAAGTTTTGATGCGTGAATTGGAGCACACAATCATTGATGCAAGATGTTCCGGCAGAAGTTGTTGCTACCAATTTATTGGCAAAAGATTTTCTTGAGCTGAAGACATAAAGAGCCAGCGGTTTTGGTTTGCTGATAATCAAGTTAGTAACTTCCTGTTCGTTCTTAAATGAAACTATGGGAAGGATCGGTCCGAAAATTTCTTCGTTCATCAAACCACAATCAAGTGGAACGTTGCTAAGAATTGTCGGATGAATAAAATTTGAGTTTTCCGTGATCGTACCACCCCATTCAATTTTTGCTTTTTTATCAACGGCTTCCTTTGACAAGGAATTTAATCTTGTGAAATGCTTTTTATTAACAATCCTTCCGTAACCTGTTGAGTTCTCAGTTACATCATTGCCATCGCCAAACTGAGATTTCGTTTCCTGAATTAAATGTTGCGTAAATTCCTTCTGGATGTTTTCATGTACAATCAAATAATCTGGAGCAATACATGTTTGTCCGTTATTCAAAAATTTACCGAATGCAATTCGTTTTGCTGCGTCTTTTAAATTTGCCGATTCATCTATAATACAAGGAGATTTTCCTCCGAGTTCAAGTGTAACAGAAGTGAGGTTTTCCGCTGCAGCCTTCATTACAATTTTTCCAACTGCAGGGCTGCCTGTGAAAAAAATATGATCGAACGGAAGGCTCAGGAGCTGACTTGAAATTTGTTGATCTCCTTCCACAACCGTTACCATATCCTTTTCGAAATATTCAGCAATCAACTCTGCAATCAGCCTAGAGGTGTGCGGTGTCATTTCGGATGGTTTGAGAATTGCCGTGTTGCCTGCCGCGAGGCACGAAATTAATGGGCCAATACAAAGGTTGAAGGGAAAATTCCAAGGGGCAATGATCAGGCACACGCCTTTAGGTTCATATTGAACTTCCGCCCTTGTGCCGAGATAAGTTGAGGGAGCGTCAATTTTTGTTGGCTCACTCCATTCTTTGAGCTTGGAAACGGTGTGGCGCAATTCTGAGACAACAGGGTAAATCTCGCTAATATCGATTTCTGTAAGGGGCTTTCGAAAATCTTTATGGATTTCAGTTTGAATACGCTGCCGGTTCTTAAGGATATGCTTCTCAAAACCAAGCAGGAGCTTTTTCCTTTCACTAATTGACTTCTGGCGCAAAATGAGGCTTTTTTTCTTTTGCAATTCAAAAGCATTCTGAATGATAAGGTGGGCATTCTCTGCTATCATGTTCAAAAAATTAATTCAGGCAAGTTAAGATTTTAAAGGATGCTTTGTTTAGTGTTACCAAATTGTTAATTTAATACTACGATTTGTTTACATGAACTTAACATGAAGATAATCGGGATACTTAGCCTCCTTGTTGCCTCTTGGTTGCTGGCCGGTGCCCAGTCTTCTAAGTTGGATAATTTTATTTCAAAAATCAGGGCGAGGAACTATTCAAATGAGCTTCAACTTCTCAAAAAAACATTAAATGGCTCTCATCGTGAATTCCTGAAGCACTACAGGGCATACTCGGTAGTTGACGATGCTTTCACTTCGGGCAACTTTGATTGTTTAAGCGGCACTCTCCTGCTCTCTTTCATCTTTGATGGGCTGCATATCAAATACAAGGTTTACGAAACCAATTATCACATTTTTTTGATTGTTCAAACCTCAGCAGGCGATGCCATTGTTGAAGTCACAGATAAAATTCATGGGCTTATCACTGACCAAAATGAAGTGGAGTCACGATTAAAGCTATATAAAGATTTTGGAAAAGGCTCTGCGCTTTATTTGTCGCAATACTCCATTTTCAATCAAGTAAACAAGGAACAGATGAACGGGTTGATGTTGTTCAATCGGTCTGTCTCCAAATATCTCGAGAAGAATTTTCTGGAAAGTGTGCTGTTCTTAGAGCGAGCCAAAGTTGCTTACAATTCCCCCAGAATTTCGGCATTCTCCAAAGTAGTATTACAACAGTTGGCAATAACTAATTTGGAGGATAATGTAAAGGAAAATCTAATGGCGCGATTAAAATCCCTCATCGATGAAAATATTTTAATAGCCGCTATTGCGGCTCATTAATTCTGCAACACACGCAACTCTACACGCCTATTCAACTTGTGAGCTTCTTCTGTATTTTCACGGCTTAATGGTAATGTGCCGCCAAAGGCTTTCGTCTTAATACGATTTTTATCCGACCCCTTTGAAACAAGATAGCTTTTTACCGCGGTGACACGTTCTTCGGACAGTTTCATATTTAACTTCGGGTCTCCTTTCACATCGGTATGACCTTCCAATTGAATAATCATATTTGGATTATCACGAAGCATCTTTACCACATCATCCAACTCGCCATGCGATGAAGCTTCAATTTTTGATGTGCCAACATTGAAAATCAAATTGTCCAATCTCATCACTTTACCAACCGTGTGGGTTGTTTCGGCTACCTGCGCAGCGCTATTGGGCAATCCAAGTTCAATGTTCTTCTCCACAATGCGATTGCTATTTGCTTCTTTAGGATCCAGCATGTATTTAGCCGTTGCGTAGCCAGGAGCCTCTACCTCAATAGAGTATTTTTCATTATCAAATAGCGGAAAGTTATAAGAGTCGCCAGTTAAAAATCCATTCTTGCTTCCATAAGGCAGACTTCGATAAGTAATCTTTGCCTCAACTGGTCTTTTGGAAGCAGCGCTTATTATTTTCCCTTGAGCATAAATAAGTGTATCCTCTGATTGGGCAAAAACCTTCGAACAAAATGTAACAACAATGAATAGGATTGATAGTTTTCTCATGATTACATTTTAAGGATTTTAAATTCAACCCTACGGTTTTTTCGGTACGCTGCCCCGTTACTTGCAGGGTCAATCGGCATTGTTTCTCCAAAGTACAACACTACAATCCTACTGGCGTCAATTCCTTTGCCACTAATATATTTAGCCACGGCTCTTGCCCTACGTGCCGATAAAGCCATATTATACTCTTCAGTACCAATTTCATCAGTGTGACCTGCTATCTCCACCTGCATAGTTTTCTTATCATTCATTAATTTGACAAGTCTGTCGAGTTCCGGGAATGACTCAGGCTTCAATTCAGACTTATCAAAATCAAAAAATACGTTGTTAAGTGTAATTTTTGCATTCTCTTCTACTGTAGCTACTTCAATAGGATCTAATTTCACATCCTCCTTTAGTGTACCCGGTGTTGTATATTTTCTTAAGTCCAAATTCTGGTTAGAGGAAATATGATTTTTTGCTTCTGCACGAACTCCATATAAGAAGCCACCAGGCAAGTGGATTTCATACTCTCCCGTTTGTGGGTTAGAGAAAGTCACACCTGCTTCTTTTCCATCGGGTAATTTTTCGTAGATAATTTTAGCCCCGATCGGTTCGCCCGTCTTTGAGTCAAGCAACTTTCCTTTTACTACCACTATTGCTTCCGGACTCTTGAACAACGGCATCTTTACTCTGAAGATATCAAGGTTTTCAGGTGTTACTGCCCTGGAGTAGTATGCATAGTCGCTGGTGGATGGGATATTGAAATAGATGTCATCCAGCTTCGAATTTATATCTGGTCCAAGGTTCTCAGGTTCCGACCATTTTGTCCAAGTGTCATCCAACCTTTTGGTCATGAAAATATCCATAGCTCCATATCCACTAAAGCCATTGGAAGAGAAGTAAAGTGTTTTATCATCGGAAGCCAGGAAAGGAGAAATTTCTTCGCCAGCCGTATTGACTACTGATCCCAAATTGATTGGAGCCGTCCACGTGCTATCCGGCTTTTCAAAACTCACATATAAATCTCTGCCACCATGTGAATCCTCTCTTTCTACCGACATGAGCAATGACTTTCTTGAAGTAGTTAAAAAATAATCTGCCTTCTCATTAAAATTATAATCGTCTTCAATTTTAAGGGCTCTTGGTTGACTCCATTTTCCACCAATATTATCACTTACCGACACCCCTGCAGTCATCTTTCCATTTTCCTTGTATTGATTGCCGAGAATGAGGAGTACAGCTTTTCCATCAGGGGTAGCATTGGTAACTGCCGTTACGAAATTTGGATATGCGTTGTTGATGGGAGCTCCTGCATTTTTGGCGAGTGTCCATTTGCCATCCTGACCAAGTTCTGAATACCAAACGTCTGACTTATCATTTACGCCACCCATGTTTTCAGGGTGGTTCCTGCGACTAAAATACATCACTTTACCATCGGGAGAAAGAATTGGGTTTAGCTCACTGTAATTACTGTTTACCTTCTCATCCAAATGCTCAATGGTCAAGCCATTTGCGAGAAGTTCTGGTTTGTCAATATTTGCTACGATCGGATAATGGGAATCAGAAATGGCTACAGCATCAATGGAAAAGTAATCCGAAAGAGCCTTGCCATCGAACATTAACTTCACTGCATTCACCTTATAGGTTGTTTTTTTGAAGAACACCGTTCTCATCTGGGCGATGATCGGAATTGCCTGTGGATTGAAGTTACCTACAAGGTGTTCTTTACCTTCCTCATCATAAACGAATACCTTGACTAAAGCTCCTGGATTGTAAGATTCAGCTATTGCTATTTGCTGAATTTGAATAGGATTTTCGTAACCTAATTTGATAAACTCTGCCCGTTTTGGTTTATCGGGTGTCCATGCGTTCGGGTTTTGACCACCTGCCGGTAACACGTTTGGTTTGCCTAAAGCTTGCGCTGCCGAATATTGTGCCGGGGTTAATTCAGAAGAAACTTCAAGCACCTTGCTCGCCCATTGAACGGTTTGGCCATGCGTAATCGATAAACTAATTATCAAACAAAACGCTCCGAGGAGATATTTCTTCATAGGCAAAAGGTCAGATTCAAATGAAGGGTAAACTTAAGGAAAAAATCAAAAACTGTGAAAAAAACTACATGCTTGGAGATTTCGCTCGCCTTTGAAGTGTTGTGATTTTCAATCGGTTTCATTCAAGTTGGCCCTCTCTATTCCATAGAAGTCTTATTGAACAGCAAAAAACCTACATGCAGCAATACTCCAAACTGCCGATTCTTATCATCATAATAATTGAAGCTTAGACTGATTGGACCCACCGCACTATGCATCACCAAACTTGCCATCCCAGCGAAATATACCTGCTGAAATTCATCCTGAACTTTGGCTTTTTGTGAATCCCCCAACGAAATGGTTTGAAACGGCTTGAACGCATATCCCTCTAATCTGAAGTCAAGGTTTTTTCTTACAGAAAATACGTTTCTCCAACCTGCTGCCACATAGTTAAACGCTCTAAAGTTTTGAAGAAGCAAAGTGCGGCTGTCCTGTAATGGATTAAATGCCGGAGCATTCACAATCGTCCCAAAATAATTATTGAAAGTCGGCTGATCTGAAAGAACTCCCTCAATTAAATATCCTGAGCTATAAATGCCTTTCCTAAAATATTGTTCCATTGAAATTTTTGCGCGCCACCAAAAGTGATCGACATTGATTGTGTCTTTGTTAACGGAAGTGTTGCCTGGTTGAAATTTTTCAGTGACTTTAAACCAATTAAACGAGAAATTATAAGCACGGCCTTCATTAGCGTATTGTTTTCTGTTCAGTGTGCTGGTGGACAAACTCGCACCGTATTTAAATCCACTAATTTTTAGCTGATCAAGAACATCCGTAGAAACGAGAAAGGCATTGTCAATGTATTGATCATTGTTGTTGATGTATGCTCCCGAAGCAGCAATCTTGTATTGATGGCCCAAAGGAAAACCAATAGTAGCTCCAGCTTTTCTATCCACCCGGTCAAGTACTGTAGGCGTAAATTGTTTGGCAACAATGTCATTACCTTGAATGAAATTCCAATTATTAAATGTTGCTTGTGGCTCTACATAAAACTGTCCGAGGAATGGAAAATCGAACCGGGCTCTTATGTCAGCCGATTTGTAAAAGTCTCCCGTGGCCACATTTACCTGGCTATGAATTAATGTGCGATTGAAAATATAATAGTTCAAACCTAAATAAATGTTACTCACATTTCTGGTGGCAATTATTCCGCCAAAGTCAACCTGGAAATTATTTAGCTTTCTTCTGGATAATTTGAATCCATAATCTTTAGTATCGGTGTTATAAACAAAGCTGGGATAAACATTATTGAAATAGTCTTCTGATACTAATTTGTAATAGCCTCTTCTCACATCATTCAAATACAATGGTCTTTTCCCGCTTTTAAAAAACCGGTTCAGATACAACTGCTGGCTCCTGGTAAATCCATCAAATGTCAGTTTGTTTACGATGATTGGCCTTGTTCGATTGTTAAAGAGATTTCTTTTGATTGCCACATCTTCACACGTCCTTCGAAGTGCAATTTTTGCCTTGATGTCTTTGATTTGTTTCATCGTCTGCGAATAACCGCTATCAACGAGCGCTTTCGCTTTGGCAAAATCAAATGCCGTAAATGATGAAAGATCAGGTTGAATATAAACTCCGTTGGCCGGAATTTTTGTCGGATCCGATTTGTCAAGTAGCATGTAAAGCAACGACCGTGTAATTAATTTCTCATCCTCTCCGTAAGGATATTCATTATAAACTTTTGAAGACACGTTGCATCCGATGACCAAATCGGGATGAAATTCATTTTGAAGAACATCTACTGGAAAATTATTATAAACACCTCCATCAAAAAGGTATTTGCCATGAATGCGAATGGGATTGTAAAAAAACGGAACGGTTTGAGTTGCGCGCAAAGCATCGCTTAATGCTCCGTCCTTTAGTACCACTTGCGTCTGTGTGAAAATATCGGACGCCATCACTCGAAGAGGAACAAACAAACTATCAAAATTATTATTGGCAATGGCGGATGGTTGAGCAAGCTTGTCGGCCAAGGCAAAGTTGAGCGAGAGATCGTTGGCAAGAGTTGTATTCAAAAGAACATTGAATGTGGAGTCCAGCGAAAGGTTCAGTTCAAGAAAAGAGGGCTCATCATCCTTCCTAAAGTAGTAGTAATAATTGCCTTGTTCTATACGACCGTTCACCCAATCAAGAAATGGTTTCGAAAGCATGATATCTTCGATCTGTTCCGGGCTCATACCTGCGGCATAGCATCCCGCTACTATTCCGCCCATCGAAGTGCCAACGACATAATCAATCGGGATTTCATTTTCTTCCAATGCTTTCAACACACCAACGTGTGCAATACCTTTTGCCGCGCCTCCACTCAGCACAAGTCCAACTTTTTGACTGAAGCAAACCTGTGTAAAAAATAAAAGTGAAAATATGACGCTACCGAACTTCACAACCCTGAATGATCTTTTGAATGGATTTATAAATTACGCTCAAGTTTTGTTCTTGAGCAACTCCTACCGCGTAGCCACGGGATTTGTTGTGGGAGGGTTGGTAAACGGTATCGATTGTAATCGGGTAATTAATTTTTCCTTCACGACCGCAAACTGCGTCATCATATTTTCTTTTACCGGCTGCGAAGGTGGGAGCTCAACTCGTAATGCATCAACCTGAACTCCATTTTTCCAAAAGCGATAGCAAAGATGCGGACCCGTTGCGAGACCTGTGCTACCAACATATCCGATAGTTTGGCCTTGCTTTACGCGAACGCCTGCATGAATGCCATTTCCAATTTTTGACATATGAAGGTAGCCTGTAGTATAAGTTCCATTGTGACGGACCTTCACGTAGTTTCCGTTTCCTGAAGAATAACCAGCCTCTTCTATAATTCCATCTCCCACGGTGCGGATGGGCGTTCCAGTGGCTGCCGCAAAATCGGTTCCCAAATGAGGACGCCACACTTTTACCACAGGATGAAAGCGATTCATCGAATAGCGCGAACTGATGTGAGTAAATTCAATCGGATATTTAAGCAATGCCTTGCGCAAACTTTTTCCTTCTTCATCAAAAAAATCAACTCCATCGCCTTGATCAAAAGGAAATGCATAGTATGGACTGGACATGTGTTCAAAATAAATTCCGAGAATATTTCCGATAGAATAAGGAACACCTTC
>CAZECP010000131.1:0-8359 GCA_964510765.1 uncultured Ohtaekwangia sp. | reverse complement strand
ATGATGCTTGCCATCGATAAGAAAAAAGACATTTCAATTCTATCTGCAGTAGGAGCTTCACCGGATTTGATCAAGAAAATCTTTCTTAGCGAAGGCGCTATCATTTCCCTTACTGGTGCTGCCATAGGATTAGTACTCGGAGCGCTTATCTGCTGGGCACAAGATCAGTTTGGCCTTGTTGGAATGGGGGTGGAAAATCCAATCGTCTCAAGTTATCCTGTAAAAATGAATGGCTGGGATTTTGTTTCTATTGCTGCCGTAGTTCTCGGTATCACAGCACTTATGTCTTTCTATCCGGCACGTCTTGCTTCAAAATCTTATTCAACCGAGTTGCTGTAGTCGGTTTGGTTAATTTGTAACTTCGCTGCATGAACCGCATCGATCGTCTCACAGCTATTCTCATCCATCTGCAAACCAAGCGCATCGTGAAGGCGGAAGAAATTTCAGATCGGTTTGAAATAAGCCTGCGCACAGTTTACCGCGATGTGAAAGCATTGATGGAAGCCGGTGTGCCGATCGGCTCCGAAGCAGGTAAAGGTTATTTTATTGTGGATGGATTTCATTTGCCTCCCGTGATGTTCACGCAAGATGAAGCCAACTCAATGATGCTGGCTGGAAAGCTGGTGGATAAAATGGCCGACAAATCGGTGCGCACCGCATTTGATTCAGCGCTGTATAAAATCAAATCTGTTTTAAACGAAGGCGGCAAAGATGATCTTCAAAACCTGGAGCCTCACATTGAAGTCTTTCTGAGATCGCGCTATGAATACCGGGATTCAACTTTCCCGGATCATTTTCTTGCTGACATTCAAAGAGCGATCGCCAAAAAACATATTTTAAAAATGGAGTATAGCAATCGCGATGACAATGATTCGGTGCGATGTATTGAGCCTGTTGGTATTTTCTATTACAGCATGGCATGGTACCTCATTGGTTGGTGTCATTTGCGCGATGGTTATAGAAATTTCAGAGCCGATCGCATTAAGTCACTGGAAGACACAGGCAAAACTTTTGAACCGCGCAGTACTATTTCCTTGCAAGAGCATTTCAAATCGATGTACCAGGAGAACCAAAGCTTAACGAGGGTGGTGGCCATATTTAACAAAGCCATTCTTCGCAATAGGCCGCTTTACGGAAGCACGGCCCAGGAAGATCTTGGCGATAAAATCCGGGCTGAGTTTATGGTTGACCAAATGGATTACATGGCGCATTGGCTGCTGTTATTTGGCACTTCGGTCGAGATCCTCGAACCCGAAGAACTGAAGCTTCAGATGCAAAGCATCGCGAATGATCTTCAAAATCATTACGCCATCAAAGAAAGCATAGCAGATCGCTGATTCCCCTCACTGCTGACATAATGTTGTCACTCCCTGCAAAAATTTCTTACTAATTTATTCTCTGTTGCCATAGGGCTGACATTAGGCAGTCGTTGTTTAGCGTACTAATTCAACGACAAAAAATGGAATGTAGCAGAAATCACCGGCTCAATGTAATGCTTCTCATAGCAGGTGTGATGGTGGCTGCTGTTGCGTTTTACCTAATCACCCAACCCCATGCAAGTACTGGTTTTTAAAACATCTGTGGATGATCCACAAAGTGTGCGATCATTAAAACCTGATCTCGACCGATTGGCCGGCAAAGGAAAGTGGAATTTTGATTTAAGCGATTGCGATCGGATCCTTCGCATCTCAACTCCAACTGTTAAAGCAGAAATGGCAATTCAGCTTTTGCAATATTTTGGATTCCTCTGCACCGAACTTGAAGATTAGCAATGAATAATATCATACTTAGTGTCGCGGTCAGCCTGGATGGTTTTATTGAAGATAGTAATGGAGCTTACGATTGGTGCCCTCCTCCTTCGCAAACGGAAATGAATGGTTTTTTGGAAAAGATCGATGCCATTGTGATGGGAAGAAAAAGCTTTGAACTGTTCGACAAGAATTACTTTCCTGGCAAAAAAGTATTCGTGTTTTCAAATACGTTGGAGAAAAGCCGAAAGGATATCTCGGTTGTAAATGGAGATATGACAAGATCTGTAGCCAAAATCCGATCTGAATCAAATGGAAATATCTGGTTATATGGAGGTGCCGAACTAACAACCGAATTCGTGAATTCGGGATGGATTGATGAGATGTGGCTGGGAATTGTGCCTGTAATTCTTGGAAGTGGTAAACCTCTTTTTCAAAACATCGCTCAACGAAACTATTTTACCATCGTGAAATCTGCCGTGAGCGATGGCTATCTGTCTGTTAAACTAAAACGAAAATAATATGACCAACATCACATGTCATGTCTCTCTGGAGATAAACGCTTCTAAAACGAAAATCTGGAAAGCACTTATTGATCCGGAGCAAATCAAAAAATATCTGTTCGGCACCAACACCCGTTGTGATTGGAAAGTAGGAAGCCCAATTCGCTTTACCGGAGAATGGGAAGGAAAGCCTTACGAAGACAAGGGCACCATTCTTCAAATAGAAAAAGAAAAAATTCTTAAATACGATTACTGGAGCAGCATGTCGGGCCAGCCTGATCTTCCTGAAAACTACCTGGTTGTTACTTACCAGTTATCCGAAAAAGACGGACGCACACTTTTTACCCTTACGCAAGAAAACTGCAAAACGATAGAGGCCAGAGACCATTCCGAAAGCAATTGGAAAATGGTACTCGATGGCCTCCGTAGCTTGGTTGAAAGCGACTGAAGAATTATTCGATGCCTTGAATAATTATTCCGCCCATCGCGTCTTTTTGAATCTGCTCATTAAATGATTTCAAGTCGGTGGCGATGATATCAGACAGTTTTTTTGCAAAATCATCACCTTGCTTTTTCAGGTCACGATATAAATCATAACAGCCATCGGTTGGTTTTGCATCTTGTGAGTTCACCACCAAATACAACCAATCTAATTGATCATCAAACATGGGAGGATAGTTGATGGGATCCTGACCGGCTTTGTTTTTAGTTTGAATGAGTTCCTCTTCCAGGTCGGTGAGTTTCTTTTTCAAGGCATCGGCCAACTTCTTTAACTCGGTTCCTTTGCCTGCCTTGGTGGCTCTTGCTACCACTGCATCGGCTTGTGATTTAATACTTCTGATCTGGCGAACTTCCAAATGCGCCCGATTCAATTCATCCAATGCTTGTTTTGCCAAGTCATATTGCGCTTGCAAATCAGCATCTGTGGCTGTCCAGCGCGGATCCTTATCAACCTTGAATACCTGGTTTAAAATTTTATCTCCATATGTCAATCGAACCGAATAATTTCCGGTTGGCGCAAGCGGACCTTCCTTGTAGCCATAGGCAAGAAAAGTTCCTTCCGTTATATCCGGTGCTTTGAAAGACAAATCCCACATCAACTTATTCATTCCATTGCTTACGGTGAGTTTCGTTTCTTTTTTCTTTTCATCTGCCTTGGTGCTGAACACGCGATGAACTAAATTTTTTGAGTCGAGAATTTCAATCTTCACGGCTTTCGCTGAATCCGGTTTGTCTTTGAAATAAAAATGAATACCCGCTCCATTGGGCGCAGGAGTTGGTGCCCCTTTTCCATGAAATCCTCCGAGCTGTGTGCGATAAGCCGTGCGTGGCGCAAATAATGAAATGGCTTCCGAATTGTCTTTCCACTGATGCAATGCAGTGAGGTCATCCAAAATCCAGAACGACCTTCCTTGCGTAGCGATCACCAAGTCTTTGTTCTTAATCAACAGGTCCGTGATTGGAACGCGTGGTAAGTTCAATTGAAATGCTTTCCAGCTTTTTCCATCATCGGTTGAAACAAACATTCCGAATTCTGTTCCTGCATACAACAACCCTTCGCGATTCGGATCTTCTCGAACAACACGCGTGAAGTGATCGACCGGAATTCCATTAGTGATCACGCTCCAAGTTGCTCCGTAATCTTCCGTTTTGAAAACATAGGGTTTAAAATCATTCTGCCGGTAATTCTGAACCGTCACATACGCTTTCCCTTTTTTGAATGTTGAAATATCAATGGTGTTTACGGTAGCATATTTTGGAATGCCAGTTGGCGTTACATTTTTCCAGTTTTTGCCTGCATCCATGCTGACGTGAACCAATCCATCATCTGAGCCGGCCCATAAAACATTCGGCTCTAACTTCGATTCTTCAAAAGCAAAAATGGTATTGAAGTTTTCTACGCCTGTGTAATCGTGTTGCACAGGTCCCCCTGGTAGTTCTTGTTGTTCTTTCCGATTTAAAGTAAGATCCGGGCTGATCACCTGCCAGGTCTGGCCACCATCCGTTGTTTTGTGAACAAATTGCGAGCAATGATAAAGCACATCAGGGTTCGTTGAAGAAATCCGAATGGGTGCATTCCACTGATAGCGGTACTTCACTTTATAAAGCGGCAAACCATCGTGCAATTGTGGATAGTGTGTGATCGTTCGGGTGTGGCCGCGCGAAACATCGTAGCGCTCAATCACGCCCGTATAATTTCCAGAATAAATGATATTTGAATTGCGTGGATCCACCGCTACATAGCCGCTCTCACCTCCCCAGGTAATCCAATCCATCATGTACGAACTTCCTCCACGCGGAGCGCTCGTTACCGAAATGGAAGAGTTGTCTTGCTGGCAGCCGTAAACTCTGTAAGGAAATGAGTTGTCAACTTCTACGCGATAAAATTCAGATGTGGGCTGATTAAAAAGTGATGACCAGGTTTGGCCGCCATTGTACGTTACATGCGCGCCACCATCATTGCTGTGAATGAAAATATCCGTATTGTTTGGGTTGATCCATAAATCATGATTATCTCCATGAAGTACGTGGATAGAACTAAAATGATCACCACCATCTGTTGACTTCCAGAAGTTCACGTTGTTGATATACACCTTGTCTGCGTTTTTGGGATCAGCAAAAACGTGTGTGTAATACCAATGGCGCGTTCGCAACTCACGATCCGCATTAATACGCGCGAAGGTTTTACCACCATCATCCGATCGGTAGAGGCCGCCTTTCGTTTCTTCCTGTGCTTCGAGCAGCACCCACACACGATCTGAGTTAGCAGGGGAAACGGCTACGCCAATTTTTCCAAGCACACCCGTTGGCAAACCTCCTTCTACTTTTTTCCATGTATCACCCCCATCTTTTGATTGCCACACGCCACCATCTGCACTTCCATCGATGATCGTCCAAGGTAAGCGTTGCATTGTCCAAAAAGTTGCAAAAAGAATTCGAGGATTGTTAGGATCCATCACCAAATCCATGGCGCCAGTTTTATCATTCACATACAAGACTTTTTCCCAGGTCTTGCCGCCATCTTTTGTTCTGAAAACACCACGCTCCGGACTTGCACCAAAAACATTTCCAAGCACTGCGGCAAAAACAACATCCGGGTTTTGCGGATGAATTTCTATTTGGCCGATTTGGCCGTACGATGACAGGCCTGCAGCCGTCCACGTTTTTCCACCGTCTGTGGATTTGAACATTCCCTTGCCGGGAGAAACATTTCCGCGCGGATCCGCGGAGCCGGTGCCAACATAAATTACATTCGGGTCAGACAATGAAACACGAATTGATCCAATTGATCCGACCGGAATTTGTCCATCGGTGATATTATTCCAGGTGGTGCCTCCATCGTCTGTGCGCCACACGCCTCCACCGGTTGATCCCAAAAAGAAAGTGAAGGGTTTGGATGGAATTCCCGCCACAGCGGTAGATCGCCCTCCGCGAGCCGGCCCGATGTTTCGATATTTGAGCGCCTCAAAATGCGAGGCAAAATCATCCACCGTTGTGGTTGGATTAGTTGCAGGCTTCTTTGATTGAGCATAAGTATTGATCGAAAAAAAGAAACATAAAATAAGGAAAGCGTGTTTCATGTATTTTGAATTTGGTGTTGAATATAAGGAAAGCGGCTGCGCAGCGAAAGAACTTTCGTACAAGTGTTAAGAATTTTAATTCCTGATTTTTCCTGATCCGTTTGTTTATACTTTTGTAATCCATGACTGAAATCTCTACTGCCGATAATCACCTTGACGATCTCGATCCGAAAGAATACATCATCATCAAACGCGCGCGGGTCAACAACCTGAAAAACCTAAGTGTGGCTATTCCACGCAATAAAATGGTTGTCATCACCGGACTTTCCGGTTCCGGAAAATCTTCGCTTGCATTCGATACACTTTTTGCTGAAGGTCAGCGCATGTATGTGGAAAGTTTAAGTTCGTATGCGCGTCAGTTTTTGGGACGAATGGAAAAACCCGAAGTGGATTACATCCGTGGAGTTTCGCCAGCGATTGCCATCGAACAAAAGGTAAACACACGCAACCCACGTTCGACCGTTGGAACTACGACCGAGATCTATGACTATCTGAAATTGCTTTTCGCACGGATCGGCAAAACCTACTCACC
The DNA here is from genome assembly GCA_964510765.1 of uncultured Ohtaekwangia sp. Classification (GTDB taxonomy): domain Bacteria; phylum Bacteroidota; class Bacteroidia; order Cytophagales; family Cyclobacteriaceae; genus ELB16-189. The sequence goes on along the minus strand of CAZECP010000131.1, from coordinate 1,995 downwards.
TGTGAGTGGACAAGAGGTGAAGCGCGATTCGGTTACAGATGTTGTTGATTTTATAAATAAACAGCCGGAAGGAACGAGAATTCAAATTGCCTGTCCTTTAAAAATCCAGAAAGGAAGAAAGTTAATTGACGAATTGAATCTTTTGCTGAGCAAGGGTTTTGCAAGGGTGTTGGTGAATGGCGAGATGAAGTTCATCGAAGAATTTCTTTCACCAACTCAGCCAACCGAAGAAGGCAAGAAGCCTGCAAAGAAAAAATCCAAACCTGCGGAAAAAGATTTAGGTGACGTTGAAATCCTGATTGACCGTGCTGCAGTAAATCCTTCGGATGAAGACTTAACTTTTCGTCTTTCCGATTCTGTACAAACCGCCTTCTTCGAAGGACATGGCGATTGTTTTGTCTATGTGGAAGGTGGCCATAAAAAAAATTTCTCTGACCGTTTTGAATTGGATGGAATCATCTTCACTGAACCTTCGGTGAATTTCTTCAGCTTCAACAATCCTTATGGAGCTTGCCAAACTTGTGAAGGTTTTGGAAAGATTTTAGGAATTGATGAAGATCTTGTCATTCCTGACAAAAGTTTGTCGGTGTATGAGAATGCCATCGCTCCATGGAAAGGTGAAGTGATGAGCGAGTGGCTGAAGCCGTTGCTCAAGAACGGAATAAAGTTTGACTTTCCGATTCATCGACCGTATGCTGAACTCACGCAGAAGCAGCGCGAGTTGCTATGGACGGGCAATGAGTATTTTGATGGACTGAATGATTTCTTCAAATACCTGGAAAGTAAACTTCACAAGATCCAATACCGGGTCATGTTATCGCGCTTTCGCGGAAGGACCACTTGTCCCGATTGCCGCGGGACGAAACTTCGCAAAGATGCATCCTATGTGAAGATTGCAGATACTTCCATCACGGACCTGGTGCTCATGCCGATCGAAGAGGTTTTGGTATTCTTTGAAAATCTGAAGCTGCCCAATTACGACCAAAAAGTTTCAGAACGTATTCTCACCGAAATCAAATCACGGCTTTCCTACATGGTAAAAGTAGGTCTTGGCTATTTAACTTTAAATCGTGTAACAGCAACTTTGTCGGGTGGAGAATTTCAGCGCATCAAACTCGCTACCTCGCTCGGCAGTGCACTAGTTGGCTCTATGTATATTCTTGATGAGCCGAGCATCGGCCTTCACCCGCGCGACACAGAAAAAATGGTGGAGGTATTAAAGTCGTTGCGCGATCTTGGGAACACGCTGATAGTCGTAGAGCATGAAGAAGAAATTATGCGGGCTGCCGATCAAATCATCGACATCGGCCCTGATGCTGGACAACATGGAGGCAAGCTCGTCTTTCAAGGAACGGTAAAAGATATCAACGGAAAAGTTCAATCCCACACCACCGATTACCTTTCCGGAAAGGAGAAAATTGTGGTTCCTGGTGTGCGCAGGAAATGGAAAGATTCTGTTACCGTCACAGGCGCGCGTGAAAACAATCTGAAAAATCTGAAAGTAACTTTTCCTCTGGGCGTGTTCACAGTCGTTACCGGTGTGAGTGGTTCAGGCAAATCGACTCTGATAAAAAAGATTTTGTATCCTGCCGTTGGCCGCATGTGCGGAATTATTGGCGACACTCCCGGAAAGTACGATCAGCTTACAGGAGATGTTTCTAAAATCAATCACATCGAGTTTGTGGATCAGAACCCGATTGGAAAATCTTCGCGCTCTAATCCGATCAGTTATGTGAAAGCGTACGATGCCATCCGGAACCTGTATGCCGATCAACCGCTTTCGCAACAGCGCGGGTACAAGCCTTCCCATTTTTCTTTCAACGTGGAAGGCGGCCGCTGCGAAACCTGTGAAGGTGAAGGCGAAATAAAAGTAGAGATGCAATTCATGGCCGATATTTTTCTCACGTGCGAAAGTTGCCATGGCAAAAGATTCAAACAGGAAGTTTTAGAAGTAGAGCACAAAGGAAAAAACATTGCCGATGTGCTGAACATGAC
>CAZECP010000130.1:0-8550 GCA_964510765.1 uncultured Ohtaekwangia sp. | reverse complement strand
AACATTATAGTATGCGCAACTCCGTTGCGCATACCCGCCCAAAATCAGGAAATATGCGCAACTCAGTTGCGGGTATTTCTCTTTTACCCGCGCTTCGCCATCCGTTGTGGTTGTTACTTAATCCTGTTTTTGAGCTGTTCATCTATCAATTTTATTCATTCCATTTCACAAAAACAAAACATAAAAAAGAATGCGGCACCTGCCGCATTCCTGTGTGCACATTTTATACTTCGCCATGCACGGTCACGTTCACCACATCGCTCCAGTTGCCTATCTGCTCATCGTCTTTCAGGTAGATCATCTTGTAGCGCCACACGGCTGCGGTGCCGCTGGCAGGCAGGTCGGTCTTGTCTATGAAATCGGGGCGCATGTCGCGGTCCAGTTTCACAAAGCCGCTGCCGCTGTCTTTCCATATCTCCACGCCATCGTATTTTCCTTTCGTCCACCGCAGGTTGGGGTGGCCACCGCTGCTCAGCTCTATAAAGAACGCAGGCTTGCCTGCATTCAGGCTCGCTTTGCTGGTGGCAGCATCGGGTGCTTCTATGCCCAGGTCTTCACCTATGGCTTTGGTGTAGCCGTTGCTGCGGCTTAAGCGCTGTATGAGGTTGCGAAAGCGCTGCTCTATATTGGGCAGCGGCATAGGAGGAGCCGCTGCAAAGGCCGGCATCACGGGCAAGGGCCCCAGCGTAGCTTCGCCTCCCTTGCGCAGCAGTTGTTTGAGGGCCGTATAGGTGATGGCATACGTCTGCGTGGTCACCTGGTTGGTGATCACATAGTCCATTGCCAGCGAGTCGGTCTTCGAGCTCGCTACTTCGGCAGCCGTTGCCCCCAGGGCGGCCTGGTAAGCGGGCAATTTGTTAGCGAAGTTTTTCAGTTGCGCAGCAAATGCAGCATCGTTCTTTTCAATCAATAGTGCCATAGTTTGTTTGTTTAATTGGTTTATAAAAGTGAAAAAAAGTAGAAATGGCTTTTTCAGCGCATTTTGAGGGTTTTCGGGTTGTAAAAATCATTTTACCAGTTGTAAAAATGATTTTGCCGGTTGGTAAAATGGTTTTGCCGGTTGGTAAAAATGATTTAGCAGGTGCTAAACCAATTTTGCGGGTTGGTAAAATACCATTACCTGTTGCCAACCTGATTTTGCCGGTTGGTAAAAACGATTTGCCGGTTGGCAGAATACTTTTTCCAATTGCTAAAATCACTTTACCTATTCGCAGAATATTTTTGCCGGTTGGTAGAATACTTTTACCCATTGCTAAAGTGTTTTTGCCAAATGCAGAAACAAGGTTGGCCTGTTGCAACTGCCATGATGGAAGCGGTAAAGAAATTTCACCCGCTGGAAAAACAAATTTTACAACAGCACAACTTCTTTCGCCTGCAGGCCAGCCATGATGAAAAATTTTAAAACCGGTGCGTGCTGTCGCATAAAACGCGCGCGCCTTTTTCTCCCTCAAAAGCGGAGAAGAAAAAAACTCATTGGCAGTTAAAAACAATTTCACGGATTTGCGTTTGAAGTGCCTTAACATAGCAGACCGCCCTGCCCCGTGCAACGAAAATCAACACGACTTAGAATCTGGCGGGTTTCACCTAGTATCTGGTCGGTTTTGGCCAATAACTGGTAAGGAGAAAAGGGGAAAAAATCAGGCGATTTTCATAGCGGTGTAGTTTTCATCCGAATTTGTTGAATACAAAACCTGATTTATCAGCAGCTATTTTGATGATCGATGCCGGTTGGCAATTCCTGAAAATAGGATGGGCGATGCTGTAAAAAGGGATGATCACTCAAACAGCCGCGAAGACGGAGGTGAGGCTCAGCCAGGAAGAGATCACCTTACTTTCTTGATTTTCTTTAAATAAATTAATCCACCGATTATGGATGAAGGGGCAAACAGAAATATGGCAGCTATTTGTGAATAATGATTTCCGGCTGACTTAACCATTGAGAAGGCTGCAAAGCCCGCCATGATTCCGGCCAGAATATAATTCATCGTCAATTGATTAGTTCTTGAAATTAGTTGTGTAACAAGGCCACCCACGAAAGAAAAGAGTATTCCGTAAGAAACTGTGAACCCAATAAATACAATGGATGGGTCAGCATGCGGGTTAATTCCTGATAATTGAAACAGAAGTACCGCGCTGATTACAAAAGTTGCGTATCCCACAACTACTGACAGTATGTTTCTGAAAATATTCATAGCGCAAGTTATTACTATCGTTCTGATTATCTCTTTAAAAAAATATTAGGTGCTAATGTGCAAACTGCCTGTGGAATCATTTATGGTTTGCTGGTGACGTTTTTTGATATGGTGCCGTGCGGCATACGAAGCGTTTTCTATCAGTTTACACCTAACCGTTTTTTACGAGTAACAAACGCTCGAAAACCGATGAAACCTGCATACACTATACCATGTGTTATGTGCTGTTTTTATTGATATCATTTTTTATCAGTCGTAAATACGTGATAGAAATATGAAATACTATCTACCTCTCCGTTATAAAATCTCTTAAATGATTTTGAAATCGGGTCTGTAATAGTACCGTTGGGCAATTTAATTACAATTGGCATCATTGACACTCCACTTGGGAGATTTGCATCTTCTTGCTTAATCCATTCCCCACCAATATTTTGAACCATAACTTGTCCAACATAACAACCTGCAACAAAAATAGTCTCTGCAAAATCGTTTACCGTTAGTCCTTCGTCTCTAAAACGTTGTAAAAATTTATCTGTAAACTTTAAAGTCTCTACTGAAAAGTCTAAGTCAATATTTTCATTCGTTTTTACTGCACTAATAAATTGCTCTGCAAATTTTAATCCATTATCAGGTGTCGGGGTAAACTGAAAGTTCAGATTACGAGTTGGCATCGGTACATGGTCGTCCTTCTTTTTGCCACCAAATAGTTTGTCAAATATCCCCATTTAATTATTTATTATCTATTCATTTGCTGTTGTCCTAAAATAGCCCACAACATGAGTGCATGGGTTTAGGAGGACTTGGCAATGAAGCGAAGCGGAATGCCAAGGCCGACCAGTTGCGCCCTATCCACCGTGACCAAACGTTAAAACGAAGCTAGCAATTTCTCTTTACACAAAACCCCGCCATTGCATTTAGCTATTGTTGGCGGTAGTTTTTCCTGCTCCACTTCTTCTTCGTCCTTTACAATTGGGTCACCAGTCAATAGATTTAATATAATGTTAGCTGTAATAACTGTGCTGTACATTTTTTCAAAGTCGTTCGAGTCAACGTTAAATACGTCTTCATTAGTCGGCCCGAGATAACCCATTAGAACTATTTTTCCTTCTAGGTCGTCACATGTCGCCTGGTCCAATTTATCAATGTCAATTACCTTAAACTGATTCAGATTTTTATGGAATTGAATTTTGTAGTACGTGTCACCAGTAAAGTTGTGCATAAACCCTGTCGCTAAATCCACATTATAATAGCTCGCGATGGTAATTGGGTAACTCCACACCATATTGTCAGCGACAGACCGGTAAGGTAAATGAGACGTTACCGAGTTATTTTTGAATCCATAATGAACGAGACCTTCTGCTAGACTACCTTTTGCAAAAATTGGATTTGAATTTGTCAATGAGTCGGTAGTGTAGTGAACTCGTTCAAAATTCCCATTCGATGCTAAAATGACATTCTTTTTCTCTCGTATTGCCTGAGCCAGCAAAGAGTCCCCTTTCGCTTCTCGACTCTCAATAAATAGTGCGTTGATACCGATAATCTTTGGATTGCATTTATTAATGTTCTGAATTCCTTTTGCTATTGTGATTCTGTCGGCTGACTTGTAATTAACTAGAACAATTGTTGTGTCGATGTCGTCAGTCGTTGTCCCTGTTGATGTTTCCTGTCCCCTTTGTCCACAAGCTAATAGCAGGGCAAGAGTCAAAATGGTCAACATTTTTTTGTAGTCTCTCATCTGTCCAGAAAAATTACCGCCAACGTCTCGGTATATGAATGTTATGGCATATACCGCTCTAATTCGCTGCAGCGCTGTTTAAAGGTACTTTGCTACGATTTTATTTCAAAATAGGGTGTATCCAAAAAGGGAAGTGATGCGTGGATTAAAAAAAATGGCAAACTTCTGCTGCAATGCTACTCCTGCTTTGGCAGCTCCTGATCCAGTGCGTCAGCTTTTTGCATCTCGCGGTCGGCTTCCTGCTGGCGGCCCGATTCGGAAAGAAGCAAGGCCAGGTTGTAGTGTGCATACACGTTCAGCGAGTCCAGCTCTATGGCATGGCGATACATCTTCTCCGCTTCCTCGCGCTTGCTCTGTTGCAAAAACAAGTTGCCTTTATTTACAAAAGTGATCGGTTCCTTCGGATGAAGTTTGATAGCTTCTTCAAACGCATCGGCAGCTTCCTGCAAGCGGCCTTTGTTGGATAAAAACATGCCGTAGCAATTTAATGTATAAGCGCGGCTGTGTTCATTGTGCTTACCTTCCTGGAAGTGCAGCAAAAAACGAAAATCAATTTCTTTCAAATCTTCCGGCAGTTGGCCAATGAAAGACGGATCGTCATGCACCCGGTTTACGCGCGCATTCAATCGCTTCACTTCAATATCAAGCCGCTTCGATTCAGAAAATTCAAAAGCTTTGGTGTACGCCTCTTCCGCCATTTGGTAATGCTCTTGTTCAAAGAGGTGATCACCCAGCTCCACATACTCCTGAATTACATTTCGCGATTGATGCCGGTCCCACTGGTCTTGCACGGATGGAATAAAAAACGCCAGCAACATGACCGTAGCTGTGCTCAGGCTCACCAAAAAGGGATAAAGCTTTTGAATCCAGTCCGGCTTTTTTTTCTCTGCTTCCATCAGTTTTCAGTTTCGTCCGAATCGTCCTCTTCTTCTTCGCTGCTCTCTGCTTCCGTCTCCCCCTGGTTTGTTTGTGGCTCTTCCCGGCCTTCGGCTGAGTTTGCAAATTTATAAAACCATCCGCCTTTTTCAATCAGCTCTTGCGGAGTTCCTTGCTCCATCACCACGCCACCGCCAAACACCAGCACGTGGTCGGCATCGCGCACCATGGTATAGCGATGTGCTATGATGATAACGGTATTTTCTTTTTTGATTTCACTTACGGTCTTCTTCACCTCTGCTTCGGTGGCAAAGTCAAGGTTGGCCGTGGCTTCATCCAGCACCAATATTTTTGGTTGCGATACAAGCACGCGCGCAATCTGCACACGCTGTCGCTCTCCCACCGATAACCCCATTCCGCTTTCACCTACCATTGTTTGCAAGCCGTCAGGAAAACGCTGCAGTGTTCCTTCCATGCCGGCAGCAATCGCGGCCGCGCGCACTTCATCGTCCGTGGCGTCCGGTCGTTTGTAGCGGATGTTGTCGGCAAGCGTGCCGCGGAAGATAGAGCCGTCTGCATTCACAATTCCAATCTGCGCACGCACGGAAGAAGCATCGCAATCCTGAATGTTCATTCCATCAATCAGAATTTCCCCGCTGTTGGGTGAATACAACTTCATGATCAGATCAACTGCGGTAGTTTTGCCAGAGCCCGACCCGCCTACAATTGCCGTCACTTTTCCAGGCTCAACAGAGAAAGTCATGCCCTTCAAAATTTCCCGCTCCGGCACGTAACTGAAGTGAATGTTTTTGAATTCAACTTGGCCACGCTTTATTTTCAGCTCCTGGCCTTTCTGCTCTTCCACATTATTGTCCACCAATTTGAATGCGCGTGTGATGGACACTACATTTTGTTGTAACTCCACCCACAAACTTGAAAGGGCATCGAGCGGATCGTACAGGCGATCGAGATAAGCCACAAACATCACCACATCACCAGGCGTGAGCTGATGCTCCAACGTGAGATAACCACCGTAGCCCAACACCAACGTGCTCGACACGCGCGTGAGTGCCGACTCCCAGAAAATATATTTGTGTGCCAGCTTCGCGCGCTTCACATAATCAGAATAAGCGCCATTGGCGGAAGAGGTGAAGCGCATCACCTCGCGCATTTCGGCTCCGGAAAGTTTTACTGTTTTAATTCCACTCAAGGCATCCTGGATTCGGGCGGATACTTCTTCCCATCGCTCATAGTAAGAGGCCAGTCCCGATTCCAGCTTAATAGCCGAGCGCCACGCGATTAATAAATAAAAAGGAATAATCGCAAGTGAGATGAGCGTGAGCGTCACGTTCTGCCAAAACATAATCGCCAATATGCCAGACAAACTGATAATCTCGGGAAGTATCTGCTGCGAAAAACCATTTACAATACCCGACACTTCTTCTTGCTGGTTGATTTGTTTAGACAGTGCACCACTCGATCGCTTTCCGAAAAAACCCAACGGCAACCGCAGCACATGACCAAATGTTTTTTGAATGAAGCCCTGCTCGATGCCACACGCGAGCTTCACGTTCAAATTGTCTCCGAGATATCTGAAGCCATAACCGATCACGCTCACCACAAAGAGCAACCCTGTGGCCCACATCAACGTGTTCACCGCTTGCTTCGGAGTACGGCCTGCCACTCTGTTTCTTTTATGTGGCTTCTTTATTTTTGAATGAACGATGCCTGCCTTCGGGTCAACCGAGATACTATCAACCACCACGGTATCGTAGGCAACATTCGTTGAATCGACAAGTGAATCCGGTTCAGAAGAAAATCGCTTGCTGATGAATGAACTGATCGGGTCGTCTTCTTCCTCCACACCAAATTTCTCTTCCGTCTCTACGCGCGCCTGCCTTACAAACAAACCTGCGATGTCGTTAATGGCTTCGCGGTAGATCAATGGTTCGATCAGGCTCACCCCCGTGCTCAGAATGCTGATAAGCACCACCAACAGAAATACCTTTTTCTGAGGAACAATCAGCCGGAAGATGCTGGTCCAAATTGCCTTTTTGCTGAGTGGTTCGTTTGCCATTTTTTACCAACCTAGATCATAAAAATAAAATGATTCAGTTGATAAAAAAATAAAACTGGTCAGGTGTGGAGATGAAAAGAAATGATTACGGTCACCTAATTGATGTCGCGGTTACTTAACAATCGTTCTGAACGTGAGGTTTACTCGTGGCTTTAGGATGCGTTTGGTAGGAGGCAGTCGGTGCAGCCAATGCGCTTGGGTGGTACCTTTCATGATCAGTAAACTTCCATGCTCCAGCAGCAGTTCTACTTTTTCATCGGTACGTTTGTGTTTGAAGGCAAACTTTCTTTCTGCGCCAAAGCTTAGCGACCCGATCGCTCCGTCTTTCTTCAGATCGATCTCCGCATCGCTGTGCCAGGCCATTCCTTCCTCACCGGTGTGATACAGATTGAGCAAACACGAATTAAATGTCTCGCCCGATTCTTTTTCAGTCACTGCCTTTAACTCCAACAATTCCTTCGTCCAGGGCAAGGCTTGCTTCGGGATGTTGGAGTACGTGTATTCAAAACGCCTGTCGCCATACCAGGCTACTTTTCTTTTGGTGATGATCTTCTTGCCATAGATAACCGCCTCATCATTGCGCCACTCAATGCGGTTCAGCAATTTCTCGAGATAGGAATTGGCTTCAGTGATGGTAAAGACCTTGCCATGATAATTTACAATACCATCTTCCGGCAGCAGGTTTTGGTTTCGATCAATTGTATTTCCAAACAAATCCATAAATAGATTTTCGTACTTGTTGAACCACAAAGGCACTAAGAGCACTGAGGTTCACTAAGAAACTCTTTGTGCAATTTTGTGTCCTTTGTGGTTCAATTCATCTAAAGGTTCACTTCCTCACCATCTTTGGGGATCAATACATTCTTCGACATTCCTTTGGCGGAAAGGAAATCAGAAAGATCCGTTCGCTTGATGAAGCAATGATTCACTGCGTCCATGTGGACGGCAATGATTTTTGCTGCGGGTGCGTGCTCATGTACTTTCAAAATGTCTCCGGGTGTCATCGTGATGGGATCGCCCGTAAGAAACTTTGCACCTCCGGCATTCAAGACAATTGTCTTTGGCTTGTGCATGTTCAATGATTCTTCAACTTCTTTGCACCAAATAGTATCACCAGCAATGTAGATCGATTCATCTTCGTAGGTAAAAACAAATCCCGAAACCTGGCCCATCAATTTTCCAATCTCTCCTGTCCCATGCCTTCCTGATGTGCGGTGAATAGTGATACCTTCCCATTGAGTAGATGATTCAATCACCTGAACATTTTTGAATCCTTGCTCCTTGATCTTTGCTTCATCACCCGGCTGACAAAAAAGCAATTTGCTTTTATCGATCAGATTTTGTGCGGCCACATCCCAATGGTCTCTGTGAATGTGTGTTATCACAACCGCGTGCACTTCATTGAGTAGTTTCGTTAGCTCATCGCTGCTGGTTGGCAACTCCACCATCGGAATGCGGATTTCATTGCCACAATTTTTCACAGGATCAAGCGCATCCTTTGGCGACAGCATCGGGTCAATCAAAATTTTCTTACCATTGATTTCAAGAACCAACGTAGCATGGCGCAATAATCGAACGGTGATCTGTTTTTTCATTTTGTTTTTTTTTCTTCCAAAAGATGCAAATGTTTAGGATACTTGGCATACTGTATTTAGGAATAGTAGTCGGTT
>CAZECP010000129.1:0-8837 GCA_964510765.1 uncultured Ohtaekwangia sp. | reverse complement strand
AAGAAAAATTACAAACCGATCAAACTCGAATTACTGAATTCAGGAGTGGTAGAATCGGTAACTCGTGCAAACAGCCAAATCACTGACATCAACAGCAACAATTTTTTGGGATGGCCCGGCAAGCCTGAAGACTTGAGGGTGATCTTCACCACCATCGTTACTGAATACGATTACACAAAAACGATGGGCATCAAACTTCTTGATGGCCGCGATTTTTCTGAAGACTTTAAAAGCGATACCTCCGCCATCGTCATTAACAAAGCAGGCTTGGCTTTGATGAATTTGAAAGAACCGATCATTGGAACGGAGCTTGACCTTTGGGAAAAGAAAAGAAAACTAATTGGTGTGGTTGATGATGTGTTGATGGGTTCACCTTACGATCCGGTGAAACCAATGTTTATGGTGCTCGATGATTGGGGAGGCTCTGTCACCATTCGTTTGAAGAAGACAAAAGATCTACAAGCCTCAATCAATACTGTGAAGTCGATCTTTGAAAAATATTCGCCTGCGTATCCTTTCACTTACAAATTTGCCGACCAGGAATTTCAGAAAAAATTCACAACTATAAATCTCACAAGCAAGCTCGCCAATATTTTTGCAACACTTACCATCATCATTACTGGCCTTGGTCTGTTTGGTCTCGCGGCATTCACTGCGGAGCAGCGCACAAAAGAAATCGGGATACGAAAAGTGCTGGGTGCATCGGTTCCAGGGTTGGTGAGTCTGATATCTAAGGATTTTTCGAGGTTAGTGTTGATTTCGTTTCTTGTCTCAGCACCAATTGCCTGGTGGTTGCTGAACAAATATCTGGAGCGCTACACCATTCGTACGGAAGTGGTTTGGTGGGTTTTTCCAATTACAGGATTGATCGCATTGCTGTTTGCTTTGGTGATCGTGAGCACACAAGCACTCCGCGCAGCTCATGCCAATCCAGTAAATTCATTGCGGAGTGAATAAAATCTGAACACATAGAAACACAAGACTCATAGAAAATTATTATATAGTATTACTTCTGTTTCTATTATCCTGTGTGCTTCAAAAGAATACAAACAAAAAACCCGGCTCATCACCGGGTTTTTTCAATTCGGTTGAGTTTTAGAATTTAACTTCAGGTGCTTTGTCAGCGCCCTCCGCAGCTTTGAAGAATCCTTTTTCTTTAAATCCTCCAATCATTGCTATTAGATTTCCAGGGAATCCAACGATAGCTACATTGTAATCTTGAACAGCTTCATTGAAACGCTTACGAGAAACGTTGATTCGATTTTCTGTTCCTTCCAACTGAGCCTGAAGATCGAGGAAGTTTTGATTTGCCTTCAGATCGGGATATTGTTCGGCAACCACCATCAAGCGACCGAGCGCCTGGCTCAATCCACCTTGAGCTGATTGAAATTGCTGCAGTGCTTCTGGTGTTAAATTGGTCGGATCGATTTTTACCTGCGTTGCGCTCGCGCGCGCCTGAATCACTTGGGTTAAAGTTTCTTTTTCAAAATTTGCATAACCCTTTACTGTATTGACAAGATTTGGAATCAAATCCATTCTTCGCTGGTAATCTGATTCTACATCACCCCAAGCTCTTTTCACCACTTGATCTTTACCTGCAATTCCGTTGTATTTGCTAATTCCCCAAAGAACAGCAAGACCAATTACAATCCACGGAATGAACTTTTTAAAATTTCCCATAATGATTTTATGCGTTTGTTTGCGCGAAGTTAATAAAAGTTTGAAACCTGAGTTCAGAGACGTGCTCGTGAAAAAACAAAAGCCGTCTTGGTGTTAGACGGCTTTTAAAGAAATTTATTTTAGTTTTTACGAAACCAGACTTCTCTCCATTAAGAACTCAGCAATCTGAACTGCATTGGTGGCAGCACCTTTGCGAAGATTGTCGCTCACGATCCACATGTTCAATGTCTTTGGCTGCGATTCATCTCTGCGCAAGCGTCCAACAAAAACTTCATCACGACCGTGGGAATTAATCGGCATCGGATAGACATTGTTCTTCACATCATCTTGCACGATCACGCCAGCTGTGTTCTCAAGAATTTCGCGAACGTCTTTCAAATCAAATTCCTTTTCGAACTCAACATTCACCGCTTCTGAGTGTCCGCCAATTGTTGGAATACGAACCGTGGTTGAAGTAACTCCGATGGTTTGATCTCCAAGAATTTTTCTAGTTTCATTGACCATCTTCATTTCTTCTTTCGTGTAGCCATTGTCAAGGAATGAATCGATGTGCGGCAACGCGTTCATATCAATTTTGTGCGGATAAACTTTGATGCCATCTTTTTTGCCCGCACGCTCTTCCATCATTTGTTGCACGGCATCTTTGCCGGTTCCTGTTACGGACTGATAAGTGCTCACCACAATGCGCTTGATTTTATACTTGTCATGAAGTGGAGCCAATGCCAACACCATTTGAATGGTCGAGCAATTTGGATTGGCAATAATCAAATCATTTTCAGTCAATTCTTTCCCATTGATTTCAGGAACAATCAACTTTTTGGTTGCGTCCATTCTCCACGCGGAAGAGTTGTCGATCACGACCGTTCCTTTCTCAGCAAACTTGGGTGCCCACTCCAATGAAGTATTTCCACCGGCAGAAAAAATCGCGATGTCTGGAGCAAGTTCACAAGTTTCCTCCATGCTTTTGATCGTGTATTCCTTACCCTTAAATTTTATCTTTTGTCCCACCGATTTGGCGGAAGCCACTAAATACAATTCGTCAAACTCAATGTTTCTCTCCTCGAGAACCTTCAGCATCTCCTGGCCAACCAGGCCGGTTGCTCCTACTACTGCGATGTTCATTTTAAGTTAAAAATTTGATGAGTGGCAAAATTACTATATTACAATAGCCATGATGAAAATCAGAGTAATAATTTTTTCACTGCTCATAACAAGTGTTTGTTATTCACAGGTCGCAGACGATTTCGGTGATGGAGATTTTACTTCGTCTCCTGCGTGGACAGGTTCCTCATCACAATTCATCGTGAATACTTCCAAGCAACTTCAACTGAACAACCTAGCCGCTGGTACTTCTTATTTGTCAACTGCTTTCTCTACCTCTTCGCTCGACAATTATGAATGGCAAGGATATGTGAAGCAAAGCTTTTCTCCTTCGGGTAGCAATTATGGAAGGGTTTATCTTGTGAGTGATCAGGCCGATCTCACGCAACCATTGAATGGATACTACCTGCAATTTGGTGAAGCCTTGAGTAATGATGCAGTTGAATTATTTAAACAGGTTGGTACTATTTCAACCTCAGTTTGTCGAGGAACGAATGCAACTATCGCCACTTCCTTCGCGCTGCGTTTCAAAGTAACTCGCGACAATAATGGCGTTTGGAGTTTATATGTTGATCACGCAGCTGGAACAAATTTCGCGCTGGAAGCAACTGGCACAGATGCAACTTTTACTTCTTCCAGTTTTTTTGGAATATTTTGCGTTTACACGGTGAGTAATGCCACCAAATTTTTCTATGATGACTTTTCAGCAAGTTCATCCATTCAGCCGGACACCACACCGCCAAGTGTTACATCGGTGAGCGTGTCGTCATCCAATTCATTGTCCGTTTTATTTTCTGAATCAATTGATGTGACCTCTTCACAAAATGTACTTAATTATTCAGTCAACAATAATCTTGGCAATCCTTCGTCTGCCGTTCTACAAAATGATTCAAAAACTGTGATGCTCACTTTTGCTGGCAACTTTCAAAACGGAATTCAAAATCAATTGAGCGTTTCCAATGTTCAGGATTTGTCGGCAAATGCGATGGCCACTGCTTCATTTCCATTTTTCTTTTTTCAGCCGCTGCCTGTAAATTATAAAGACATTATTCTCACCGAAATTTTTGCCGACCCAAGTCCGCAGATTGGGTTGCCAAATGCAGAGTATATTGAGATTTTGAATCGAAGCACAAATCCAATTGAACTTAGTGGTTTGATGTTTTCCGATGGCACATCCAAAGCAACGTTTGCTTCACAAATTCTGTTTCCGAATCAGTATTGGATTGTTACATCATCTACCAATGCGAGTCTGTTTTCAGGAAATGTGATTGGGGTTTCAAATTTTCCTACTCTAAATAACTCAGGCGACAATCTTACCTTAAAATACAATGGACAAACGGTTGACTCAATTGCTTACACATTGGATTGGTATCATGATTCAGATAAACAAGAAGGCGGTTGGTCGATCGAGATAATCGATCCAAACAACACATGTGGAGAAATAGAAAACTGGACTTCATCTGAAGATACTTCCGGTGGAACACCTGGGAAACAAAACTCAGTATTCGCAAACAAACCTGACCTTACTGGTCCAAGACTTGAATCTATTTTTGCTACTTCTGATTCAGTTTTGATTTTGAATTTTGATGAGAAGTTGGAGAGAGATTTTTCTGCGGCAACGTTTGAAACCAATCCGTCTGTTTCCATTTCAAAGAAATCGTTCATTGACAATTCTCTTAAACAAATGAGACTTGATCTTTCCGAAAAACTTCTGCCGAGAACGCTTTATCAAATACAAGTTTCAAATCTCACTGATTGCGCGGGCAATTTGATTCAAATTGATTTCAATAAACTTTCATTTGCGCTTCCCGAAAATTCAGATAGTTTGGATTTGGTGATCAACGAAGTACTTTTTAATCCACGATCCGGTGGTGTTGACTTTGTTGAGATCTATAATAACTCGCCCAAATTCATCAATCTCAAAAGTTGGAGTCTTGCAAATTTTGAAAGTGGTTCGATCTCTAATTCAAAGACGATCAAACAAAATGATTTGGTAATTGCGCCATCTAGTTACGTTGCTTTTACAATTGATCCGACTACTCTCACATCCCAATACCCGAACGCTGTTCAGAAAAATTTATTCGCAGCCACACTTCCAAGTTTACCCGATGATGATGGTTCTATTGCGATTGCTTCTGATAAAGGAAAAGTGATTGATGCCTTTTCTTACTCAGATAAAATGCATTCTCCCTTTATTAAGGACTCTGAAGGCGTTTCACTTGAACGAATTTCTTTCAACGCACCAACAAACGAAAATTCAAACTGGAAATCAGCCAATGCTTCGGCTGGATTCGCAACACCTGGATATTTGAATTCAAATGCTCGGCCCGAGTCAAACGTAAACCCAAATGCAGTTTCGATCCAGCCGGAAATATTTTCTCCATCAACTCCCGGAATGGATTTTACAAAAATCAATTTTCGTTTCGATCAAAGCGGAATGGTTGCCAACATCAAAGTGCTTGATGCACAAGGCCGACTCATAAAAACTGTTGCCAACAACGAAACCCTCGCTGATGTAGGTTATTACCGATGGGACGGTGATCGTGATGACGGCTCTCATGCTCGATTTGGTTACTACATTGTTTGGTTCGAAGTGTTTGACAACTCTGGCTCGACACAAGTCTTTCGTAAAAGAGCTGTGATTTCAAAATAAGCTTGAAGCCGGTAGCTTGCAGCTAACAACATTTATTTCCGTAAGTTTGAGTTTAGATTTAAAAGTCACGTTATGTCACTTCAAAAAAGATTCAGCGCTGCTGATCTCGAAAAAATCAAGAACGCTGTAAAAGAGGCCGAAGACAAAATCTCGGGCGAGATTGTGCCGGTGTTTGTGGAGAAGAGCGGATTCTATTCTATCGCCAGTTATCGTGCGGCCATTACTGCAAGCTCGCTGGTGTTCCTTGCCATCATTATTTTCGATCGTTATTTGCCCTCTTTGGCGATTTATGATCCGCTGTTGATTTTCCTAACGATTGGTTTGGCCGGATTGATTGGCGCATTGGTTGTTCAATATATTGATGCCATCAAAAGAATTTTTGTAGGGCAACAACATTTAGACAGGGCAACAAGACAGCGCGCAGAGACGGCTTTCCTGCAAGAGGAAGTTTTTAACACTCGCCATCGCACAGGCATTTTAATTTTTATTTCCTTTTTTGAAAGGGAAGTGATTGTAATTGCAGACCGCGGCATCAGCAAAGTGGTGGAGCAAAAAGAATGGGACAAACTCGTGCAGGGGATCACCCACAACATTCGCATGGGCAAAGTGGTGGATGGCATTTCAGAATCCATCAAACGCTGCGGAGAAATCCTGCTCGAAAAAGGATTCGTAAAAACACCTGATGATGTGAACGAGCTGCGGGATGATTTACGGGTGGAATGATCTTATTGAAAAAAATTCATGGACAAATATCAATTAAAAGTAGGAAGTAGAAAATCGGCTGGTGTTACTCCATTGTCAATACTCAACTGCCTACTTCTTACCGCCTGCTGCCTGCTATTTTCAA
This sequence comes from uncultured Ohtaekwangia sp., assembly GCA_964510765.1. Lineage (GTDB taxonomy): Bacteria > Bacteroidota > Bacteroidia > Cytophagales > Cyclobacteriaceae > ELB16-189. Next base: position 2,556 of record CAZECP010000129.1, on the reverse strand, counting down.
ATATCACGGCACTCGCACAACTTAAAGTTCCTGAGCACGGAGGCGTGTGGGTGCACGATGAAGCAAATGTTCTCTCTGCTCAAACCAAATACGAACTTGAAGCTATTCTAAAAGCGGAAAGAGATTCAACCTCCAATCAAATTGGTGTGTTGATATTAAATTCATTGGAAGGAGAAGACATTGCTGCCTATGGAATTCGCGTAGCCGAAGCATGGAAACTCGGCACAAAAGAAAATGACAACGGTGCTATTTTAATCATTGCAATTCAAGATCGGAGAATGCGCATTGAAGTCGGTCAAGGGTTGGAAGGAGTTTTGACCGATGCGCTGTCCAGCCGCATTAACCGGAACGAAATCGCTCCTTATTTCCGAAAAGGCGATTATGACAATGGTGTGAAAGCGGGTGTAGTCGCTATCATTCAGGCAATCAAAGGTCAATACATCAACAAAGAACCACGCGGCCGCAACAAGCGCGGAGGAAGATCGCCTTGGGTTACTATTATTTTTATCGTAATTATTATCATCATTATGTCGCGGAGGCGCGGAGGTGGTGGTGGCATGGGTGGATACTGGACAGCCGCGATGCTGGGAAGTATGATGGGCAGTAACAGAGGTTCCGATTCATCATGGGGAGATGGCCCTGACTTTGGTGGTGGCGGAAGTTTTGGTGGTGGTGGATCGAGCGATAGCTGGTAAAGAAAATGGTGAATGTTGAATGTTGAATGTTGAATGTTGAATGTTGAATGTTTTAAAATAAAGATTTTTGTTGACGATGCTTTTTCATTCAAAACTTAAAATTCCTCATTTCTCTTTCTTTCTCTTCGTTTTCTTTTCCGTTTGCAGTTATGCGCAGAAACAAGTGCCCGAACTTTGGGGACAGCGTGTGCATGACGAAGCCCATGTTTTGAAAACTGAGACCATCGATCTCCTTGAAAAGAAACTCAAAACATTTGAAGACTCGACTAGCAATCAGATAGCCATTCTTATCGTACAATCATTGGATGGTGACGTGATTGAAGAATATTCCTTGCGCGTGGCGGAGAAATGGCAGCTTGGGCAAAAAGAAAAAGACAATGGCATCCTGCTTTTGATCGCGATCGATGACCATAAAATGCGCATCGAAGTAGGCCATGGATTGGAAGGAGCGCTTACCGATGCACAAAGCAATCGCATCATTCGAAATGAAATGGCTCCGGATTTTAGAAGAGGAGATTATGATGCAGGTGTTATTGCCGCTATTGATAGCATCATCCTGGCAATAAAAGGCGAATACAAGACTGATGAAGCTTCGGACAACACCGCTGCATGGATTATTTTCGGAGTACTGTTCAGCATCATTTGTATTGTCGCGTTGATCGTTGTCTTTGTGAAAGAATTCAGAGGCGATACAAAAAGTGAAAGTTCGCTTGACAAATTCAATCGCTATCAGGAAAAGAAGAAGCAGAAGAAAACTTCTTCGGGTTCGTCTGGAAGCGACAGCTTGTTTACCGGTATTGGTTTTGGCGGAGGTTCATCTTCCGGATCTTCAGGCGGTGAAGGCTTTTCGGGTGGAGGCGGAAGCTTTGGTGGCGGAGGCTCAAGTGGAAGTTGGTAATTTACAATGTTCAATTAAATTGAATTTGAATGAACTTCTATTTCAAAATTGCCATCCAGTCTCTATTCCTTTTTCTTATTTCGTCAATTGCATGCTTTGCACAAAAAGAAATTCCTGAACTCTGGGGTCAGCGGGTACACGATGAAGCTCATATTCTTAAATCCGAGACAGTTGACCATCTCGAAAATGAATTAAAAGTCTATGAGGATTCAACCAGCAATCAGATTGCAATCCTGATTGTTCAGTCATTGGATGGTGATGTTTTGGAAGATTATTCTATACGTGTGGTTGAAAAATGGAAGCTGGGACAAAAAGACAAAGACAACGGAGTTCTTTTACTCATTGCGGTGGACGATCATAAGATGCGTATTGAAGTGGGCCAAGGATTGGAAGGAGTGCTTACTGATGCACAAAGCAATCGTATTATCCGAAATGAGATAGCACCCAACTTCCGCAGAGGAGACTACGATGCAGGTGTGCTTGCCGCAATTGATGGAATTATTAAATCAATCGGAGGCGAATACAAAGCATATGAGATCTCGACCCCTGCGTCAGACGATGATGAGTTGGGAATTGTGGGAAAAATAATTGCCTATCCGATACTTGGGTTTATTTATTTAATGTTGATACTCCTCGCTGTCGGAACGTTCTTTAATAAAGGATGTCTGAGTTGGGTCTTTTATGGAATATTTGCCATACTGGGTGGCGGCTACATCTCAAACTTTATTGGTACAAATAGTCTCTTTTATCTTGTTCCCGGAGCTCTTATCGCAAAAGCAATTGTCAACAGAACCCCATGGGGGAAGCGGATGGCTAAATCATGGGAAATGAAAGGTGGCTCAGGTGGCAGTAGCTCAAGGAGTAGTTGGGGAGGTGGTGGTTTCTTTTCCGGAGGAGGCGGAGGCGGATTTCTGGGAGGTGGCGGAAGTTTTGGTGGCGGTGGAAGTAGTGGAAGTTGGTAAT
>CAZECP010000128.1:0-9597 GCA_964510765.1 uncultured Ohtaekwangia sp. | reverse complement strand
ATCGATAGATTGGAATAAGCCCATCAACTTATTCATTTTCATCATACTTTTGCGAGCAAATGAATCTTCCATTCATCGCTCACCTTTCCTTCTTTTCTGTTCTTGTTCCTCTTTTGGTTTTCTTTTGGCTTCGAAAGTCAAGGCTTCCAGAAACCTGGATACTCTTTTTGCTTTTAATCACGTCCCTCGGCTGTGATATAGTCAATTTGGTACTGATCCAGTATAAAACAAATTCCTTTCCGGTTGCCAACCTTTATTTAATGGTTCAATTTTCCATCTGCTTCTATCTCATCTATCAGTTTCTTCAAATGCCGTTTTTAAAATGGGCTTATGCAACCTATTTTTTTATTCTGTTGATCGAAATCACTTTTCTTAAAAAGCAAACCCTTTTGCTCGACTATACAAATGATGCCGGAGACCTGATCTTGCTGATCATGTGTTTTTTGTCTTTGGTTAAACTGATGAACCGGATTACGGAAGCACCCGTGCTCAAAGTCCCTTTCACCTGGTTTGTTTTTGCCGTATTGACCTATTATGCCGGTAACTTTGTTGTCTTCCTTGTGAACAATTATGTGCCACTGGATGTACACCCCAGGATATGGGCCATTCATAACCTGATGAACATAACCAAAAACATTCTCTTTGCTATTGCGCTATGGCAGACCTCACGCATCCACAAATTCTATATATAATCGCGATCGCCTCCTGTGGCACGTTGCTGCTGGGGGGCGGAATGGCTTTCGTTCTGATCGCCTATCAGAAGAAAGTTTTCACTATGAAGGAGGAGTATGCACGGAAAATGATAGAGCTCCAGATGGACAGCCAGGAGCAGGAACGCAATCGCATTGCGTCAGAGTTGCACGACTCGGTCAGCTCTCTTTTGGTCAGCGCCAAACTCGTGCTCGCAATGATCGAACGATCGCCTGCGGAAGAAGGAAAAAAAAGTTTTGCTGACCTGTCGGGTATTTTAGATCAATCGATCGAAACAGTACGAAAAATAGCACGGGAAATAACTCCCCATTCGCTCCAAAGAGAAGGGCTCTCTTCTTCTGTGGCATCGTTGTGCAGTCACTTCGATGGCAGAGGTATCCGGGTTCGTTTTGAAGACCATGGTGCCGCACAAAAACTGGACGATAAAAAATCACTTTTTGTATATAGAATCGTGCAGGAACTTATTACGAATACCGTGAAGCATGCAGAAGCCACCGACCTGCTGATTGTATTTAACTGGACGACCAAAACTTTGATGGTGGAAGTAACTGATAACGGAAAAGGATTTGACATGGACGAAAAAAACGAAGGCGTGGGCTGGTGGAATATCCGCAATCGGGCTGCTCAGCTACATGCCCGGATAAAAACCACCCGCCTACAAACAAACCCCGGCACCTGCGTGTCGCTGGAGATACCGACAGAAGGAGTTTTCTAAAAAACTTTGTCTTGCAATAGTAATAGCAAAAATTCAGTGATCGAAACTTTGCTCATTGTCTATTCTTGCATTTACAATGACAATCAAACTGTCGTTTCTTATTATGGATCGACAGGTTTGAGTTTACTTCCGGGTTTCCACGCTGGTGCCTCTGCACCGTTTGCTACTTTATCCACCAACCCATAAAAGAACTGGTTGAACGTTGCCGCGGCTTTCCAATCAATCTTTTGCACCAGGTCATCTTTGGGTGTATGATAGCCCTCGCGATACCATTGTCGATAAATACGCTCACTCTCTGTTCCCGGCTGAAAGCCAAAAACAAAATTGATAGCAGGAATGCCAGCTTGAATAAAATTCCAATGATCGCTGCGCATCAAAAGTCCGCGCTCAGGCTCCGGGTCGTTCTGTACTTTTATCTGCATGCTCGTGGCGACTGTAGTAGCATCGTCACCCAGGGTTGTTTCATCAAGGGCGTGAACCGTCAGTAGCTCCAACGGAAAGAGTGGCCGCAGTTGATCAAGGTTGATGTTGGCTGCAATGCTTTCTTTCGGTACCGGAAGATGTTGAACAAAGTAATGAGAGCCAAGTAATCCTTTCTCTTCACCTGTAACAACCGCGAAAATAACCGGGCGCTTAAATCCTTTGCCGTGTTGTCGTTCTGCTAATTGAATCAGCAGCGCCACGTAAGCAGCATCATCGAGAGTACCGTTGTAAAGACTGTCGCCATCAATTACTTCGCCATAGCCATATCCATCAAGATGTGCTGTAAGTACAATGGCCTGATTGGCAAATGACGGATCTGTGCCGGGTAAACGACCAATGACATTAGGAGAGTTTAAAGTTCGCTGTGATGTAGTAAAGTTTGCTTTCAATCTTCCAGGTACTTCGAAAGATGGCAACGGTTTTCCCTGACTACCTGACTCAATAAGTTCCTTTGCATTCTGTCCACTCCCTTCAATCACTTTATCTAATGCATCGGCATTGAGTCGGAAGTTTAACATGGAAAGTTGAGAAGGTGTGCCTGCTAATGTTACTCGCCTGCTATAAGCAAATGGCCACCGTGGTGGTTCCACCGTAAAGCCGGGATCGGCAATGATGATGACACCCAGCGCACCGGCCTTTGTTAAAGTACTGATTCGATCGGCATCGCTGGGCAGCCCTTGTCGCCTGGCACCATGACAAATGACCAACTTATTCTTTACATCGCGCACACTGGCGGAATCACAATAGCCGCAATAAGCAATCGCTGCATCGACAGGTTCCTTTGGGCTATTTTGGGAGACAACTATCTCGTGTAAAAACTTAAGCGGACGATCACCAACTGTGATAGTAGCTTTTGTGATGGCTGTTTCGTCCATCGCAACATCCTGAAACCAGGTACCGTTGTCGCCCATGGGCTCAAGACCTGCGGCTTTGAAACGTTCTGCTACAACTGCGGCCGCTCGCTCATATCCGGGTGAGCCCGTATCACGACCTTCCATCTCATCGCTGGATAGTACGGAGGTCGTCTTCCACCACGCGTCCGTATCTGCATCGAGTTCGGATGTGGAACCGGTGTTCTTTTTACATCCAGAGAAAGTAAACAGCAGTATGACAAAAAAGATGTAGTGCAGGCGCATAGTAGTATTATTAAGTAAGTCAATATAGATGAAATTAATGAGAATTTATCTTTATGCGACAATACAAGACATTAGTCCTCTCGAAGGAAGCACTCTCCCTCCCACACTGTCATACCGGCCTGCATGAGAGCAAGCATGTGCGAGTGCCGGTATCCCCTCGAAAGTAGAAACACTTCGTGTACTCGATAATTAAGTAAACACTCCCTTCGCACATGTAGATGCCGGAACTCGCACCTGCTCACACGCACCGCAGTCCGGCATGACAACAAAATGATGACGAGGCTCTTTCAAACAAAATACTTTTTAGAAACAACACTCTCCCTCCCACACTGTCATACTGGCCTGCATGAGAGCGAGCATGCGCGAGTGGCGGTATCCCTTCGAAAGCAGAAGCACTTCGTGGACTCGATAACTAAGTAAACACTCCCTTCGCACATGGAGATACCTGACTCACACCTACTCAAACGCACTGCGGCCCGGAATGGCAATGAATGATGAAGAGTCTCCTTCGATGCCACGCTAAGGCGCGCCAGGGCTCATATCACACAGTTTATCGAACAGTCTCTTTACAACTTCTCCCCATTCCTACAAAATGTTACTCCTTGTTTTAAGAAAGCAAACTCCTGCAAACAAAACAATCAGACCTGCCGACACGAGTTTATCACCTGCAACCAAGCCCGCAATTCGTATTCAAAAGCATCCAAGTTTCCAATCCAAATTAGCACAAGTAGCTCGCCATTCTCAACTCTTTCCAGGCAGGATCAGATGAAATGCTTTCAAGACGTGAAGCCTTGCTCACAAGTCGTGCGGGATTGCTTACAAAACGTAACGTCTTGAAATCAAAAGCACATGCCTTCTTTACAAGTAGTGACGGAGTATGGCCACAACTTCAACTCCTTTAGCCTGGCATCCTCGTTTCGTTTGCAAAGATTCATGCTTTGCTTCGTGAACGTAAAAGTCTGCTTTGATGCACACAATATCATTTTTAAAAAAGCGATTGTAACGCAAGCACCTCGCTGTTTGTTGTGCGTAGCACTCGCAGAAACAAAAAATATATTTTTCATTTTTTCAAAACTTCTCTTCGCCCAGTGCGTGATCATACTCAGAAGAAGATTTTAGATTTTAGATTTTAGAATTAAGAATTAAGAATTAAGAATTAAAGTCTTCACAAAATCCCAAATCAAAAATCTCAAATCTCAAATCAAAAATCATCCCCCATCCTATCGCTCCTCTCTACTAGTCAATTGACATTCTTAAAATAAAATCGCAGCCAGGTCTGATCATGCAAATCATGAATGCAGGTGAGGGCGCAACTGCACCAACTATTAAAAACAAAATTTTTATGAAAACTTTAGTAGCGCTAGGCTTCTCGGGCTTAGCCATTCCCAGAAAAATTGAAAGAGGCCGCTTCATTGTAACCTCCATGACCGGCAACGCCAACTTCACTACGCCAAGTCCAACGCTGGCGAGTATCACTACCAGTATCAACGCACTGGAAACATCTCACATCACTGCGCAAGGCGGTGGTGCCGATGACACCGCTGCGATGTATGCTAAAGAACTCGCGCTCGACTTGCTGCTCAAATCTTTGGGCGGATATGTAGAAGGTATTGCCAATGCTTCTCCGCTCAATGCCGAAGCCATCATTCTCAGTGCCGGCATGAACGTGAAAACAAAAGGCGTGAAGGCCAACCCCGACTTTGATGTGCAGATCACCGGCAACCCGGGCGAAGTACTGTTGATTCACAGTGGCGTAGCCCGCGGCAGCATCGAGTTCCAGATGAGTACCGACATCAGCAATCAAAGCAACTGGCAGTCCATCTACTCGGGCACACGCGGCCGCTTCACTAAGGACGGGCTCACCAGCGGCACACGCTATTACTTCCGCTCCACCGTCATCGATAAGAATGGCAAGAACCCGTGGAGCCCCGTGCTCAACACCATCGTGTTGTAATGCCGGTGGCGGCAGGTAAAGCAAACACAAGGCAACGCAGAAATCAGAAATGAGAGTAAGCGTTGCCTTTTTGTTTTCATACCTCATACACCAAATCCTAAGCACAGCGAAGGATCCCCCGTTCGAAAGAGCTGTACTAAAAACTCGTGCCAGCTCAAGGAGATTCTTCGCTTCTTGCTGTGTTACAATTGAGAGAGGCTTAAATAGATAATTTTCTACAGAACCAGAAGTGTATCTCTATACCGCTCAGAATTGGGTTTCTTTTCTATTTTATCAGCAACAAAAAATGCTAACCAATCCTGAGCACAGCGAAGTATCCCCCGTTCGAAACACGCACTAAGAAGACACAGCCAACCCAGGGGGATTCTTCGCTTCTTGCTTTGTTGGTATAAAGAGGGAAGCACGGGATGATTTTGTGCACACTCCAAAAGCAGTTTCCATTATCGCTCAGAATTGGTTTTCCTATTTTTTGTTGCCTTGAAGATGAAGTGATTTGGGCATGCCCCGCGAGGCGCGGGTCGGGCTGCTGGCAGTCGCCAATCTCACGCACATGCTTGGAGTTTATCCCGCGCTCATCGCGGGAGGCTCCGACAAATGCCAGCATCCCTCATGCAAAATATATTTATTTAACTCTACATATTATATTTATTGTAAACATCTCTGAATTGCTCAAAACCTTTTTCACCTAATAATAGGCAAATGCTATTCGCTTTGTCTTTGATTCCCTTCTCATATAAAATATGAAGCATCTCAGATATCTTGCCATGCCAAATATCTTCGTAACTAACTCCTAATTGAAATAAATTTAGTAACAAGCTTCCTACTTTCTCTGGCTTTTCACTTACATGTTTTGCAAACCCCTCGAGTACTGCATGTCGGTCGATTGGCTTGAGATATGGAATACTCTTTGACAGCATTAGAAAAATGTCTTCATCAATTTCGGCCACACTATTTACCCACTTACAGGTCCCGGACAAAATTACATGATCATTGCTTGGGGATTTTAATTCTATTGCACTGCTAAATACACGCATCCAAAAGTCTTTCACTCTCGGCAAGACTTTCTTTTCAAAGGGAAAGCCAGGGCTCCAAAGAAAGAATATAATGCAAGTGTAAATATTTTCATTCTTAGAATTAACCAATGACTTAAGCAACTTAGAATCTAAATTAAATTGATCGAAGTCATATAGATAGCCTATGCATATTTGTTCAACTAGGGCGCGTCTTGCCTCACGACCAAGAGATATCCCGTCTTTAATAACCTCTAAAAACTGGCCATGCCTTAGAAATAATTCAGAGAAAAACTTGTTAGGCCTTCGATGATGAAATAAATATCCAGTAAGACCCGCAGCTAAATTTAATTTGTTTTTCAAAGGAAAAATTGATGCGAAGTTTTCAGAAAGCCAATCACCATCTAGATAGTTGAGGTTGGGTAAAAATTGCCCCAAAACATAAAAGAGTAATTGGTTCTCTTCATTAGACACGAGCAATTCATTTACTAAGTTCTTTATATCAATATCCCAACGATCTTTTTCTTTCTTCTCAATTCGGGCAACTCGTAAAGAAAACTGCATTAATGCATTAAATATTTTTCCTTTCGAGTTATTTAAGACAGTCATCGATAGATCGGAATAATCAAATACTTTGCGTTCATCCTTCTTGAGAACTATCAGAAGGATTTGTTTTATCAAAGGCAAAGTGTTATTGTCGAATACGTGTCGGTCATCAAGTAATCCATGTTCAATGAAGGAAATTGTACTTGAAATAAACCAGTTGGCTTGAAGATCGTTTTCATTTTGACCTTTCCAAAACGATTCTTCGGTAACAATTTCTAACAGTGTCTTAAAGACATCTTGGCAAGCAAACGTAATTTTTTCTTCTCGCCAAGCTTCATCGAGACCTCGAATCCAAGAATATTTAAAAAGAGAAGACGATTTTAATAAAGGTTGGCAACTAGAATTGTATAACTCCGGTTTTTTGCGAACCGCTTGAATGATAGCATCAGAAAGCCCGTCAACCGATGGTCCTAAAAAATCATGTTGTTCACTTGCAAACTGATTAAAATAAATATTTAATTTGAGCAAATCCATTTGAAATATCTGCTCGACAGTGACTGGCGAAGTTGTACCAATAATGCCTGAGTGCCAAGTATTAAAACCAGGATGCTCAACAATTGAGTCATTGACTTTATTGAGTTGTTCGAGTAACTCAGAGATCCTTTTGTCTGGTAAATCTTGAATGGCAAGTAACCACTCCTTCTTCCTGTACGCGATTGACTTTTCCATTAACACTTTATTATCCTCATATTCATGTGGGACGTAGTACTCTTTTTTTTCAATCCAATTAAGGACGACATCAATCTGTTCTTTAGAAAAAGTGAGGCAAGTTTGTTTCAGGAGTTCAAATATTTCGTGCTTCGCGCTTGTTTCAGATAGCGGATTGTCCTTCCACTCCCAGAATATTGAACCTATGTCTGCATACCTAACTCGAATTGTATGCACAGCCAATCGAATAAAAATGGGGTGATCATTTTTCAAAAGGGATTTAACTACTTCAATTATTTCTCCAATCTCTAACATTTCCAAACAGTCTCTAATCAGGTAAGTGATTTGACATTCAAAATCATCAGGGAAAGATGTCTGCTGATGATCTTCAATAGCGGGAATAGAATAACTATTGAATGCAGTCGCGTCAATTGCAACTATCTCTTGCGCTTTACTAATAGCCATTTCAAGCAAAGGCAAACGGCAAATGAGTATCAGCTTTTGCTTGTGTTCTGAAAGTATTTTTCTTATCAAATAATTTTGAAAGACGGGTTGAACGTTATTAAAATTATTATTTTCAATCAGGCTGTACCCTAGAAGAGTTTGAACCCCCTTCAACAAAAGCAGAAGGTCGTTTTCAATTATAAGTCGATCGATGAGTTTGCCAAATTGAAAATCGATAAGATTATTCCTTTCCTTTATCCTAGACTCAATAAAGGACAAATGACTTTCTTTGATGTAGCCTTTAGGGAGAAAGCAGATAATTTTGAAAAGACAGGAATCGGTACGAACGTTATTTACCCTATTACCATCAGGCTTTTGGAAACCAGAAATATTCTCAAAGATCGAAACAAGCAATGAAGAAATTTCATTTTTTGGCTCGGCAAAATTCGTCTCTGCCACGAACTCCAAATATTGAAGAACTGCCCAATAAGGAATTGCAAATTGTCCAGGATTATCTTTGTCCTCAACGGGTTGAGGATTAAATTCTCCTCTGAAATATCCTTCATCGAAAAGATGTGGCAACCATTTAATCGACTTTAGTTTGTTGAAGAAATAGAAATACCTTGATTCTTTGCTTAGTAAATTCTTTAAAGCAAGTAGCGTTTCCTTGGAAGGTTCATCTTTTACTAATATTGAATCCAGACGATCTGCTACTGCATAATAATTTCCAATCAGTTTACTTAATACTTGTTCAAATTCCCCCCAAATTGTTAGCACATCTTTCGGATCTCTGGCTGTATTAAACGCGCCACTTCTGTGCGCATATTTGTGTAACCATCTTGCAACCTTGATATATCGTTTTATCTCTGGCTGCTCAAGATTTGATCCGAACGAAACGACAATTGAAGATATGTGCCCTTTCTCATTTTTGAAGTCTTCGTAAGTTATGTCCTTTAAATAATCGTAGTTCTTATAATCTTCCTTAAATTCGTCATATAGTTTTTTTAGAGAGTCATCCTTGAGTTGCTTTTGAAATTCTCCAGCCATTTTCTTGGAACCAAAAATATCCCTAAGCCCTCCATCAATTTCTCTCAGAATGTGCGCTAACAGGTAAGACTTTGTTCCAAAGTCAGAAGACACTATTTGAACACCATCGAAATAGAATTGAGCAATTTCTTCCCCGATACTCTTCAGTCCCTTGTATATTTCGTTTTGGTTTTCAGTCATTGAGCTAATAAGTTAGTCAACTTTTTAAGAATGATGAGAAAAGGCATCATGACAGCCCATTACGGAGAATAGGTTTTCGGAGAAACTGTCTTTTAACTAATTTGAAATTCTCATCTTGCCTTACAAACTTTACCATTGGCTGAACTCAAATATTGAAGATACTATGCCCTATATCTCATTACCGGAAGGAATTCCAGGAATTCGTGGTCCGCTCTCCATCCGGCCAGACATTGCCAAACCGCTGAGTGAGTTTTGCGAAGTGCTCATGCGCGCAGAAAATTCTCTCAGCCGGGGTGAGCGGGAGCTGATCGCCACCGTGGTGTCGTCTTCAAACGATTGCTTTTATTGTGAGCAGTCGCACGGAGGTGTTGCCCAACATTATCTGCAATGCGACACCACATTCATTGATCGCGTAAAAGAAAATTTCTTAACATCGGATATCCCGGATAAAATGAAGTCGCTGCTCGTCATTGCAGCGAGCGTACAACGAGGCGGCAAACAGGTGACCGAAGCTGGCTTTCAAAACGCCCATGCAGCAGGTCTGCTGAGAAACATCATGGATAAACAAGCTTCTCACACTATGTTTAATCCCTTATAAGGGGAGACTGGACTGACACTGGGTCGAGACTGGGTGGAGACTGAGGGTAGTGTCATGTAAGAAAG
>CAZECP010000127.1:0-9742 GCA_964510765.1 uncultured Ohtaekwangia sp. | reverse complement strand
GATGGTTTTGGCGCCATGGCCCTTAAGTCTGTTTTTGTGCGCAAAGCGTAAATGCGTGTTTATGGCAGATGCCTTGAACTGGAGGCAAACAAAGAATCCAGTTGGCATGGCTTAGGCTATGACTACTGACTCAATAGCCCTTTTTGCGCAGCCGCTTCTCGTACCAATACTGAACCACGAAGATGACCAGAAACAGCGCACGTGCCGAATACGGCTCAACAAAAACCCAGGCGGCAGAAACCACCCACACCGCTGATGCCGACAAAGCACGGAAGCGCAACAGCTTCAAAGATGCGCCAGACAGTGCTCCCTCATTCTCCTTCACTACCACTGCAATCATCCGGTAGTTGATAATCCCTATCAGGAAGAGATTCAAACAATAGAATATAAAAGGCCCGTTAAAATTAAAGAACTTGGAATACAAGGCGGTGGAAAATGGTAACAACACTACGGACATCAGAAGCCACACGGTAAGCCAGAACAACTTGCCAGAATATTCTTTTACGTGCCTCGCCAGAATCAGGTGCGCACGCCAGTAAAGGGCTGTCACCAGAAAGCTTACAAAAAAACCAACAAAACTTGGAATGAGGCGAATGAGCACACCACCTGTGCCAAGAGTCTTCAAATCATCGAGGGAAGGTATTTTGATCTCAAGGATCAGCAGCGTCATCGCAATGGCAAAGACCGCATCGCAGAAATTGTTCACGCGGTCAATGGGAAATGTGGTCCTGGTGATGCGGTTGGTTTCGGGGTTCATTCAGTAAAAATAAGAATGTGTGACTAATGAATCTTGAGAGCGTATCATTTTTCAGCAATGAAGCACCTATAAATATGAAGCGAAAAACAAACCCAAGAAGATTTTGATAAATTGTCGCCTCACATAAAAAATCATGAAGCGTTTTCTTTTTCTTCTTTTCTCTTTCGTGTTCGTCAACTCGTTTGGCCAGTCGGTTGATCCCTCAAAAGTTGATATCGTGCGCGACCGATGGGGTGTGCCTCACATCTTCGCTCCCACCGATGCAGGCGTAGCGTATGGTCTCGCGTGGGCGCATGCCGAAGATGATTTTGCCACTATTCAAAAAGGATTTTTGGCAGGCAAGTCGATGCTCGGCCGTTATGCCGGCAAGGAGGGCGCCACCGTTGATTACATCGTGCACCTGCTCCAGTGCCGAAGAATTGTAGAAGAACGATATGACACGGATGTGTCACCTGAATATAAAAAAGTGTTGCAAGGATACATGGACGGACTGAACGCGTATGCACAAGCGCATCCCAAAGAAGTGCTCGTGAAAAAACTTTTTCCGGTTACGCCCAAAGAAGGTCTCGCTTATTCCGTGTTGCAGCTGGCGATCTCCAGTGGTGTAGATGGAGCATTACAACGCATCAACAACGGCACCATTGCCCTCGCTCCGTGGAAACCAGCCGGATCGAATGCCTATGCCTTTAACTCACGTAAAACTTCCGATGGCAACGTGTACCTCGGCATCAACTCACATCAGCCGCTGGAAGGTCCTGTGGCCTGGTACGAAGCGCACTTGTGCAGCGAAGAAGGTTGGAATATTCTGGGCGCCATGTTTCCCGGTGCGCCTGAAGTTTTTCTGGGATGCAACGAATACCTGGGCTGGGCACATACTGTCAACTACCCCGATCGGCTGGATGTGTACCAGCTTGAGTTGAATCCACAAAACCCGTTGCAATATAAATTCGATGGCCAATGGGAGACGCTGAAAGAGCAAACAGTGAAGTTGAAAGTGAAGGTGATGGGCATCACCCTTTCAGTGAAGAAGAAAATCTATGAGAGCAAGTACGGCCCTACGATGGTGACCGCGCGTGGCACGTTTTCAATTCGCACAGGCGCACTGCACGACATCCGCGGCCTCGAGCAATGGTACCGAATGAACAAGGCCCGGAATTTTACCGAGTTCAAAAAGGTATTGGATTGGGGAGCACTGCCAGGATACAACTTAATTTATGGCGACCGCTACGACACGATCTATTATTTGAGCAATGGCAAGATTCCGCTTCGCGATAAAAACTACGCGTGGAACACCACCTTGCCGGGAAATACTTCTGCCACGCTGTGGACGAAGCTTCATCCTGTTTCCGACTTGCCGCAGGTGTTGAATCCACCCAACGGCTATTTGTTTAACAGCAACCACACTCCTTTCAACGCCACCGCACCGGAAGACAACATCAAAGCCGAAAACTATGATGCTACCATGTCGTACGAAACGCACGACAACAACCGGAGCAAGCGATTTATGGAATTGATTGCGCGCTATCCGAAACTTAGCTACGAAGATTTCAAGGTGATAAAATACGACCGGCAGTTACCGCAGCGCCTCGCGTATCAAACCAACAGTGACACGTTGTTTTTGCTGGACGCGAAAAAATATCCTGACATCGCTCATCAGATCAAGTTGTTGAAAGAATGGGATCACAGCGCTCAGGCCGACAGCAAAGGTGCAGCGTTGTTTGCAATTATCTATTATCAGGTGGTGAAAGAGCAGCGAGAAGGCGCCACCTACCGCACGCTCACCGAAAAGAAATGCGTGGAGCTTTTACGCTTTGCAAAGACGTACATGGAAAAGAATTTTCATGCTCAGGAAGTAACGCTGGGTGAGTATCAAAAGCTGGTGCGTGGTGAAAAAGAAATTCCGTTGCCGGGATTGCCCGATGTGATTGCCTCGATGCTGAGCAAACCTCATAAAGATGGAAAAGTAAAAGGTGAGCAAGGCGAATCCTACATTGAGTTGGTGAAGTTCACAAAAGAAGGCCCCGAGATAGAAACGATCAATTGCTATGGTGCATCCAACAAGCCTGAGAGTGAGCACTATGCCGACCAGATGGAATTATTTGTGCAGCAAAAAACCAAGCCCATGACACTCGACAAAAAGAAAGTGTATGCCGAGGCCAAAAAGATTTATCATCCGGAGTAAGCAAAACATAATTTGATCTTGCCTTAACAAATACCTCGATACTCAGTTCCTCGCGGAGTCACTGTTTCAGGACTCCGCGCTCCCTTGCGTGAATTCCTGACCGAAGCCCCCAGCACCAGAGAAGTTATGCCCAGACCAGAGTCCCTGAGGCAGGTGACTCTGGTGAAAAGTTGGAGTAAGCAAACTGGAATGTGATCGTGTCTTCACAAATACCTTAGTTCCTCGCGGAGTCACTGTCTCAGGACTCCGCGCTCCCTTGCGTGAATTCCTGAACGAATCACCCAGCACCAGAGAAGTTATGCCCCAGCACCAGAGTCCCTGAGGCAGGTGACTCTGGTGAAAAGTTGAGGCCAAAAAGATTTATCATCCGGAATAAGCAAACCAGAATTTGATCTTGTTTTCATAAATCACAGCTTCAAAACTCTTTTTTTGCGTGAAGAAGTCATTTGTGATTTGATTAATTTGCATCAATGCCAAATCTCTACATTATCGCGGGCTGCAATGGGGCTGGTAAGACTACTACCTCCTATACGGTATTGCCGGAAATGTTGAACTGCAAAGAGTTTGTCAACGCGGACGAAATAGCCAAAGGTCTCTCTCCCTTCCAACCCGAGACAGTCTCCTTTCAGGCAGGGCGCATCATGCTGGCGCGAATCAAAGAACTCATCCGCGAGCAGAGAGACTTTGCTTTTGAAACTACACTCGCTACCCGCAGTTATGCTCCGTTGCTCCGGGATGCAAAAGCAAAAGGATACGCGCTGATACTCATTTTCTTTTGGCTGGAGTCCGCAGAACTTGCTAAAAGCCGTGTGGCCGAGAGAGTAAAAAAAGGAGGCCATGCTATTCCACCTGAGACGATCGTAAGGAGATACGCACGGGGGTTGCATAATTTCAATACTATTTATAAAACGATGGTGGACCGTTGGATTGCATACAATAACTCAAATGCTGAACCAAGTCCCCTGGCGGCTGGAACAGGACATAACACAATTCAAATTTTTAATAACGATATTTGGAAGTCAATTGAGCAAGCATGAGCCAACAAGAAGCGGACAAGTTATTTGACAAGATCACACAGGGTGTCAAGCTCTCTGTGAAGCGCCTCATCGAGCAAACCAAAAAAGAAGATGGTGAACTGGTGATTTCTAAAAACGGAAAAATAGTGCGCGTGAAAGCACGCGATCTTAAAACCGATTGATCAGCAAATCGAATTCTACTTTTTTCTGATCATCATTCCGCTCCCTCTTTTTTTGCCTCCACCATTTCCCTGAAACCCGCGAGCATCCCCAGCACACATTCACATGGAGTAGGTCCGCCATTCCATATTCCCTCACACGGTTTTTCAATCAGCTCAGGCCGGTTGGCTTGCACCCACGCCTTCGCATCATAATATTCCTTGGGATCATTGGACGATGTCTTCACCGAAAGGATCTGTCCTGACTTTATCGTTATGTGAAAAGTATCGGTCACATTGAAGTTGATGTGCAGCGCGGCCATCAGGTCATCTTTCACGGTGATGGGGCACAGCACGAGTGAATCATTTTTTACAATTATATCTGCACGCTGCAAAACACGGTAGTGCGCGCACTCCGCCCACTTCTGGTAATACAGAATTTCCGGCTGCGAGCTTGCTGCCTGCACCAGCATGACCTTCAGCGAATCACTGTTGAACGAGTAGAAAGCATCAATAAACCGGTTGGCAACAGCGCGCTTCCCATCCTCCTCCGTTGCCGATGGCCGGCAGCTGACAAGGAATGAAAGAATACCAAAGAGAACAACTTTGTTGAGCATGATGATTGCGCGTGTGGCGAGATAGTTTCGTTCAAAGATACATTTTAGCTGAGCGGTTTTCCTTCTGATGATGGCTATCCTTTTGATAATTCATCAGGCTATAGCCTGATATTTAATTTGTATTTATCAGGCTATAGCCTGATGATTGTAAAATGCAACCTATCGAACATCAATGCCTCGCTGCAGCTACCGCGAACGGTAACCCTTTATTTAAAGAGGTTTGAAAATTGTTTGTGGGTTTTCTGATTTTAATCGCCCATAGAATTCGATGGCATAGCGATCAGTCATACCAGCAATAAAATCAATGACAATTCTCTGTCTATATGGGTGTTTCTTTGGAAGCATATCATACATTTTTCTATAATCTTCTGGCATCAATTCTTTTCCATTTGATTCTTCGTGTATGGCATGGTAAATCGCATTAACGATTTCCCTCCCCCTGTAGGATGAAACTTTAAGTTTTGGTGATTCAATTTGGCTAACAAATACAAGGTTCTTTAACACTTCAACTTCTTCTCTAGTATCTTGATCCAAATAGATTTTTGACAAAGCTGGAATATCCTGGTTGAAGTCTACTCGTATTCCATTTATAAATCTGTGAACCAGACGAGATGTTAGATTGGTTCTTAGGTAGCCGTCATCCCCTATTCGCTTTAAGTTATCGTAGAGTCTGCCTGCTTGAAGAATGTATGGTTCGTTTTGATTTGGAAGTTTTGCATCAAAAAAATCCCGAATGTTTAAAACACTACCAAGTGTGTTAAAATAGATTTTTAAAATATCAGTATTGGTGTAGTTTTTATTAATGCCAACCTTCTTCACATTTCGCTTAACTTTCTCTGCAACGAGCTCAATGATTCCCCTGTTAGGACTGAAGATGTCCAAAATATGAAGAAACCCGGCTTTGAGGCTATCTTCAAAATCATATGTTGAATAGGCAATATCATCCGCGACATCCATGAGGTAGCATTCAAGTGTTTTAAACTTGTCTGTGTAGTTGCGCTTGCCAGTTACTTTTGCTTTGATTTTTTTAACTAAGTCAGAATTGTATTTATAGTAACCTTTAATAGCTTCATCTCCGTTAGACTTTTCAGGGATGGGGTTGTCGTATTTTAAAATAGCAGCTAGCGATCTGTATGTAAGATTTAGACCTGCCCTTTGATCTTTACCGTTACTCTCAATTGGTTTACTAATGTCGGTTGTATACAGGTATCTTTTTTCCAGGTTGGATAGAATTCTTAAAGTTTGGGCATTACCCTCATAGCCAAAATTACTTTTTGCAATTAGATGAAGTTCAGCTTCACCATTATGTCCAAAAGGAGGATGGCCAAGATCGTGAGCCAGGGCAGCAAATTCTATTAAGTCAAAATCAATTTTGTTTTCTTTTTTTCTTAAATCTTTTTCTGTTTCATTCAAGTGAATGGCAAGCCCTTTGGCAATTTGAGCCACTTCCAATGAATGAGTTAGTCTATTCCTAAAAAAATCAGATTCAAGCCCGGGGAATAATTGGGTCTTGCCTTGTAATCTCCTAAAACATGCAGAATGAAGAAGCCTACCGAAGTCTTTTCTAAATTCCGATCTGCAGTCTTTTCCTTCTTCTTGATTATTGAACTCGGCACATGGCTCCCTCTCTATACATCCAGAATTGTACAGGGGCATTTGATTCGATTACTTTTTCTTAACTGATGAGGTAGCCTTTCTCACGAGAGGCGTAACTGATTCCCGCTTTACAATATAATCTTTAAGCTCTCTGACGGTAATACTGACAGATTCCTTAGCAACCCATTTATCAGCAGCCTCATATAACGAGATTTTCGACATATTTTTTTGATTACTTTGTGTTTCAATATAACTATAAATTAAATAATAGGTTTCAAATTTGAAATAATAGTTTAAAAAAAGAAAGTCATCAATAAAACGGCTACCGCCCGCTTCACATCCTCCTCTGTTGCAGATGGTCGGCAGCTAGCAAGGAGTAAAATAATACCAGAGAGAATGACTTTGTTAAGCATAGTGGTTGCGCAGGTGTGATGGAACCTACTTATTCGATTAAAGATACGTTTTACCAGAATGATTTTGTTTTCTGTGGATTGGCTTTGCTATTCAAAAGGTTGATACTTTATCAAGAACTCATCAACTGTGGCAGTATGCGTGTAGTTGTTCTTCTTTAGCAACTCCACAAACTCGTTGATCACTTTGGCGCTGGGCATATTCGGATGTGTTGAAAGGATCATCGTGTAGGCATCCATATAATCTTTATTGATCTTCTTGCTTTCGAAATCAAATGAAGGAGTGTTGTCCAAACCTGTTAAGAGAAACAAGAGATAGACATCACGTTTGCTCGTTGCTGTCTGGGCAAAAATGTGCTGCGGGTATTTTGCAATGAACTCATCCCAGAAAACAAGACGGTTGGCCAAATCTGAAATGGGGATGACGATAGCTGCATCTTCTGAAAGCTCTTGCTGCTCTTCGGCAATGAATTGCCCCAGGTATTCTTTCATGGCCGGGGTAACATAGTTCCCAAAATAAGTTAGCAGTTGTGGGGCATCCCGATCAAGGTAAACGGCTCCTTCACTTGTTTTCACGAGCAACGCATTTTGATTCATCTTCTTTTCAAAGGCAAGACCTTCGGGCTTGCGGTTGGCATCGTCATAGATCAGTGTACTGATCGCTTCATAGTCGGGGAGCTTGTAGAGGTTGTTGTTGAGTGTATCAATCAATGCCGACTGAAACGCAAGAAATGCTTTCAGCGCAAGGTCAACCTGTTCGGCATTTGCTTTATCCACGTGGTTGGCGAACAGATCAAGCGCCCACTTGTTTCGCTCGGGTGTATAGAGGTAAAGAGCCAGGCTGTCTTCGTATGCTTTGGGTGATAGTGTGGTTGATGTAGTTTCTTGTTGGCCGGCTTCGCTGGTTTCTTTTTGACGACATTGGGTGAGGACGGACAGGCAAAGAAGTAATGGAATTAATTTCATTGGATTGAATGTACTGACAAAAGTAGTGTGAACAACAAAACGAGATGATGTTTGAAGGCAGAAATGCCTTTGAACGCGATCTGCTACCTACATAAACCTGCGCCAGGTAAGAGGCAGGCAGGCGGAGGAAGCAGCGTTCTCCCGCAGATAAGCCGTGCCTACATAGAGACGGGATAACCACGGCTCACCCTCGGGGCAACCACGGGATATCCTCGGGACATCCCCAGATTGGGAAAACGTTGCCAGTGATGTAAGCATACACTATCCATACACTATCTATACTTCAGGTATACTTCAAGTATGCTTCATCTATACTGTTGTCTAAATGTTTGACTTCAAGATCTATTTTCGGATGCGTGTTTTTAGCCGGAAAACAGGGGGCGGGAGAGTATGAATCTTGCTGGAGCAATTTTACCAGGCACCAGAGTCCCTGAGGAAGATGATCCCGGTGAAGGATATGGTGGTCGCGCTTCGACAGGCTGCGAAACAGTGTGCGGGTACAGGAGTGCTGCCGCTACCGGGGACCACCGGCACTCGCGCTGCAGGGGCTTGACCGTGTGGGGTGGCGCAGTCTCTAAAGCATCCATTCAATCAGATCGATCGCGACTATAGTGCGGGGCGTGCACCTTGCGGAGATGGTTGAGGGCGAAAGTCATGTAGCGTTTCACGGTAGCCTTGTCAATATTCATACGGTCGGCAATGTCTCCGTTCGATAAATTCTCATCGAGGCGCAAGGTGACGGCCATGCGGCAGCGCTCCGGCAAGGCATCCATACTTTTATTGATCAACGCGCGGAGATGATCCAATTCGGAAGAACTCTCCTCCTCTGCGTCTGTCACCAGCGATTCAAAAGCTTTGAAATGATCCCCGTATTTTTTTACCACCTGGTGGTGCTGGAAGTAGCGGATGATTTTATATTTCACCATGCGGAACAGGTACGCTTCCAGCAGGGTGATGTGACTCAACCCGGTATGGCGCGCCCAGATGGATTCAAAAACTTCCTGCACGATTTCAACACTATCTTCCTTGTTCGCAATCCTACTTCGCACATAGCGGGTAAGCGGTTTCACATACCGGAAGTAAATCACTTCAAAGGCCTGCTCCTCCCCGTTAAGCAAGGCAGCTACCAGTTCAGGGTCCGTATCGTTTTGGTACGGGTTCAACGCGTGGAAGAATAAATGTAGCGCACCCGCCCGCCTGCATAGGTGCGGTAGATGGTTTCAAACGCGCCTGCATCTCCCTGGTTGAGGAGAGCAGCAAGTTGCTGGTCGGTGGTGGTTGAATCGCTATGCATAGCGATTCAAATATATAAAAGTTACTTATTAGTTCATACTTATAAATGGTAATTAATGAGTAATACCCTTCTTTATTTTGTTTGATGGCTGCATTGAAGAAGAAAGTAAAAAAAGAGAAGGACAAACCTGACTCAACACAGGATTTGAAAAAGCTGGGAGACAGGATAAAGTCCTTAAGGATAAAGAAAGGATACACCAACTACGAGAATTTCGCCTTTGAAAACGATATTCCCCGAGCTCAATATGGACGTTATGAAAGGGGAGAAGATTTACGCTTCAGTAGTCTACTCAAGATTATCAACGCCTTGAATATTTCGGTGAAAGAATTTTTCAGTGAAGGGTTTAGCGATTAGCCCGCAAGAAATCAAAGCATTACCGATAGGGAGAATGTTTTTCAGTAAACTGATCGATGGCGGGTGTTTCCCTGAAATCGTTTTGCTTTAACAACTCAACATATTCTTTGATCACGTTGGCGCTCTGTATGTCTGCGTGCTTTGAAAGATCAGGTTGTACGCATCTATAAAGTCTTTGTTGATTTTTTTGCTTTCAAAATCAAACGCGGGTGTGAGATCCATGCCGCTAAGTAAATACAAGAGATAGGCATCGCGCCTGGCACTTGCAGTTCCTGCAAAAATGTGCTGCGGGTATTTTGTGCTGAACTCGTCCCAGAAAACAAGACGATTGGCTAAGTCTGAAATGGGGATGACGATAGCTGCATCTTCTGAAAGCTCTTGCTGCTCTTCGG
>CAZECP010000126.1:0-9891 GCA_964510765.1 uncultured Ohtaekwangia sp. | reverse complement strand
CCATCACGCTTCAAAACTATTTCCCCATCTATCACAAGCTGGCCGGTATGACAGGAACAGCTGAAACAGAAGCCGGTGAATTGTGGGACATCTACAAACTGGATGTAGTAGTGATACCGACCAACAAGACAGCCATTCGCAAAGACAATGATGACATGGTGTACAAAACCATGCGCGAGAAATTCAATGCAGTGATTGACGAGATTGTGAATCTCACAAGCAAAGGACGGCCGGTTCTTGTCGGAACCACTTCAGTGGAAATTTCCGAATTGGTTAGCCGTCTTTTGGCGATGAAGAAAATTAAGCACCAGGTTTTGAACGCAAAGCAACATCAGCGCGAAGCAGAGATTGTTGCCGAAGCAGGTAAGCCGGGAACAGTAACAATCGCTACAAACATGGCGGGCCGTGGTACGGATATTAAACTTACACCGGAGTCGCGGGCTGCGGGTGGCCTTGCTATCATTGGTACGGAGCGCCACGAGTCACGCAGGGTGGATAGACAGTTGCGCGGCCGTTCTGGTCGTCAGGGCGATCCGGGTTCTTCGAGTTTCTATGTTTCACTTGAGGATAATTTGATGCGTTTGTTTATGCCTGAACGCATTGCTCGCATTATGGACCGACTTGGTTTGAAAGAAGGTGAAGTGATTCAACATTCGATGGTAACAAGTTCTATCGAGCGGGCTCAGAAAAAAGTAGAAGAGAATAACTTTGGAATTCGTAAGCGCTTGCTGGAGTATGATAACGTGATGAACTCTCAGCGTGAAGTAATTTACAAACGCAGAAAGAACGCATTGTTTGGTGAACGTTTGGAATTGGATATTCTTACAATGCTATTCGATACTTGCGATGATATTGTAGCGAGTAGCAAAGCCGGAGAAAGTCTTGATAATTTCAAGATCAGCATATTAAGTACACTTGGTTTTGATTTCAACATCAGCGAAGATGAATTTGCGAAAGCTGATCAGAAAATTCTTTCAGAAAGATTATATGATGAGGCATTGAAACATTACGAGCACAAAAACAAAATTGTAGCTCAAAAGGCAATGCCAATTATCACGGACATTTATAAAACGCGCGGTGCAACAATCCAGGATATTTTGGTGCCATTCTCTGATGGATCAAAACAAATCGGAGTATCTGCCAACTTGAAAAAATGTTTTGAAACTCAAAATGGCGAACTGATTAAAGCGATGGAGAAGATGATCACACTCGCCATCATCGATCAAAACTGGAAAGAACACCTGCGCGATATGGACGATTTGAAACAGTCTGTACAGAATGCTGTTTATGAACAGAAAGATCCACTCTTGATCTATAAGTTCGAGGGCTTTGAAGCATTTAAACGCTTTATCGCAAAAGTGAATGAAGAGACGATTTCGTTCCTGATGAAGGCTGAAATTCCTGTGCAAGAACCAGAGCAAGTTCACGAAGCCCGTCAGCAAAAGCGCCAAAAGCTTAGCGAACAAAAAGAAGAATCGCGATCTTTACTGCAAGGCGGAGGTGAACAACCACAAGCGCCTACCCAAAGAAGCGAAGAGAAAGTAATGCCTGTAAAATCAGAAAAGATTGCCAACCGAAATGACAAAGTGAGTGTGCAATATGCCGATGGTCGTGTGATGAAAGATGTGAAGTACAAAAAGGTGGAAGATGATATTAAGAACGGGAAGTGTATTGTTATTGAAGGATGAGAAAAGAGAATACTGAATATAGAATCCGGAATATGAAGTTGGTAGTCCGACATCCTAAATTCTATATTCTGTATTCTATATTCATCTTCTTGTCGTCCATTTCCTTCGGCCAGAAAAATAAAAAATATAGTGAAGACCTTTCCCGGTATCGCCCGCGAGTAGAGTTGATGGACCCAGCCATAAAAAAAGTTGATTCATCTTCCCAAAAATCATTCGTGCAAGTGCCGCCTACCAACTACATTAATGCAAAAATAGATGCCGTGCTTGATAGCATCGATCGTTTCAACCTCATGCGCAAGTATGTGGATGGGTTTACGATTCAAATCTACTCCGGCCAGAAAAAAGACGATGCGATGGCCGCCAAGACAAAAATGCAAGAGGAACTTCCAACGCTAAACGCCAACCTTCAATATCTTCAACCCAAATTTAAAGTGACGGTTGGAAAATACTTCACCCGCTTGGAAGCACAGAAAGATTTGCTCACGCTGAGAAGGAAATTTCAAAATGCAATTTTAGTTCCTGAGAGAATTTTGATCAGATAAGGAATAGCCGTGCTCAGTTTGGAGAAACCTCCAACTTAAATCCAACTCCGTGAAAGTTCACGATCTGAACGCTGGGATCTTCTTTCAAGTATTTGCGAAGTTTGGAGATAAACACATCCATACTCCGGCCCATAAAATAATCGTCATCGCCCCATACGGCTTTTAAAATTTCCTCGCGCTTGAGCACACGGTCGGGGTTCAGGCAAAACATTTTCAATACTTCGGATTCTTTTTGTGTAAGTGCTTTTGAGCCCGATGAATGATTGAGTGTGAAATTTTTTGAATCGAAAGTAAAACTGCCGAGTTTGAAATTTTCTTCTTTGTGAATGCCATTAGTTCTACGAAGGAATACTTCGATCCGCGCATACAGTTCTTCCATGCTGAACGGTTTCACAATGTAGTCATCGCCACCTGCTTTGAACCCAGTGAGTTTATCTTCGAGCATTGCCTTGGCTGTCACAAACAAGATCGGAACCTCATTGTTTTTCGCACGAACGGACTGTGCCAATGTGAAGCCATCTTTCTTCGGCATCATCACATCAAAAATGCAGAGATCAAATTTCCCATTTGCAAAAGATTGGTGTCCTTCTTCTCCATCGGTGCATAGCGTAACGTTGTAGCCTTTCTGAAGAAGGTTGTCTTTGATTACAAAGCCAAGTGCAGGATCATCTTCTACCAAAAGAATGTTTGTGTTCATGCCAGTGGAATTATTATTTTAAAACTACTGCCCACATTAGGTTCACTTTCCGCAGTCACTTTGCCCTTGTGCGCTTCTACGATGATCTTCACATAATTCAACCCCAAACCAAATCCCTTCACATCATGCACATTGCCAGTTGGTACGCGATAAAACCGATGAAAAATTTTCTTGAGTTGATCGGACGTCATTCCAATGCCGTTGTCCTTTACTTCGATTGTAATTTGTTTTGAATCACTCGAGGTGGAAACACTCAGTTCAGGGGCGCGTTGATTGTACTTGATCGCATTGTCGAGCAAATTGAAAAGTACGTTCGTGAAATGCAGTTTATCAACCATTGCGGTTGAATCTGTTGCGTTCAAATTCAAAATGACTTGCCCACCTTTTGAGTGAAGGGAAACAGAAATATTTTGAACAGCTTCCTGAATCAGGTCGTGAATGTCCAGCGATTCTTTTTTTAAACCCACATCGCTCTTCTCCAATCTTGCCATTTGCAATACGCGCTCTACATGTTGTTTCAGTCGCTGGCTTTCATTTTGAATGATTGTAGCGTAATTCAAAAGCCGTTCAGGTGTCGTGATGATTTTTGGGTCGCGCAATACTTCAGACGAAATCGTAATGGTTGACAAGGGAGTTTTAAACTCATGTGTCATGTTGTTGATAAAATCTTTTTGAATCTCCGACAAGCGCTTCTGGCGAAGGATCACAAACATCGTGTAACCGAAAAACACAATCACTACCAGCATGACTGCGGAAGAAAATCCCCAAATGCCCATTTGCCCGATTAGGTTTGCCTCAATGAATGGAAACTGAACTCCAAAGTAGTAGCCATCATTTTTCCAGGCCGGCATCTCGGTAAGACTTGCCTGCAAATGTTTTTCTTTTGAAGACACAAACTCAGCACCTTTCATGCATTGGTCAGCACAATCGTACAATGCATACTCATAATCGGCTTTGATGTTGCGTCTCTCAAATTCGGTTTTAATCAAAAAACCAAGCGTGCCCTGATCTATCTGACTATTCATCAACACCACAAAATAATTGGTTGACACTTGTGTGACAGGATTGTTTCGGGGAGTGGGCGTTTTATTTATTTGAATGATCTGATTGGCCACCTGAATCAATGCAGCCTGCACATCGTGATTGAATTGATTCTCCTTCAGGTCAAATGCTTTGCGCACCCAATAGACCTGAGTGAAGATCATTCCACCGATGCTAATGACCGCTAAAACAATAATTGTGCGTAGTGTATTTCTGCTCACGATACAAAACTAACGTGAAAGGGAACAAGGAAGTTACTTATGCGGTTGTTTAACAAAGGTTTAACAGCGATTTGGAGCTTCTTTAACAGCAAAATCAGGATTAAGGCCTGAAGTTTGTACAGTTCAAACGAACATCTTAAGTTTAACCCAAAATTGAGAGAGAAAATGAAAAAAGTAATGTTTATCGCGGCCATCATGATGGTGGCTTTCGCAGGCAAAAGCCAAACTGCTACCGCAAAAGAACAGCTTGCTGTATTTGAATGGGTAGGCACCAACCATGATTTCGGCAAGATCAAACAGGGAACTCCTGTGACTCATGAGTTCAAGTTCACCAACAAAGGCAAAGCCCCTTTGATCATCACCAACGTGCAAGCATCTTGCGGCTGCACCAGCCCCGGCTGGACGCGCGAGGCAGTACCTCCCGGTGGTGAAGGTTATGTGAAAGCGACCTTCAACGCAGCAAATGCAGGTGTATTCAACAAAACGGTAACGGTTACTGCTAACATTGAATCAGGGTTTGTAACGCTGTCCTTTAAAGGTGAAGTTGAATCATCAGCCAAGCCAAATCAATAAAATATTTTCGATTACAGGTTATAATAAAAGTCAGGTTCGGACCTGACTTTTTTGTTTGCATATTTTAAAGTCCTCTCCCCGGATAGTCCCGATAGCTATCGGGATTAGGTGAGGCCTACAACTCTCTCACCCAAATATTTCTATAACTTACCGGGTTGCCGTGATCTTGCAATACGAGCGGGGCTTTGCCGTGTGGTTCATAAACAGGAAATCCTTTGTATTGAGTACCTCCCATGATAGCGATGTGATTTTGAATCAACACTCCGTTGTGAAGTACGGTGATATAAGCAGGGTCAATCACTCTGCCGTTTTCGCCAAACTTAGGTGCGATGTAAATCACATCATACGTTTGCCACTCGCCTGGCTTGCGGCAAGCATTCACAAGAGGAATATGTTGTTTGTAAATCGATCCGGCTTGCCCGTTTGAATACGTCACGCTTTCATAACTATCAAGCACTTGAAGCTCATAACGTGATTGCAAAAAGATACCGCTATTGCCACGGCCCTGACCCTCGCCTTCCACTACTGAGGGTGCTCGCCATTCAATATGCAGTTGAATATCTCCAAATGACTGCTTGGTCTGAATTACTCCGGTCCCTTTTACAACTGTCATCGCGCCATCTTTCACTTCCCACTTTGCTTCATCACCTTTAGATGAAGTCCAGTTGGATAAATTTTTTCCATCAAAGAGAACGATGGCATCGGAAGGGGCATCGCTGTTGTTGGCAGAGGGTGTGATTTTCTTTGGCTTGAGATCCCACACTTCCGTGACCTTGGGATCGAGCGACTCACGGTCGGTTTTTTGCGCCCATGCATTCACAACTACAAATGCGAGCAGCAGAGAAAAGTATTTTGACATAGAACTTGGTATTTAGATGGAAAATAAAATTACGCAACTAAGTTCTCGAATGAAAACCGTCCATCTAAAATTTACCCGACTACCACTGACTTTCTTTCTTCCTCAGGATTATTTCGACCGCTCCGTTTTTTCCATCCTCGCCATATTTTTCTTTGGCGGCAATTCCTTTGAGCACAGTCACTTGCTCGATCGTAGAGGGGTCAATTAATTCCAACGGCCTAACCCATCTCATTGAGTCTTTAGGATCAACAACAAGTGAAGGAAGAATTTTTCCATCCAAAATGTAGAGAGGTTCGGACAGGCTCACTGCCGGAGTGCCCTTTTTTTCGTTGAGATCCTTTTTATCGGATATAATTTTAATTGGATTTTCCTGGGCTAACAAAAGAGCCGGTATCAATAGAAGCGTGAGACCAAATATCTTTTTCATAAACTCTGATTTGATTCTACTAAAGATAGTAAAAATCAATCAGGTTGATATTTGTCCAGAATCATCTGGCTGATGAGCTTGTACAACTCTTGTTTGGCAGGATCGTCTTTCAAAAATTCGAGATGATTGTCTAAAATCTCAAGATCGCCCCTCTTTGCAGGACCGGTTTGTGCTGCTTCAGGTCCGATTTGCAAACTCTTTGTAATGGTCTCGGCAATCAACGGCTTGAGCCATTCAAAATCCAAACCGTTTTGCTCCATGATTTCCTTCGCAGAGGTGAGCATGTAATTTGAAAAATTGGATGCAACTACGGCTGCCACATGAAGAGCCTTTCGTTCGTGCGAAGAAATCTTTTGAACATGATTACTAAGCTCTTTCCCTATTTCAAAAAGTATTGCTCCGGTTTCATCATTTGTGTTCTCGATAAAAATCGGAATAGATTTGAAATCAACTTTCTTTGATTTGGTAAAAGTCTGAAGCGGATAGAAAACGCCAAGGTTACCCGTTGCCGCGAATTGCAATTCCTCCATCGAAACACTCCCCGATGTATGAACAAGAATTGCATCATCGGGAAGAATAATTTCTTTGGCTACTTCCGCAATTACAGAATCCTTCGCAGAAATAATAAAGACGTCTGAATCACTTGTTGAAAAATCAAGTGTTGCTTTTAACTCTGCCTGATAAAGGCGGTCCACCAACTCTGCAGCATGTTTATGATTGGGGCTATAAACTTCTTTGACGATAAAGCCGGCATTGTCCAGCGCAGGTGCCAGGTGCCATGCTAAATTTCCCGAACCAATGAACGATACATTCATTAATGATTATGCTGTCACTTTGAAGGCTTCCGTGAGCTTGAGAACAGCAAAGTCAATTTCCTCCTTCGTGTTGTATTTGCTGAATGAGAAACGAATGGCTCCTCTTTTCGATTCTGGATACAAAGCAGCCAAGACATGAGATCCTGTTGATGCTCCACTTGAGCATGCGCTCCCACCCGAAACTGAAACTCCGGCAAGATCCAGATTGAAAAGAAGCATCTCATTTTCCTCGGATGGAGGAAGTGAAACATTTAGCACGGTATAGAGACTGCTTTCCAGATTTTCTGAATCGCCATTGAAAGAAACGCCCGGAATTTCAGCTTTGAGCTTTTCGATCATGTACGACTTAAGTTCAGTGATATGCTGCTGATGTTCCGCCATATCACGATAAGCAATCTCAAGAGCCTTTGCAATTCCGATAATGCCATAAACGTTTTCAGTTCCACCACGCATGTTTCTCTCTTGCGCACCGCCATGGATCATCGGCTGAATTTTTTTGTCCTTGTTCAGATACATAAATCCAATGCCCTTCGGCCCATGAAACTTGTGAGCCGCTGCCGTTATACCATGCATCTTCAACTGCTTCATGTCATGGCGATAGTGACCCATTGTTTGAACCGTGTCAGAATGAAAGTAGGCTTTGTATTTGTCACAAAGTTCACCAACGCGCTGAAGGTCGAGCAGATTTCCAATCTCGTTGTTTGCATGCATCAGCGACACCAAGGCATTAGGAAATTCCTTTAGCAGTTTTTCAAGATCATTGTAATCAACATGTCCCTTCTCGTCCAACTTCACATAATGAAGTTCAATTGCTTTTTGCTTATGAAGCAACTCCAGCGTGTGACTCACCGCATGATGTTCAATTGGCGTTGAGATGGCATGTTTCAAATTATACGTGTGAATCGCGCCTGTGATAATTGCATTGTCTGCTTCCGTTCCACCCGATGTAAAAATGATTTCACCTGGAGTGCAATTCAACAGTTCAGCAATTTTTTTTCGTGAAGATTCTATCGCAGCACGTACCTTTCTTCCATGTGAGTGTGTAGAAGACGGATTGCCGAAGTCTTCCAAGATAAACGGCTTCATCGCCTCAAACACTTCGGGATCCAGTGGAGTTGTTGCTGCGTTATCTAAATAAACTCTCATCTCACTTCAAATTTTCGGATCGCAAATTACAAAATTTAACTTTCCCCGTTTTGTCAAATCAGGCTTTGAATGTCACGGATAATTTTTTGCGCGAGTTCGTCTGCTTTCTTCTCGTTTTGAGACTCAGCATAGATGCGAATGATCGGCTCTGTGTTGCTCTTGCGAAGGTGAACCCACTCTTTCGCGGCTTCAAAATCAATCTTCACGCCATCCATATCATTGATTTTCTCATGACTGTATTTTGCTTTCATCTTCAACAAAATATCATCTACATTAATTTGAGGAGTGAGTTCAATTTTGTTTTTAGAAATGAAATAGTTCGGGTATGAATTTCTCAACTGTGACACTGTCATCTTTGACTTCGCGAGATGCGTTAAGAACAGTGCAATCCCCACCATCGCATCACGACCGTAGTGCAACTCTGGAAAAATTACCCCGCCATTTCCTTCGCCTCCAATCACGGCTTTATTTTCTTTCATTGCAGTAACCACATTTACCTCACCAACGGCAGCGGCTTTGTAGCTACCATTTCTCTTTTCGGTAACATCGCGCAATGCACGTGTGCTCGACAAATTTGAAAC
This sequence comes from uncultured Ohtaekwangia sp., assembly GCA_964510765.1. Lineage (GTDB taxonomy): Bacteria > Bacteroidota > Bacteroidia > Cytophagales > Cyclobacteriaceae > ELB16-189. Next base: position 1,301 of record CAZECP010000126.1, on the reverse strand, counting down.
CGTATTTCCGTTCTTTCTGCTCAGTACATAATCAGCAACAGCCACGAGAGTATATTCTTCGCCAAAAGGTTTTCCATCTTCCTGAACCAAGGCAAGACGATCAACATCCGGATCAACAATAATTCCCAAATGATACTTGCCCTTCTTTACTTCTTTGCAAATGGCTTTGATATTTTCAGGAAGCGGCTCTGGATTGTGCGGAAATTTACCAGTCGGCTCGCAATATAATTTCTTGATCGTCTTCACACCAAGCTCTTTCAGCAACAACGGAATTGCAATTCCTCCGCTTGAGTTCACCGCGTCAACTACAATTTTAAACTTAGCATTCGCTATTGCCTTTACATCCACCAACTTGTTTTTCCTGATCAGCTCAATGTGCTTTTTGACGTAGTGATCCGCTTTTGTATAGGCTCCCAGTTTTTCAACTGGAGCAAAATCAAATTTTTCCTCCGCGGCAAGCTTCAAAACTTCTTCGCCATCGGCAGCTGAAATGAATTCGCCTTTCTCATTCAAAAGTTTCAGCGCATTCCATTGACCGGGGTTGTGACTAGCCGTAAGAATGATTCCTCCTCCTGCTTTTTCAATCGGCACAGCAATCTCCACCGTAGGCGTGGTTGATAGTCCAAGGTCCACCACATTTAAACCAAGTCCTTGCAGCGTATTGCAAACAAGATTATTCACCATGCCACCGGAGATGCGCGCATCGCGACCTACTACTACTTTTTTTCCTCCACGTGATTTAACCCACGTTCCATATGCTGAGGTGAATTTTACAATGTCAACAGGAGTAAGGGATGAACCTGGCGCTCCGCCAATGGTTCCGCGAATGCCGGAGATTGATTTTATTAATGTCACAGATCAGTATTTTTTTGAGCTGCGAAATTAACGAACCTTGGCGGGATTATTTTTTGATTTCGGGTAATTCGGACAATGATTTTTCCGGATCGCCACAAGGGTCACCTTCGCCAATTATTTTTCCGCAGTAGCCACAAGTAATTCCTTCCTTCGCGAGGTAAGGACTTTGCGTGGCGCAGGTACCGCGAAATTCGCCATTCTTCACAAACAGCAAACGAACCGACATCAGCGCGAAGAATAATCCAAATATTATTAATGTGAGAATGAAAACGGCCATAGTTATTTACGATTTGAGATTTTAGATTTTAGATTTACGATCTAATCCGGCAATTGAGCAGCAATAAAGATAACACAAATCAAACTTTGATAATTCGCCACTTATAAATCTTTTATGAAAAAACCTCTTTCCGCTCCCGATCTAAATCGCGAAGCCAAATTAAAAGCCT
>CAZECP010000125.1:0-9908 GCA_964510765.1 uncultured Ohtaekwangia sp. | reverse complement strand
ATGTGGAGACGTTGAAAATGCTTTTGGAAGAAAACAAAAATGATGCGGAAGTTGCGCGAGCTTTGGCCTACGCGATTGGAAAAAATATAACCGAATCTGATAACAAGTATCTAGACTCAATCTCTGCTGTTTTTGGTTTCAATTCTGCGGATTTCATTGTTGTTGAAAAACCAAAATCTGTTTTCAAAGAAAAATATAGAGTTGCATTGATACTGCCTTTTATGTCGAGTTCGTTGGGCCCCGGGCCCGGTAAGAAGAAAAGTCAATTTGTGTTGGACCTTTATCAGGGGATGAAACTTGCGGCTGATACACTTGCGATGCAGGGAGTTTCAATTGAACTTTTGGCATATGACACGGAGCATGACCCTGCGGTGATCAACGATGTGTTGAAAAAAGACGAACTCAAATCGGTTGACTTGATTGTTGGGCCGCTTTTCGCTGAAGATGCAGCGCCTATTCAGGAATTCTCAAAGAAATATGAAATCAATTTGGTGGTAAATCCGGTTTCTGGCAACACAGAATTTTTAGGACAAAATCCTTTTGCATTCTTATTTCAACCTGCCAGTACTACACTTGGTTTAAAGTCTGCGGAGTTTTTGGCAGCAAAAACGTTTAACAAAAATTGCCTCGTTTATTACGGAGATACGCCACGAGACTCGGTGGCGGCTGCTAATTTCATTAAACATGGAACTGAATTAGGATTGAAAATTCTGAAAGAGGAAAGAGTGAATTCAGAATCCTCAGCGAAAATTCTTGATGTGCTTGCTGCTGTAGATGAATACGATGAATGGAAACGAGTTAAAGAATTCAAAGTAAAACGCGACAGCATTGGAAGTATTTTTGTTGCCTCTGACAATGCTTTGATTTATACGAAAGTGGTGAACAGCGTTGAAACCCGAGGAGATAGCACAATGGTCATTGGCAATGAAACCTGGTTGGAAGATACTTCTATTGACCTGGCAAAGCTGGAGCGCATCCGCATCTTCTTCACAGCACCCAATTACTCACCGGTCAACAGCCAGGAGTTCATTAGTTTCAGAAGGAAATATTTGTTCTGGCATGGAGTAATGCCAACTTCTTATGCCCAGAAAGGTTTTGAATTTATGATGATCATGGGACGCTCCTTCAAGCAGTTCGGCAATTACTTTCAAGACGGTTTACAACAGGAAGGCGTGACCGGATTTCTGACAAAGGGGTACAAAATGCAACCGGCTAAAGACAATGGACTTGTTACTTTCATCTCGTTTAAGCATGGAATTTTAGCGGACTAAGGAAAGCCAGGCCGCTTTTTTTTTAACTAAATGACTGAAATCCTTACAATTAAAGTGTTACTACGGCTGCTTTTACTTAACTTTCCCAATCAAAAGAAGTTTAGCAGTTTCTTTTTGAATGATAACAGGTATTTATCATCCATGAACATGAAAAGAATATTTTTAGCTGCCGTCCTCTTCTGTTTTTCAACATTCGCCTGGTCGCAAGGGCAAACTCAGAAAGAGAAGCAATCCGTCACCTTTGAGCAACTTTATGATGAGCCTTTCTCGATCAATAAGTTTTTCATAGGCTTTCAGCCATTGTACGGAGAAGTTTTTGCAACCAATCCCAATGCTGGTTTCGGTATCGAAGCCAGTTATTATTACAAAGACAAATTTGATGTGAAGGCAAGTATCCGCAGGCCCTACAGCAGCCAGTTTTTTGATGGTTATCGTCAGTTGGCTTTGGAAGATGCGAATGCTCCTTATATGAATACTCCAACTTCATTTGGCTATTATGAATTGGGGGTTACTTATCACTTTAAAGATTTTGATCAGGAGTCGAAGACCAAAATGGTTTTGTACAAGAAAAGCTTTAAAGGCGATCGTTGGGCAAGCACAGTTCCTCTCCATGCCGAAGTTCCTTGCAAGGTTCGAAAAATCTATGGTGCAAGATTGGGCGGTATCTTATGGAGCAGTTCAACAGATTTGAATCGTGCGCTGAAAGCACAAGGTCTTAGCTTCGCAGATTTAACCCGTACAGATGGCCAGGCGTTACCAGATACTTACACGGATGTTGCTACCGGGTTGAGTAAAAACTTAAATGCCTATGGTAACATTCACACGTTTGATGTTTTCGTGGGGGGATCACTAACATGGATACGAAACATTGCCGTTAGTTTTGACAAGTATGACGAAGGGGTTGATGATGGTATCCTCACCGTTTTCTTCGACTTTATGTTTGCGCCTACGTTCACATTGGATCCCGTTCTTTACAAAGGCGATCAGTACACAACAAGTGCCTTGAAGTATAGCTCATTCGGAGTTCGCGCTGGTATTGACGGGAAATTTAATCGCACGCTAGGCTGGTCATACGGAGGCGAAGTTGGGTATCGCCCGAGTCTTGAAAGCAGAGGCTTTTATGCGATGTTCAAAATTGCATTTCCGCTCTTTAGCACTAATCTTGATTACAAAGTTGAATCCTTCGGCAAGTAGCTGATGCAGGATATCCTGATCATTAATATCAAAGGATTGGTTCAGGCGTACCATCAAGCGCCCAAATTTCTTGCCGGTTCCGCCATGGGCACAGTGCCTGTGCTAGAGAATGCCTTCTTATTAATCTCAGATAGAAAGGTTAGGTCGTTTGGAAAAATGGATGAGATCCCTTCTCGTTCTAATGCACATATGATCGATGCCTCCGGTAGATTTATTTTTCCAAGTTTTGTTGACTCGCACACGCATCTGGTTTTTGCGTCAAGCCGGGAAGAGGAATTTGTGATGAAGATCAAAGGCATGACTTATCAGGAGATCGCTACAAGAGGCGGAGGCATTCTCAACTCAGCAAAAAAGTTGCAGCAAACAAATGAAGATGAACTCTTTGAATTGGCTTTTGGTCGGGCAAGAGAAATTATAAACCTGGGAACAGGAGCAGTAGAAATTAAAAGCGGTTATGGCCTCACCGTGAAAGATGAATTGAAAATGTTGCGCGTAGCAAAGCGGCTGGGGAAAGAAACACCACTAATTGTGAAAACAACTTTTCTCGGGGCGCATGCCATTCCATCCGATAAGAAAAAGGAAGATTATATAAAGTTGGTGATCGAGGAAATGATCCCGGCAGTTGCTGCCGAAAAACTTGCTGACTATATTGATGTGTTTTGTGAAGAAGGATTTTTTTCTCAGGATGAAACGGAAACGATAGTTGAGGTGGGAAAAAAATTTGGAATGAAACCCCGCATTCATGCGAATCAGTTAAACTGCTCAGGTGGTGTGCAAGCGGGAGTGAAGACAAAGGCATTGAGTGTTGATCATCTCGAAAACATCGGTGAAGAAGAAATCGAGTTATTGCGAAATTCCCATGTGATGTCGACTGCCTTGCCGGGTGCTGCGTTTTTTTTGAATTTGAATTTTCCACCAGCTCGGAAAATGATTGAGCAAGGTTTGCCAATCGCTATCGCGAGCGATTATAATCCCGGAAGTTCTCCAAGCGGAAATATGCAATTGATGCTTTCGCTTGCTTGCATCAAAATGAAAATGACACCCGAGGAAGCAATCAATGCAAGTACAATTAATACTGCTTACGCACTTGAGTTGTCTGATCAGCTAGGAACAATCACTCCAGGAAAAATTGCCAATGTTTTTATTACAAAGCAAATTCCATCGTATGCGTACCTTCCTTATCACTTTGGAAATAATTTGGTGGACCAAGTAATTTTGAATGGCGAATTAATTTTAGACTCAGGTAAGAAATGGAATTGACCGAAACACTTAAGCCTCTCTTCCGCGATGTTCCCGATTTTCCTCGCGAAGGAATTATTTTCAAAGACATTACCCCGTTGCTCGCAAATCCGGATGCACGCACTTCTGTCGTCAAGTCAATCGCAGCTAACTTCATTGATCAAAAGATAGAAGCAGTAGCAGCCGTGGAGGCGCGTGGATTTATTTTTGGATCTCTCATCGCGAATGAACTCAGGGTGCCATTCATTCCGGTTCGCAAAGCAGGAAAACTTCCTTATCGGAAACTTTCTGAAGAATATTCACTTGAATATGGTAAAGCAGCCATAGAAATGCATGAAGACGCAATCGAAGAAAAACAACGTGTGTTAATTCATGATGACTTGTTGGCGACTGGAGGAACTGCTACCGCTGCAGGTAATTTGATTAAAAAATTAGGAGGTATTGTGGCCGGGTATTCCTTTGTCATCAATCTTTCTTTTTTGCCAGGCGAACAATTACTGAAAGAAAAATTTGGTGTACAGCCACATTATCTGATGAAGTTTTGAATCGGAAATTGCAACATTCGCCTGGTGTTTGTTGTTAAATGATAAAAAATGGAAGGCTTCGCTAAAATTCCAATGTTTCCACTTTCAATTTTCCCATTACCTGGAGAATTGGTGCCGCTCCATATTTTTGAACCTCGTTATCGTCAACTTCTATCCGATGCTGAGACTAAGGATATTTCGTTTGGAATTTATTGCACGCATGTTTCGAATACAGAAAAAATAGGTTCACTCGTGAAACTTGAAAGTGTTATTAAACGTCATGCTTCAGGTGAGTCGGATATCATTGTAAAGTGTATCGATCTTTTTTCGCTGAACATTTTGCTTCGAAATTTTCGTGACAAACTTTATCCTGGTGGCGAAGTGAAATTCTGGAATATTGATTTGAGCGAAGAACCATCTTCGGCTCTTGTAAAATCGTACCATGAATATTTGAATCATTTAAAAATTCATCAAAGCGACCGCAGCCCTTCAGCTTATCAAATTGCCAATGATTTGAATTTGGATTTGGATGAGCGTCTGCGATTTGTAAAATACCATGAAGAAAAAAAAGAACAGTTCCTTTTCGGACAGCTTCGTTACCATTCACAATTATTGCAACAGGCAGAGAAATCAAAAGACGTTTTTCACCTGAATTGAACACTCAACCATTTCGGTTGATATTCATCCTGCATTAATAAATACGTTCGTTTTAGTGTATCTTTTTTTAAATCATTCCGTTCACAGGCGGCTTGCAAGAAAAATTCTTTTACAAATATTTTAATGTTAATTAACACAGCCAATGCAACAATCGCGTGCATCCAACCGTCATAAGGTCAAAAAAATATTTATGAAAAGTTTAGGTGTACTACTGATTGGTGTACTATTGTGTGCACATGTGTATGCGGGCGGGACCGTAGGTCCTGATTCAAAGGCTGCCTCTGCTTCGGCAGTAACGAGATCTTTTGGTTCCAACTTGGTAAAAGTGTATTACAAATCTGCTACCATCGGAAGAGTGGAAGTGTCAATCACCAATAGCAACGGAGAAAAAATTTTCAATGATGTTGTTCACAAAACAAATGGTTTTGTTCGTCCTTATAGCTTCCGCGAATTACCCGAAGGCGAATATGCTGTTACGATCAAAGACGAATATGGAAGAACAACCGAGAAAGTTTCTTACACAAATGAGAGCCCCGAAAAATTGATTAATGTGATAAAGCTCGGTGATGACAACAAGTATATCGTAACAATCGCTTCTCCACAAAAAGATGATTTCACCATTTCGATTTCTGATGCTGATAGCAATATTATTTATGAGGAGGCTGCGAGAATCGGAGGAGAGTTTGCTAAAGTGTATAGCCTGAAAAATGTAAAAAACTTTTCGATCGAGGTAAGTAATGCGAGAGGTGTTCTAAAAAAAGTTAAGTACTAAGTTGTTTACAGATCAACGAAAGAGGTGTCCTCAACCGGGGATGCCTTTTTTATTGCTGTTTTTTGCAAACGATGGCGAAGGAATTTTCTAAAAACTTTTCTACTTAGCAGTACTTCTACACCGATTTGTGTTGTCAAACCCAGAGTTAAAAAGTCGCAAACGATTTTCTATTTTAAAAATCAAGTTTACTTACAACTTTCATCCTGCCTGCTACCGCGCCCGTACATTTGCATCATAGTTCAGGAACAAAAAAGTACTGAGCGAATTGAATCAGAATCAAAAATTAAAACTAAAAATTATGAAAATGAAAAATGTGTTAGTAGCAGTGGTTATGTTGGCAAGTAGCGTGGCTTTTGCCGATGCACCATATTCCAAGTTCGCTGTTGTGGCAGCCAAAGAATCAAGCGTGTTTAAAGTAATCTACCAAAGTGCAGAAGCAGGTAATGTTTCATTGACTATCTACAATGCAGATGGTTCAATTGTTTACAGCGAGACCCTTAAGGGTGTTGAAAAATTTATCCGCCCTGTAAATTTTGGTGGGATGATAGCTGGCGATTATAAAATTGAAATCAGTGATGCCAATGGCAAGCAAGCTCAAAATGTTTCTGTAGGTAAAGAAATAAGGAAAGCTTCTTTGAAAGGTGTGCATGTAGCTAAAGTTGTAAACACAGACAAGTATTTGTTATCGGTTGCAAATGATGGCGCAGAACAAGTTATTGTTCGCATCCTCGATGCAGCAAACAATATAGTTTTCACCGAGACTGTAGCAGCCTCTGCTGATTTCGCAAAGGTTTACAACCTGAAAGATGTGAATGGTAATCCTACTTTCGAAATCTCCAGCAACGGAGTCGTAACAACTATCGTAAAGTAATTAGTTAGTAAGGCGAGAAGAGAAAATCCCCGATCAAAATGGTCGGGGATTTTTATTTACATGTTCCTTCTGTACTTCCCACCAACTTCAAATAGCGCTTTCGTAATTTGCCCGAGTGAACAAACTTTGCAGGCTTCCATCAGTTCATCGAAAATGTTTTTGTTTTGAATAGCCGCTTGCTGAACTTTCTCCAAGACCTCAGAGGATTTATTTTTAAAAAGTGAGTGAAGATTTTTCAGCATCTTGATTTGATATTCTTTCTCCTCTGTTGTTGCACGGATTACTTCTTGTGGAATTATAGTTGGAGATCCCTTTGAACTTAAAAAAGTATTTACACCAATGATTGGATATTCTCCGGTGTGTTTTAACGTTTCGTAGTACAAACTTTCCTCCTGGATTTTTCCGCGCTGATACATTGTTTCCATAGCGCCCAAAACTCCACCGCGCTCGGTAATGCGATCAAACTCCGAAAGTACGGCTTCTTCAACCAGGTCAGTCAGTTGCTCGATAATGAAAGAGCCTTGCATCGGGTTTTCATTTTTTGCAAGACCAAGCTCTTTGTTGATGATCAATTGAATGGCCATTGCCCTGCGCACGGATTCTTCGGTTGGTGTTGTGATTGCCTCATCATACGCATTGGTGTGAAGTGAATTACAATTGTCATAAATCGCATACAAAGCCTGAAGTGTGGTGCGGATATCATTGAAATCAATCTCTTGGGCATGCAACGAGCGGCCCGAAGTCTGAATGTGATACTTCAGCATCTGGCTGCGTGCATTCGCTCCATATTTTTCTTTCATTGCCTTTGCCCATATTCTACGTGCCACTCTTCCGATCACTGCATACTCAGGATCAACCCCATTGCTGAAGAAGAACGAGAGATTAGGAGCAAATGCATCGATGTCCATTCCGCGACTCAAATAATATTCCACATAAGTGAACCCGTTCGCAAGCGTAAATGCTAATTGAGAAATCGGGTTCGCGCCAGCTTCGGCAATATGATAACCAGAGATAGAGACTGAATAGAAATTCCGAACATTTTTTTCAATGAAATATTGTTGAACATCGCCCATCAGCCGAAGTGCAAACTCAGTAGAAAAAATGCAAGTGTTTTGTGCCTGGTCTTCTTTCAAAATATCAGCCTGTACGGTGCCGCGGACTTGCAAAAGTGTTTCTCCTTTTATTTTCTCGTAAACATCCTTTGGCAAAACCTGATCACCCGTTACGCCAAGGAGCATCAGGCCAAGTCCGTCATTTCCTTTTGGCAGCGAGCCTTGATAAGTAGGTCGAGTTTCTGGCTTGTCTTTGTAAAGTGATTTTATTTTTTCTTCCACCTCCTTCTCAAGCCCATTTTTGCGAATGTAAATTTCGCATTGCTGATCGATGGCAGCATTCATAAAATAGGCGAGCAACATGGGAGCTGGGCCATTTATCGTCATCGACACTGATGTTTTTGGATCGGCAAGATTAAACCCGCTGTAAAGTTTTTTAGCATCATCAAGGCAGCAGATACTTACTCCTGAGTTTCCGATTTTTCCATAAATGTCAGGACGGTAGTCGGGGTCATTTCCATAAAGAGTTACTGAATCAAAAGCAGTTGACAACCGTTTTGCCGGCATCGCAAGACTTACATAATGAAACCTGCGGTTGGTTCTCTCAGGCCCGCCTTCACCTGCAAACATGCGGGTGGGGTCTTCGCCCTCGCGTTTGAATGGATAAATACCCGAAGTATAAGGAAATTCCCCCGGAACATTTTCTTGCAATTGCCACTTGAGCAAATCACCCCATGCCTCATATTTGGGTAATGCTACTTTTGGAATTTGTAAATGCGAGAGAGACTCGCTCAACGTTTGAATTCCGATTTCCTTATCGCGCACTTTGAATTTAAAAACCGGTTCGCGATAATTCTTTACTTTCTCATCCCACTGTTCAATGAGGTTCCAATTCTTTGGATCAAGATTTAATTTGATCCGATCAAACTCAGCCTTCAGAACTTTGATAATATTAGTGTCGGCATTCTTAAGAGTTGAAATGGTTTTGTCAATTGAATATAATTTTTGCCCAGTCTCGGCTTGTTCATTCACCCATTTATCATAGCTGCGATTATTTTCAGAAATCTCACTTAGATAGCGCGTGCGATGAGAAGGAATTACAAATATTTTTTCTGACATCTCGCGCGTGATGGTGAAAGTAGATTTTAAATTCGCCTGAGTCTTTTCAACAATTTTATCCATCAAGTGTTTATACAACTGGTTTGTGCCAGGATCATTGAATTGAGATGCAATTGTGCCAAACACGGGCATGTCTTCGGGTTTTTTGTCCCACAAATTGTGATTGCGTTGATATTGTTTCTTCACATCCCGCAAAGCATCCAATGCACCGCGCTTGTCAAATTTGTTGAGTGCAATCACATCAGCAAAATCAAGCATGTCGATCTTTTCTAGCTGAGTAGCCGCTCCATATTCAGGCGTCATCACATACAAGGAAACATCGCTATGATCAAGAATTTCTGTATCTGATTGGCCGATGCCAGATGTTTCCAGAACGATCAGATCATAATTGGCTGCTTTTAAAATTTGAATGGCCTCTTTCACATAAGCAGACAATGCAAGATTGGATTGACGAGTAGCTAAAGAACGCATAAACACTCTCGGATTATTGATGGCATTCATCCGAATCCGATCGCCTAACAAAGCCCCCCCGGTTTTTCTTTTAGACGGATCAACAGAAATCAACCCAATTGTTTTGTCTTTGAAATCCATCAGAAACCTTCGCACCATTTCATCTACCATGGAAGATTTTCCGGCACCGCCAGTTCCTGTAATTCCAAGCACGGGAATTTTTTTCCTCGAGGCAAGCGCGTGAATGTGATCAAATTCCTTTGTGTGTTTGTCACGATAGTTTTCTGCTGCCGAAATCAATCGTGCGATGGCAACTTGATTTTTATCTTCTACCAATTCGATTTCGTTAGTCAGCGTTTCGCCAAGTGCAAAATCACTTTTTTCTACAAGATCATTGATCATTCCTTGCAGGCCTAGCGCACGTCCGTCATCGGGAGAATAAATCTTGGTGATTCCATATTCCATCAAGTCTTTTATTTCATCAGGAAGAATGACGCCACCACCGCCACCAAAGATTTTAATATTGCCTGCACCCTTTTCATGAAGCAGGTCATACATATATTTAAAGTACTCGTTATGCCCACCCTGATAGCTAGTCATTGCGATGGCTTGCGCATCTTCCTGAATCGCTGTGTTTACTACTTCCTCAACACTTCTATCATGACCTAAGTGAATCACTTCACAACCGGTAGCCTGGATGATCCTCCGCATAATATTAATGGCGGCATCATGGCCATCGAATAAACTGGCGGCTGTTAC
>CAZECP010000124.1:2495-9957 GCA_964510765.1 uncultured Ohtaekwangia sp. | reverse complement strand
AGGTCACTATGCACGTAAAGCGGAGACCGAAGTCAATGGCAAAAAAGTTTATCGACTACTGGCAGGAAAAGATCCGAATAAAGATCAAAGTTATTTTTTGTGTCAGCTTACACAAGCACAACTGAGCAAAGCTTTATTTCCGATTGGTGAATTATTGAAACCGGAAGTTCGCGCCATCGCGAAGAAAGCAGGGTTGGCTACGGCTGAGAAAAAAGATTCACAAGGTTTGTGCTTCATCGGCAAAGTACATCTTCCAGATTTTTTACAACAAAGGCTGGAAGCGAAAAAAGGAAAAGTAGTCGAAATTGAAAGTGACGCTACTGTTTTCGTAAATGGATTTGCTGAAAATGATTTGGAGAACATTACAAAATCATATTCACTCTCACCCGAGCTAGGCGAAGTAGTTGGTGAACACAACGGTGCGCACTTCTATACCATTGGCCAGCGCAGAGGATTGAATCTTGGTGGATTTGAAAAACCATTGTTCGTGATCGGCACGGACACGGATAAAAATATTATTTACACCGGCATGGGTGAAGATCATCCGGGCTTGTACCGGAAAGGCTTATTCATTCCTGAAAAAGATGCGCACTGGATTCGCGAAGATTTGAAACTTGCTGTTGGAGAATCAAAAGATTTCATAGCGCGCATCCGTTATCGCCAGCCGTTAGAAAAGTGTACACTGCACCAAAAAACAGAAGGTCTCTATATCATTTTTGAAAGACCACAACGCGGAGTTACTCCAGGGCAGTTTGCTGCATGGTATGATGAAGAGGAGTTGATTGGGTCAGGAGTGATTGATTAAAGAAAAAGCAATATCTTTAATCATCAACCTTTTGAAACTGCGTGAATCCTTACGAAGTACTTGGCGTCCAAACTAATGCCACAGACCGTGAAATCAAAACTGCTTATCGCAACTTGGTTAAAAAGTATCATCCAGATAAAAATCACACAGATGAAGCTAAGCTGAGGATAAAAGACATCAACCTGGCTTACGAAATCCTATCCGATAAAACCAAAAAATCTGCTTATGACAATTTCGATAACTATCAACAAACCGAACAATACGTTTATGAAGAAGATCCGCGAGAGGTTTACCGGAGAGAGTACCTCAGAAGAAAAAGTCAAGAGGCAAAGGAAAAGAGAGAGAGAGAATTAAAACTCAAAAAGAAAATTCATCGATTCCTTTGGATGTTGAGTATACCTTTTTCACTATTGGCATTTGTACTTCTCTTAGATTACTACTTACCAACAACAAGTTTTCATGAAACAGCTATAAGGGGATGGCAAGAGAGAGTTGGCGAGACAAGGCGTTCTCGTGGTTGGTTGGTGAGTTATATGGAAACCGAGAATTTCGTTTTAGAAGTTCCGCCAGAGTTACAACAGAATCTTGATTATGACGGTAGAGAAATGATCCTGGTTAATGCAACTCCAATATTTAAAGCTCCAAGGCTAATTACAGCTGAAATTCACAATCAATTATATTCCTTTGAATCACCAGGAACTGTCTACATATTTGGAATAACATTGCCAGTATTATTGCTTATCTCTTCTCTGATAACTCTTTTACAAAGAAACCTACCGATGCTGAATGATATTATGTCGTATGCACAAATCGTCTTTGCAATCATTGTTATTATAAAGATGAACCATTAGGGCTTACAACTCCTTAAACCCACTCACGCCCCCACTCACAATAAACTTCATCGCCACAGCGCCATCAACATTGAGTGGTTTTACATTTTCCCTTGGCACCACAAAGTGATCTCCGGCCACTGCATACGACTGCGGGAAGTAAACTACTACCATATCTTTCAAGCCAAGTTCGGTTAAATCGGATTGTGTGATGAAGCCGATGCGGTGCAGTTGGTTTTCTTTGTTGATCGTTACCAAAACAGGTCGGTCAAATTTCTTTTTGTCACCCACGAAGGCTGCGAGCAGGTCTTTCACAGAAGAGTAAATCAATTTTACCAGCGGAATCTTGTTCACCAAATGATCGAACCACTCGCCCATTCTGCGGAAAGCAAAGATGGATGTGAAGTAACCGAAGATAGTGATTGCCGCCAGAATGATTACAAAACCCAATCCAGGATAAGGAAGGGGAAGGCGCGTGTCAAGCCAAATAAAAGAAACGTAAATGAAATAGGCCGTGGCAATCAACGGAACAATAAATATAGTGCCGCTGAAAAAGTAACGAACGATCCTTCCGAAAAATCCTTGCATAAATTATGTGTTAATGTAGCTCTCTAACAATTGAATGATCTTTTCAGTTTCGCGCGGGTGAAACCAATGAATGGATTCGTCACGTTTGAACCAGGTAAGCTGCCGCTTGGCATAACGCCTCGAATTTTGTTTCAGTAGTTGGACTGCTTCTCCCCTGTCGTACTTGCCTTCGAGGAAGTCAAAGATTTCGCGATAGCCAACAGTTTGCAGTGCATTCAACTCTTTGTGAGAATGAAACCGTTCCGCTTCTTCGAACAATCCTTGTGCGATCATTTGATCCATTCGCAGGTTGATACGTTCATACAATTCTTCACGAGGCAACTCAAGCCCGATCTTAATCACCTCAAAACCCAAATCAACTTTCTTTTTTGCACGCAATTCATGAATTTTCTTGCCTGATGTCTTCACCAACTCAAGCGCCCGCATCAGGCGTTGCGGATTTCGCTGATCGACTGTCTCAAAAAAATCAGGATCAGCATTTTGCATTTCTGTTTGCAACCATTCCAATCCATTTGATTTATAATTAGAAACTATATCGGTGCGCAGACTTTCGTCCGCATCGGGCATATCGTCAAATCCTTCGAGCAATGCTTTCACATACAATCCCGAACCACCCACCAAAATCAGGGTATCATGCTTTTGAAAGAGTTTATTTGCCACTTCCAACGCCTCACGACCATACTGACCGGCATCGTATTTTTCAAAAATGGATCGGCTGTCTATAAAATGATGCGGAACTTCTTGCAGTTCCTTTTTTGAAGGCTTAGCCGTGCCGATTTCCAACTCCTTAAAAATCTGTCGCGAGTCGGCAGAGATAATCTCAGTCTGAAAATGCTTTGCCAATAGAATCGACAGAGCCGTTTTCCCCACAGCCGTTGGCCCCACAATCGCAACCAGTTTTTTCACCTTGCAAACTTACTCAACTCCAATCAAGTATCCCGCATCTGGAATCAAGGATCACGCACATTGGTCATTTCCCAATTCATCCGTAAATTGCGGCAAAACCACTACGATGATTAAGTACACCACACAATTCCTTGCAAAGTTGGAAGATTTGGTAGCCGAATCAGATTATATTCTGAGGTATGAAAAGGGAAATTTCAAGTCAGGCTACTGCCTGTTGAAAGAGCAGAAGATCATGATTGTAAATAAATTTTTCACCATGGAGGGAAAGATCAACGCGCTGCTCGACATCTTGAAAATCATTACACTGGAGAATGTAAAATTCAGCGAAAAGAACGTAAAGTTTTATGAAGAGCTGCAAAAGGAACTTTCAAAATCGGCTGTGCCGTTGTAATCAATTAAGTTCATTTAAATTTGAAAATCACATTCCTCGGCACCGGCACTTCACAAGGCGTGCCCGTTATCGGGTGCGATTGCGAGGTGTGCAACTCACTTGACTATCGCGACAAGCGGCTACGTGTTTCGGTATTGGTTGAAATAGGTGGAAAAACTTTAGTGATTGATGCCGGTCCTGATTTCAGGCATCAGATGCTACGCGAGCGGGTAAAATTAATTGATGCTGTCTTACTTACGCATTCGCATAAAGATCACATTGCCGGAATTGACGATATCCGCCCGTTCAATTATTTGCACGACAAAGTCATCCCGATCTACGGAACAGAAACAACTTTCGCGCAGGTGAAACGTGAATTCTACTACGCATTTGAAAAAGTAAAATACCCAGGAACCCCATTGATCGACCTGATGCCGATCGATGAAAACATTTTTAATGTTTCGGGAGTAAACGTCATTCCCCTTCCGGTTTCTCACATGCACATGCCCGTGCTGGGTTTTCGCATTGGTGATTTCAGTTACATCACGGACGCAAATTCAATTGCGGAAGATACTTATCAACGATTGAGAGGAACGAAAGTGCTTGTTTTGAATGCGCTTCAAAAAGAAAAACATATTTCTCATTTTAATCTGGAAGAGGCAATTTCAGAAGCACAAAAAATCGGTGCGGAGAAAACTTACTTTACCCACATCAGTCATAAGATGGGATTGCATCGCGATGTTGAGAAGATCTTGCCTCCAAATATTTTCCTTGCTTACGATGGTTTGAGCCTTACATTCTAAACCATGCAAAACAATTATTTTTTTTTGCGTCAGCTTAGCAAAAGCCTGGCTGAAAATCTTGCTGGGTTCACACTCGTCTCTTGTTTCAGCCAGAATAAGGAGGAGTTAATCATTGAATTCAATAATGGTAAAAAATCTTTCTTTTTCCGCGCAGACTTATCAGCAAAAATCACATGCCTCTCATTTCCAGATCAATTTAAAAGAGCGAATAAAAACAGCATTGATTTGTTTTCAGATTTGTTGATGAAGAATGTCGTTCAGGTTCGTCCATTCGAAAATGACCGAAGCTTTGAGATTCAGTTTGAAGAAAATTTGTCATTGATTTTCAAAATGCATGGAAAAATGTCGAATGTGTTATTGTGGGAAGATGGCAAGGTGAAAGAACTTTTCAAAAACCACTTACAAAGCGATTTTGAAATCGACTCCCAAAAACTCAGACGGAACATTGATTGGTCAAAGGAGAATTTTCTTAAGAATATCAATTCATTAAAAGCGACATTTCCGGTGATTGGCAGTGAACCCTGGATATACTTAAAGACCAAGAACTTTAATCAAATAACTCCTGAAGAAAAATGGAGCGAATGGCAAATGATGCTGCATCTATTGGAACGGCCATCTTATTATATTACCCGCCACCAGAGCAAATTGATTTTTTCCTTGCTTCCAATTGGAGAAGTGTTAAAACAATTCGATGAACCAATCAAAGCAGTGACAGAGTTTTATTACCAATTCGTCACCACGGAAAACTTTGAAAGGAAGAAGTCAACTGCACTTTCAGAGACTCAAAAAAAAATCAAGAGTACTGAAAGCTATTTAGCGAAAAACAAATCGAAGCTATTGGAAGCTGAGAATGATCAGCATTATCAAACCTGGGGCGATTTACTGATGGCGCATTTGCACGTAATTAAAACAGGAGTCAGCAAGGTTCATCTCCAGGATTTTTACAGTGGATTACCGGTTGAGATCAAACTTAAACCCGAACTGAACGCCCAAAAAAACGCAGAGGTATTTTATCGAAAATCAAAAAACCATCAGATCGAAATTGATAAACTAAAAGAATCAATCTCTCAAAAAGAATCAGAACTCAACCGATTTCTTGAATTGCAGGAAAAAATTTCCGGTTGCCATGATTTGAGTTCATTATTGGAAATTACCGATTTGCTTTCAAAATCAGATAAGGCGAAAGAAAAAATCAAAAAGCTCCCTTACCACGAATTCGAATTTAAAGGTTTCAAAATCCGGGTTGGGAAAAACGCAGAGGCAAATGACCAGCTCACTTTAAAATACTCTTATAAAGACGATTTGTGGCTTCACGCAAAAGATGTTGCGGGCTCGCACGTGGTAATCAAACATCAATCAGGGAAGAATTTCCCAAAAGATGTAATTGAATATGCGGCTTCGCTCGCAGCTTATTATTCAAAGAGAAAAACAGAATCGCTATGCCCGGTTTCCTTCACACCAAAAAAGTTTGTAAGAAAAAGAAAAGGCGATCCTGCAGGGATGGTAGTAGTGGAAAAAGAAGATGTAGTGTTGGTGGAACCTTGGGCTGATCGTTAATCAATTTTAACTGACCAACGATCAGCCAATAAAGTTTATCCCACCACTTTCACACGAATCGTATTCGTTTTGCCGCGTGCTGAAATTGGCATACTGGCGAGGATGATGAATGTATCTCCGGTTTTAAGATGGCCATCTCTCTTCAGAATATTTTCCACATCTTCGATCGTCTCGTCAGTGCTTCCCGATTTGTCATAGTGATAGGCGCGTGTTGCCCACACCAAATTCATGGTGTTAATGATCTCGGCATTGCTGGTGAATGCGAAAATATTTACATCCGGACGATAGGACGATGCACGGTAGGCACTGTAACCGAGTTGAGTCATGCCTACAATGGCTTTTGCATTCACGTCCTTTGCCAGTTTACAAGCAGTCAGGATCAGGCTTTCCGTCACATTGTTCTCTGATGTTGCAGGAACTTCATTGAACTTATAATAGATCTTTCCTTGCTTCTCTACTGAACCTATCGTGCGCACCATACTACGGATAACTTCGATCGGGTATTTTCCGGCAGCCGTTTCCGCAGAAAGCATTAGGGCATCCGCTCCATCCATCACTGCGTTCGCAACATCATTTGTCTCAGCCCGGGTTGGTCGGGGGTTTTCAATCATGCTCTCCATCATCTGCGTAGCCACAATAACAGGCTTGGCGGCTTTATTGCATTTGGCTACGATCATCTTCTGCACCATCGGCACTTCTTCCATCCATATCTCAACTCCCAAATCTCCACGCGCCACCATTACTGCATCTGTAACTGCAATAATCGCGTCAATATTTTCCAAACCTTCCGGCTTTTCGATTTTTGCAACGATGCGTGTGACGGCTTTGTGGCGATTGATGATGTCCCGAAGTATTTCGATGTCGGTCGCTTTGCGAACAAACGAGAGAGCAACCCAATCTACTTTGTGTTTCAATCCAAACTCCAGATCAGCGAGGTCTTTGTCGGTGAGGGAAGGCGCAGAAACTTTCGTAAATGGAAGGTTGATTCCTTTTCTGGGTTTGAGCGGTCCTCCATAAACAACCGTGCAAACCACATCAATATCTCTTACTTCTTTTACTTTCAATTCTATCTTTCCATCATCCACCAAAATCATGTCTCCCGCTTTCACATCGCGTGGAAGATTTTCATAAGAAGTGCTCACAATCTCCCGGTTGCCCATGAGTTGCCGGGTTGTAATTATAATTTCCTGGCCAGCAACAATCTCCACCCCAGGCTCCACATCATTTACTCTTATTTTCGGTCCTTGAAGATCCTGAAGCAAGGCCACATTCGTCCCCATCTCTTTGTTCAATTCCCTCACATTGTTGATCACTTTTAAATGATCTTCATGTTTGCCATGCGAAAAATTCAAGCGAAATACGTCCACGCCTTCTTTGATCAGTGCATGCAACATTTCTTTTGAACTGGAAGCCGGCCCAACAGTGGCCACGATTTTTGTCTTGTTGTAAGAAACTCTTTCCATCACGGGTTTGGTTAAAAAATAAAATTCTCCTTCGATTTTAAGGCCGTCAAAGGTATAAAAGCGACCAATTCAACGGAAGGAATATTCCGTAAGACTTCCTGCAAACGATTGCTGGTTAGCATCTCATCTCCTTGACTCAA
>CAZECP010000124.1:0-2395 GCA_964510765.1 uncultured Ohtaekwangia sp. | reverse complement strand
AGCTCAAAGTCGAACGAAAATTCAATATCGAGTCGTTTCTTTTTCATTCAATAGTGGCGCAATCTGCAAAATTCCCTGATAGTTTGAGCATTCTCAAAAAGTTTGACATTCTGACCCTAAATCCCTTTATTTGCATCGTTTTTTGAATCAATAAACCTTACAATCATGTCAGAAATTGCACAAAAAGTAAAGCAGATCATCATCGACAAGCTAGGCGTAGAAGAATCAGAGGTAACTCCTGAGGCAAGCTTCACCAACGACCTTGGCGCTGACAGTCTTGATACTGTAGAACTCATCATGGAGTTCGAAAAAGAATTCAACATCTCTATTCCTGATGATCAGGCAGAAAACATCGCTACGGTAGGCCAGGCGATTTCATATCTGGAAGAGAACGTAAAGAAATAAATCAGGGCAACCGCCCCTCTTATTATGTCTTTTAAACGGGTAGTAATCACCGGGGCAGGCGCGCTCACAGCCATAGGTAACACCCTCCCAGCTTATTGGGAGGGTCTTAAAAAAGGTACGAGTGGCGCAGCGCCTATCACCAAGTTTGACACCACCAAATTCAAAACCAAGTTTGCTTGCGAGGTAAAAGGATTTGATCCGGAAAAATTTATCGACCGGAAAGAAGCCCGCAAGATGGATCCCTTCACCCAATATGCCATGGCTGTTGCTGATGAAGCTATTGTGGATTCAAAACTTCCGCTCGATCAATTAGATCCGGATCGTGTGGGTGTGATTTGGGGTTCAGGAATTGGCGGGCTACTTACCTTCCAGGAAGAAGTGAGGTCATTTGCTGCGGGCGATGGAACACCCCGCTTCAATCCTTTCTTCATCCCTAAAATGATTCCCGACTTAAGTGCGGGGCATATTTCTATTAAGTACGGTTTCAGAGGCCCCAATTTTGTTACCGTATCAGCCTGTGCATCTTCAACCAATGCAATCTACGATGCATACACTTATATTAAGCTAGGCAAGGCTGACATCATTCTCTCCGGAGGATCAGAAGCAGCCGTGTGCATTGCAGGTGTTGGCGGTTTTAATGCACTAAAAGCCTTATCAGAAAGAAACGATTCACCGGAAACGGCATCTCGTCCTTATGACAAAGACCGCGATGGTTTTGTTTTGGGCGAAGGCGCGGGCGCACTGGTTCTTGAAGAATACGAACACGCAAAAAAGCGCGGAGCAAAAATATATGCTGAGATCATCGGTGGTGGAATGACTGCAGATGCTTATCACATTACAGCACCTCACCCGGAAGGAGCTGGCATCACAAAAGTGATGGAACACGCCTTGCAAGAAGCGGGAATAAAATCATCTGAAGTTGACTACGTAAACACACATGGCACTTCAACTCCGCTTGGCGATGTGGGGGAAATCAAAGCAATTCAAAAAGTATTTGGTGATCATGCTTACAAACTGAACATCAGTTCTACAAAAAGCATGACGGGCCATTTGCTGGGAGCTGCCGGAGCCATTGAAACGCTGGCATGCCTGCTCGCCATCAACGAAGGAATTGTTCCTCCAACAATTAACCATTTTACAGACGATCCTGAGATCGATCCGAAGTTGAATCTCACATTCAACAAGGCGCAGGAAAGGAAAGTAAACATTGCGTTGAGCAATACATTTGGTTTTGGTGGTCACAATTTCTCGATCATCATCAAAAAAGCAGAGTAAGTTTTGTGTGGAACTTACTTAAACTATCCAAATCAAGTACTAAAGAAGATAAGAAATTGGTTGCGGCCATTAAGGCCATTGCCGGCTTTGCCCCTTCCAACATCGAGATTTACCGGTTGGCTTGTATTCACAGAAGCAAGCTTCGTCAAAAAGAAAGTGCAAAAGATTCCAACGAGCGGCTCGAATACCTTGGCGATGCCATTCTCGGTGCGGCTGTTGCCGATTATCTCTTCAAAAAATATCCTTTTCAAGACGAAGGTTTTCTCACTGAAATCCGCTCACGAATTGTAAATCGCGAATCGCTGAATAACCTCGCGCGAAAAATCGGAATTGGTAACATCGTTCAATACGATCAAAAAAATATTCAGCTCCAGAAAGTAATTTTAGGAAACACCCTGGAAGCACTCGTTGGCGCTGTTTATCTTGACAAAGGATATATTCGTTGCAAAAAATTCGTAATCGATAAGTTGATTCAACCCTATTTCGATCTCGAAGTAGTGGTGAAGTCAGAACCTAATCACAAGAGCCGGGTGATTGAATGGGCACAACGCCAGGCAAAAGAAATTCGTTTTGAGGTTACCGAATTAAAACGTGGAAAAGGCCGTGAGTTTGCCGCACAGATTTTCCTCCAGGGCGAACCGTACGCCATCGGTTACGGTCTTACCAAGAAAAAAGCGGAACAAGATGCTGCCGAAAAAACGTTTGTGATGTTAGA
>CAZECP010000123.1:5725-9981 GCA_964510765.1 uncultured Ohtaekwangia sp. | reverse complement strand
CCTTCTTCCGTATTGATCGCTCAACCCTCCGATGATGGGTGCAAAGAAAAACTGGGTGATAGAATACGCGGCCAGCAACCAACCCCCATAGGTAGCGGCATCACTTACTGTAGCAGGACTGTCAGGGGAGCCGATCAAGTCACGCAACAGGTTAGGCACTACCGGGATGATGATACCCCAGCCGGTAACATCTACCAGCAGCGTGATAAAAATAAACCAGATAGCGTGACGGCTCTTTGTTTCAGACATAGGTTAGGATTGGAGCGGCAAAATACAAAAAATCATTCGAGCCGCTTGTGAAAATACAATGAGTGGTCGGGTAGCAATTCAGGATGTGCGATCTTCACGAGGTCTTTCAAAATAATATCTGGTCGCAGGTAGCCGAGTTCCAGAAATTCACTTCCACCCGTTGCGCCCTTACGGTAATCGTAGGTGTAAACTTTCTTTTCCTTGAATGGCTTGAACATCGAATACCTTTTTTCAGACGCTTCCATTTCTTTCAAAGTCTGAAATGAACCTACACCAATCCACACGTCAGCATCTTTTGCTTTTTCGTAAACCGATTCAATTCCGAGTTCCAGGTAGCCGTTTGATTCCGTCTCACTCCACAAATAATTACAGCCCGCATCTCTCAAGAGTTTGGCTGCATTGTTATTTCCTCCGGGCATAAACCACACTCCGCCATACGTGATGCCACTCAGCACCGAAGGTTTCACAGGAATATCTTTCACCTGCTTCATCGTTGATACATATTCATGCTCAATCACATTAAAAACCGAGTCAGCCATTTTCTCTTTGTTGAAAAAAAGCGCCATGAACTTGATCCACTCCGCGCGGCCCAGCGGATGTTTTTCCAAATACTCCGCATTGATGATCACTGGTATTCCTGTCTCTTTTATTTTCTTTAGTTGACCAAGGTCGCTTGACATGGTGTAACCCATCACTATAGAAGGATGGAGCGAAAACAACGCTTCGAGGTTCATGCCTTTGTCGATGCCAAGTTCTTTTATTTTTCCCTCCTCGATACGCGTTCTCATTTTCTCTGAACTGATGTAATTAGTAGTAGGGAAGCCAATGAGTTTTTCAGATTCATTCAGATAATCCAGCAAGGGAATGTGCGTGGTTGAAGTACAAACAATCGACTCAATGGGAATTTGAATCACCTGCACTGAAGCATCATGAGCCGGAATTTCTTTTCCTTTCGGAACAAGAAGATATTGATAACCAGAAGTGGCTCCCTGATAAGGTTGCCTCACCTCCACCCATTTGCAATTTTCTTTTATGGTGACGGAAAATCCTTGGGCATATTTCAGAGTGTCGGTTTTTTCGTGAGCAGTTTCTGTTTTCGTTTTGCACGAAGAGAGAAGAAGTAAGAAAGCAGCGAGCTGTAAGCTGTGAGCTGCAAGCCTCTTCATACTGAATTCTATGTATAGTATTCTATATTCCATGTTACCAGTGCGATTTGTTTCGTGCAAGATTTATATTTCAAATTCTCATGGTGCCTGATTAAGTCTAGTACTCCAAATTGTCGCGGACCAAAGCCTTTTCAAAAGTTATCGAACCTGCGCGACCAAACGAGTTGCTATTTGCCATCACTACTGCTCGCGCATTTGAAAGCAGAAATCGCTACGCGATTTCTGCAAGTGTTGTTCGCGGCCAGCGGGCCGCGAACTTTAACCGTGCGACTACTCATGATCCACAAGCAATGAAAGTTTTGCCGCACGGATGGCACACATCTAGCACGCTGCGCTGACATCGTGCGAACCTTAATGCCACATGATAAATTCAAAACACATTCATTCCGCAAGATAATTTAATTATGTTTGCACCGGTTGATGGTTCTTCGTCTGCTTCAAACATGCGAAGATGAAAAGGGAATCCCGTTCAAATCGGGAGCTGTCCCCGCAACTGTAATCCCGGTTCGCGCAAGCGAGCATTGCAACTCATAAGCCATTGTGCTGGCGCCAGCACGAGAAGGCGGCAAAAAGGGAAAGCCAGGAGACCTGCCAACAATCAAAATTAAAATCAGAGCTTTCGGGTTGAAAGGCGATGAGTAATCAGGCGCAAGTCTGTTTTATTCTCTTTTCTCTTTAAGGCTCATAGTTGTTTCACTCAAAAAAATTTAACTATGAGAAAATTCATTTTCATTGTCGTGTTCGCGAATGCGTATGCAATCGCTCAAGCACAAACCGATTCACTCAAGTCAAAAACACTGGATGAAGTAGTGATCACAGCCACCAAGTTTCCAAAGAGCCTCAGCGAAACCGGCAAAGTGCTGACAGTAATTGATGAGAGGCAACTCAAGCAAAGTGCCGGCAAAGATTTAAGCCAGGTATTGAATGAGCAGGCAGGCATTGTTGTAAATGGTGCCAATAGCAATCCTGGCAAAGACAAAGCCGTGTACCTGCGTGGAGCAGCAAGCAAGTACACATTAATTTTACTCGATGGAATTCCGCTGAATGATCCCTCGGGAATTGACGGTGGTGCGTATGATTTGCGCCTGCTTCCTGTTAATCAGATTGATCGCATCGAAATTTTGAAAGGCAGTCAATCCACGCTTTACGGGAGCGATGCAATTGCCGGAGTGATCAACATCATCACCAGGCGCGGTGGCGACAAGCCTCTTGGGGGTTCCGCTTCTTTAAGCTACGGAAGTTACAACACGATGCGAGCAAGTGCGACTCTTGCTGGCAATACAAATGGCATCGACTACAATATCGGCTATTCACATGTTGATACGGATGGCATCAGTGAGGCCAAAGATGCAACTGGCAATGGAAATTTTGACAAGGATGGAGTTACACAAAATTCTTTCCAGGCAAATCTTGGATTCAAATTGAACGATGCCCTTCACGTAAAGCCATTCTTTCGTTACAACACCTTCTTCGGAAACTTTGATAAAGGATCCTACCAGGACACCACGACCAACTTTAGTCGCTCCGAATTATTAAACACGGGCTTGAGCGCGAACTATCAACTTCCGAAAGGATCGATCACTGCATTGTATGGTTACACCAATTCTTCGCGTGACTACACTTACAGTTTCGGTTCCTACAATTACAAAGGAAAGTTTCAGAATGCCGATGTGTTTTGGAATTCAAATCTTTCCGAACACATTCAACTGCTTGCAGGTGTAAACCATCAGAACTGGAAGATGCTTGACACCACCACGGTCGAAAAGAATCCCGACATCACCATCACAAGTCCCTACGCTTCTTTCTTTCTAAAGAACATAAATGGCCTCTCCCTGGAGATCGGTGCGCGGCACAATATTCACTCGAAGTATGGAAATAATTTCACGTGGAGTTTCAATCCTTCCTATTGGTTTGCTCAAAATGCAAAATTGTTTTTCAACTATTCCACTGGATTTAAAGCGCCTATGTTGAATCAATTGTATGGACAATACGGAGCAAATCCTGATTTGAAACCGGAGAAAAGCCAAACCGTTGAAGGCGGAGTGCAATTCGTCTCGTCAAATAAAAACTTTGATGCACGGGCCGTCTTCTTCACCCGAACAATTGACGATGTGATTATCTATAACTCACAATTTCAATACGTGAACTTCAATCAGCAAAGTGATTATGGTTTTGAAATCGAACCGAGCTATCGTGTGAACAAGCTCAGCATAAAAGCATTCTATGCATTTGTGGATGGCAAGCTGAAAACAAAGACTTCAGCAGGTAGCGATACAACGTATAACAACCTTATCCGCAGGCCGAAAAATTCCTTTGGTGTTACTATCGGCTTTCAGTTCAGTTCCAACTTCTTTGCCAGTGTCGGATTGAAAACATTCGGGCAACGAAACGATCAATACTATGATGCCAACTTCCTGTTACAAACGACAGTGCTACAATCGTATCAACTACTTGATGTGTATGCGGAATACAAATTCAGAAACAGGTTCCGGTTTTTTGTGGATGGAAAAAATCTGTTGAACCAGGACTATATGGAAGTAGCCGGTTACAACACATTGAAAGCAAATGTGAATGCAGGAGTTGTTGTAAGCTTTTGAGTTTGAGGCGAAAGGTCGCTTGTGAGAAGATGCCTTTTCTTGTATGTGTGGAACGTGCGCGACCAATCGAGCGGATATCTGTCACATCGACTGCTCGCGCACCTGGCAGACGAGAATCGCTGCGCGATTCTTGCAAATGTTGTTCGCGGCCTGTGGGCCGCGAACTCTTCTTGCCGTGCGACTGCACATCCACAACGAGCAATGAACGAAGTGCCGCACGGATGGCACACACTTTCAAGGAACA
>CAZECP010000123.1:0-5625 GCA_964510765.1 uncultured Ohtaekwangia sp. | reverse complement strand
CGCACGGATGGCACACACTTTCAAGGAACAGTGTGGAAGCTCTTTGTCTCGCGCATCGATTCAGAAGACTTTCAAACAAGAAGCTTGTATCTTTACACAGCCATGACTGAAAAACTAAAAGAAGGCAAAGATTTTTATTTTGAAAAGGGACTGATGGTGTTCACCGAAAAATATCATCTCAGGCGTGGCTATTGTTGCCAAAACGGGTGCAGGCATTGCCCGTATGGTTTTACGGATATGAAGAAAAAGAAGAGTGAATATCTGAATAGTACAAAGTCTTCCTTTTGAGTGCCTGCTATTTCAAAATCTCATAAACAGCCGCACCCGGTAATACTTTTCCTGATAGGATTTTCTTCTCCGCCTTCTTTGCTTTGGAAGAAATGTTTTTTGATTTCAACGCTTTCTCCATCACGCGCTGCTGCAGTAATTCGTGAAACCATTTCAGTCGCTGCTGAAGACGGTTCTGGGCAAAGAAATCATTTGCTTTCGTGAACACCATATATTCTTCAATCGTGCTCCAGATTTTTTCAATGCCATGTTTCTCCAGCGCAGATGCTGTTAACACTTTCGGAGTCCACCGTGATTCGGCAGGCTGAAATAAATGCAGCGCATGTTGAAACTCCGCCTGCGCCTGTTTTGCTTTCTTCACATTGTCACCATCGCATTTGGTGATTACCATTGCATCGGCCATTTCCATGATTCCTTTTTTTACACCTTGCAGTTCATCTCCAGCTCCTGCAAGCTGTAACAACAAAAAGAAATCAACCATGTTGCGCGCAGCCGTTTCAGATTGCCCAACGCCTACAGTCTCCACAATTATGATTTCAAAACCCGCAGCCTCGCACAGCAAAATTGACTCCTGCGTTTTTTCAGCAACGCCTCCGAGTGATTGCCCTGCAGGCGAAGGACGGATAAAAGCAAGTGGATCGCGGGACAGTTCTTCCATCCGAGTTTTGTCACCGAGAATACTTCCTTTTGTTTTTGAACTACTCGGATCAATGGCGAGCACGGCTACTTTTTTTCCAAGCGAGGTGAGATGCTTTCCAAACGTTTCGATGAATGTACTCTTGCCAACACCCGGAGCCCCGGTGATGCCGATGCGAATGGAGTTGCCTGTTTCAGGAAGCAACCTCTGCAAAAGTTCATTGGCTTTGCTACGATCTGCCGCTTTCACACTCTCGCATAAAGTGATTGCCTTCCCAAGCCACACCGTGTTGCCGTGTCTTAGCTGTTCAACAAATTCTTTCGAAGAAACTTTCAAGCTGTTTATTTGATGCCGGTAAATTTCTAAATTTACTTAATAACCTAACCTAGTCTATGAAAAAATTCTGGCTTCATTGCTTTTTCGTAACAGTTTTTGTGTTTGGGATGATGTGGGTAGTTTCAATCGTTACGGATCTTAAGGTATTCAGTGCGTTTGATACAATTTCTCAGGCTTTGTCTGATACAGAACTTACAGACTATGCATTCAACAATCTACGCAAGGACCCGACTGTTGATACAACGATCGTACTGGTTAATATCGGAGTCCTTCCACGAAGGGATGTAGCCAGGGAGTTTCAGATCATTAGTCAATTTAAACCTAAAGTAATTGCGTTCGATGGTTTCTTTGATTGTGAAGGAGGATTGCGGGATAGTATAAATTGCCCGCAGCTTCTTGATACGTTGGGCAATCTTCTTTTAAGTGATGCAATCCGAGAGGCTGGCAACGTTATTTTAGGTGAGAAATTAATGCAAACACGAAAACTCGCCAAGAATGATACTGATGAAGTGGATTCTCTCGAATTTTCTGACCCTATGTTCAGTGACTACTCTAAGGAGGGCTTTGTTAGTTTACCAACAAACGCAACTTATCAGGAAGATGTAAAGCTCTGTAGGACAATATGGCCGCAAGAGATAGTGAATGGGAAAAGAGAACTTGCATTTTCAGTTCAGACAGCGATGATGTACGATTCGGTAAAAACGAATAAATTTCTTGCCAGAGGCAAGCAGGAGGAAATAATAAATTTCAGAGGGAATATTGAAGTAAGGCAATTGAAGGTGAAAAGTTTTAAGGATAGTTTAACTTCAACAACCAATTTTCCAACCATGTTTTTCGTGCTCGACCATGAAGATATACTCAGCGGAAACTTTCAACCTGAGATGATCAAAAATAAAATTGTAATGATGGGCTATTTAGGCGACTACCTTGGAGACTCTGCTTGGGAGGATAAATTTTTTACCCCATTAAATAAGAAGTTAGGTGGGCGGGCAAATCCTGATATGTTTGGATTAGTGCTTCATGCCAATGCAGTTGCCATGATACTAAATGAAGATTACATAGATGAATTAGCGGACTGGCAAATATATTTAATTGCCTTTGTTGTTTGCCTCCTTACAGTGGCACTATTCTACACCATCGATGAAAAATTGCCGATTTGGTATGATGCTTTATCTGTTATTATCCAGCTAATTCAAATTGTAGTTATTATGGCAATAATTATAATGGTGTTTGCTAAATTCAGTTTGAAACTCGATTTATCACTAACTTTATTAGCTACCGCTTTGGTAGGACCTTGCTACGATATTTTTAAATCCATTCAAAATGAAATAAATTCAAGGCTTACCAAAAGGCGGGAGGCAGCATTAAAGCAGGATTCTTAATTGGCATAATTTTGGTAATTTTACAACAAACAACTAAACTCAAAATGAAAAAGATTGGAATTTTTGTTCTATTTGGTTTTTTAGTTATGCAATTGTATGCTCAACAAGATT
The DNA here is from genome assembly GCA_964510765.1 of uncultured Ohtaekwangia sp. Taxonomy (GTDB): domain Bacteria; phylum Bacteroidota; class Bacteroidia; order Cytophagales; family Cyclobacteriaceae; genus ELB16-189. Next base: position 2,871 of record CAZECP010000123.1, on the reverse strand, counting down.
ATAGTTTTAAAGTCTTGGCAAACAAGGGTGTAAATGAAGTAAAGGCAGGCGATACTTGGCACTCATTAAAAACAGGCGACAAACTTAAAAAAACTGATGAGCTGAAGGTTTCTGAAAATTCATACATAGCTCTGGTTCATACCAACGGAAAACCAGTTGAGCTAAGGGAATCTAAAACGTACAAAGTTGAAGAACTAGATAAGAAAGCAACCAGTAATGCAACAAGTGTGTTAAGCAAATACACCGACTTCATTCTAAGCAGCAACTCTGCTGAAGCAAAGAAAAACAGATTGAGTGCAACAGGGGCTGTGCACCGTGGATTAGGCGACATTAAAGTCTTTTTACCGGAAAATCAGTATGCAGAAATTTACAACAACACTGCGATTATCAATTGGGAATCTACCAAAGGTGGTGGGCCCTACATTGTTTCGTTGAAGAACATGTTTGACGAAGAATTGTCAAAAATGGAAACTCCTGAGACTTCTGTTCAAATCGATTTGAACGATCCTAAGTTTGCCAATGAAACAGCCGTGCTGGTGGAAGTGAAATCAAAAGTAGATGCAAAGGCGAAATCAGAACAACACCTGATCAAAAAACTTTCTGCCGGAAGACATGACCTGGTGCAGAAATCATTGGCGGAAGTTTCATCTGAATTGAAAGAAGAAACCGCATTGAACAAGTTTATCATGGCCGGCTTCTACGAAGAAAACCGTTTGTTCATCGATGCCATCACTTGCTACGAGCAAGCTATTAAAATGGCACCCGATGTGCCTACTTACAAAGAAGCTTACGAAGAGTTTTTATTAAGGAACAAACTGAAGTAATCAGATTTCGTGATAAGAGGCAACTCTTATTGCTAACTTGTTGCCCGGAAATTTTAAAGAGTTCAGCGAAATGTGTTTCGCTGAACTCTTTTCTTTTATGCAGTAGTGAAAAAACTTTGCTAGCAATTAAAAATATATGGTGGCAGGCCGCACGAATTAATTCAAAGTATGAAAGGCCTATGAAATTATGCAACCAATTATTGCCACGCAGCCTGAATCACTGCAGCTATTGCCAATCCAATCACATGATAGAGTGAATCGATCACTACAATCTTGAAAGATTTTTTGGTGTACATATAACTCATCGCAATGGACATGGTTGCAAACACACCGCAGGCCACGCCTATCTTGGCACCAACCAGCAGCGATGCAGGATGAATGATCTTTACCAAAGCCCCGAGAAAAATGCAGGCGATGAGGCAATACACAAAAGTAGTGGCCATCACTTTTCCCATGTTCTTCTTGTCCTCTTCGGTGGGGTTGCCAAGATTATGTTCCGCCATCCATGCCTTGCCCATCACATTCGGATTGAAATAAATCGCGCCAAGCGCAAAATAGGCCACAGCCGACACAGCCACAGCCAAATAATTGAGTTGAGTGAGTATCATAGGTTGAGGTTTTGGGTTTTAATAAACTTACAAAATAGATTTTGCATTCAATAGTAATTTTTGCTAAGAAACAACTTACCAACCGTTGATTTTTCTATCGAACTATACTGTAAATTCGTGCTCTCAAACAATCCCATTATGTTAGATCAACTAATACAACTTGTTGAACAACACGCAGGCAATGCGATCGTCAACAACCCGGCAATACCCAACCAGCACAACAGCGCGGCCATTCAGCATGTGGCCGAGCAAATCTTTAGCGGCTTACAAAGCCAGGCTACTTCAGGAAACTTAAGTCAATTGACAAGCCTTTTTCAAAGTGGATCCTCAATTACTTCTCATCCCATCGTTACCCAACTAGTTTCTTCCGTAGCAAGCAGTGTTGCAAGCAAGTTTGGAATCTCTTCTTCCGCAGCACAAACCATGGCATCTAGTTTATTGCCAACCGTGATGAGCCAATTGGTAAACAAAACGAACAATCCCAATGACAGCTCCTTTGATTTGAGCAGCATGATGCAAAGCTTTACAGGCAACAGCAACTTTGATGTGTCAGGCATGTTGAATCAGGTCACTGGCGGCTCAGGTGGAATCGGCAACTTGCTCGGGAACCTCTTTGGTAAATAATTCAGGGCGTCAAAATCTGAATTCTATTTCAAAATGTGTGCGATGTAACCGTCACACGCGTTTTCCTTATTCACGATCTTGCATGGGTTACCCATCACAACAGAATTTGATGGAACATCCACATTCACGTAAGAGTTGGGTGCAATCAATACATTTGAGCCAATTGTAATTTTACCAACGATCACAGCGCCTGTACCAATCCAAACTTGATCGCTAATGGTGGGGCAGCCCATCAAATGGCCTCTATTGGTTTGCCCGATGGTAACATTGGGTGCAATGTTGCAATTCTTTCCGATGACTGCCTTTTCGTTGATGATTACTAAACCAAAATGCCCCAGGTAAAACCCTTCACCAATTTTGGTAGTTGACTCAATCTGAAATCCATACTTGTACATGTAGCGCCTTTTCAGCAGACTGTAAAAAATCCATGCGGGCGAGTAGCGTGTGCAGGAAGCCGTTTTCCGAAAAAGATACGTAAACCGAAACCCGGGAAACATCAGTCCTTTCAAAAAACCTTTGAACCCAGAAAGGCCACCATAACGATAGAGATCGGCCTTGATAATATTATCCATTGCTCACTTAAAATAACATTAGAACCAAACATGGTTCGCGACAAGGTAGTCGATTAAAAATGATTTTCAAACGCCAGCATTGCGCGGGGCTTCGTGCTTCAGATGGTGCAATAACTCCTCTTGACCTTGCTTACATGAAAACTTCATTGCAGCGTAAGAATATAATTATCCACCACATTACCAGAAGTTCGGGTGATGATCAATTTGTTTTCATTTGAATTGATCTGATATTTTCCCGACAGA
>CAZECP010000122.1:0-10178 GCA_964510765.1 uncultured Ohtaekwangia sp. | reverse complement strand
TAGGGTAAAGCCCGGGAGAGTAAGTCGTTGCCTTATTTTTATCAAAAAGCCCCATCCGGGGCTTTTTTTGTTACAAAATCATTCGATTTTGTGTTGAAGCATTGGAAGCTGTGTTTTGAATTACTTTTACGCTAATGGTAGCAATTTTGGTATTTGAATTATTGCCGAGAAAAGATTTTTTTTTGTGAAGAGTTTTAGGTCTCCTTGATGCAAGTTCACTACTTCATTGGCTATCCACAAGCCCATGCCAAGCCCGCTGCTTAATGTTTCTGCTTTTGCGAATTCTTGTTTGAATTTTTCAGGATCATCAATTGGTTGAGCAATTTCATTTCTGATTTCGATTTTAACAACTTCATCATAAAGCGTCAGAATTTGAATGGAGCTATTTTCGGGTGAGTATTTGATTGCATTCTCTAATAAATTCACCAATACTGTTTCCATTTTATCTTCGTCCATATGAATTGCAATATCGGAAGGTTCTTGAAGATCAATCCGGATTTTTGATTTTCGCTCTTCACTCAGGTACTTTACTTTTTTGAGTGCGGCATAAATCAATTCCGGGACTTCCACTTTTTTCATACGCAAACTCAACGACTGTGACTTAAGTTGACTGATCATAAGAAAGTCATTCACAATTCTTTCCAGACGTTCCACTTCGCGAAGCAGATCATGCCATCGGTGTTCCTCTTTCACCAAAGTCAATTCTGTTTTCATCACAGCCAGTGGAGTTCGTAGTTCATGGGCGGCAGAAGCAAAGAAGTTAGTTTGGTTCTGAATGGAGCTTTCAATTCGCAATAGCATGTCATTGATTGTTAAGGCCAGCTCTCGGTTCTCGTCTTTTGTCAAAGGCACTGGAACGCGATCAATGCTTCTAGCCGCATTGATATTTTGAGCCACACGAATGATCTTCTTGATTGGGCGAAGTGTAAAACCAGCAACTATATAAACAACTGCTCCGGCAATCAAAATAGAAAAAATATTTGCTGCGAATAAATATGTTTCGAGTTCACTGATATGTTTTCCTAGTTTTTTGCGACTTCTCCTAACAGATAAAAACAACCGCGACCGTCCAAATTCAATTGGTCGCGAAAGAGTAACAATCTTGAAAGTATCATATTCAATAACAGACTGATTTCGCAAGTCAATTAAGTGAACAGGAAAACCAGGCGAAGCAAAAACCGAATCGGTTTGTAATTCATTTGCGGCATGAATAAAGATAGAATATCCAATTGCCGGAAGCGGCACAAGAGGCGGATCGATTTTAACCTGAGTAAAAAGTTTTTCCCCTTCGGCCATCAGTTCTTTTGTGTCGGCATCGGTGAGAAGTTGCTTTACTTTAGAATAGATAACATAGTTCACAGGCAGAATGATGCACAAAAAAACGCCAAAGAAGAGCAGCGCTGTTTTCCCCTGGATTCCAAAAATTGATTTCTTTAAGGTCAATGGCGGATCAATTCTCCTTCAATATAGTAACCGATCCCAACTTTGGTTTGAATGATATCAGGCTCGCCCAATTTTTTTCTTAACTGTGAGAGGTGAACTTCAATTACATTGCTGCCCATGTCAAAATTTACTTCCCAAACTTTTTCTGCGATTTCTGTTTTTGAAACTACACGATTGCAATTGGCGACAAGCAATTCAAGCAAAGCAAACTCTCGCCTGGTGAGATTGGTTTCTTTTCCTTGCGAAAAAACTTTCCTGCTCAATAAATCCATTTCTAAGTGCGCGAGTTTATAGTGTGTAGAGTGACGCGAATTTCCTTTACGCATCACCGCCCGAATACGGGCGAGGAACTCACCAAAGTCAAAGGGCTTCTTTACATAATCTATTGCGCCCTTGTCGAGACCTTCTATTACACGATCTGTACCATTCAGCGCACTCATGATCATCACCGGAATTTGAATTTTAAATTTCCGAAAGTTGTCCAGGATTTCAAATCCACTTTGGCCTGGCAACATCAAGTCGAGAATAACTAAGTCATACGTTTCGGCAGCAGCAAGATTGAGCGCTTCCGTTCCGTTGCTCACGCTGTCAACGATATAGCCATTTTGCTCAAGTCCCTTCTTCACAAATTCGTTCAATTTAGGTTCGTCTTCTACAAGCAAAATCTTCATGGTTTATGTCAGGGTTGGTACAAAGAAAAGGTTTTTCCGTCAATGTTAATTTTTTCGGGTGTGATGATGTGGTAGTCCTTGCTATAGATTTCTCCAACAATTTTTACGCGCTCTTTTCCACCCACAATGATTTCCTTTCCCTTTTCAAGTTGCATGCCTAATTGCTGCGCCATCATCGCATCTACTTCTATAAAATATTTTGAATCGATAATGATGCTTGCAATATTGCCTTTTGCGGTGCGAATGAGTTTCGTGATTTTTCCTTTCACTTCCATATCAACGTAATCATGTTGGCCATCGGCTCCGCCAAAGAAACCCATTTCATTGATAAATAAGGTGTCACGATTTTGAATGACAGCATGAAGTTCTGGAAGGTCGTTTTGTCTTCCGGTTTCAAACGCGTTGTAGTAAATTGCCAGTGGAACATCTGGTTTTAAAAATGCTTTTGCTTCTATTGCGCGAAAGCTAGGGAAGGATAGCTTCAATTCCTTACCTGAATTGGTTTTGAATTTCACGCCAATGCAGACAAAATTTTGTTTGAACAAAAATGAATGGAGAATCCCGTTCTCTTTTTTTAATGGTGAAGCGCGATAAACTTCCTTCACCCCTTCCATGGGATACACAAAACCTTCGGCATACGAGTGCTTAAAGCCATTAAATGAAACAAGGTCACCTTTCTTAACCAGTGGAGTTTTATCAAATGTGAAAGAAAAATATTCGGTATAGGCAATCAATCCATTTTCCAATTTCAAACCTACCTGGTGGTTGTCGTGAAGGAATATATCCTTGACCTCTTTTTCAAGAAATACTTTTGGACTGGAGCGCTCCATTTTACCGAGGTCGCCATTGTCAAGTGAAATCCATTCGTTTCCGATTTTTATTTTTAAGACTTCATCCAAGAATAAAAACCAATCCGTATTCTTGGTTGTCCGAATTTCAACCAAACGCTCTCTCACCCTTATGTTAACCTTTGCCTTGAAAGTTATATTATCTCCAATCTTGAATTTCTCCAAAATTAATTTCCCATAATTAGGATAGAAGCTAAATCCCTCTTTTGTTCCATTTACATCAACAAGTATTCTCTGATAGGCGAAGCTGAATCCGGGAACGAACGAGATTATTTTGCCTGAAAATTCCCTTATCTCAAATTTTTCTTGTGATAATGATATAAGTGGCAAGCATAAAATCAAAAAACACCCAATGCGTTTCATCTTTCTTTTTTTTGAAAGGTAGTCTTGCAGACTTAGGGCGGGCTAAAGGCCAGATTAACTTTTCTTCACTCGCCTGGGTGATAGCTTCGCTCGGTGTGATTAGTAATGTCTTCTTTGTAAAAGAAAACATCTTTGAATTTCCCTTGAACGTATAGGAGCGATTCGTCATTGAAGTGTGTCGAGGTTGGATCACCAGATGGGCCACCGGTAACAACCGATTTTGCTTTGATGCGTTTTCCGAATTCTACAGCGCAGACAAAACTGTTACCTACGTTGCCATACATCTTTTTTGTGTTCGGATATTTTCGGCTTCCAAATGCCGCAAGTGAACCCCACAATGATGAAGTGAATGGCACTGCGAGACTCGGCTGATTATCATCAAATTCACTTTCGATACCTCCGGAAATTCTTTGAAAGCGATTCACTTCGCCCCAGCCCACTTGCCATTTGCCAAAGGCATTTACAATTTCTTTGATTGCATTTTGAAGCGCTTTTATTTTTTCTTGTATGGAAGTCCCATTCTTCAAATAATCGATCATTTCCAACTGACTAAACTCTGGAGACACTCGAGTGCTCACCAGCTGTCGAAGATTTTGCGCCCAATAAATAGAGAGCAACGTTGCGATTGATTCATTTGCCCATTTATAATCCCAATCTTTCAGAGTTTGAATCGGTTCATTTAAGTCTTTCAGAGAATCTGTTTTTGCCGAGGCTTCATCAAACGATTTCAAAAGTGAGGGCAATAATCTTTCCATGCCAGGCAACCATGGATCATACGCTGCAGCAATTAATTTGTCCAGTGTAAATTTCTTTTCATTTGCCAACACTTTCACTGCATGAATACCGCGTGCGTTCTCGGCATCAGGCGCCATGTATTTCGGAAATTTTGTTTTGTCAGGGCTACTCTCACCAGATGAAGTAAAGGGGGTTTGATTGCAGTTTTGAATCCAACCGCTCGCTGGGTTTTTGAGTTGAACAATTTCATTCAGCTCATGCAAACCTTTCCAATCGGTTTCTGGATTGCTTCCATCGACCGGTGCACCCCAATTGAAATTTACATTCCGTTTCGGGATGAAATTGCCGTGCCAGTAGGCGATCGTCCCATCGGCATCAGCATACAGTGTGTTGTTGGAAGAGTTGGTGCGCAGCTCCATCACTTTTTTAAACTCACTATAATTTTTTGCTTTCGTTCGTTGATACGATTGGGTCAATGCTTTGAGTGGCTCTATCATAATCTTCGTGCAGATCCATTTACCGTTTCGCTCGGCTACCACTGGCGCATGATGTGTTTTGTAAACTGTAAATTCTTTTTTCAGTTTCTGTTCACCTTTTTTATAAAGGATTGTGATCTTCTCACTTTTTATCTCTCTTGTCTCACTTCCATATTTGTAAAAATACTTGCCATCTTTTTTTGAAACAGTCTCCTCATATTCATCAATCGCATCTGCGCGACTTGATGGATGCATCCAACCGGCTCGCTCATTAAATCCCTGGTAGATAAAAAACTGCCCCCATGTTACTGCTCCATACGCATTCAAACCTTCTTCACTACTTACATGAATTTCTGAACGAAAATAAAATGACGTATGCGGATTGATCATCAGCAACGCATTGCCGCTCTCTGTTTTAAAGGGTGCAATGGCAAAACCATTTGAACCGCGTGGCTCTTCATCGCCATCGTCCGTCACTTCTTCTTGGATGGTTGACATTCTTTTTCCATAAAAAGTTTCCAGCGCGCTCAACGAAATTGATTCAATATCTCCACCAATGCTTCCTTCGCTGAAAAGCAGCGGCATCCAGGGCTGAAAGCGTTTGATCAGTTTCGGTTTTACTTGTGAATGGGTGTATAAATAATAATTTGCTCCATCAGCAAAAGCGATGCAAATCTTTTTCATCCACTCAGGGCTTTGATTAAAAATAGTAGCTGCCTGAGCCGTGTCAAGATAAAGTCGTTGACGCAGATCGTGATAGATACAGTTTTCACCCTCGGCCTCGGCCTGCCGTGCGGTAGCTACAATGTAGTTTCGTTCTACGCGATTGAAATCATCTTCGCATTGTGCGTACAGCATTCCGAAAATTGCGTCCGCATCAGTTTTTCCAGAAACATGAGCGATGCCCCACGTGTCGCGCGTGATAGTTACTTTGCTTGCCTGCGTTTTCCATTTTGAAATTTCTTGCTGTGAAAAGGGTTGTGACCAGGCTGAAAAGGGAAGCAGAAACAGAAGTAGAATTTTTTTCATGGAAAAACGAGGCTTATTTTTTCTGTAAGTATGTGTTCACCAAATTTCGTAGTACATCCAAATCATTGTTTTCCATCGCTGCCGATTTTACCTTCAGCATGAGTTCGAACATTACTTCTTTGCTGTAACCAAGTTTGGAAGCAATGTCTGAACAGTATTTGATTTCATCTTTGTACATGCGCTCATCGATCTTCATCAATTGTACGAGGCTGAAAATGTAATTGAACTTTTGCTCAGCAGTCAAGTGGTCAAGAAAAATCATGTCATGAGAACGATAGAAAAGTGTAGCCACCGAAGATTCAGGAAAACCATTGGCTCTGCCGATGTTAGTGATGTATTCGCGTTCGCGCGGAGCCAATTCACCATCGATGCGCGCGAGGTTCACTAAAATTTTTAGTTGGTCGAGATGAGCCATGTCAAAAGCTTTTTAGAAAAAACCGTTGCAATCAAAGTTAATTTAATTCTGCTATCTTACAGCAGGTTATTATTTGAATCTGCGACATGAATTTTCTCGCCCATCTTTTTCTTTCCGGTCACGAAAAGGAAGTAATGACGGGTAACTTTATTGGTGATTTCGTGAAGGGCAAAGACTTAGAATCGCGCTATGGGATGGGGATTGCGCGTGGTGTTCGCCTGCATCGTGAGATTGATTTTTTCACAGACCGTCATCCAATCGTTAAACAAAGCAAAGATCGCTTGCGCGGAAAGTACCGCCACTATTCGGGAGTGATCACCGATATTTTTTATGACCATTTTTTGGCAAAAAACTGGGACGTGTACTCTTCTGAACTTCTTCCTGATTATGCCGATTATTGCTACTCCATTATTCTGTCTTATGATTCTGTTTTGCCGGAAGAAGTAAAGTACATGATGAACTTTATGGTGAAACAAAATTGGCTTGCCAACTATGCCCGACTTGAAGGAATTCAACGAGCATTGATCGGTATGTCGCGCAGAACGAAGTTCGATTCAAAAATGGACGAGGCTGTTATTGATCTGCAAAATGGTTATGAATTGTATGAGAATGAATTTGTGGAATTTTTTCCATTGCTAATGAATTATTGCGCTGATTGGTTAAAAACAAATCCTGCTTCTCCAAATCAATAAGGTTTATGAACTTATGAGTCTTCCTCATCGGTAAAAAATTATCTTTGCGTTAATGGACATTCAACACATCTACCAAAAATTTCTGGACTGTAATGGTATTTCTACCGACACACGTAAAATTGAACGTGGCTCTCTCTTCATTGCACTGAAAGGGCCGAAGTTTAATGCCAATGGCTTTGCCCAAGAGGCGCTCAACAAAGGAGCAAAGTATGCAATCGTAGATGATGAGAACTTTGTGAAAGACGATCGTTATATTTTAGTGAACGATGGTCTTGAGGCCTTGCAACAACTCGCAAAATACCATCGCAGCAAATTGCATATTCCCGTGATCGGCTTGACTGGCTCGAACGGGAAAACAACCAGCAAGGAATTGGTAAATGCGGTGCTTTCAAATAAATTCAAAACATATGCCACCAAGGGCAATTTGAATAATCACATTGGTGTACCGATCACTTTGTTAGCCATTGACAAATCGATTGAAATAGCAATTGTGGAAATGGGCGCAAACCATGTGGGTGAGATTGCTTCCTTAGCGGAGATCGCCAATCCAACACATGGATTTATTACCAATATAGGAAAGGCGCACATCGGTACTTTTGGGGGTTTTGAAAACATCATCCGAGCGAAGTCTGAGTTGTACCATCATTTGATTACACGTGATGGGACTGTTTTTATCAATTCGCAAAATCCAATTCTTTTCAACATGGCGAAGCGTTTTAAAAGCCCAATTCTGTATCCAGCGAAAGGAGACTATTACCATGCTGAATTGATTTCAGCAGATCCGTTTATCAAATTCAAAAGCGAAGCTGGCGAAGTGGTTGAAACAAAATTATTAGGCGCTTATAATTTTGAAAACATTGCTGCGGCACTTTGCATCGGAAAGTTTTTTGGGGTTGATGATAAACTAGCCAATAAAGCGATTGCGAACTATACTCCCGAAAACATGCGATCGCAAATCGTGAAGACAGGGACAAACACCATCATCCTCGATGCTTACAATGCAAACCCGAGTTCAATGGCAGCTGCGATTGAAAATCTTTCAGCGATGAAGGCCGAGAACAAAGTGGCCATTTTAGGCGATATGTACGAACTGGAGGAAGAGGCTGAGAAAGAGCACAAGGTAATTGGCGCATTGTTACGTGATAAAAAAATAAATGAAGCCTGGTTGGTGGGAGAATTATTTCAGTCGGCCAAATCAGAAATATCAAATGCTAGATTTTTCACAAACAAGGAAGACTTGATCAAAGCGCTTCAGCGAAATAAATTTCAGGATGCAACCATTCTTGTGAAAGCCTCACGAGGAATGGGGTTGGAAACAATTGTTGAGTATTTATAACCTTTATTTCACTTTGAACCAGTAAGCAGTTCGTAAACCGATCAACTGCATTTGGTTTTGATCGGTCATGTTGCCAATGTTGTGTTCATAAAATAAAGACGCTTCCCAGGTACCTTTGTTTTTCTCTCGCTTCAGAGTAAGGCCGATGGAGGTGCCGATCGTTGACCCATAGTAACCGAATTTATTCTTCTCATCCACCGTCACGACTTTATCAAAATCATGATCCGGGTTGGAATCGGGCACATCAAAGAAATTTTTTGAGGCGTGCATCATTGACCAATAAGGTGTGAACGTGGTTCTCCAAACCAACTGACTTTTGTCGAACACCCATTGTCTATACTTGAAGGAGATAGGAGATGAAAGTAAAGTATTGGTAACAATAGATGATTCCAGCTTTCCATTGGGCGAATAGACAGGTGTGAAATCAATTTCAGCGGAGCTCATCTCCGTTTCTGTGGTAGAGTAGTCCACGCCTGACTCAACGCTGATTCTTGGTGACATAATCCAGTCGGCCGTAATACCGTAACGTGGTGTTATTTTTCCCTGCCCGCGATCAAAAACTCCTTTCATTAAATCAACGTGAGGTGCAATTTGAATTCCGATTCCTTTGTAATAATGTTTCTCCAGTGCATTTCGTGCTGCTAATGATTTCTCACCGTGCCGTGTTATAGGAGGACCTACCACTTTTTCTTCTTCTTGTTTGGAATTCAAACTCACTAAACGGAACAAACCGGGTTCCGACTGTGGGATAATAAGATCTTTGTTTTTGGAATGAACCGAAGTTGTAACTATCGGGTGATTACGATCCGCTAAACTCAGGTAGGCTTCACCGTCATTTTCAAAAAGTAAATCTCGCTCCACCAATTGTTGAAACACTTCTTTTGGAATGTCTTTGATGCGCCCGATGCCTAACTTCATAGAGGTCGTTTCCTTAGTGCTGTCTGTTTTATAATCGGTCACTGTGACCAACTTCATCCTGAAATCAGGTGTTTTGATGGTGCGTGCTTCAGATTTAACAATTACCACTGGCTTCGTTTCTGATTCGCATTGCAATTGAGAGATTACTTTATTCAATGAGTCTATAGCGTGAAATGAATGGTTGAATTTTCGTTGCTGATTATTTTCTGTGATGAGTTGTTTTTTTAATTCTTGATTTGAAAGGATGAAATAGACATTAGTGCCCATGAGGAGTAACAAAGCGGCAACTGCCATTTGCAGGGCACGGTTTGAATACATGCTCTCAAATTTTTGACCTTGCATTCGGTTATGCAAGTCGTTCAATGCTTCCGGATCAAATGAAGGATCGTGATAGTCCTTCAATTTTTCTCGGAGCATGTCATCAAATGTTGACTCATCCATTTTGTTCTGATTTTTGATCCTCAGATAAATTCAAATATTTTTTTAGTTTGATTCTGGCAATGTTCAGGTTCGATTTGCTTGTCCCTTCACTTATGTTTAGTTTCTGAGCAATCTCTGCATGTTTATATCCTTCAATAGCGTAGAGGTTAAAAACCATTCGATACGAAGGGGGCAACTCCTGAACAGCCTCAATAATTACTTCTGCTGAAAGTTTATCCAATACTTCCGGCAGGAAAACTTCACTTTTCACATAGGAAATATCCACCTGATGATAATGTTTTTCATTCCTGCGGAAATGATCAATCGATGCATTTACCATAATGGTGCGCACCCAACCTTTGAATGAAAGCCCTGGTGAATATTTGTCAAGGTTGGTAAGCACTTTGAAAAAGCCATCGTTCACAATTTCAACTGCTTCCTCCCGTGAGCGAGCATAGCGCAAGCAAATGCCCATAGCAAAGCCATAGAACAGCTTATAAAGCTTGTCCTGACTTTTTCGTTCGCCCTGGCGGCAGGCTTTAATTAGCCCCTGAAGCTCGTCCTCATTCAACGGTATCGGTTTTTCTCCCCCTTTAGCATCCATCACGCAGGTTCTTTTGAAGAGGTTGGTTGTAATTTGGGATTCGTGCAACCAACCGATCTCGAATATTTACCGTGAAGGTAAGGACTTTGTGGCTTGGAATGATTTCAAATTAGCTGTTTCGGGATTATCTACAATAGATTTGGGATTGTCTCCATTAATTAAAGCTGACTGACATCGCGGTCTAAATTTGTCTTTTGTCTGTTCGTTGATTGGAATAAAATAGTTTAG
>CAZECP010000121.1:0-10237 GCA_964510765.1 uncultured Ohtaekwangia sp. | reverse complement strand
TGTATTTGTTTTTTTGTTTTTTTTTTTTTTTTTTTTCCGCCATTGAAGGAAATACGGTGTAGTCTGAAATGTTGACGACAACATCTGGCTTGGCAATTTCCTCTGATAGATTGTATTTATTTGGATCCTTTGGCTTTGCTTTGTCTTGCTTGCCAGCACTGTAAAAGCTAAATGAATTATTTATCGTATTAACTTTCTTTTTATACTGAGCATACTCATCTTCCTTTTCAATTTCAAGTGCTTCCGGTGCGTATGGCAATTGAATTAAGGGTTCGTCATCCCATTTGATTTTTATTTCTGGTAGCTGCTCTCCACGCTGCTCACCACTTTGATAGAAATTTTGCTCTGCATAGTATAGCATTTCGTCATCTCCGTTCAAATCGGGAAAAGATAACCATACTCGATCGTTCACGATTGTAGATTTATATTGAAGTCGATTATTCTTAAAATAAAAGAAAACATCTCCGCTGTGTATTGGTTTGCCGCTTGTTGCATCGAATACACTGCCGGATTGTTGCAGAAAATTGGTAAATCTGAATTGTGGTGTCGATTTTTCAGACAGAATATGGTGCCAAGGCAATTCATCTGCCTCAAGAATCAGGTGATCGTCCAGACTCACTTGCCAATCGGATAAACCATTTCCTGTCTCAAACTCAGTTTGCATGGTTGGAAAAGTCAAGAAATTCTCAATGAGATGATTTTCATCGGTATCACTAAGCAGGGTTTTGTTAATTACCTTCACTGAAAACTCACCTTGAAGGGGCAGATTTTTCGCATCAGTGAGAGACAGGTCAAATGTGATTTTCTCTTTGATGTGAAAGTTGGCAACGTCAATTTTTAGATTTGGGTTAATATTACTATTTGAGGTAGAATAGAAATTTCGGCTTGCCAAAAGTTTTCCAGAACTTGCAAGTAAAGAAATGAATCCCAGACCCTTGGGAATATTGCTTTTATGTATTTCTATTTCTCCGGCTCCTTGTCCGTTTAGTTGTATCTTTTCCTTTAACAATATTTTAGTTTTTGTAGAGACAATAAGCAAAAGTTCTTCTTTTTCTAATGAAGAGATTCCGTACGTCTGAATTTTCACTAACGCGTTCTCGGCAATAGGTGAAACCAGGAATTGAAGCACGTAACCTTCTTTTTCAACGGTTGGTAATGCTATTACTTTATTTCCTTCCTCTACTTGAGCAAAATAGTTTTTGTCGCTGGATGGTGTTAGTATCAAGTGACCATATCCCCATCGATCAAGCTTAGTGGATGCGACCTCTTGCCCAAGTTGATCAACTATTTTTAAGATTGACAGCGGGTTCGATTTTATACTTATCCTGTTAGGTATGTTCAAAATTAAGTGCCCTCCTTCGGGTTTTATTTTAGTACTGATTTTAGCCCTTAGTTTATTTGTTTTAGTAATTAAAATTTCCTTTTTGAAAATGCGCAGAGGTTCAAAGTTTTTCATCCAACTGGAATATGCAGTTGCATGATAAATGCCCGCTGGTAAGCTTTCCGGGATTACAACCTGGTTTTGGCCAACTCCACTAATGGATAAAAAATTAGCATGAACGACAGAACTCCCATTTGAATCAACTAAATCAAAATTGATGACTTGTCTGCCAGGAACGTTCTTGTTGTCACTAAATAAGAAATATGCTTTAAAGAAGATTGTGTCTCCAGGGTAGAATTTGTGTTGGTTGAAAATCAAGTGCAGTTTGACTGCCGGCATTTGCTTGTTGTATCGCTCAAATTTTCCATCAATATCCTTCCAAGCCGATTGCGAGCGGGTTATATCGACCAAACCCACGGACAGAAAAAACAGTGCGATTAGAAACTTCATTCCCAAAATGCAGGCTTAGTGGTTGATGAATTTGGAAAAATTGTGCACGCGTCCAACACAAAATCCGGTGGAGTCAGCTTATAAGGTACATCGCTCCGTTGTATGAAAACATATTTACTCCTTACTGACGATGCCCAAAATAGGCCCAGCACTTGGGCATCCGAATTAGTGGATTTGATATTTCCTTTTAGTTCTGAATAGGGTGGTTGAAATAGACTTGTAGCCCCTTCTTTTTGTGTTTGAATCGTTTGGAAAAATTTAAAAGTCTGTTTTGTGAGGCTCATTTGTTCCACTTCGACCATGAATTTTTCGGTAAATGTGTTACTGTTTACCGGAACCTCTGCCACCTTCACATTACTAAATCGATTGCCGCTGATAAACTGTCGGTCAGACAGGTGGGGTATGGATTCGTATAGATTTGCCCAGCATTCACAGCAAGTGCAATCACTGACTTTTCGAAGTGTACCACCACCTAGTGCCGGTTCAATAACATATCCACTACAGGGCAAAGGTGTGCGATAATAGAACCCGGATAAAAAAGTTTGGTGCTGCTCTGGATGAGTGACCACCTTATATGTGCCAGTATATCTCCACCTGACATAGCTCTCGCTATCATCGCCTGTTGCAGGAGGTATATCGGCATCGATATAAACGTTAAAGATATTGGCATCTACAACTCCGTAGTTCATCTCGATACTGCGGGCCTCGTATTCAAATCTAACATCTTGAACTTCGCCACCTGGTTTAATCATGTCAGGTTCGGATTCAAACTTTTTTCCATCATCCGTTTCAATTTGAATAAAATAGCTGTGGCCAATTTTTCCTTGAATGACTGAATCTGTCAAATAGATTCCTGGTATTGATTCAAACAGTACTTCTGAATTTCCCTCATCATCATTAAGAGTTACAACAGCATTTTGAACGGGGTCCTGTATTAATGTGTCAGCATTTAAACTCAGACTCCTGGAAATTTTTACTGTGTAAGGGCCAGGTTGGTCAGAGATCATCCCCTCAACTATAATTCGCTGGTCGTTGGGAGAGGAGGTAAAATCCAAACGATCAACGCAGGCAAATAGTAACAAGAACAACGTACCTGTTCCAATTTTAATCTTCCAATTTGATTTGTGGTTATTGTTCAACATCAGAATCTGTAGTTATAACTTATCGATGGAAATATGGTACCAATTATGGATAACTGATATGGATATGGAATTCCTGTGCCGGTGTCTTTGAAAAAAACAGTGTATGGATTTCTTCGGCTATAAACATTATAAAGTGAGAATACCCAGTGACCTTCTCCCAGTTTCTTTTTTTTATGATTACCCTCAATCACAAGCGCAACGTCCATTCGGTGGTAGTCGGGAATACGGTATTGGTTGCGGTCTGAGAAAACTGCGGCACTTGAATTCTCATACTGAAAAGCTGAAATGGGTATCGTCACTGGCCTTCCTGTATGATATGTAAAGTTGCCTGTAAAATAAATTCTCCTGGAGAGATTATATTTCCAGGACAGATTGAGAATGTGGGGTTGATCGAAATTAGCTGGATATGCTTTTCCTTTGTTGATCGATTCTTCTTCGGTAGGCCCTGACACAATTCTGAAACTTCTTGAAAACGTGTAATTAAACGTCCAGGTCAATCGTCCGGTGTTTTTTGAAAAAAAAGTTTCGATACCATAAGAGTATCCTCGTCCTTGCAGAAGGTCAGTTTCAAGATGGTTGTTCAGAATCAATTGAGCACCATCTTTGAAGTCTAAAATATTCTGAATGTTTTTGTAAAAGGATTCAACGGAGAATGCATATTTCTTTTGACTCAAATCCTTAAAGTAGCCAACAGAAATTTGATCGGCCCGTTGAGGTTTAAAATAGTAGCCACTCGGTTGCCAAATGTCAATTGGAGTAACCGCAGTGGTATTTGAAATTAGGTGCAAATATTGAAAGATGCGATTATACCCAAGCTTTAGTGAAGAGGTTGAATTTAGTGTCCACCGCATCGCCAGCCTTGGTTCCAGGCCCAAATAGAATTTGATGATCTGCCCACTCTTAAAATGCAACGTATCTGATACATTATCTATTTCCAACGATGAATTCGGTTTATAAGAATTAATGGAAGCAGGCCCAAAAGAAATAAATGTTGGAAGCCGAACTCCACCTTCTAAAACTACCTTGTCGTTTAATTGAAATTCATCAGATATATAAAGGGCACTTTCCAGGGAGAATTGTTTATCGAGATTAATACTTTTTGCGTTGGAAGTTTGAGATAAGGGTTTTAGTGAACCTGGTTCGAATTGCAAATGTGTAAGACTTATGCCGAAATTAAATCGATGATTTTCGCGTTGATAGTTGAATGCAGCCTTGGCAATAGTTGAAGTTATCCGGTAGGAAAGTTGGGAGGCAGTTCGTTCGTCTGCGTTCACAACGTCATAACCATATGAACTCATCCCTAAAAAAAACTCTGCATTTATTTTTTCAGATATCGGATGGTCAAGCCGAACCGATCCTTGAATTGTATTCCATTGATAAGTTGAATCGCCCATCAATTTAAAAGCATCTTTGCTAAAATATCCCGAAAAGGACAGCTTACTTTGATTACCTATTTTATGGGTTAACTTGATCGATCCATCATTGAAAAAAACGCTGCTCTTCCCAAGGTCCGCATAATTTGTCTTGATAGAGTGTACCAGCCAATCGGAGTAAGTGGAACGGTAGGTCATTGAAAGGGATGTTTTTGATTTTTTGATCGGACCGTTCAGTGAGGCGCTGCTTGTAATCATTCCTATGCCCACTTTGCCATTCCATTTTTCAAAGTTTCCGTCACGAGATTGAATGTCAAGCACCGAGGATGCCCGCCCACCGTATTCGGCTGGAATACCGCCTTTATAAAAGGTAATGTCCCTTATTGCCTCACTATTGAAATTGGAGAGGAATCCGAACACGTGCGAGCTATTAAAAGCCGGAATTCCGTCATATAAAATTAGATTCTGGTCAACACTGCCACCTCGCACGTTAAAACCTGAAGCAGCTTCCCCAACGGTAGTAACTCCAGGAAGGTTTTGAACCTGCTTGATCAAATCGGCCTCACCCAGCAGGGCGGGAGAACGTTTTACTGTTTGGATGGCAAGTGTAGTTTGACCAGGTCGGCTAATTGATATTTCCTGAGTGGCCTGCGTTTGAATGATCACTTCATCCAACAAAGTTGCAGTTTTTTCCATTTCAATTTTTAATTGTCCGCTCTCATACATCAATAAATCAATCACCTTGGTTTCGTAGTTGACAAAACTGAAACTTAAAACGTGCACACCAGGTTTTAGAAGAATTTCGTAGTATCCATTTCCCGTTGCAACTACTCCTTGTTCAAGATCGCTTACTTGAATGGTGGTGTTGGGGAGAGGTTCGCCTGTTTCTTTATCAAGAATTTGCCCCGACAGTTTTAACGCCTGATTTTTCTGTTGGTTCTGTATTTTACCTATTTGAATGGGGACTATTTTTTTTTGCTGGATGGTGGCTTTAACAAGTAGCTTTTTGCGAAGTAAGGCTTGAGTAGGATCCTTTAGCAGAACAACCACCTGTGGATACATTTCCAGGTAACTTAAGTCTGTATTTTCAAATAGATCTGAAAAAACATCGGCAAGAGTTTGACTTTGATAGCTCTTCTTGATTGTTATAGAATCTATCCATTCATTACGAAAGTAAAAAAGTGCATGGTTCTTTTTACCAATCTCTTTTAGTAGCGCACTTAACGGCTTTCCTTTTTCAGATCCATCCAACGGCAAATTGAGTACACTTTGTGCCTGCGACAAAAGAGATGAGAACACGCAAAGGACCAGAAAAATATTTTTTTGCAAGGAAGATGGTTTGCATCCAAAGTTAGTTCGTTGAAACTTAATTTTTTTAACAGGGGTTAGAATTTACACAAATGGTAATTGAATGTTTAAAGTCCGATTATGACAAAAGTCACGAATGCCG
Organism: uncultured Ohtaekwangia sp.; assembly: GCA_964510765.1. Lineage (GTDB taxonomy): Bacteria > Bacteroidota > Bacteroidia > Cytophagales > Cyclobacteriaceae > ELB16-189. Next base: position 4,441 of record CAZECP010000121.1, on the reverse strand, counting down.
CATTTGAATTTCCGTTACCTTTGGCAATCAATTTTCAAACATGGCTGATCAATCACTTTTCATCAAAAATCTCTGGTATCTCGCTTGTCATGGTTCCTTTTTGAAACAAGGTAAATTAATGGGCAAGGAAATGTTGGGAGAGAAAATTGTGCTTGGCCGTGATCAGGATGGAAAACCCTTTGCTTTGCGCGATAACTGCGCTCATCGCGGAGTGCCCCTTTCGCAAGGCTGGTTTAAGAATGATACGTTGCAATGCTGCTATCACGGCTGGGAGTTTGGCACGGATGGAACTTGCAAAAGTATTCCGGCTCTTCCTCCAGGTGGAACCATCGATATTTCAAAAATCAAAGTCTTCCAATATCCCTGCAAAGAAATAAGCGGAACCATTTGGGTTTACATTCCTGAAAAGAAAATTCCAGGAGTTGAACCGAAGCATTCTCCTCCTGACCTGATCTTATCGGCAGACAAGAAATTCCTTCATGTTGAAACGGTGATGCTCCCTGCTGATATTGATCACTCTGTAATTGGCTTGATTGACCCCTCGCACGTTACGTTCGTTCACCAGTCGTGGTATTGGCGTTCGGCTAAGAAATTAAAATTGAAGGAAAAGAAATTTGAACCCACTGCCATGGGCTTCAAAATGGTGCGGCATGCTCCCTCAAACAATTCAAAAGGCTACGGTGTGTTAAAAGGAGGAACGAGCACGGAGATTACTTTTGAGATTCCTGGTAATCGTTATGAACACATCAAAGTAGGAGCGAAGGATGAGATTATCTCCATTACGATTCTGACTCCGCTGAATGAAAACGAAACGGAACTCACGCATATTTTCTACAGCACACTTGCGCTTTCCCGATGGCTGTGGTGGCCATTAAAGAGATTGGGCAAGCAGTTCATCGGGCAAGACCTTGGTGTGTTTCAAAAACTAAGCGAAGGGTTGAAAAGCAAACCGACATTGATGCTGATTGGAGAGCCCGACATGCAGGCGCGCTGGTATTATGAGATCAAGCGGTTATGGTTGCTGTCGCAGCAAAATAATACTCCATTTGAAAATCCTATCAAGGCGCAGACGTTGCACTGGGTGACCTAGACCTCTACATTGCTAATCAAATCGTAAGCCGATTATGAAATTCTTTTGTAAAGTATGTACGAGTACCTGTCTCCAAATAGTAAGCAACATCTCTCACGGAACCTCTTTTGATTGTCTTGGAACACTTTTTATTCTGATTGTCAATTTTAGAATTGGTAGCTCAACAGGAAATAATCTCGTTTGATTTTTTGATTGGCATCTATGGCTATGCCATTGGATTGTTCAAGTCTAGCAGATATACTGAATTTTTTCACCTTAACTCCAACTACTAAGTTTAAACCTACCTCTACGCTTCTTACTTGATTAATTGCAATGCCGTTTACAGGCGCGGAATTAACGTATCCCTCAATGCTGTTAGCTCTGTTGAAGGCATAACCAATTGAGGGGCCTGCGCTTAGTGTTAGATGTATTGTGTGAATTGGAATGTTTGCTTGTAACATATTGTTCATTTTCAAAGTTGAATAACCGACCGACACATCAACTTTACCACTTTTGCCAGTAGATAAAAATGTTGTGAATAGAATTTCGTTATACACTGAAAAAAGATTCTTCTTTTGAAGAGGTATGTTTAAATAAAAACCACCAGTAAAATTAGTGGAGGTTTCGTAATTCACTCCGTTGATGAAGTTATGATTTTGCATGTAGCCCGCTGCATTGGTGATTGTCATTGTTGTGACAACTAATCCGCCTACTAAACCTAACTGAATACTGCTCTTTTGTTTTTCCCGTATTTGAACTCTCTTATTTGTGCATCCTGAGTAAAAGCGAAATAAGTCCTCGATGCTATTTCTGGTATACTCTGTCGATTCGGCCTTCTGTTTAAGGTTTGGGCAATCTGCCAGATAAGTGATCAATTGACCTATGTACCGTTTATTTTCAACTTTTCTTTGGATTCCGTTTATTACAGTTGAGTACGTTTTGTATAGCAAAAGCTCATGAGAAAGTACTGAGATTGTACTTACTGTGGTCGTAGAATTCCTTGTTGAATTTGATATAGTGGTGGTTTCTTTTTTGATCGGGTCAATCTTGATGTAGAATCTGACTCCCTCTTTAGCGTTATAAGAGTATAGGGATTTTTCCCCGCGCACAAGGGCTTGAAGAAATACAATTGTAGATTGAAATATAAGCTGTGCGGATTCACCAACTTCCAAATTTATAGTTGCACTTTCGAAATATTCATCGCCTACCCCAAATCCAAGAATGTCCAGCACACCGTATTCCTTACGGTCAGTCAGATTAGTCCCGAAAGTTATTTTGTTTGGGGTAGTTGACCAGTTACGATGCTTGATAAATCCTTTTATGGTATCACCATTCATTTGGATTATATAGCCCGGCTTGTAATTGCCCTGCGAAGAGCCTTCTTGAAAGATCAAGAGTGCCAAAATGATTTGAAATATTGCATTCCTGTTAAATATTCTTTTCATACTCGTTCCTTTTAAGGTATTGAAGATTAAATGCCAAATAAATGTATAAATGCAAATGTGCATCCTAAATATTTCATAGACTCCTTAGTGGAGAGAACTACTATCCAACTTTATGATTTACATATGAGATGAATAACAAACCTACAATTTTTTTACTCTTGACAAAATCCCTTTTCACTTAGTCATGGTACTAACGAATGTCAAGAAAGTGAGGAAAAAAAAGATAAAAAAATACTCCTTTGAAAACCCAATAAGTCTTAGACGGCATTGGGTTGCTTTATCCTCGTCACAATTTCATTTGAATTACCTAGATCTTTTGCTAAGATTGCAGTTGGTATGCGCAAAGATTCAATTGCCCGATCTTTTTTAATTTTTGCCCTGCTGCTCGCCTTTACAATCGGCATGATTGGAATTTTCTCGCCCTATTTTACTTTTCTTCATCGTCAAAGCTTTCAGCTAAAAGTCAAACAGGAAAAAACGGATGACACCAGGGTATTTACTTTTTCCGAAGAAAAGTTTCAAAAGATCAACTGGGAGGAAAGGAATGTGGAATTTGAATTCAACGGAAAGATGTATGACGTGGCTTCCATCGAATTCAAAGAAGGGGTCTATAGCATCACATGTGAGAACGATTTTATTGAAGACATGATTTTGGGTTTTCTCAAGTCAGATTCAAAGTCAAAAAGCAAGTCACCGCAGATACAACTTTCTGAACCTGAGAATTTGTTTCAGCCGGATTCAACTGCTAAGTCAAATTCTAAAGCAGCGGTTCTTTATGACAGACGATTTTCAATAGTTGCTATTGAAAAGACTTCCCCTCCTCCACGCGTTTCCTAGCCTTCTGATTTTTTTCTCGGTGTCAACTCTGTGAACGCTGAGTCCTCTGTGGCTGTATATCCACTTTGGGTTCAGGGTATGTTCTAAAACTTTTATTAAAAACTATGAAAAAACATTTATCAATATTTTTATTCGCTCTGATTTTTATTCCGGCTTTTGTGTTTGCGCAAACGGGCAAAGGAAAAGTAACGGATGCAAACGGTACTCCTTTGGCCGGAGCAACCATTAAAGTAAATGATCAAGGTGTAACAATTACCGATCAGGATGGCGTATTTACTTTCGCATGCCAGCAAGGGGCAAGGATCACGGTAACTTTTGTGGGCTATGAGTCACAATCGCAGACTGTGCAAGATTGCGGTGCCGAACTTTCGTTTCAGCTTCCAGCTTCTACACAATTTCTCGAAGGTGTAGAGATCACAGCAACCTCCATTCAGAACAAATTGATGTTGAATCAACCTTCTTCGATTGCCAAGCTTGGCGAGGTAGAAATCAAGAGAGGACAAGGGTTGTTTCTGGATGACGCAATCAATGCGAATGTGCCCGGAGTTTTTATGCAGCGCAGAGCCGTTTCGTCCGGCCAGCAATTTAACATTCGCGGCTATGGGGCAGGTGGCCCGGGTGTGCGCGGTGCAAACAGCAACTTCGACAGCCAGGGAATCAAAATGTACTTGAACGGGATTCCGATCACGGATGCAGAAGGCATCACGGTGATGGATGACATTGACTTTGGTTCGATTGGTAATGTGGAAATTGTGAAAGGTCCATCGGGAACTTTGTACGGATTGGCAATTGCAGGTGTTGTGAATCTGCAGACGATGAAAGCTGAACCTAATAAGACATCGATCAGCGAAAACTTTATGACCGGCTCTTATGGATTACGCAGGTCAACCACAACCATTCAGATTGGTGGGAAGAATTCATCTGTTCTTATTAATTACGGCAAGCAGTTGTACGGTGGGTTTATGAATCACACCAGCTCGCGCAAGGACTTTGTGAATATGATGGGCGAGTTTCACTTGAGTGAGAAACAATCTATCACCAGCTATGTTGGCTTTAGCGATAGTTATGACCAGCGCAATGGTGAATTATC
>CAZECP010000120.1:0-10319 GCA_964510765.1 uncultured Ohtaekwangia sp. | reverse complement strand
AGAAGGCGCGGCAGAGAAATCCGCAGCCGTCATAAGCGCGGGTCGTTGGCGGCAAGGCTTTCAAAAAAAAATCACCATGAAAAAAGTTACGACACTAATAGTATTTTTCTTATTAACGTTAGCGGCATCTGGACAGAATTATGAACCACAAATTATAATACTCTCGCCAAACGAAACTATCTATGACAAGAAATTTGAGAAAGAGTTGATTCAGATAAGTAATGAGTTGAAGAAATCGTCAAGGACAGCAGAGCAACAGGAATACATTAAAACTAAAGAGTTTAGCGATAAGCCTGAAAATATAAAGCTAATGACTTTGTCGGAAATTAGCTTTTCAGAGAAGATGGATTTCTTTCGACAGACAAGTTACTTTGCTCACCAATACCTTTCTTACCGATTCTATGAGCGATTTACAAATCTGCTGATTTTACTATCTGACAATAAGTCAAAAGGAGAGTTAAATGAGCTAAAGACGTTAGCTGACAAGGAAAAAATTCAATATATATTGAATTTTCCTAGAATCGAGCTATATAAAGCTAATGGAGCTAGCAATTCAAAAATCAGAATTCAGCTTTACGACAATCAATCTAGGGAATATTTAATTGACAAGTACTTCGAAGGTGATTGGAGAAATCCAGGATTTGAGTTTGCATGTCAGGATAAGACCATCCAATGTACTATCAATAATGCCCTTTCAAACGGACTGACAGAGGTAATAAATGCCATTGCCAAGAACAGCCCTACCTTAAAACGTGAAAGACAACTAGCTCAGCAACGATACAACGAGCTTATTGTAAATCACTTTTCAAAGCCATGCAATGTTGAGCCGTTAAAATCAATTATTCAAGAAAGCAAAGATGAATACCCACTCGACAATATTTACCAAGTTCTTTATGATGAGTCAAATACAAAATTCGTTGCGTTTTCAGTGGAGCAAGTTTCCGCGCAAAACTTTAAAACTTTGAAAGACAACAAAAAAGATAAAAATGTAAATATCATTTCTAGCAAGGACATTAAGGACGAAGGTTTTTTAGATGATGTTCCACAGACTTACGCCTTCATCATCAATGGCGTTAAGTACAAGGACAAGTGGTATTACGAAAAAGTAAATGCTACTTACTTTGAAGCTAAGTCCATTGATGAAGGAAGAAAAATGTATTTCAATAACTTACAAAAATGGGACTTCTTTCTTGAAAACTCAATCATCGTCAATCCTGACTTTTGGGAAACAAGTCTCTTCAAAAAAATACGTGACTTAAAGCAGGATCCTGAATGGGAAAAGTACGGTGAATCCATGTGGAAAACTGAAGAAGCAAACAACAGGAGCTATGTTGGTATGTATGAGATTGTAGCAAATGTTCTCAGGCGTACTAAGCGAGAGGAAAATGAGAAATTTGAAAAAATAATTAAAGAGAACAAATTAAAGCCGACTTATGAAAAACTAAAAAGAAGCAAGCCAACAGAGTTTTCAAAATATTCTGACCATTCATTAATTTATTCAAGTGACAGAAAGGTTGTAATAAATCCAGTTCTATTAACTAGTGACAAAGACATAAAGACTATACATTATTTTGTAGTGTTAGACAATTCAGATGACGTATTTGAATGGATTTATTTCCCCCCAGAGGAAGTAAAAAGCAGCGGATTCTTTGGCAGTACTGTTGTTGACCGAATGAATACCATTACTGAATGGAATTTTTCATATGACAACTTGGACGACATGGCCTTTTGGGACAAGTATGTAATTGTAAAGGAGGGAGATAAATTTAAGTACTTGAAAAAAGTACAGTTGTAAAAGCCCCGCAGCCCACAAAAGCTATAAAACATATGCTGTATTGTAGGTTCTTAAAGTGTGTGCTGTTAAATTTCGTTAGCAACATGGGACAAAGGTGTAGGTATTTAAACGCATACGTTTTATAGCCAAGCGTTGATAAAAACCAAACTCTATTTCGTCATTCTATAAATCCCCACAAGCTCTCCATAGGCAAGAATGTGATTGCGCATCGCGTTGTTAAGTTCTTCGAGTGATGCTCCTGCCTTCAGTGGAAGTACAGCATCCAATCCATACACGCGGAAAAAATAATGATGAGTGCCTGTGGGTGGACACGGCCCGCCATACCAGCATTTCCCAAAGTCATTAATGCCCTCTGTGCCTGGCGATTCGTTCTCTTTGATATGATGAGTGACCGGAATATTCCATACGATCCAATGAAGCCAGGTGCTGTTGGGTGCATCCGGATCATCAACGATCAGCGTGAGGCTTTTCACTTCTTCCGGAATTTCTGCGATATCCAAAGGAGGGCTCACATTTTTACCTTCGCACGTGTATTGCCTGGGGATAGGTTCAGAATCTTTGAATGCCCGGCTCGTAACTACCAGTGGCTTGAACTCCCTTTCAAATTCTGATGGATGCATAGTATCCTGTTAAGAAATCATGTGCAAGTAAGAAACGTGCGGCTTTGATAAAAATGATAACGATCATCTGTGATTCAATAATTGGTCGTTACCGGCAAACCAGTTTTGCAGTAATTTCAAAGTGATGACAATGGTGTTTTATGAAAACCCAATTTGTAAAATCTATCGTATTTTGGATGGTGGTCTTCTTTTCGGTCAGTTGCGGACCACAAGTTTTTTTTGATACGAGTCCCTCCATAAACTTCAATCGGTACAAAAAGTCATTTGCATTTCTGCCCCACGTGGATAGTTTGCAAACCTGCATTTTCGACAATGACATTATGGATGAGCATATCCAGGAAGTCATCAGCATGGAGATGCAGAAAAGGAACTATGTGATCGACACCCGGGAGCCGGAATTGATGATCAAATTCCACCTCATGGTCGAAGACAAGGAAGATATTGTAAACACACCAATATACTCTTATCCGTGGGTGTATTCGCCTTATCGTTATCCGTATTATTTCTATCCCGGTCCAATTTATCTTGGCAACAACATACAGCGTATCGATTACCAGGAGGGCACGCTGGTGATTGATGCCATTGCCCGCAACTCCGGCAAACTTATCTGGCGTGGATGGGCCGTTGGCAAATTAGATGACCCCGAACTGTTTATAGAAAAGCTACCAGCAACTATTCACCGGATTTTCATTCACTTTCCCATCAAGCCTCAGAAATCACGAACAGGTTCAACTCTACTTTAGTTTGCACCGGTTTGTATAAATGGAGCCCAATAATAGGGATGATTGAACCTGGCGTCTTTTATCAATGACTGCTTAGCTAGTTTGAGCGCAGTAGCTTTGTCTTTGCCGGAAAGCAGTTGAGTATAAAATTCGATCATCAATAGTGAAGTACTTTCGTCTGCCACTTTCCACAGCGAAGAGATAACGCTTCTTGCTCCGGCAAATAAAAATGCCGGGGTCAACCCACGCACGCCCTCGCCTTCAATTTTCTTTCCGAGTGCTGTTTCACAGGCTGATAATGTTACCAGCTCTGCCTTTAACGTGAGGCCCAGAATTTCGCCTGTATAAAGTATTCCGTCTTCGGAAGAATTTTTGTCCTGTGTTAAAAGTAAGCCCGAGAGATCCGGATACTGACTATTCACAAAACCATGTGTTGCAAAATGAACGTAGTCATAATTGGCCAACTCGCCCTTCTTGATCAACTCTTCGCTGGCTGCTTCTTTCGTAAATATCTTTGAAAAAATTCCTTTGTCAGTGTTTAGTTGATTGATGGTGTTCACTTCCGTTTCAGTTTCGGGAAGTGGTGTGATGTAGTCACCATTCAAGCTGAATGCGCGACTTGTGTTGTCCGTCTTTTTTGAAAGTTTTACAAATCGTTCACACGATTTATTCACATAGTTGGTTTCCTTGTCTTCGAACACAGGAGCAAGCGCGATGAACGTTGGCTTCGATCTCAATTGGCCCGGAGGTTGACTGACCAGCAACGCTGCCGACAGTTGATAATAAATTGTATATCGCTCAATTAGATACGCATCTTTTCCCAACGCTTCGAAGGGAAGGAAATTAAGTGGGCCTTGCGGAATGATGATTACATTTTCTATAGCTCCGAATTCTGCCAATGTGCTCTCCACCGGTGTCCACAAAATATCCGTGAGTTGTTGGGTGATGGTTTGCAATGCCGGGCCCTGCACTTTCACTTGTGCCGCAAAGCCGCGAACCAATCTTTCAATATCCGTTTTAGGCGGAATGGATTTGAGAATAAGTTTTGAATGGTTTCCGATCAGAATATATTTGGCTGAGTCGGTGAACACATACGAGACAATGGCTGTCTTCATGTCCAATGTTTTCTTCACATCACTCCAGGCAGGCAGCGTTCTTTGATTGAGAGCCGATCTGAATTTTGGCGAAGCCTTCTCCATTTCTGCCTGAACGGATTCAAACTCTTTCGTAAGATCAAATTCCTGTGCTTTTAGTTTGGTGATCAATTCCTCGCTCTTATTTGAATACGCATCGGCCACTTGCTGACGAAGGGTGTTCAAACGCCTGGTCAGTTCTTCTTTCCGAACCGTTATTCTTTTTGGAATGCGCGACAGTCCGGCCGCACGGTTCAACTGAATATCGGCAAACAATTCATTCGACTTACTGCGCTCAGAAAAATAAAATGCTTTTTCAAGATAAGCTGGATTCTTAGTGACCTGATAAAGCTTATCTGCTAACAACATTCCTGACTCAGTGAAGAAAGCGTTCAAAGTGGCGAGTTCAAGACGGTCTTTCGAGTTCGTAAGATGGAGCACATTCTCTTTCAGGATTTTATCAGCGGCATCCAGTGCATCCATTCCTTTCGTCAAACTTTTTAAATCGCCTTGCATCCTGTAAATGTCGGCCTTGGCAATGCAAGCAACCACCGATTCATGGTAATCGAGCATATCCGGGCCGGATGGGATTGCATCAAAATTGGTGTCAGAAAAATTCATCACGTTAGAGATAATCGCTTTCTGATTAAATTCCTTTGCACGTTTCATGTCCTTTAAAAGGAAATAGCCAACCGAAAGGCGATTACAAATCATTGCCTTGTTTATACTCTTGTCGTACTTGTCATAAATAGCGAGGGCTTTTTCAAAAAAATCAACGGCTGTTTTAGTTTCATTCTTTTTCAAATACATCAACCCGATGTTCAAATAGTCTCTGCCGATATCGTCATCATCCGGTTGTTGACTTTTTAACCGAATCACCACCGACTTTTTCAAATAGTCAATTGCTTTATCATAGTCTGCTATCACTTCATAAGTCAACCCAATGTTCCCCGTTGCCATCGCTACCGAGTGATGATCTGCTCCATGCAGTTTTGTATAGAGATCGAGCGCCATTGTTTTATATTTCAAAGCGAGGTCAGTGTCTTTCAATTCATCATAGGCCTGGCCCACATTGTTATAAACCTGCGCGTAATAGGCATTCTCCGGAAAATCATTTTGCTTCATGATATCCAGCGCTTTGAAATTAAAGTTCAGTGATTGATCATACTGACCTTGCTCAAATGCAATGTTTGCTTTGGCCATATACACGTCCGCTTCCTCCAGGCTGTTAGGGCCAAATGAAGTTGTGGCCAGATTCTGTGCCTGCGCCAGCAACTGATCCGTTTGATCATACATGCCGAGCGAACTTGTAATGCTTGCAATTTCAATCACCGCATCCAGCAGATTCGTCAAGTCTTCGGGCGGAGTCTTTTGATAAATCGCCAGCACTCGCTGATAATCGGCTAATGCCCCTTCGATGTCTCCTGAAATTCTTTTTGCATTGGCAATATTGATAAGCGCAATTGAGTAATTGTTTGCGTCTTCACCAAATTCTTCTTCGTTCAACTTCAATGCGGCCTGCAGATAATTCATTGCTGCTTTAAGCTGATGCCGGTTTAAATAAATGCCGCCAAGATCATTAAGCAACATCGCTTGTAATTTTTTCTCCTCCGAATTTTCAATGACCGACATCGCCTTCTTAAAAGCCGCTTCCGCTTTTTGGTCAAGTGACAATTCTGAATAACATCTGCCGAGTGTTCTGTACTGGTTTGCCAGCTCGCCTGCTTTTGTCTCCTGATCTTTTTCGTAAACTGCTATTGCCCTGAGCATGTCATCGGCAGCATTTTGAAATCTGTTTAAACTGAAACAAGTGGTGGCTCGGTTCACGATTTCAAAAGCCCACTTCGGAGTATTCATTAATCCAACCTTTTCATAGAGTTGAATCGATGCATTATAACAAGCCAACGCTTTCTCCGGCTGATTCAGAACATTTGCATACGTGTAGCCAAGATTGTCTTGCAGGGAAGCATGAATAGTAATCTGCTCGTTTGTTTTTTGTGGAACATCCGCGATGGTTTCAAGAATAAGTTTCTGAGCAGCCTTGCCATCGCCCGTGTCCTGGTAATACATTGACACATTTTGTGTGCAGGTGAGTACACGATGATAGTTGGCTTCTTTCAAATACTCTGCGCGTGCGGCAAGATATCCTTTGATTGCTTTTTGCGCATCGCCATTGTCAGTATCCTGGTTGGCTGCTTCGAAAATCTTATCCGCCTTCGATTGGGCAAAAACATATCCAACTAAAAAAAAGAAACAGAGCGCGCAATACAAACTTCGCATGTGCCTGGATTAAAGCTGAAATAAAAAATTACAGCAGAGTTACATTCAGGTATTTAATTTAGGAAAGGATGCAGGTAATTTTTAGCCACCTTCACATTAAAATACGTACTGGTACTGAGTCCATCTACCGGGTGTTTGGTATCCAATAGTATCAGGTATCAGCCTTCTGTTAATTCAAATACTGTGATCTCCGGCCTTACATTAAATCGCACTTGCCAGAGGTGACCGAGTGCACGATTGATGTACAGTGTCCTGTTATTGGTAAGATCAAATTTTCCGCTGGTGTATCTTTTGTTCTTTACAGGTAACATGGGTGGTGGAAGAAACGGAGGCTTTACTTGTCCGCCATGTGTGTGCCCTGATAAAATCCAGCCTTGATAATTTTGCCAGACATCCAAATCGCAGACGTCAGGATTGTGGCATAAAACGATGTTTGCGTTTTCGTTATCATGATCTCGCAGTGCTTTTGCGGGATTGAAATTCAACCCCCAATAATCATCGAACCCGATAAAGTTGAGACCCTGAATAGTGAGTTGCTCATTTCGCAGCATTGAAACACCCGCCTTCGCCAATCTATTGGTTATCTCGTCTGCAACGTGCGATTGCCGCCAGCCTCTGCCGTAGTCATGATTGCCTAAAATGCCAATTGTTGCAATCGTTCCTTTGACTGTGTGCTCCAATACTTCCGCAAGTTTGTCGAATTGAACTTTGCCTCTATGAGTGTTCACATAATCGCCCGTATAAACCACAAAGTCAGGTTTTAATTCTTTTGCTTTAGTGAATGACTCAATGATGAAGTGATAGTCAAAACGATTTCCAATGTGTATGTCGCTGATCTGCATGAGCCTTTTGCCAATGAGATCCTTCGGTAAATTTTTCACTGGCATTGGATGCTGTGTTATGTCCAGCCAAAAGGGTTCTATCTGCCACGAGTAGAGGCCTGCTGCCAAACCGATTCCGCTTACGGTGTAAAAAGCTTTCTTAATGAATTTGCGTCTCTGCATAAACTTTCCCTCTTCGCCCGTAATCTGCCTGTTCACTTTGCAGGCAAGATGTATTGCCAATCATTTTTAAAAATAAACGATGCACTCCAGTATTCAAAAACTCTGTTTCCCCCTCCACCATTCGTTGAAGATCCAGTGTTGACTCGGTCCGCAAGGCATCATCCTCCGTCCATCCTCCGTTCATCCTCCGTTGCGAACCGCTATTGAGCCTAGTGGTTATCCGTTCACTATCCCACCTAACCTTTATAAACCAGCAAAGCTGAATTTGTATTAGGCATTGCCGTTTTTAGCATGTCACGCTAAGCCTGTCGAAGCGCGACCGAGAGTGCCCTTCTTACGAAGCACATCGTTAGTCTGTCTTCGACAAGCTCTGACTGACAAATCTTTTTTCGAAAGCACCCAAAAAACCTGTCACGCTAAGCTTGTCAAAGCGCGACCGTGAGTGACCTTCTTACGAAGCACATCGTTAGTCTGTCTTCGACAGGCTCTGACTGACAAATCCTTTTTCGAAAGCGCCCAAAAAACCTGTCACGCTAAGCTTGTCGAAGCCGCGACCGATTGCTCTTCTTACGAAGCACATCGTTAGTCTGTCTTCGACAAGCTCTGACTGACAAATCTTTTTTCGAAAGCACCCAAAAAACCTGTCACGCTAAGCTTGTCAAAGCGCGACCGTGAGTGACCTTCTTACGAAGCACATCGTTAGTCTGTCTTCGACAAGCTCTGACTGACACGCTTACAACACAATTGTGCTCTTCACTTCGCTCCATGGGCTGTGGCCGTTCTTGTCTATCACTGCTGAGCGGAAGTAATAACGCGTGCCGCTTACAAGACCGTTCTTCACAATGCGACCGCGGGTGCCGCTGTAGAAATTTTTCCAGTTGCTCTCGCTGCTCACGTCTGTGGCTATCTGGTATTCATAGCTGCCGCGCTTCACCGCCTTGTGCGAAATTTTTACTTCGCCCGGGTTGGCAGTAGGGCGCACTTCAAATTCACGCGCTACCATGCCGCCCTTCCCTTTCACACCCAGACCTGCGCTTAGCACAATGGCTTCTGCCGTTAGCGGTGTAGCATTGGCAATGCTTTCCACATACGCGGCAAGCTGCTTCAGCGAGAGTTCAAGCAAGGTTTCCTTTACGTGCTTGTTGGCGGTGTCATCAGCTCCGCCACCGAGGGCTGCGATGTGCGCAGTTTCAAGTGCGTTGATGTTGGCAGTGATAGTGGCCAATGTAGGATTGGGCGTAGGGAAGTTGGCATTGCCCGTAATGCTTACGACAATGAATCTTGACTTTTCAATTTTCCTGGATACAGACAGGCCTGCAAGACCTAACGTTGCGATCGTTTTCATACTCTTTAAATTTTTACGTTGTTTGGTGCAGGCGCGCTTAGCTTACGCATTCATGATTTGCTTGTGCGAACCGGCCTGCTGTTAATTGGATGCCACAATTGTCAATTGACTGGTAGAGATGTGCGATGACGAGATGGGTTAGTTGCCCGATGGTTGTTTGTTGTTGATCCTTTTTACTTTGTTCTTACACTCTGCGGATGAAGTTTAGAATGTGCGTACCCTGTTTCAGATCTCGGCACGCATGTCCTTTCATTCCTTCCCGTTATTTTTAATTCCTTCCACCTTATTTAAGAACTTGTTCACTCAATTGATCATTAAAGTGACTCTTTGTGATATTGTACGCGCAGGTTGAAACAACAGACGTACTTTAATTAAAAATAATTACACTTTATTTTAAATCAAGTTCAACCAATTCTTAAACCCGTTCACCTTCTCTCTCGTAGTGGGTACTCTTATTTTAAATTCTCGTACTAAAATTTAAAACTCAGTGACCTTAATTTGAAATTCATGTACCGAGAATTTAATCTGAGCGACTTTAATTAAGATTTCCGTCACCGTAATTTGAATGAAGGTGACTTTGCTTTTGAATTTGGTTAGGTCATGATAAAAACCGGTCTATCAAATTCTCCTACTGTCTGAAAAAGTGCTAAAAGTTGCACCTATCCAGCTATATTTGGGTATAGGCGCAACAAAGTTGCGTAATCACTAATGTTGGCAGCAAGCCTTTAAATAAAAATGACTCCTTCGAAAGTGGACCTTTTTGACAAGCACTCACTCAATTATAAAAAATGGTTGATAAGGATAGCATATGAAGACTTCGGACGTTCAATCTATGTTATTTGGTTGACTGATACATCTGACAACGATGACGATAAGATGTTAACTAATTCAAACGGACAAATTATCGCAGCAAGAAATCCGACAACTCTAATCGACTATATCCTTACTACGAAAGACAAGCTATTTGATTCTCGACAAACAAAAGCATGGGCGAGAAAAGTGAAAGGGATCAAACCAAAAATAGCCGCATCTTACGACTTAGACCAGATTAATTCTTTGGAGAAGAAAATAGATGAAAATGGACTTGAAGAAGTCTCGAATTTTGTAAATCTTTTTACGGATTTAATTACAACAACAAAGGTGGACAAATTGGAACGATTGAGAAAGAGAAGGGAAGTAAAGACAATTTGGGAGAGCTACTATAATTATGTTTTCTGGCCGCAATTTAACAACCCTAAGAGGTTTAAGAGTTTTAAAGTTAAACCAATCAAGACTGACCCGAAATTACAAGCGACACTTCAAAAGATGATTAAAGAATTAATTCAACGAATTGAGATTGTTCAATAAAGGCCAGCTGCCAACAAAAGTAGCTGTTGCACGACTACACTTTTGAAAAAATCATGATCGGCAGCAGTTTTTG
>CAZECP010000119.1:0-10610 GCA_964510765.1 uncultured Ohtaekwangia sp. | reverse complement strand
CGCTTCTGTAAAATCTCAATGAACTCTTCATACTCTTCACTCTCGAGATCCCAGTGCGGAAAGTTTTCGCGAACAAATTTTATCGCTTGATTAAAATTGTCGAAGCGGTCGAGCCGATTAATGGCTTCGGAAAAAATTTCAAAGTCACCGCTGAAAAGGATTTTGGTGAACATGAACTTCTGGTTGATTGTCAGGTTCTCTTTGATGAGAAAGCCTTTTTGTTTGGCAAGGTTATCTGCAAGTGTACGCACGGTTTGTTCGGTCGCCACGGGAGCTTCTTTTGTAACCAAAGGTTGTGTTGGCGTATTGACTATCACCGGCTCAAAAAAATCATTTGCAGAAAGCGGTAAAATTTTCGCAAATGAATTCAAATGATTTTCAATGTCTTCAGGTGTGAAGTTTACCTCTTCAAGGATGTGATCGAGCAATGCCAGCGCTTCATTGGAAGGAAGAATCTCAGATTTATTTTCTTCCATCTTAGATAGTAATTTTTCCAGCGGAGCCTGGTTGATCTTTAAGTATTTCACATCGTTTTTCAATTCGGAAATACGCACCAGGCTTTTTCCCTGCCGGTCGAGCACATTGGCAAAAAAATCATAAGGCGACAAAAGCAACGACAAAGTTTGAACAGTTGCTTCTTTCACCAATGGTTGAAAGTCTCTGCGTGCAATAAGAATGTGATTTGAAATAACATTCTTCAATTGGTTGATCACCTCTACTACTTCAGGAGAGTCAAAATCAAAATAGGGATTGCGCCACTTTTCACTTTCATTTCTCCACATCATCATCAGGTCTCGCAGAATGAAGAGGTTCACCTGCTTGATAGGCGAGAAAGAAAGGATCTCTGGTCCGTTGATCTTTTCGCTTTTGGAAAAAAATGTTTCGCACGTCTGGCCTGCAAATGCCTGCGCATAGGTCTCTATTGCTTTGCGGTTGATTTTTTCTTCCATGCTGTTTGTGTGGAGGTAAAGATACAATGCAGGCGCGGGAAGGCAAAACTTTTCCAGGCTTGAGGACTTGCTAGGACACAAGCCTCGGATGGGTTACTTAAACTACCCATTGAATAGGCTCACCATATATGACTCTTGAATGAACTACACAATAAATGCAACCAAGATACAAACTCCAGCAACGCGCCATCGATTTGGTTTTTCATTTCTTAGAACCATTTTGACGGAATAAACCCAATGAAGAGATATATCCAAACCTTTAGCTAAAACGGAAAGCATGTTCATCCTTTCAAATTTATTGATTACTGACTAGCAATAAACATTGGGTTCAGAAAAATCATCGTTAAGAAAATTACAACTTCGATTATCTGTGCAAATAGTTTTGCCAAGACCCATCGTGGTTTAACTTGCACTATGTTTGTTGAACCTCATTTGGGTGGAAGAGGATCTGGCTGGATTGAAGTGATCTGTGGCTGTATGTTTTCAGGCAAAACGGAAGAACTCATCCGCAGGCTCAACCGCGCCATCATTGCGCAACAGCGGGTGGAAATTTTCAAACCCGCAGTGGACAAGCGCTACCATGAAGAGCAGATTGTGTCGCATAATGAACGTGCGATTCGTTCTACACCTGTAAATTTTGCAGGAGATATTTTGCTATTGGCTGGGCACTGCGATGTAGTGGGTATTGACGAAGCACAGTTCTTTGATGCGGCCATCGTTGATGTTTGTAACACATTGGCCAATCAAGGCAAACGGGTAATCGTGGCCGGACTCGACATGGATTATGAAGGCAAACCTTTTGGACCTATGCCTAACCTTCTTGCTGTTGCCGAGTTTGTTACAAAAGTTCATGCCATCTGCGCGCAGACAGGCGAGCTTGCTTCTTTCTCTTTCCGCCTTATCGAAAACAAATCGCAGGTGATGCTTGGCGAGAAGGATACTTATGAAGCCAGGAGCCGAAGGGCTTTCGTGGAGGGGATGAAGAATTATAAAACGTAAAGTGCATGGATTGACTAATGCATTCATAAGTGCAAATACATTCCGGCAAACTCACTTTTGGAGAGGTGAACCAGGTTCACTAATAATAAGAAAGCCACCCCTGTTTAAGGAAGTGGCTTTCTTATTAAAAGCGATTTGTTAAATCAATTTGGCTTGACAGGAGTTGTAGTCGTTGTTGCGGTTGGTGTTACTCCCAATTTCTTCAAAACAAGATTTGATATATTGAATTTTTCATCATGATACAGAAGAATGTCACCGCCATTTGCTACCTGGGGCTGAAGAATGAATGTGTAGGCATTTTCTTTGGCCACCTCTTCAATGGCTTTTCCAATCTGCTTGTAAACAGGATCCATCAACTCAGCTTGTTTTTTCTGCATGGAAGATTGAGCATCCTGCTGAAACTTTTGATAATTCTCCTGGAGAGCTTGAAGCTCACGCTCCTTGTCTGCTTTAATGGCTTCAGGTGTAGTGGCAGGCATTCCTTGAAATGCTTTTAATTTTGCCTGGAAATCTTCTGCCTTCGCCTTTAACTGGTTTTCCAATTGAGTTCCGTGAGTTTTAAGTTCGGTTTCAATTTGTTTGAACTTGGGCAGTTGAGTGAGGATATATTCGGTATCAGCAAATCCGATTTTCTGTGCCTCTGTTTGTGCATTTGCCACAACTGAAAAGCCGAAGGCAAGTGCTGCTAGTACAAGTGTTCTCATTTTAGGTTAATTAATTATTTATTTTACTTTATCGTTAGGGTCTCCTAAGCCCAGTTCTTCCAAAACAAAATCGGTGTAATCGTGCCGTGGGTCAGTATAAATCATTACCAGCTCGGCTGATTTATCAAACACAATAGCCAATCGGTTCGTTTTGGCCACTTTCCCAACAGCATCAAACACCTTATCCTGCAAAGGTTTAATCAATTCTTGTTTTTTCAAAAAAAAGAGACCACCAAATCCAAAAACCTTTTTCTGATAGTCCTTCAATTCGGTCTCCTTTTTCTTTATTTCCTCTTGCCGCTCTAATTTCATCTCTTCCGTCAGCAGCACCTGCTCGGCCTGGAAAGTTGCATAAAGCCCATCTACTTTGCGCTGCATCTCCTCAATTTCCTTCTGCCACGCTGCCGTAAATGTCTCGATTTCATTTTGAGCTTTTGCGTACTCAGGCATTTTATTCAGGATAAATTCCGAATCGATGTAACCGAACTTCTGACTAAACGCAAAGTTCAGGCCAAAACAAAAGATGAATAACGGAAGCGCAAAGGCCTTTTTTTTCATTATCGAATTTGTTGTCCAATCGTAAAGTGGAACTGAGATCCGCTTATGTTGGCTGCATTCTGTAATTTGTCGAAGCCGTATGCCCAGTTCAATCCTATCAAACCGAAGGCTGGCATGAAGATTCTTGCTCCGAAGCCAGCCGAACGATACAAGTTAAACGGATTGAAGTCCTGATAATTGTTCCAGTTGTTTCCAGCTTCCGCGAAGACAAACGAATAAACAGTGGCAGACTGGCTCGTCACAAGAGGATACCTAAGTTCCATTCCGAATTTATTATAAACAATTCCGCCTTCAATTCCCGGAGCCTGACGTGAACCCCTGAGAGCATAAAGAGGAGGCGTAACCTGGTTGTCAGGGTAACCGCGCAAACCGATAATATCCTGTCCAAGTACAAAAGAGTTGAAACCCCCTGTTAAGCCGGCACCACCCATCAAGAATCGTTCAAAGGGACCAACGCCACCACTCTTGTTGTTATAGGTTCCGATGTATCCGAAGTGAGCTTTGGTTTCAATAACCAAACTGCGGCCATCCGGCTTTTTGCTGCCTAATACCTTGATATAGAATTTTGAATCAAACATCCACTTGTGAAGTTCGATCCAATTGTAGCGTTGATTAACATCGGCATAATAGCTGGCATCTCTAAACCATGAATAGGGTGGAGTTA
Organism: uncultured Ohtaekwangia sp.; assembly: GCA_964510765.1. Classification (GTDB taxonomy): domain Bacteria; phylum Bacteroidota; class Bacteroidia; order Cytophagales; family Cyclobacteriaceae; genus ELB16-189. The sequence goes on along the minus strand of CAZECP010000119.1, from coordinate 6,735 downwards.
GCGCTAAACTAAGTGAGATGGTGGATCCTGAAGTTGGGTACATGGGTGCGTCAATACTATTCCGCGACAAGGATGTTGTCAGCATAAAAGAGTTGGTTGCACCTACTGATGGCAGTGTAGTTCCGCCAAAATATTTATTGTAGTCGTAAACTTTGAATTCAAACGAATGGGTTAATGTGAAATAGTTGTCAGGCCATTCTAACCTCCGCCCGAATCCGATTGTTATACCACTCTGCTTTAAGAAGGCGCCATTTGAATAGTCGTAGCTTGTACCGCTAAATCCACTCGGGAGTTTTGAAATGGATCTGTTTAAGCTGACAGTGAATGAGTTTGGCCGCTTGCCTCCTAGCCAGGGTTCGGTAAAGGAGAAACTATAACTCTGAAAAGATTGCCCATTTGCCTGCACAGAGAGAGAAAGTTTTTGACCATCGCCTACAGGTAGTGGTCTCCACTTCTTGAGATGCGGCACATTACGCAAAGAAAAATTGTTAAAGGTCAATCCAACCGTACCTACAAAACCATAATAACCTCCCCAACCTCCGGAAAGTTGTACCTGGTCGTTTGATTGCTCTTCCAGTTTCCAACCAATGTTCACAGTTCCGTTGGCCGGATTTGGCCGGATATCTTGTTCAATTTTTTGTGGATTGAAATAACCCATCTGGGACAATTGCTGCTGGGTACGAATGATATCGGCTCTTCTAAACTTCTGCCCTGGGATTGTTGTTAATTCTCTGCGCACAACATGTTCACTTGTTCGCTCATTTCCCGTAATGGTCACTTGATCAATGATGGCTTGATCGCCTTCAAAAATTCTCATCTCCACATCAATGGAGTCACCCTCAACAGCAACTTCCACAGCATTTACGTGAAAGAACAAATACCCGTCATCCATGTAGAGTCCGCCAATATCGGCTCCGCCTTTCGGATTGAACGTAGTTTTTTTGTCGATTAATTCCTTGCTGTAAACATCACCTTTTTTGATGTCAAGAACTTTGTTAAGTGTGGCAGACGAGTAGATGTAGTTGCCAGTCCAGGTGATGTTTCTGAAAAAATATTTACGGCCTTCCACCATTTTTAATTTGATGTCAATCGAAGACCTGTCATGATTATAAATGGTGTCTGAAAGGATGTCTGCATCGCGGTATCCTTCACCATTCAAATAGCTAATGACTCTTTTTTTATCATCTTCATAATCGGCTTTCAGGAACTTGGAACTTTTTAAAAAGTTAAGTTTGACATTATCACCGAAGAATTCTTTCACTTCCGTCCAACTGGTTGTGCGGCTTGAGTCAAAAAACTCTTTTACTTTTTTAGGACGAAGATTGATCAAGCCAGCTATGAGTGTTCGATGGATACCAATACGTGCGTGCTCGTGGGTTTTTTTCATCTTCTTTTTGAGAGTGGCATCGCTCACGTCTTTGTTACCATCAAATGAAATTTTATTCACTTTTACTTTTGCCTGTAAGTCAACATCCACGCGTAGCCGCACGCCACCGCGATTAAGAGTGTCGCGCTCTTTTGTGATCTTAACAGTGGTGTTCAAAAATCCTTTCTTTACGAAGTGTTTTTTAACAGAACTCTCTGCGTTGCGGATCATTGCATCCGTAACAATTTTCCCGCGGATTAATGACAAATCTTCCTTCAGTGAAGACTGTTTGCCTTGCGAAATTCCTTTGAAATAGAAATCAGTCAGTCGTGGTCGCTCTGTGAGTCTTACAACCAGATAGACGTTTGAATCTTCGATCTTGTCAACTGATATGGTAGCATCGCCAACAAGCCCATGTTTCCAAAGTTTGCGGATTGCTGTGGAGGTGGCGCTTCCTGGGATTTTTATTTTGTCGCCAATCTTCAGGCCGGTGAGCGAAATCATGGCATTCTTATCCAACACATTTAGCCCCACTACTTCTATCCCTGCAATGGTGTATTCGGATGGACTCGCATAATTTAAGGAATTGGCTGAAGGCTGTTGTTGTTGGGTAGTTTGTGTTGCTCTTCTGCGGAACTGAGCCTGGGTTTCAAAAATAAGTACGTGCGTTAAAGCAACGAGTAATAAAATCCTCTTCATCCTTTTATGCAATTGGGGTCAACACTTTTCCGAATCTGCGTTCTCTTTTTTGGTAGGCACATATCGCTTCGTAGAGATCTTCTTTCCTGAAATCTGGCCATAGCTTGTCAGTAAAATAGAATTCTGTATAAGCCATTTGCCAAAGTAAAAAATTACTGATCCTCATTTCACCGCTGGTACGAATGAGTAATTCTGGATCAGGGATGCCGTTTGTTTCCAAGTTTGCCTCAATCACAGTTTCGTCAATCTGATCTGGCTTAAGCAAACCTTTTTCGACTTTCTCGGCTATGCTTTTTGTCATCGCTATAATTTCGCTTCTTCCGCTATAGCTGAGCGCGAGCTGCAAGGTAAGGCCTTTGTTTTCCTTTGTTGCTTCGACCGCTTCATGCAGGTTTTCCTGACAAAACCGGGGCAGAGCATCCAAATCACCAATTAGTCTCAGCCGCACTTCATTTTTCAATAATGACTGAAGTTCCTTTTGAAGCGTGGTTACCAGTAATTCCATCAGCCCGTCCACTTCCTCTTTTGGTCTTCCCCAATTTTCGGTACTGAAGGCATAAAGGGTTAAATATTTTATACCCAACTCACCGCAGCCCTCCGTTATGTCTTTTACTGACTGAACGGCATTTCGATGTCCGAAAATACGGGCTGCACCTTTCCTGTTTGCCCATCGCCCATTACCATCCATGATGACGGCTATGTGCTGAGGCAAATTACTGAGGTCAATATTTTCCTTAAAAGAAGCCACAAGGGTGCAAAAGTAGCCTTTTTTTCAATTCAATAAAGCCCTGAATGTCTTCAATTTCAGCCTTGTTGCTGGGATGTTTTGGATTAAAGAAAAGTTTTATCTGTAAGGGCTGGAGGGGCAAGGAATATCGTAAAATGTGTAGGTTAGCGATATGCCTGTAAAGAAATAATTATCATAATCGTTTGGATTGCCATATTGATAATTCTTGGTGTTTGTGTTATTGCTTCCCGAAACATTGTCGAGGTAATCAAAAAATGTTTTGCGGATTCCGACTTCAAATGAAATATAGTATTTCGGATTGAGAACATATTTCATTCCTGCCCCAAAAGGAATAGCTAATTGCACATTGCTGTATTCTGCTGTTTTGTTATTATTTCCCGAAATCCCAAAGAGACCAGCACCGGCAAATACATAGGGAGTGAATCTTAACTTTCTTTTTGCATCTCTCCAATCCAAAAAATGATATTCAAAAACACCGGATAATTCCATGAGAAAAATATCAAATGAGGCGTTGCGCTTTGCTGCAAAAGGATCGATAGGATTTTTTGCATCACTGGCAGCCAACTGGCCTGCGGTGAGGGAGGTTCTTAAGCTGACTACGTGACTTATATTGGAGCGATAAAAAACTGTGGCAGCCGGCTTGGCTTGCGTGAGACTGTAGCTTCTTACCAAGTCTCCGGTATAATTAAAAAAACCAACGCCAAAGCCAATCTCCGATTTCTGAGAGATCTGCGCATCCGCACTGTGAAAAACTAAAATCGATAACCAAAAAAGAAAGGTAAAAATCCTGAGCATAAAATCCTTAACGGAATTTAGCCCTGTGGAAAGTTGCTCCCAAAATATAAGTGACCTTGATGGAAGTAACCATGATAATGTCGTTGGCATTCGATTTTCCGCGATTATTTTGCTTTGACTCGCTTCCATAACCAGCCCATGTGTAAACATCGTGTCCATTTACTAAACTGGGATAATAATGAACGCCAATTGTTGTGGGTGTAGGCTCACCCCGAACTTCATTTGTTCGATAGGATAAAGCCTGTGCCAGTGGATCTGAAATTTTGCTAAGATCAACATAGTTTTTACTAACATCATCCAAGTAATCAGTGAATGTGTACCTGAATCCAATATCAGCAGACAAGTCAATGACTTCATTGAGTCTAAAACGCGCACCAACTCCAAATGGTATGGCAAACTGCAACAAACTATATGGTTTGATACCGTAATTAACATCTCCTTGTGATAGGTTGGCATTCTGCCCTTCGGTGCCGAGAGGCTGTAAATCCACCCATTGACCAGCTTTTGGGTCAGGTGTGCCATCAAGATATGTTGCGGGGGCAATAGCCTGGGGATTATGTAAAAACAAAGAGCCTCCAATGAAAGCATAAGGAGTCCACTTTACCCGGCTAATATAGGTTCCATTGTTTTCAAACAAGTCAAAGACTGCTACAATGGTAAGCTCTTTGATTTGATTTCTGAATGAAAGGTTGCGATAGTGTCTGAAAATGCCATTTGACAAATCTGAAGCATTTGCCGACTCTGCATCGCTGCCCTTGATGGTCCCATACATGAATTGACCAACGAGTGTATATCGCGGCCCAAAGCGATGAAAAAATGAAATTCCAAAACCTGGTTTTGTAAATGAAATATCTGTGCTCAGTCTGCTTGGAAGCGGGGCTAAGTCACCAAAATAATTCAAAGCATTTACAGAAAAACCAATTCCGGAATATACATTTTGTCTCCCGAATTTCTTCTTTCCACGATAGGTGGCGATCATCCGGTTGTTTCTCTTTATAGACCTGCGATTGAATTGCGCACTTGCTTCTTCAGGAATGAAAATGGTCAGCAAAAACAACGTCAACAACGCGAGTAGAGTCTTTTTCATAGCAAGCTGATTTAAGCCGAATCACAAAGATATAAATTTATGATAATTAGCTACTTCAATTCAAAAAGTTAATTCTAATTCCGTAGATCAAGACCCCAATTCAGCTTTTGTCTCAGGGTGTCGAAATAGTTTTGGCCGGGAAGCTGAATGAGTTTTGCATTAAAATTTTCTTTCCGAACACGCAGTTTCACGGTGTCATCAATCGTTTCAAATCGTGAGTCAAGGGAAATGAGATACCGCTTGCTTCGTCCTTCAATTTGAAAACTGATTTCGGATTTGTCTGACAACACAATTGGCCGTGTACCAAGATTATGCGGACTAACAGGTGTTATAATAAAGCTTTCTGATTTAGGATAAACCAATGGTCCGCCACAACTCAGTGAGTAGCCTGTAGAGCCAGTGGGTGTCGAAACGATCACTCCATCCGCCCAATAAGAATTCAAAAGCTCGCCATCTACATATACATGTACCGTGATCATTGAAGAAGTATCTTTCTTCATGATGGTAAGATCATTCAACGCAAAATTCAAACTTCCAAAAAGCTTGGGCATCGAGATGAGTTTCAAAATAGATCGGGAATCGATTTTGTAATTGCCTTTGAATAGATGATCGAGGGCACCCTCCAACTCATCTCTTCCCGTGGTGGCAAGGAAACCGAGCCGCCCCGTGTTGATACCTAGTATTGGCACTTCTGCTTTGCCGATGTAAGTCACAGATTCGAGCATGGTTCCATCTCCACCAATAGAAAAAAAGAAATCAAGATTGCGAAGATGACCTTCGTGATCAAATGTTTTGATTTTGTAAGAGGCGAGTCGTGAAGACTTGATTTGCTTGAGGACTTTATCGGAAACCCAGATGTCAACTTTTTTTTGTTTGAGCAAATCAAGAAGTTTCTCTATAAACCGGGCCGATTTATTTTGAAAGTCTTTGCCATGTATCCCGATGCGCATCGAATCAGATGTCTAAATACTTAAGCAAAAGATCGAGCCGTTCTTTTTCTGCTTCCGGTGCGCGCGCTTCCTGATATCTTCCGATTACCCGATAACCGAATCGCTCCAATGTAGCCACAATCCTGGAAAGATCTTGCTGATTGATTTTCAATGTCACTTTTATTTTTCCTTTGTCGAGCGGGTCTTCAATCAATGAAGAGCTGATGATTTTTGCATTGTTCTCTTCTACATATCTGCTAATCTCTGCCAATGAATAATCAATCAAATCCATTGACAACACAAGAATTCCACCTGGCATTTGAATAGCTGCAGTCTGGGCAAACGAAGCCATGATGTCTTGCACAGTAATAATTCCATGATATTTTTTCTCGTCATCCACCACAGCCACCATTTGCAGTTTGTTTTCGTTGGCGATCCGCAGAATGTCGTAAAAGTGTGACTCCATTCCAACTACACATTTCTGTCCGAACAGATTATACTCCTCCAGTTTTTTTGAATCTTCGTTTGATTCGAGAATAATTTCTTCTGAAATAAATCCGAGAAGTTCTCCATTGTTTACAACGGGCAATTGATTGCAGCGAAATTCTTCCATCCACACGATCGCCTTGTGCGCATCGTCCGTCACTTTCAAGGGTGGGATCATGTGGTTGATTAATTCTTCGGCAATCATGCTGCGGATTTTGAAAGTAAAAAATCTTCTACAATTTCGTTGAACTTATCAGGATGCTCCATCATGGGTGCATGACAACACTTGTCAATGAACTTCAATTCAGAATTTGAAATCAGTCTGTTGAATTCGTGGCCAACCATCGGTGGGGTAATTGTATCATTTAATCCCCAAACCAGTAAAGTGGGAACCTTTATATTCTTTAATTCTAATGCTAAATTATTTCGCTGCGCAGATTTCGCAATCGCAACGATGCGCATGCATTTGGGAATGCTTTTGGTGGTTTCAAAAACTTCGTCCACCAATTCTTTGGAAGCCACATTCGGATCATAGAAAGTGTAAGCCACACGTTCGCGGATGTATTCATAACTTCCTCTGCGGGGATAAGAACCACCCATCGTGTTTTCAAACAAGCCCGAACTT
>CAZECP010000118.1:0-10770 GCA_964510765.1 uncultured Ohtaekwangia sp. | reverse complement strand
ACTTAGATGGAGCTTTTGGAAAAGAGCAAAGCCCAACGGATATTGAAACCATTGCTGACTTGAAAAAAATTCCAACACTCCTCTCGCAACGAGGCTACAAAAAAGAAGACATCGAAAACATCACCAGCAAGAACTGGTTAAGGTTTTTACGAAAAGTATGGGCAAGATAATCCGGAGCCTAAAAAAATCTCGCTACCGCTCAACTCATTGTCAGGCTTAATTGATTAGAGTTCTGTTGGTTCTCCAGAAAATATTTTTTGGGAATAGAAATGGAGAAAGTGCTTCCATATCCCGCAACGCTGTCGATTTCTAATTTTGCGTCAACAGCGGCTAAATATTCACGACAAAGCGAAAGCCCCAACCCGGTTCCTTTTTCATTACTTGTACCGGTTTCACTTCTCACTGATTTTGAATTTCTTAGCGAGCTCAACACCTGTTGATTCATGCCCATGCCAAAGTCAGTTACTCTAATAAGATAGGCACCGCTCGTTTGTTCTCCACTGATTATTATTTCACCCCTATCAAATGAAAATTTTATTGCATTGGAAAAAAGATTACGGAGTGTCAGGTTTAAAATATCATGATCAAATAGGATCGTATGGTCAGCGTCAACCTGGTTTTTAATACATATCTCCTTATTTCCGGCAATTGACTGAAGAGGCAAGATATTTTCATCTACCGTTTCTCTCAAATTCAAACGCTCAAAATGAATCTTTGACCCATTCAACTGACTTGCCGTCCAGTTGAGAATATTTTCGATAAGCAATCCGGTCTGATTAAGATTTTCTTCAATCACTTTGGAACTTACTCTGAATTCTTCCGCAGTGATGTGTCCTTGGTTAAAAATAGTCAACGTGCCCCGAAGTGAGTTCAACGGACTCTTTATATCGTGTGTGACAATAGATAGGAGTCGATCCTTTACCCGGTTCAGAGTCATGAGTTGGTTTGTTCTGTCGTGCACTATCTTCTCAAGGCCTTGGTTCATTACCTCTAAAGTTTTGTAAGAAGTGGCATAGTGGTTTGCAAGCAGATAAATCTGAAACAACAGGAATACCAATACACCCAATTCAACCCAATAAAGAAATTGAATAGCCAGTGAGAACAGCAAAGAATTTTTTAAAATTTCAGTGAGAATGAAAGGAAAAGCTACCAGCACGCCAAAAAAAATAATTCGTGCATCAGAGTTGCCATTACGCCATGCCATACCAACTGAGTAGATCGCAAAGAGAAACGTCAGTATAAACATAAGATGGCTTACTTCCAGCAATTGTCCGTAAACATATTGAGGTGTAACCAGCACTGTGAAACAAAACAGCGAAGCGACAGCAATGAAAAATAGTACCGGCCAGCGTGGAGCTTCTTTTTCGAAGAGAGTCGAAATGTACAGTGGAAAAAAGGCAATTATTGAATAAACACTTTCGAATTCAATCTTCTTCCAAATCTCCCAAGGCATCGAAGGAAATAAGTTCGGCAACAAAAACGATCCTCCATGAACAATTAGTGCTCGCAGAGCTACACCGAGACAAATCAACGAAAGCCACAAATAAGGTCTCCCTCTTTGAAATAGTGCGTAGAGTACCAATTGATAAATAAACATCGCGATGAGACTACCTGCAAGAAAATTCTCAACTCCCTGAGTTTGACTCAATTTTAACATTACGTGAGAAATTCTACCAACCTGCGGAGCGTCTGAAAATCCACCCATAAAATGAGTAAAGTTTGCAACTTGCACAATAAGTTCATACTCTGTATAGCCGGGCGGAACTTCAATCATTGTAGTCGCTAGCTGAGCACGATATTTTTTTCTTTCCCTGCTTACTACGCCAGTCCCTCCGACCAACTCACCGTTCAACCATATCTGTGAAGCTGAATTGATTACTGGAAAAAAAATCACCAGACCATTTTCTTTTGGAGAAATCTTTAGCACCTTTCGATACGTGGCGTAACCCAGAGCAGGATAGTTGCCTTGTCGATTCCAGACCCCCGGTTCAATTAATCTTCCACTGGCGTTACCATTTTTGAAGTCTGAGGGAAGCAATAGCTGATTCCAATAAAACTCCCACTTGCAATTGAGCGGGGAAAGTCCCTTGCCAAAATCCTGGAGAGAAAGATCAAGAGTGTTTTGCTGCGCATTCGCATTCAGGCAAGACATCATCAAGACCAATGAGCCAACCGAGGTCAATAGCCACTGAAACCTTTTCACGGTTCAATACTACGCGAAAACAAAAAAAGTGACACCCTAAAAAATTATTTGGAACAAGATTACCATTCTTTGGTTAGTAAACACAAATCCGGCAACCTCCGCAAACGTTAACTTTGATTAACCTAAACTTCGGAAAACGAAACCCATTCCTGAACGAACTGATTTATGCCCCCCTTATGAGTGAAGCCCTCCAAAAAATCCTGAAAGGAAATTTGCGTGATTCTGAAAGTGCACTCGATAAATACGCATCGTTGCTCCACATCCTGCTTGGCGAAGAAGAGTTTATTTTAAATCAATACGGACTGATTATTGGGAGTAATCTAGAGGCAGTGAATGTTACCGGCTATGAGGAATATGAGATCATAGGAAAGCATATTTCCATCTTTTATTTACCAGAGGAACTTGAAAAGGCGGCCTCCGATCTTGAAAAAGCGAAGAGGATAGGAAGCTCGGTGGTCACAGGGCTTCGCCTGAAAAAGCGTGGTGTATGTTTTTGGGCGAAGATGAAAATAAAATTCATCCCATCATCCCTTCCCGATTGTCCTTGTTTCAAAGTGATTCTACAGGATGCAACTCACCGGGCCATTTCCAAGGAACGAATCCGTACACTTCGCGATGAGTACCTTTCCATTTTCAATAACCCTTTTGTTGGCACCTTGAAATTTAAAATGGACAGCTTTGCGATCCAGATGTGCAACCAAAAGACGCTGGACATACTCGATGTAGAAAGTTCTTCGAACTTAAGACTTGATCATTGTTTTTCTTCGCTCCACGATTTTGAGCGATTCATTTCTGCACTGCAAGAGGAGAAAAAATTGGAGGGCTTTCAATTTCTTATTCAAGTTGGAAAGTCGGGTAAAGAAACCTGGGCTGTTATTAGCGCTCGGTATTTTGAGTCTCATGGATTTGCTGAAGGAGTGCTCATGGATATTTCCGACCAGCATAAACAAATGCAAGAGTTGCAGCGCGTGAATAGTGATCTCGATAATTTCATTTATCATGCCTCTCATGACCTACGCTCACCTTTAACCTCTATTATGGGCCTGGTAAATCTTGGCTTGAAAGAGAATTCAGTGGCCGATACGCATGGTTATCTGAGCATGATCCGCGGACGCATCGATCACCTGGATGCGCTTCTAAAAGATCTTATCTCAGTTTATTACAATAACAAAAGCGAAATAAAATACGAACCATTTCATTTCCAGGAGGAATTGGACTCTATTTTAAAATTGTTGAAGCACCCCGACCAATATCTCAATGTTGTACTTGAAATCACTCAACAAACTGAGTTCCACACCGATGTAGTGCGTATGCGATCGATCATCCGCAACCTGATTTCAAATGCATTCAAATACTACAACCCTAACGTGCTGCTTCCGAGCCTCCATTTAAATATACGTGTTGGCCCATCGCATTGCGCTATCCTTCTAAAAGACAATGGGGTTGGAATACATCCCATTTATAAACACAAAGTATTTGACATGTTCTTCCGTGCAACCAACCAATCCTCAGGCAGCGGGTTAGGGCTTTACATCGTAAAGGCGATGGTTGAAAAATTGAGAGGAAGGATTTCCTTTGAGTCAACATTGAATATCGGAACTACTTTCTTGCTGACAATTCCAAATGAGCTGCAACGAAAAGCTTTAATCTCAAACCCCGTTAATAGTTCTATGCTTACATCCAGGCAAATTGAATTGGTTGAAAATTCCTGGGACTCCGTTATGCTTAACGCAATGGAAACAGGTACAATGTTTTATAAAAAACTGTTTTCAATTGACCCCGGCTTACGCCAACTGTTTAAAGGGGACATTCAGGCGCAATCACAAAAACTTGTGGCAATGATCACGTTTGCCGTTCACAAACTCTCAAATCTGGAGGAGATCATAACAGATGTGAAATCCCTGGGCACACTGCATCAGGATAAATTTGTAAAACCGGGAGACTATGAAACTGTTGCTACCGCCTTGCTCTGGACGCTGGAAAAAAATCTCGGCAACGAGTGGAATGACGAACTGAAGGACGCATGGATGGCAGTATATAAAACGCTTTCAAAAATCATGATTGCCGCAGCGGAAGAAAAAACGAACATTCTCTAAACCGTCAAATCATTTTCCTTTGTTACCGATTCATTCTCCCGCATGGACTGAGCATACTCAGACGGAGAAACGCCAAATTGCTTTTTAAATGCTTTTGAAAAATACGACTGGTCCTCAAAGCCAACGATAAAACTGATTTGAGAAACGGAGTCAGCTTTATTGATAAGCAACAATGCGGCTTTTTTCAACCGGACATTGCGGATAAGTTCGCTCGGGGATATCCCAGTTATTGCCTTAATTTTTCTGTGCAGATTTGTTCGGCTCATTGCCATGTGTCGTGCCATCAGGTCCACGCCAAACAAAGGATTGCTCATGTTAAATTCAATCGCTTCGATAGCTTTTCTTAGCAAACGTTGGTCAACCGACTCGACTGAGTCCGAAATGCCCGCAGCCAGTAGGCCCTTGTACTTTTCAGCAAGCTCTTTATGTTGCTCTGCCAACAATCCCATTTCCATCTTCAAGGTTTGGAGATTTTTCTGCTCCTGGCGCTTCGGCAAAAGGTGAATTGCTATCCAGAAAATTGCACCTAACGCAAGTAGTGAAATAACAATACTCAACCAAAACACCACATTCCTACTTTCCCACAACGTTTGCGGAGCAACCGAGGCATTTTCTCCGCTTATAAAATAAGTTGTCTCCGATTTGGAAGCCCGGTTCGATTTTCCATGCAGAAGGCTATCCTGTTTTTCAACAAAAGAATCCTGATAGTTGTGCATTTCGAATAGACCATCCTGGGCTGCCACATACTCCATCGCCAACACAAATCCGAGTAATAAATAGACGCGCATATTTTAAAGAACGCAAATGTAATGATGGTATATATTCGTCCTCCTCGCCCTCCATCACAAAGACGTGCAGGTACAAAAGAATGAAACAGAATTACCTGTTTTTGGCCAATGATTACCAATGAGCTTTTATTTTCCGTTTAACTGATATGTGCCACCGATGCAAAAGTGCCTTGAGCCGGATATGCCATTCTCTTAGTGTCATGCCGATTCATTACAATACCAATTTTAAAGACTCCAGCAACTTGTTAATTATTTCCAAAGCGTTTGAACCTTTTACCTAATTTTGTTGTCGGAGAAACAAAATGCGTTGCAGGTACGTTGCGATCAACGATGAACATTTTTGTATAGTGCTACATGAGGTTGCTACGAATTCTCTTTTTATCCTTTATAACTTATTCAGCTCTCGGTCAGTCTGGGAAGCTTGATAGCCTTTTATCTCTTATCCAAAATAATTCTGCGAAAGACACGATTAAGGTTATCACCCTGAATGAAATCAGCAATCAATATTTGTGGATAGATTTTTATTCGTCCATTCGATATGCTGACGAGGCATTGGCTCTATCGCGTCAATTGGGTTACACAAAAGGGATTGCTAGGGCAAATAATTTGAAAGGGTTTTGCTATTGGGCTTTTGGAGACAATGAACTGGCTATCGAAAAAGGATTGGAATCATATACTTTGGCAGAAAGGGAAAAATCAAGCATGATACGGGCAGAGAGTTGCCTGATACTGAGCCGCGCTTACATGGATCAATCGGAACGCACAAAAGCAGCCGCATATTTGAGCGAAGCTGAAACCATTGCCAACCAGGCAAAAAATTGGGATCAGCTCAGCAGGGTTTATAACCTGGCTGGTGTAATTCAATTCATTGAACAAAAGGAAGACACGGCTTTGCAGCTTTACACTAAATCTTTGTCAATCGTAGAACAACACAACCTTCCCAGGATCAATTTACCTCGCATTCTATCAAACATCGGAGAGTGTTATTCAAAAAAGAGTCCTGACTTTGGATTTCCTTATTTCAACAAGGCTCTGCAACTGGCAAAAGAGACGGGCAACAAAACCGCAGAGGCCTCTACCTGCGGCATAATGGGCCACGTGCTTTTAAAAAAAGGAGATTATTCAAAGGCAGAGAAATATTTTCAAGATGCACTTCTGTTAGCTCGAAAGCTGGGATTACGCAGGGTCATTCGTAATGTTTATGCAGGATTGGTTGACGTGAGGCTTAAGCAAGGCAAAGCAACCGAGGCGGTAGAATACTTGAAAAATTATTACAGCGTACGAGACAGTCTTATAAATACTTCAAAGACGCGGCAGATCGTGGAGATGGAAACTCGTCACGAAATCGAAAAAAAGGAAGCAGCAATAAAACTTTTAGAGCAGGAGAAACAAATTCAAAATCTATGGAGAAACATTCTGATGACTGCTGTGGTTGTCTTAATTGCTTTGTTGATCGCAGCTTACCATCTGCAAAAATATCGGGAAAGGAAGAACCTGGAGATATTAAATCTGGAAATTGATTACCTCACCAAACAACACAAGGAAATTTCAGAAAAGTATAAAACTTCACTATTGGGGCATCAGGAAAAAACAATTGAATCGCAGGATCAGCGATTGCTTAAAAAAGCAATCCAGGTGGTGGAAGACAACATCAGTGATCCCTCTTTCAGTGTGGAGAAAATGGCGCGCGAAATGGGGATGAGCCGGGCAAATATGCATCGCAAGGTAAAAGCCATTACGGGCTTTGCGCCAAGCGAATTGATCCGTACGATCCGGCTTCGAAAAGCTGCATCAATGATCCTTAACCAAGTGGATTCAGTTTCGCAAATAAGCATAGCCGTTGGTTTTGAAGATCATTCTTACTTTTCCAAATCATTTAAAAAACAATTTGGTGTGCCTCCGTCAGAATACGTGCAGTCCAGTATCCTTCAACAAGAAGCTCTCAAGTAGCATTCATGGATCGCAGCCACATTCATGCTTGATTTGGAATCGTTAATAGAAAAGTGGTTCCAACATTGATCGTTGATTCAAAAGATATTTGCCCGTTTAGTTTGTCAATCATTGACTTGACTATGTAAAGGCCGAGCCCACTCCCGCTCGACTTTTCTGTCGCCCGGAAAAACATGTCATACACCCTGGCTTTGTATTCCTGAGCAATTCCAATCCCATTGTCCTTTATCTGTATCGCGCAGTGCGTAGAGTTCACACGAATGTCAATATGAACTGAAGGGTTCGAGCGCAGTGGATTATAATACTTCAACGCGTTCGATATCAGGTTTCGCAGCACCGTTCGCATACGCACCGCGTCTGTCCTGAATATAATTGATTGATGTACTTTGGTGACGACTTTGACTATTTGGTGAGGGCTTATCAACAAGTCTAGAATACCGGACAGTTCATCTTCAAAATGAAACTCTTCGATTTTCTCAGCAGCACGGTCGTTATAAGAAATTGACAGAAGGTCCTTGAGTAAGGTGTCAAGGTTCTCTACGCGATTTTGAATCAGCGTCAAATATTTTTGTATATCACTTGGTGAAGGGTTGTTCATACCAAGTTGTAATAACCCAAGAATGGAAGTAAGGGGTGAGCGAAGATCATGCGAAGCGTGGTAGATGAAATTTTGAAGATTGGTATTACCCCGCTTTAACTCCATCACCTGCTCATGCTGCTCGGTGACATCCAGTAGCATGCAATCAGCAAAGCCACCGTTCTCCACGCATCGCGCACTTATTGAAGCCCAGCGCGGTTCTCGGTTTTCTCTGTTATGAATCTGGAATTTAAAATTCTCCACTACTTTTTCTTCGATCAATGAAGTGTAGAAAAATTCAAATTGGTCCAAAGAAGAAAAAAAATGCTCCATGAAAAGGTTCCCGGAATCCGGGGCACCCAGAATAGCCAATGTTTTCTGATTGCAAATTTGAATGGAGCAATCAACCATGGAAAGCCTGAATGTGCCAGCGAAGGAATTATTGAATTGGCTAAGCTCACCGGTTAGCAATGGCACTTGCTTTCCCACAGACGTCCGATGAGTAGCATCGCTGAGAAGTACACGATACGCGCAGCTATCTGCTGGCGACACGTGGATTGATCTGATCTCCATCTTCGCCCAAAACGCCAGTCCGTGTTTTTTAACCATCAGGCCAGACACTACTACCTCACCTGCACTACTTGCTTTAACAATATCCGCGTTCGCCTTTTGCCGATCTTCAGGGGGATAGAAAATCGAAAGGTGCCGCCCCATCACTTCGTATTCTTCATAACCTGTGAGGTGCACCGCCTCCAGGTTGCTGCCAATGATGTAGCCATCCTGGTCAAGGGTAAATTCCTCAACACCATTGAGAATATGAATTACCGAAATATTCTTTTCAAAATTCCTTCCCGAATATTCATCTTCAGTTTTTCTAAGTGCGTTCATGTAGCGACTCGATTATTAACTTAACTAACGTTTCCTGCCTTAATTTCTTACAAACTTACTCCGCCATACTTCACTTTTTGTGGTGATAGTAGCTCAAAGAGCGGTATTGACGTCATAAATTGTTAACGAGTTCTAAATTCATATCGACTATAACAATCCACGACTCATTCATAGTAGAATTCCATTTTACTATGGTGCGCCTTGTTCTGCGAAGAACTTGATTTGTAGGTAGTAATTTTTTCAGTGGGATATCCATCCTGATCATAAGTATAATAGTGAAAGAGCGGAATTAATGTTGAATAACTACAGGCCAGGAAATCTGCGCGCTCCGTCAACTTGTTGTTCACCGACCAGTTTTGAAAATTGAAATCCATGTAACCAAGGTACCGAAAGGGATTGATGTTTTTATCATAAGAATAATCACCCTGGTTACACAGCTGAGCAGAGGAAATTGTCTTATCATGCGCAATGTTCTTGAACTCCGGGATAAATGAGTAGTCAATTGAATTTCCATTCGAGAAACTGTAATCCACTGTCACACTCGGAGAAATCGTTTCAAAATGTCGGGTGGTGATTTGCGTTGTTACTATTCCGGAATTATAATCAGTCTCTGTAATTTTGTCACCTTCGTATAAATAAGCCTTCGACAAATTGCCATTTAATGTTGCAGTTATCGTTGACACAGTGCTGTCGTTGTAGTCGAACGACTCCACACTTGTTTCGTTGAACTGCAAAGTCTGAGGATTGTAGGATTCATGGTGGATAGACTCAATTCTGCCACTCTGATTATAATAAAGGGAGACTCTTGATTCAGGCTGGAATACTAAGTTTCCGGCATCATCAACTTCTATGTAAGTAATATATTTGGTCAGGTTCTTAGCGGTGACTGCACCGCCCAAACCAAACGTAACAGGTGTGTTTCCATTCAGCCGCCCATTCCAAAGATCAATACCGGATATATTCGTTTGTGCATCATTGACACCCCATTTGTCGAGGAGTTCGATATTGTAATGATCAAGCCCCAATTGGATAGCAAAGGTATCAGACGGACCAACGTACTCAAATTCCTTCTCCCATTGCAATTGATCTTTCTCATTGAATCCACTAACTCTAATGCGGGCATCTACATTTTCATAAACAATTCCCCCAACCGTGATTTTTACTTCACTTTTTACCAACACATCTTGGTTTGCGGATGCAGAAGATCTCTCGTCTTTCTGACATGAAACAACGATTACGAATATGGCAGAATAAAAAATCAAAAAAATCACTCGAATAATAATACCAGCTCGACTAAATTTTTTCATTGGCTTTGAATTCATTTTGTGTGGCAAAAGTACAAGCTACTACAAGAACGTGCCTGTAACTAGCGCGCCAAACACTGGTACTTTTGACGCATTCTAAGTTTAGAAAGAATTCAAACGATTTAGCTACCCCAATAACAGTGATAAGCTTTCAACGATTCTTTGAATATTAGAAAAAAATAAAGTGGCTAATTTCGGCTTTGCGACAATACTCCCAGGCGTGGAGCCAAAAGTACCAACGTGACTCAGAGCTTGTTCAAAACGGAATATGTCCAGATAGCACCAAACAAATCGACAAGTCCAAAGACCAACAAGATAGGACCAGCCCAGTTCAACACCACAAAGAGAATAAACCAAGCCATAACAGATGTTCGGAGATAGCATGTGAGCAAACAAAATAATCTGTTATTTTCTTGGGCCATATACACATACATAATTCCGATGTTTAGCACCAGCATACCTGCCACTCTGATCCAGACTTCAGAAGTTTCCGGCAAGAACAGCATACCTAATATTAAATTAGGCATGGCCAGTAATCCCACGCCAGTCAGAATAAGATAAAATCCAAAGTAGTAAATTGATTTCGAGGCGGGGTTCATAAGAGCTAGCTTTAGTTGGCGATGGAATGAAGTTAACCATTTCAAATCTAATTGCAATCATCGGAAGCCCTCCCAAGATGACAGCGACCTAATTCAGCGAATCATCAGATCCTCAATTACCCGGGCAACCTCTCCTGCTGGCATTTTCTCGCTTAAATAAGTGTACTGATCACCTGGAATTACTTTACTTGTTCCGTCTGCTGTAATTTCAAAGTTGATTTTCCTAATGTCAAAATAAGGTGAGGCTCCACGTACCGCAACCATCACAGCCGTTTGGTCCCAACTATTACGACCTTCCGTATTTTTATCAGCAGTCAACGCAATTTCAAATGCATCTTTCACGGGACTATTCCTAAGGCTTGTAT
>CAZECP010000117.1:0-11324 GCA_964510765.1 uncultured Ohtaekwangia sp. | reverse complement strand
CAACAACTGGATATCAGCGCGGGATTGAAATGGTTTGAGGAAAAAGGCTGGTCTCCGTTTCCTTTTCAAACCGAAGCATGGAGAAATTTTCTGCAGGGGAAAAGCGGATTGGTTAACGCCCCCACAGGAAGTGGCAAAACCTATTCGCTGTTGGTGCCGATTCTTTTAGAAGGACTTTCACAAAATGCAGAAGGCATTCAGGCAATCTGGATCACGCCAATTCGCGCGCTGGGAAAAGAAATTGAGTTCTCAGCTAAAGAAGCCGTTGAAGGATTAAAAAGCAAATGGAAAATTGGCGTACGCACAGGTGACACTTCCGTTCGCGAAAAGCAAAAGCAAAAAGAAAAACCTCCACAGTTCTTAATTACCACTCCTGAAAGCTTGCATCAACTGCTCGCCCAAAAAGATTATGCAAACTATTTTAAAAATCTAAAATCGATTGTAGTGGACGAGTGGCACGAGCTAATGGGCTCCAAGCGCGGTGTGATGATGGAACTTGGTCTCTCACGATTGAAAGGTATTGCACCTCACTTGCGCGTGTGGGGAATTTCTGCGACCATCGGTAACATGAATGAATCTGTGCAGGTATTGTTGGGCTCGTACCACAAGGAGAAGAAATTCAAAATTGTAAAAGCAGAAATCGAAAAGAAGGTGGAAGTAATTTCGATTCTACCGGAAATGGTCGAAAACCTTCCCTGGACGGGATATCATGGCATACGCTTGCTGGAAAAAGTAATTCCGATTATCAAAGAGGGAAAGAGTACCTTGATCTTCACGAACACAAGATCATTCGCAGAAATCTGGTATCAAAAAATTCTGGACATAGCTCCCGAGCTTTCGGGCTTGCTGGCAATGCATCACGGGTCAATCAGCGCGGAGCTTCGGCAGTGGGTGGAGGAGCAACTGCATGAAGGAAAATTGAAAGCGGTGGTTTGCACTTCCAGTCTTGATCTCGGTGTTGACTTTCGCCCGGTTGAGACGATTATTCAAGTAGGAAGTCCGAAAGGGCTTGCACGGTTTCTTCAGCGCGCAGGCCGAAGCGGGCATCAACCCGGAGCCGTAAGCAGAATTTATTTTCTTCCCACCCACTCGATGGAGCTAACTGAGGCCGCAGCCTTGCGCGAGGGAATGAAACAAAAAATTGTGGAAGATCGCATTCCGTATGTGCGATCTTTCGATGTGTTGATTCAATATCTCGTGACGCTTGCGGTGTCCGATGGGTTTTATTCAGAGGAAATTTTGAAAGAAGTGAAAGGTACATTTAGTTACAATTCCATTACCGATGAAGAGTGGGCGTGGGTTTTGAATTTCATTACCACCGGTGGCTCATCGCTCACGGCCTACAACGAATACAGAAAAGTAGTTGTTGAAAATGGATTGTTCAAGGTGGTAAACCCGCGCATTGCGTATCGTCACCGGCTGTCGATTGGCTCGATCATGAGCGACAATTCGTTTCATGTTAAATATCTTTCCGGAAAATATTTAGGAACGATCGAAGAATACTTCATTTCAAGTTTGAACATAGGTGATACATTCTGGTTTGCCGGAAAAAAACTGGAGCTGGTGCGAGTAAAAGATATGGACGCGATTGTTCGTCCGTCAAAAAAGAAATCAGGACGAGTACCAAGTTGGCAAGGAGGACGCATGCCCTTGTCATCGCAGATGAGCGCAATGATACGATTGAAAATTGATGAAGCTGCACACAACAAGGAAGTTGATCCAGAAATGCTCTTTCTAAAACCATTGATGGAATTGCAAAAAGAAAGTTCGCTCCTCCCTTCTTCGAAAGAATTTCTGGTGGAGTATTTTCAAACAGATGAAGGTTATCATGTAATCATGTACCCATTTGAAGGAAGATTTGTGCATGAAGGCATGGCCGCGCTGGTGGCTTACCGCATTTCCAAAATCAAGCCAATCACCTTCTCCATCGCCATGAATGATTATGGTTTTGAATTACTGAGCGACCAGGAGATACCGATTTATGAAGCGATTGAAGAGAATGTGCTGGGAGACTACGATTTGGTAAAAGATATCCAGGCGAGCATGAACGCCACGGAAATGGCGCGAAGAAAATTCCGTGACATTGCTACCATCTCCGGTTTGGTGTTTAAAGGATTTCCTGGCAAGCCCGTGAAGGAAAAACATCTGCAAAGTTCCTCTCAACTCTTCTTCAATGTATTCCACGAATATGATCAAACCAATCTGCTCCTGATGCAGGCCTATGAAGAAGTGATGGATTTTCAACTGGAGGAAGTGAGATTGAAGCGAGCGCTCGAAAGAATTGCTCATCAAAAAATTGTGGTCAAAGAAACTGATAAGCCTACGCCCTTTGCATTTCCCATTATGATGGATCGGCTCAGCCGTGAGAAATTAACTTCGGAAAAATTGGAGGATAGGATTAAGAAGATGATGGTTAAGTTTGAAGAATAACGCAACAAAAAACAAAGAGGCGAAGAAAAGTTTTAAAGAAAAATCTACCGATAACAAATCTCCCGATAAGGGCAAATGCGGCAAGCTTCTTCGTCATCCGTTTGATCAAATACTTTTTCGGGATCGAAAATTTCATCGAGCAATACTCTCATTCGTTCTTCAAACTCGCTCATGAGTGGAGCAGCGTTTTCAATGGCTTTGTTACTCAGCACCAGCCCATATTGCGATGAACCATCATACACATTGCTGCGGCTGATCAGGCAAGGCAACACGGTACGCTCGCCAAGGTTATTCTTCAAAAACAACAAGGCATAAAGCAGTGTTTGAAAGGCAGCCTTATTGCGTTCTTTCCCGGGTCCGAAAAGTGATTCCACGTCTTTGAAATCAACTTTATCCTTTCCGGTTTTGTAATCGATCACACGCACAAGGCCATCTTTCACATCGACACGATCAATCTTTCCATTTAACACTATAAACCCAGGCTTGTGAGAGAGCTTCATCGTATGCAGCCAATCACCCTTCTCTACAGCAATTATCTCAAAAGGTGCATAAGCCTTATCGGCTTCTAGAATACGAGTTACAAAATCCTTTACTACTTCGCGCACGATCACGCGCTGGCCTTCGTAAGTCACTTTCTTTGTTTCGTCCAACCGGTATTGTCGGATGAAGGCGCGATCGATTAATGAATTTACTTTTTGGTCGAGATCATCAAAATCGCTGGCAGTGATTTCGTCATTTCTTTTCAGCGCACGTACATCGCGGTAAAAACTCTCCATTACCAAATGAAGAATGTTGCCGAGCACACGCGCATCAATTTCTTCTTCGACTTCTTTCGGCTCACGAATTTTAGCAATGTGCTGGAAATAAAATTTCAGTTTGCAAGAGAAGTAAGTATTGATAGCCGAGGGCGAGAGCCCACGTGATCGACCATTTTCTTCATTCAAACGTGCGAGACCCGCTAACACTCTCTCATTTTTCACAATTTGAATCGATTGAATTTTTTTCGGCTGCGCTGAGTTATGAAGTAAATTTTTATTGATCGTAAGTCCGCTTTCAAAAATAAGTTGCTGCAGGTAACGGCTCATCTCACCCTGGCCCAGTACATCGGTTTCTGAATTATAAAAGAGATGAATATGCTCCGCACGCTGAAGCAAACGATAAAAAAGATATGAATAAATTGCCCCTTGATGTTGCTGCGTAGGCAAATTATAAGCTTTACGCAAACTGAAAGGAATGTACGATCCACCCGATGACACGGTAGGAAACGAACCTTCATTCAATGAGAGCACAAATACATTTTTAAAATCGAGGTTGCGTGTTTCCAACACACCCATTATCTGAACGCCTTTGAGCGGCTCGCCTGAGAAAGGAATTTTTTCGCTTCTAGCCACTTGCCTGAACAATCTGAGAAAAGATTTCAACTGATGTACACGATCATTCACCAACAGTTCGCGATACTGAATATCCATCACCATTGCCAAGCGATTCAAACATTTTTTTCCAACGAGAATAAATTCCTTATCGAAATCGGTGAGGGATGAAACTCTGCTCACCTCCTCTACCACTTCGATCAAATACCAAACGATTTGTTTCGGCTCCTGGAAAATAATTTCATACAATGGGTTTCCTGTTTTCAGAAATGCATGGTCAACCATTACCCAATTGTGATTGATAATTTCTTTTCGCTTATTATGTGTGGAAGCCACATCCAATGCGCTCACATACGGGTGCTCCAATACAGACAAAGCTGCACGATGGTTGAAGAATCCACTGCGTGCGGAGATTTGCAAATCGATCAATAATTCGATCAAATTGTAGATGGGAGTTTCTGTGAGCGAAAAACCCATTGTCACGTTGATCTTTTCAAAATGGTGTGACACACTATGGAGAACAGGCATCAACATCTTTTCGTCTGGTAATACGATGACAGTTTCTTCAGGAATCATTCCTTCTGAAAGTCGTTTACCTATCAACTCCGCCAGCCACTTTGCTTGCGCGATAGGTTGTGCAGCTGCGTAGATATTGATGTTTGAGATTTTTCTAAAATGATCAGGAGCGTGATCTGAAAAAGTTCTTTGAAAAACCGGATGTTCTTTGTGTGATCTAAAAAAATTGCCAGCTTCCTGCCTTTTGTCATTCAAATAATATTGATCAACATCCCAGCGAATTTCTGCAAGATTGTTTTCAACGGTATAATTAAGAATTGCTTCCTCCGCGGCAGTGAGCGCATTGAATCCAACAAACCAGAGTTGTTTTTTGTTAGGTGCAAACTGCAGTTTAATTTTTTCGGATTTAATTTGCTCAGCAACCAGGCGGTGCTGCATTCCTTCATAAGCAATTCCTTGCACAAGTAGTTCTTCCATGAATCGTTCGTAAATTAAAAAGAGTCTTTTCCAAACAGAGAGAAATTTTCTCTTGTTTCCTGAAAAGGAATTTTCAAATCCACCCCAAAAGTCCTTCAGGTATTGCTTCTGCTCATCGTTAAGAAAGTCAAAACGCTCGTCCAGTTCTTTCAAATCACTCAAATCCTGGAACAACACTTTCGCATTCACCATGTATTTGTCCACCTCGTCAAAATCCTTGAGCAGCATTTGTCCCCAGGAATAAAATTGCTCGAAAGGTTCCTGTGTAATAAATTCTTCCTCAGCAAGAACACTGGTGTAAACACGGTGAAGAATTGAAATTAATTCAAGCTTTTCCGGCACTCGCAAAGGCGAAAGTTTGCTTACAAAATCCTCGAAGGTCAAAAGCGTTGGTGCAAAGACCGGCTTGGTGATGAGTGAACTTAAATGTTTTCTGAAATACAGCGCAGCCCTGCGGTTAGGAAACACCAATGTAGCAGATGACAACTCAGAGAGTTGATTGACTTCTTCGGCTAATTCAAAAAGAAAAGGTTTGATCAAGATATTTCAATTGCAGGAAGCAATTAAAACAAACAAAGTCGAAGATCAAAACAATTTACTCCGCCAGCACAGGCCGCGTAGCAATTGACTTCGCGGATGCTTCCAAAATCTCGAAAGCACTTTCTGCCATTCGGTTTTCGGTGTCAAGCGTTGGGTTCACTTCAACGATCTCGTAAGCACAAACGCGCGGATCTTTGCAGAGTTCTGCATTTAAAGTCTTTGCTTCATCTACCGTAAGTCCATTGGGAACGGGCGTGCCGGTGCCGGTCGAAAAGCGGCTGTCGATACTGTCCACGTCAAAAGAAACATAAATCAAGTCGCAGTGGTCAAGCATTTGAATTGCTTTCCTGGCAATTTCTGCTGCACCTAACTTTTTGACATCTTCTACTTCAAGGAAGTTGATGTTGTATTTGTTGATAAGATAATTTTCAGGTTTCTCCATATCGCGCACAGCAATGTACACGATGTCTTCAGGTAAAATTTTTGGACCAGGAGTTCCAACGTTTTTGATTTGTTCCCAATAGTCCAGGGTATCGCCACGCGGATCATTTACTTTACATTCAAAGTTATCGAAGCCGCACGCCATCGCCAGCGGCATGCCGTGCATATTACCGGAAGGAGTTGTGAATGGAGTATGTAAGTCAGCATGGGCATCAATCCAAATCACCCCCAATCGCTTTTTCGGATATGCCTTTTTAATTCCGGCAATCGTACCATAAGCGGTGGAATGATCACCCGCCATAATGAGCGGGAAAAAGTCGTCAAAGATTTGCTCATATACTTCGAGGCACACGCGTTCCTCCATAATCAGAACACCATCAATAAACTTTGCGTAAGCGTGCTCAGCACCGTCAAATAACAATTCGTTAATGTTCTCAACCTCGATCGAGTCATGTTTTTTAAACAAATCCGATTTCAAATCGAGGCTCGCGATCTTCATCGCTTCCACTCCGAGGCTTGCTCCGCGCGTTCCGGCACCGATTTCGGACTTTACTTCTATGATCTTTATTTCTCTCACAACATTTCAAATTAAGGCTGACAAAAACTAAACGGCTTACAACTGAAGGGTTCGTAAGTCCGACTTTAGAAGTCGGGCAGCGCGTGGGCAATGGCGCAGGAGAGGCAGAAAAATGAGCGTTTCATACGCTTTCAAATTGTATTGCAAAGATGGCAAAATTATTGGAATATTGCACCCTTTCAGAACTCGCTGCTGGTCATGAAGTTGTTAGTTGGCCATCAGACGAAAAACCACTGACTGACAACTATAAAAGAATGAAGAGTTACCGCGAACTGATCGAGCAAACCTTTGAGTTCCCACAAAAGGAATTCAAGGTGCGCGACCACGAATTGTTGTTCAACGATGTGCCTTTGATGGACATTATCAAGCAATACGGTACACCGCTGCGCGTTACATATTTGCCGCGCATCAGCGAGAACATACGGTTTGCTCAGGCCGCTTTCAAAAACGCCATGGAGCGATTCAAGTACAATGCTAATTACACGTATTGTTATTGCACGAAATCTTCGCACTACGATTTTGTGATGGAGGAAGCATTAAAGAACAATATTCACATCGAAACTTCTTCTGCGTTTGATATTCCAATCGTTCGAACGTTGTATAACCGCGGGAAAATTTCGAAAGAAACTTTTGTGCTTTGCAATGGTTTCAAGATGCCGAGGTACAAAGAATATATTACCGAACTGCTAAACGAAGATTTCAATTGTGTTCCGATCCTTGACAACCTTAGTGAGATCGATCACTACGAAAAAAATGTAACAAAACCTTACCAGGTCGGCATTCGCGTGGCCGCTGATGAGGAGCCCAAGTTTGAATTTTATACTTCCCGCCTCGGCATTCGCTATGGCGATATCAATACTTTGTACAAAGAGAAAATTCAAACCAGCAGCAAAGCGAAACTGAAAATGCTGCATTTCTTTATCAACACGGGAATTAAAGATACAGCTTATTATTGGAGTGAACTCAGCCGGTTTATTTTCAAGTATTGTGAGATGCGTAAAATCTGTGACACGCTGGATTCGATTGATATTGGTGGAGGATTCCCGATTAAAACTTCACTCACTTTTCATTATGATTACAAATACATGATTGAACAGATCGTGGAAAATATAAAATGGATTTGTGAAAAAAATAATGTTCCTGTTCCCAACATTTTCACTGAGTTCGGAAGTTTTACCGTGGGTGAAAGTGGAGCAGTTCTATATTCAATGGTGGATCAAAAGCTCCAAAATGACAAAGAACTTTGGTACATGATTGATGGCTCGTTCATCACTCACTTACCGGATGTGTGGGGCTTGAATCAAAAATATATTTTGCTTTCGGTGAACAAATGGGATGATCCATTCCACAAAGTGAACATCGGGGGACTTACCTGTGATAGCCAGGATTATTACAACAGTGAGGCACACACCGGTGAGGTTTTCTTGCCGATGATTAATGATGAAGAGAAACTTTATATCGGCTTCTTCCACACGGGTGCTTACCAGGAATCACTTGGAGGTTATGGAGGAATTCAACATTGTTTGATTCCAGCCCCCAAGCATGTGCTCATCGATCGAAATGAGGATGGGGAAATTTCAACAGAACTTTTCGCGCCTGAGCAAACCAGTGAGAGCATGATGAAAATTTTGGGCTACTCGGATGAGCAACAGATTTTGAAGAAGGCAAAAACGAAAACTGTAAAAGCTCAATAAATCAAAAAGGCCCGAACAACTCGGGCCTTTCTTTTGCACTCAATATCTGAATTAATTTCTTCCACCCATCATCCCTTTTGATTCTGTATAGTCGGAAGGAATGGTGAAGTCAGCTGGGTTCAGAGATTCCTTCTTAATTTCAGTAACTTCCATAACCATTTTCCCTTGAGGCATCGAGGACTCCACCTTCAGCGGCATGCCGTCCACCCCTTCATGAAAGAAGGACTGCCCACGATTGCCGCGCTGCTTTGCAAATGCTTTCACATCAATATCCTTAATGTCTGTAGTTGCCCAAACATTTGAGGTGATTGTTTGGCCGCGTTCCTGAATCGTAACTATGTATTTAGTACAAGTGTAGTTGAGAATAGTTGCCGTCTCTGAAGTTTTGGTTACGGTGGGTTTAACATCTTCCCCTGGAGTTCCTTTGCCTTCAGGCATTACCATGTACGTCTTATTCTGACGATCCAATCGAACCGTTTGATTCTTGTCAGCAAGGCGAAGCATTTCTCCGCTCATCATACCCCCTTCTATTACTGTCAAGCTGTTTCCGCCTTTCACCTTCACAATCATCCCTTTCGGCATCATATCCATTGGGTTTCCACCGCCTGCTTGCATCTTCATCACATTTTCCATCTGGGCTTTCAATTGCGGATTGGCTTCCATCATTTTTTTGAATTGAGGATCGTTCATACGCGCCTCCATCTCTTTCATTTTCGCCTGCTGGGCAGGGTCGTTCATTTTCTGCTGACCTGCGTCCATCTTTGCTTTTAGGGCAGGATCAGTGATTTCCATCTTCATTGACATTTTGATAGTGCCCTCAAATCCCTGCGACCATGCATTCAGGGCGGCCAATGTGAGCACCAGTGCGACTAGTTTTTTCATAAGTTGTTTGTTAAGGTTCATAAAGATAACGGAAAGAAATTTTCATGCCAAGTATAATTAGGCATTGTGGGTCGTGCATCAGGTTTCTATGGCCTGATTGTGTTCCATTGATTTGGAATTATATTTAATCAAAAATCGGCCACCTGAAAGGAGAAAAAATGCACTTCACAATCACAAGTACACAAAATCCAAAAGTTAAGAGTCTTCTTTCTCTTGAAAAGCCTCGCGAGCGCAGGAAGCAACGACTTTTTGTGATCGAGGGAAAACGCGAGATTGAGCTGGCGTTGGAAGCCGGGTACAAAATAGGCAACCTGTTTTTCTGTGAAGAAATTATTCGTCCTGACGAAATTCCGTCTGCTTTAAAAAATGAAAAGTTGCTTGTTCCTGTTTCGAAAGAAGTTTTTGATAAAATCGCTATTCGCGAAAGCACAGGTGGAATGATTGCCGTGGCTGAACAAAAAATCCATCGTCTGGAAAACATCAAACTCTCGGCAAATCCACTCGTATTAATTTTGGAAGCAGTCGAAAAACCAGGAAACCTGGGGGCCATTCTTCGCACGGCCGATGCTGCGGCTGTCGATGCAGTGATTATCTGCGATCCGCAAACGGATTTTTATAACCCCAATGTGGTCCGCTCCAGCGTGGGTTG
Organism: uncultured Ohtaekwangia sp.; assembly: GCA_964510765.1. GTDB lineage: Bacteria > Bacteroidota > Bacteroidia > Cytophagales > Cyclobacteriaceae > ELB16-189. Next base: position 1,748 of record CAZECP010000117.1, on the reverse strand, counting down.
TGTTTTTACCAACCAACTTGCGGCTGTGTCTTCCGAAGACGCGATCGCTTGGTTGAAAAAAAATCAGATTCAAATTTTCTGTACTTCGCTTCAGGCATCAAAGCCCTATAATCTGGTTGACTATTCTAAGCCTTGCGCAATCGTAATGGGAACAGAGGCGACTGGCCTTTCGGAAATCTGGACAAAAAATTCGAACTCCAATATCATCATCCCTATGCGTGGGAAAATTGACAGCATGAATGTTTCCAATGCTACGGCAGTAGTTGTGTTTGAAGCGCTTCGTCAGCGCCAGTAAAGTTAAATTGCTCGGATGTTGAATTCTACACGCCTGTTCTTAGCACGTCCGACTGTTGTTGAGTTCGTGTCCATTGGACGTGAGAAGCCATAACCTCGGGCTTTCAAGCGTGAACCGTCAATACCTTGGCTTGTCAAATATTTCACAACTGCCTCAGCGCGCTTTTGTGATACAAGCATGTTCACGGTGGATGACCCTACATTGTCTGAATGGCCTGCTATTTCACAAGCAGCATGCGGGTTATCTTTCAAATAACTTACAATACTCTCAAACTCTTTATCATACTGTTGAGTAAGTTCTGTTTTCGAAAAATCGAAATAAACATTGTCAAACACGGGAAAAAGTTCATCCGAATTGTTTTGGAAAGGAACCACCTCTACTCTTCGGTTCTTCGCCATTGCATCTTTTGATTCATGAGAATCCGCTGGAATAGCCGAGCCGTAGCCAAAGGTTCGCAGGCGTGCGCGATCAATTCCTTTGTCGAGCAAATAATCAAACACTGAATAGGCGCGGTCTTCCGACAAAGCAAGGTTAACATCCTGCGAACCTGACTTGTCTGCGTGCCCATTGATTTCACAAGACATTTCAGGGTTTTCATTCAAAAAATTTACGATGTTATCCAGTTCAGAAATTGCATCCGAAGAAAGAGCTGACTTATTGCGATCAAAGTAGATTGGACTGGCGAAAACGCTGGAGATCGATTGAGGTGTAAGATAATAGTCTCGTTTGAGATCGGGACGCAAATCATTAAGTACCCAAAGCGTGTCCGTTTTTTCCACATAGCCTTTCGCAGAAATTTTTATCAGGTACCAGCCGTAGTCGGTGAGTGCTTCCTTAAATTCTCCATATTCCAAATCCATTCGCTCTTTGAAATAATCGCTATCAAGGTAAATACTAACTGAGCCTGACACGGGCTGCATCGTTTTTGAATCCATTACTTTTCCGTGAATGACAACTCCAGCAGCAGAAGCCGTCACGAATTCTAAAATGCCAAAAAAGAGGAATAAAAAGAAGAGCAAGGATTTGCCTTTCATGGGTTGTAGTGGTTTGTTTTCACATCTGAAAAAGTAAGCGCTTCAAAACCAACCTGACTGCTAAATTTAGTAAAGCAAAACCGATCATAAATTAAATACGAGTTAAATATTTATTCACAAGATGAAGGAGTTTTGTTTCACACTCAATGTCAATTTGTTAATTGATTTTTTTAAATTAAAGATTTCAATAGGGATTCATTTTACACTAATAACTAAATAGTTTGAAGTCACTAACAAGAAAATTCTTAAAACATTTACTTACCGGGGTTCATGGATTGCCTTGCTATTTGTCTAACTTTAGATGCGTACCTTATAATTTCTAACCATGAGTAAAGCTATTCTAATTCTGTTGGCGGCTATCTGTTCATTTCAAATTCCTGCGCAAGATTTGAATTCACTGAAACAGATCAGAACTGGTC
>CAZECP010000116.1:0-11553 GCA_964510765.1 uncultured Ohtaekwangia sp. | reverse complement strand
ATTGGTTCAGCAAGGTTGTGTTCTAAATAAATTTTATTATTTGAGGAATTTTGATTGTAGAAATAAAAAAGGCAGCTACTGTGCGTAACTGCCTGATTTTTAAGCTCTCCCTCTTGGACTTGAACCAAGGACCCTCTGATTAACAGTCAGATGCTCTAACCAGCTGAGCTAAGGGAGACTGTGCCCGAAATGGGAGTGCAATATTACAGTATTGAGCTCCAATTTTCAAAAGCTAACTGGCAGAATTTAGAAATTATTCCTGCGAAAATTATGGAAAATGAGATGTCTGAAAACAGGTTGTAGCTTACAAGCCTGACCCTGGTCATTTTTTCAATGTGCGCTTAGTCACAGATTGCAGCTTTCTGATTTTAGAAATTTGCATCATAATTAAAACAAATGACCATGAAGATAGAGCAAATTTATACCGGCTGCCTCGCAGAAGCGGCCTATTATATTGAAAGCAACGGTGAGGCTGTCATCATCGATCCCCTTCGCGAAACTTCTCCTTACATCGAACGGGCAGAGAAAGACAATGCCAAAATCATATATATATTGGAGACACACTTCCATGCCGACTTTGTTTCAGGTCATGTTGACCTCGCCAAAAAAACCGGGGCAACCATTGTATATGGACCTACCGCGAAACCCGGCTACCTGGCACACATAGCAACCGATGGAGAAATTCTGGAAGTAGGTAAAATCAAAATAAAAGTGTTGCATACACCCGGTCATACACTCGAATCCACAACCTATTTGTTGTTCGATGAGCAAGGGAAAGAACGTGCTATTTTCACAGGTGATACACTTTTCATTGGTGATGTCGGCCGTCCGGATTTAGTTCAAAAAGTAAAAGCAGAGATCACTCCGCAATACCTTGCCGGATTGCTTTATGATTCTCTCCGGAAGCAAATCATGACGTTGCCAGATGAGGTGATTGTTTATCCCGGACACGGAGCGGGAAGTGCGTGCGGAAAGAAGATGGATAAAGAAACTGTATCAACGGTAGGCAAGCAAAAGAAATTTAATTATGCTTTACGTAGTGATATGTCGAAAGGGGAATTCATTACCGCGATCACGGATGGTCTGGTGGAGCCTCCTCAATATTTTCCTTCGAACGTAATCATGAACCTGACGGGCGATGTTGAAGGTATTGATGTGATCATCAAACGCGGCATGACACCATTGAATGCAAAAGAATTTGAAACTGTTTGGGAGACTACACAAGCTATTGTACTAGACACACGCAAGAAAGAAGATTTCGTAAAAGGATTTATTCCCGGTTCCATCTTCATTGGCATTGACGATTCGTTTGCTCCGTGGGTGGGAACTTTGATCACCGATTTGAAACAACCGATTTTACTAATCGCGGATGAAAAAAGAGAAGAAGAGGTAATCACTCGGCTTGCCCGGGTTGGGTATGACCACACAATTGGTTACCTGAAGGGTGGTATAGCTGCCTGGCAAAATGCAGGAAAAGATATCGATCGGATTGAAACGATCTCTGCCGATGAATTTGCCAGTCTCTACTCAAACAAACCGAAGCTTAACCTGCTGGATGCAAGACGCCATAGCGAATATGAAGCTGAACACATTGAAGGAGCAGAAAATTTTCCCCTGGACTTTATCAATAAGAACATGGCTGCCATTGATACAAATAAAAAATACTTCATTCATTGCGCTGGCGGATACCGTTCGGTCATTATGAGCTCTATCCTGAAATCACGTGGGTTCAATGACATAGTGAATATCGCTGGCGGGTACAAAGCACTGCGAGAAACTTCACTGAAACACACCGATCTTAAACAGGTGAGCACCGAACTTTAATCTGGTTACAAATAAATAATATCCGGTAATGATGACTTTCATTGCCGGATATTTTTTTATCCATCCGGAAGTAGCATTTACTTCCAGCCCTACTTGGCTTCAAATGCAAACATTTGTTTTGCCGAGAGTAACGGAATCGTTTATGTCAGAAAATTTCTCTGAAGGTAAAACCCATAAATGCCGTTGGTGACTTGAGTCACAGAAACTGGTGAAAGGTTGCGATAATTTTGTATTGAAAATTTCACACAATGATTCCCAAAGAAACCCGGCTCTACAGTATTCTTTTTCATAAATGTCCGCGATGTCATGAAGGCGAACTTTTTTCGAACGTCCCCTACAGCAAAAATTTCATTAAGATGCCGGCACAGTGCAGTCATTGTCAACTGCACTACGAGCGAGAGCCTTCGTTCTTTACAGGTGCGATGTATGTGAGTTACGCGTTGCAGGTAGCTCTGTTCACCACGGTGTACGTAGCGCTGCGGGTGCTCTTTGATCCCTCTATGGAAACCTATATGATCACCAACATCATTGCCGCTTTCATTTTGTTTCCCGTTACCCTGAGATTATCGCGTGCCATTTACATTAATTTCTTTTTCAGTTACAAGCCAGAGGCAGCACGAGGTATCGAGTGTACGGCAAAGAAATTATAAACAGAAAAATTTTGAATGACCAGGAAAAACAATGAATATGACGACAATCGAATTTGATTCACTGGAAGGAGTGGATTTTAAAACAAAATTTAAAAACACAACATCGGCCGTGCTGGTGGATGTGCGGACACCAATTGAATATGCATCGGGCACAATCGAAAATGCGAAGAACATCGATTTTTTTTCTGCCGACTTTAGAGATAAGTTCATGAAGCTTTCACAGGAGGTTGAGTATTTTATTTTCTGTAGAAGCGGGGGACGCAGCGCTCAGGCGTGTGCCCTGCTTTCGACTGTAGGGTACAAAGTAAACAATTTGGAAGGGGGAATTGGTGAATGGCCAGGATGATGGGGCCTTCCTGGCGTAGTTTGGAGACAGTGACGACACGTCACTGTCTTTTTCTTTCTTAAAAACTAAAGCAATGCAATCAATAAAAACACTTTTACTTACCAACTGGAACTTATTGCGCTGGCTGCGTCTCGCCATCGGATTATTTCTTGCGTATCAGGCGTGGATGTTACACGATACATTGGCCGGAGTTATATCTGCGATTTTCCTTATCCAGGCAATTACTAACACCAGTTGCTGTGGCTCAAGCTGTGCAAGACCGGCAAACATCTCTCAACAATCTCCGCAGGAAGAAGTAACTTTCGAAGAAATTACTTCAAAGCCTCCTGCCAAAAATGATTGAGTTAGTCATTTCGCTTTTTCTCTTTGGGATGATCCATAGCTGGATGGCGACAACTTCATTCAAAAGATATGCAATGAAGTGGATGGGCAATGTGAATTTTTCTCGTTTCTATCGCCTGATCTATAACGCACTGAGCGCACTCACATTTTTGCCATCATTGATTTTTTCCATGCGTAGCTCTGCCGAGTTATGGCAGCTCAAAGGCTTTTGGATGTTTGTTCTGATCAGCGCGCAAGTGCTGGCAGCATTTTGCATTCTGCTTTCATTAAAACAAATTGACTGGAGAGATTTTTTGGGGATCCGGCAATTGAAATTACCGCTGAATAGAACAGAACAACTTGAGTCATTAGTCATTAGCGGATTTTACAAATATGTGCGTCATCCTCTTTACATTTTCAGTATGTTGTTGATCTGGGCAACTCCTGTCATGACGTTGAATTGGTTTGCATTCTGTTTTGGATGTTCTTTGTATTTTGTAGTTGGATCATACTTCGAAGAAATTAAATTGCAGCGAATGTACGGCACTGCCTACACAGAATATAAACGAAGCGTATTTTGGTTCTTTTAACTAAACTGTCGTGATGGATCTTCAAAAAATATTTCCCCAGTTCGATCTGGACTTAATCAAACACCTTGAAACGATTGGACACGTGGTGACTTTTTCAGAAGGTGAAATGCTCATGCGCTCCGGGCAATATTTTAAGAACTCATTACTGATTCTGGATGGGCGGGTAAAACTTTATCGCGAAGGAGAAGATGGCGAAGAATTTTTTCTTTACTATTTGGAAAAAGGAAATGCTTGTGCACTGTCAATGATCTGCGCTACCAAGAACGAGCAAAGCGCCATCAAGGCAAAGGCAATGACGGAAGTGAAGGCGCTCGCCATTCCGATTCATCATATGGATAGTTTAATGAAAGACCATCGCCTCTGGTACTACTTTGTGCTGGAGACCTACCGCTCGCGATTCAGTGAACTATTGGAAGTAATCGATCAGGTAGTTTTTCATTCGATGGACGAGAAACTTGAATTCTATCTCAAACGCCAGTTTGAATCGTTGGGCGGAAAAATCACCATCACCCACCAGGAAATTGCAGATGATTTGAATTCATCGCGCGAAGTGATCACCCGCCTCCTGAAAAAATTGGAATCGCAAAAAAGAATTTCCGTTTCCCGCAACGAAATCACCCGCTTGAATTTCTGACGTGCAACCTTAAGTCGATGAGTCGGCATCTTTTAACCTGACTTCCAGGAAATGCCGGCAACTTGAGTGTGGAATTGATCATCGCAAGTGTGGAGAAATTACACATCGCGTTGCTTCTTCGTTTGGTGGATAAATACTACCGTTTCTGAATTTCAGACATTTATGGTTCGTGAATACTTTGGCATTGTTATTTAGTGGAGTGCGGATACAAAATTTCTAAACCAAAATTAAAACAGTATGAAAAAGCAAATCTTTCTATTCGCAATTTTACTGGGCGCCTGCTCTTTGATGGCCAATGCAAAAACACAACAGCTAGCCAACCAAACCAAAATGGAAAGCCCTGTGCAGGAAAAAAAGGACATCAAAGCCGAGGAACTTCCAGAAGCTGTGAAGAAAACATTAGCAGGAGACAGCTACAAAGGTTGGGAAATCTCCAAAGCTTCTGTAGCAAAGGATGTGTATGAAGTGGAATTGAAAAAAGGAAGCGAAACCAAAACCGCCAAGTTTGACAAAGACGGCAAAGAAGTGAAATAACTTCGAACCAAGAGCCGGAAATCTCCGGCTCTTTTTTTAATCCTATATTTTTCAAATCGGAACGCGTAGTTTCCAAATCTTAGAATTCTTGTATTGCCATTTTCGTAGTTTATTTTTTAACAAGCAGGAAGATTTTTTTCTCTAACGTCTGATCTAGTAATCCTTTGTTATCTCATCTTAACGAATTCTATTAGCGAGGAAAGAATATTGAAATTAGATTTGTATCCATGACAACGATTCTCTTGATCGAAGATGACATTACATTTTCAGGAATGCTGGAAGGCTTCCTGGCAGGTAAGGGTTTCAAGGTCAAAGTGCGGCATCGTGGAAGTGAGGGGTTGAAAAAATTTAAAACAGAACGGTTTGATTTAGTTCTTCTTGATTACAGGCTGCCAGACGGAAACGGGCTTGAGTTCCTTCACGATATAAAAAGTTATAACCGGGATGTGCCTGTTATTATCATGACCAGTTTCAATGATGTGCGCACGGCAGTGAAGGCGATACAGGCTGGAGCAATAGACTATATTCTTAAACCTGTCAATCCGGATGAATTGCTCATGGCTGTGAGAAAAGCTTTAACAGGTACAGCGCAAGCATCCCCTGAACCATCAGAACAGTTTATCGAAGGAGAGACACCGGTATCAAAAAAAATGCATGAACACATTCGCCTGGTAGCACCCACGGATATGTCGGTGATTATAGAAGGAGAAAGCGGAACCGGCAAAGAGCGCGTGGCAAAAATGATTCATCAACTAAGCTCACGGGCAGGGGGCCCATTTGTTGCGGTCGATTGTGGAACTATTTCAAAAGATATTGCCGCAAGTGAATTGTTCGGTCACGTAAAGGGCGCATTTACAGGAGCAATAGCTGACAGTATCGGCAAATTCGAAGCAGCCAATAAGGGCACACTATTTTTAGACGAAGTGGGTAATCTTTCTTATGAAACACAGGTTAAATTATTGCGGGCACTTCAGGAGAAAGTAGTGTATAAGGTTGGGAGCAATAATCCCATAAAAGCAAATGTCCGAATCATCACGGCCACCAATGATGACTTGGCTCAAAGCGTGAGACAAGGAACCTTCAGGGAAGATCTTTTTCACCGGCTAAACGAATTCTCAATCAGAGTTCCTGCATTGCGCGAACGTGGTGAAGACCTCATTCAGTTCGCCTCCCTTTTCAGGAGACAGGCAAATGAAGAGTTGAACCGCGGCACATCAGAATTTGATCCAAAAGTCATTGATGCTTTTAAGAGATATGCATGGCCTGGCAATTTGAGAGAGCTGAAAAACGTAGTGAGACGCTCTGTACTCTTTACAAACGGTGCCACAATAGCATTAGAGTCACTGCCTGTTGAAATGCGTTCGCAACGGATCATAGAAGATTTGCAAGACGAGTCGCATACTTCTCAATATTATAATTTAAAATTATTACAGGAAAACCAAGAACGTGAATTGATTACCAAAACGCTGCATGAAGTAGGCTATAACAAATCGAAGGCTGCCCGGCTTTTAAATATTGATCGTAAAACGCTCTATGCCAAGATGGAGAAGTATAGCATCAACTGAAACTCTGCGGATTTTAATTCAAGTTGACAAGTTCGTTTCGTGCTTTTAAAATGATGTCGCTCACGGATGCTTTCAGTTGAGCCATTTCATTCTGATAATGATTCACAGAGTGGTTGTGCTCCAAAAGATCTTCGAGGTAATTCATGGATGTTGAAACCGACAGGTAGCCAAACTGGGCAATACGGCCTTTCATTTTATGCAATACATCTTTGACTCCTGCCACATCGCCACTCTTTATTGCCTTATCCAAATACACCATGTCAATTTCAGTTTCGTGAACAAAATTGGATAATGCAGATCTCAGCAATTCAGAATTTCCTAACGTTAATTGGCCCACCTCAGAAAAGTGTTCCGATCTTGTAGTATTCGCCTTCTCAGCAGAAAATCGTGACAAAATATTTTTTAATTCATCTGCCCTAAAAGGTTTCAATAGAAGAGCGTCAAAGACCTCTTTAAATTCCAGCTCTTGCGTCAGTTGCACCATCGCTGACATGGCAATAACAGGAACATCTGTCCTGATTCTTTTGCGAAGCGCTTTCGCAAGTTCAAGGCCATCCACTTTGCCCATTCGCACATCCATTAAAATATGAGTGATGGTATCATCGAACGCATCCTCAAAAAGCTTAATTGGTTCATTTTGCAGCGAGCAGCGAATGCGCGCATCGGTGAGAATCATGTTGCACAGTTGCAGGATGGATGGATCATCATCAACCACCAAAACATGCGCCCGCGACAAGTGAGCATGTTGTGTTTGTGTTTCAGAAAGGGTGTCTTGAACTGCCCCGGCAAAAACTAAATCAACCAAAAATGTTGACCCGTTTCCTGGTGAGCTGTTGATTTTCAAAGTTCCGTTTTGCGCTTCTACCAACCTCTTCACAATGGTGAGACCCAGGCCACTGCCTCCATAAATTGAACTGATGGAAGGGTTGGCTTGCTCAAAGCGTTGAAATATTTTATCGATTTCATTTTCATCAATACCTATCCCGGTGTCGATAATTTGTAAATGCACAGACACGTTTTTGTCATTAGCCTTTGCTTCAAAAGCCAGCGTCACGCAACCTTTCTCAGTAAATTTTATCGCGTTTCCTACGAGGTTGTAAAGAACCTGTTTCAGTCTGAACGAATCACCTTCCACAAAATAATTTTCCGAGTCTTTGTCATCAAAATAAAACTGAAGCCCCTTCGTTTCGGCTTGCACACGCATCGCCAGCGCCACTTCTTCCACCACTTCCGAGAAATAGAATTTCCTATTTTCAAAAACCATTTTCCCCGAATCAAGCCGGCTGTAATACAACACTTCATTTACCACGTGCAATAAATGTTCTGAAGAACTATGAATCGCCTGAATCTCGGATTTCGTTTCAGCAGTTATCTTTTTCAGCAATTGCTCCGCAAAACCAATGATCGACTGAAGGGGTGTCCTGATCTCATGACTCATGTTATCAAGGAAGCGCTGCTTTGCCTTGCTTAGCTCTTCCGCTTTGTCTTTTTCATCCGTAAGTTGGGCTTTGTAATAGTTGCTTCTTGTAATGTCGATGAGAATGAAATAAACCATGGTCGCAGTCATTAGACAAAAAACGATCAGCACCCATAACATTTTTCTTATACTTCCGATGAATAGCCGCGTTGCCGCTTCGTTGCTTTTGCGAACAGATAAAATCTCTTCCTCCTGTACCCGATGAACAATATCCGTCATTTGCGAAAAAAGAATGGTGGTTGTTTTCAGGAGGGTCAGCTCTCGATTGGCCAACCGTTTTCTTCGCGAAAGTTCTGCTACTCCTAGTTCTTGTATCAACTTCGTAGCCTCCGTCACACTGTTGCTCCGCTGCGCCATCGCAAGTGTATCAACGATAACAACCACTTCTTCGGTGATTTTCTCTTTCGGTTTCTGGATAACTGTGGCCGGCTGTTTCTTTTTGAACAAACGGCTCAGAAAAGAACGTTTTTGAACCGGAGGCTTGACTGAGGAATCATTGCTGTAGGAAACAACCGTCTTTTTCTTTTGGGTTGTTCTCACACTCGTGTCAGTAAGAATTACATTGTTAGAAAGTATTCTTGCCAACGTATCAAATTTCTTTGACAACCTTTTGTTGCGCAAAGCATTTGATTTTACTTGAAGGTATCTCACAAACAAGCTATCTCTTGTGTGCAAAATGCGCTGAATTTCCTGTAAGCGATGCAGTTGCAAAGTGTCGGCCCAGTGCATCTTAGTCAGCGAATCAACAATAAGCAATATAGAATTGGACTCTTGCAAAAAAGCCTGATCCGTTTTGCGAGGGTTTTCAATCGCCTCAAGTCGTTGTCGATGTTCAAGCTCAGCCACTCGCTGAAATAAATTGTGAAGGGTTGTTAATTTCTGATTCGGAACGGATAGTTCGTCAACAACCGTCAGTATTTTGTTGAACCCAAAATAAGAGACAACGAGCGCCACAACAATTGCACCCAGGCCGAGTAAAAATGCCAGTACTACTTTTCGCTTCGTATTGATTGATGCCCCTGAGTTGGCCATCTCTTGGGTTACCGATGGCATGATTTTAATATTTCTTTAATGTCAAAACATTTTTACTATGCAACTTCGCTAAATTTTCCCTCAGTTCGATCAGATTAATTTTCTATAGAAAGAAGGTTTTGTTGAGAAAAAATTTGCTATCCGTTGAATTCATCGCGTGAAGTGATCACCTGCCTGCCGAAAAAAATTGGAATCACAAAAAAGAATTTCCGTTTCCCGCAACGAAATCATGCGTTTGAATTTCTGACATGTGACTTGAGTCACTGAGTCCGCACCATCTACATCCCAACTTTGTAAAAAGTTGAAATGGAAATTGCTGGCTATTTAGCTGCCGGGTTAATTGGTGTATCACTTGGATTGATTGGTGGCGGTGGCTCCATTATTACGATCCCGGTGTTGGTTTACCTGTTTCAAATCGAACCGGCACTTGCTACTTCTTACTCTTTATTTATAGTAGGATCTACTTCATTGGTCGGTGGAGTCAAAAGCTTAACAGACAGAACAGCAGACATACGAAGTGCTTTCTTATTTGCATTGCCCTCGCTCGTCTCTGTCTTTGTTACAAGACGTTTTCTGATGCCCAACATTCCCTCAGAACTGTTTACCATTTCCGGATTTACCTTGACGAAAAGTTTTTCGATCATGATCTTCTTCTCATTGATCATGATCGTGGCTGCCTTTCGGATGATAAGGGCTCATGCCGACAACGAACATAGCGAGGCGAAAACAAATATTGCCCGTTTAATTTTTCTGGGACTTGGTGTAGGCGTTGTCACGGGAATTGTGGGTGCCGGTGGTGGCTTCCTGATCATTCCTGCGTTGGTACTACTGGTAGGCTTGCCAATTAAAAAAGCAGTTGGGACTTCCCTGGTTATCATTGCTATCAATTCCTTGATCGGCTTTTGGGGAGATCTGCAAGCTCATGTTACCATGAATTTCGGATTTCTGCTATTTGTCTCAGCCATTGCTTTAGGAGGTCTATTTCTTGGAAATCATTTTTCAAAATTTGTTCACGGGCAAAAATTAAAAATCGGATTTGGTTGGTTCATCCTTGCGCTCGCATTGATCATCACCACAAAGGAAATCCTTTCCTTAACTGCGTGATCGAAATATCCTCCCGTTAAAAATCCTGCACCCGATTGAAAATCAGTCTTTCATGCTTCTTATGAAATCATCTTTTAAAACAATTTGAACAAAACTTTCAACTGTGACCCAAGTCACAGTGCAGCCCAACCACTGCCGATACTTTTGCACCACTTTAAAAAAGAATGAACACGATGAAGAAAATTATAAGTTTACTAATTCTGATTCCTCTGCTTCCGGCATTCTCGCGGGCGCAGGACAGTGTGCAGCTCACACTCCCGCATGCCACGGAGGAGACACTCAAGAACAATCGCGAGATTGCGTTGGCCAATCTTGATCAGCAAATCGCTGCCGCAAAATACAATCAGACCAATGCGGTCTTTCTGCCGCAGATCAATTTGAGTTATACGGCATTCACTACCAACAATCCATTGAATGCTTTTGGGTTCAAACTGCAACAGCAATCCATCGCTGCCAGTGATTTCAATCCGTCATTGTTAAACAATCCTGCCGCCACACAAAACTATATGGCAAAGGCTGAATGGAACCAGCCGATCATCAACATGGACATGATCGCCATGCGCAAAGCTGCGCACACTCAAGTGGATGTATATGCTTACAAAGCAAAACGCACCAAAGAGTATTTGACTTTTGAAGTGCAAAGAGCGTATGCACAACTTCAGGTGGCGCACCAGGCAGTAGCTGTGTTGACGGAAGCTTTGCAAACCGTTAAAACTATTTACAAATCCACCAATGATTACTTCGAGAAAGGCTTGTTGCAAAAGTCAGATCTGCTTCAGGTGCAAGTGCAATTGACTACCACCGAAAGTAAACTGGCCGAAGCAAAGAGTAACGTAAAAAATGCCTCTGATTATTTAGCTCTGCTGATGGGTTCAAAGACTGGAGTCATTTATTCAACACCGGCTTTAGAAAAAATAAATGAACGCGAAGCGAACGAAGCGCAAGTGCCGGCCAACCGCTCGGACTTTCAGGCACTGCAGTCTGCTCTGCAGGCACAAGATCAAATGCTCAGTTCGGGAAAATTTTCTTACTTGCCCAAGCTCAATGCATTTGCCAATTATTTTCTGAATGATAATTCTGCTTTTGGGTTTAAGTCAAATTCTTATCTGGCTGGAGCGCAACTTTCATGGAATGTTTTCAATGGAACATCCATTCGAAACAAAGTCTCTGAATACAAATCGGAGCGAAATAAAATCGAGCAGCAACTCACCTATCAAAAAGAACAGGCACAGCTTGAATTAGACAAAGCAAATCGGCAACAACAAGACGCTGCTTTTGCCATTCGTCAACAGGAAACTGCGGTGGCCCAGGCTTCGGAAGCATTGCGCATCATGAAAGACCGCTACGAACAAGGATTGGTCTCAACCAACGATTTGCTCCAGGCTCAAACACTTTTGTCGCAGCAAAAATTATATCAGGCACAAGCCATCATGCAATACAATGTTACCAGCGCTTACCGCGAATTTTTAACCACAT
>CAZECP010000115.1:0-11798 GCA_964510765.1 uncultured Ohtaekwangia sp. | reverse complement strand
CCTCGGTAGAAGAAACACTCGTGTACTCGATACATCCGTTAGTAAACATTCCTTCGCACAGGATGCTGGAACTTAGGAAGGACGAACTATGAATTACGAATTACGAGAGAAACCAGAAAAAAAAACCTGTCACGCTGAGCCTGTCGAAGCGCGACCGTGAGACACTTCGAAGCTGCGCCTCTCACCCCCACAGTCCCCTCGGTAGAAGAAACACTCGTGTACTCGATACATCCGTTAGTAAACATTCCTTCCGCACAGGATGCTGGAACTTAGGAATGACGAATGATGAATTACGAATTATAAATCATGAATGACGGAGTTGAGTGAGAAACCAGAAAAAGAAACCTGTCACGCTGAGCCTGTCGAAGCGCGACCGTGAGACACTTCGAAGCTGCGCCTCTCACCCCACACTGTCATACCGGCCTGCATGTGCGGCTGCAAGCGCATGGGGCTAGTGTCCCTCCAAAAGAGGTAGATATTCGTGTACTCAATGCATTTTTTGGTGTCATTTTCATTTTATCAATTTAGAAAGTATCTTCCTCTATCAAAACACACAATCATGACTACCAAAGAAACTATTTTGAATGAACTCAAAAGCAATCCTAAAGTAATTGCCTATACCTCACTTTACGATAAATCAAGCGTAGCGTCCTTTCTCGAATCCTACGCCTCCACCAAGGAGTTGCTTCTTACTTACGGAGAATTCTATCGACAAACAAAAGACAGTGGCTCGCTTAGTTACCGAACATGGGCAGAAAATTATTACTGGCAGATTGCTCAAAAAAAATTATTTAACCTGCAATGTCAATGGCGAGCTGAGCAAATTGACTTACCCATTGAAGTAACCTATGAATTTATTTACTGGAGCCAAAACATCAAAGCATGCCCGTTTATTCAGCCTCCCACCGAAGAGGAAGTCCAGACCATGATTGCGTTTCTGGAAGGAGCTCCCTATGATCATACCGATAATGATCTTTTGGACTGGCAAGACTACGAAAATTTTAAAGACGAGCAGGCACTGCTTGGTGCCGGTGATGCATATCCCAACTGGTATGCATGGTATGATGTGCACATTGGCCCAACCCACCTGCTTTTGCTGCCTGACCTGCGAGGCACTTACCAGGAAAAATGTTTTGCAGCATGGCGGGCCGAACAAGAAAAAGGTGCAGTTTATTTAATGGTCGAAGAAAAACCTTATCTATCTACCAGTCAATTCGAAGATTTTATAAAGCAGGTTGAGCCTTACCAGATTTATGATTATTACCGCGCCTATAAAGAGTGGTCGCGCAAGAACGAAAGTATGGAACCCCTTGAGCACGAAATGAAATTACTTTTCGATGAACCGGGCGAAGTGTGGATACCCGCTGGGCGCTTTCCCGATGCGATCTTCCAGGCTGCTTATCTGCTGCGTGTAAAAAAAGCCAAAGACCTGCTCCCTCTCATTCATCAGCAACATCTCGATCAACTGGAAATGGGAATTTCTTTTCCGCTCCAACCTGATGAGTTTATTACCACCAACCGCGAAGCCTTCATCAAAGCCAGAAAATTACTGGAAGGCGAGTAATAGCAAAAAATCTCGTTAACCCGCCAACTTCGTAATTCGTAATTCATCATTCATTATTCGACATTCAACATTATCAACAGCCCAACGCTCGCCCTCTGACTCCCTGAAGGGAGAACCGCCTGCGCGCTGTGCGTCAATTCAAAATCTCATTACCCCACCAACTTCGTAATTCGTAATTCTCTCCTTACCAAATCACCAATCACAAATCAACAATCACTAATCACTAATCAACCTCCACGCTCGCCCTCTGACTCCCTAAAGGGAGTACCGCCTGCGCGCTGTGCGTCAATTCAAAAAGCAAGACCGTGAGTACACTTCGAAGCTGCGCCCTCCACCCCACACTGTCATACCGGCCAGCACGTGCGGCTGCAAGCGCGTGTGCCGGTATCCCCCTGGTAGAAGAAGCACTCGTGTACTCGACCATCGTTAGTAAACATTCCTTCGCACAAGGGAATGCCGGAACTCGCTCCTCCCCTGCGCGCTGGCAGTCCGGCATGACAGTAAATTAGGAAATTCCCCTTCGCAACAACAACACTTTAGAAACTGCGCCTCCACCCCACACTGTCATACCGGCCAGCGTGTGCGGCTGCAAGCGCGCGTGCCGGTATCCCCTCGGTAGAAGAAGCACTCGTGTACTCACCTCACCCCGGCCCTCTCCTCAAGGAGAGGGAGTAGCTCAGACTAACTACAGACATCCCGCAACTTCGACATCCATCATTCGTCATTCATCATTGCATTCCAAATCAAAAATCTCAAATCAAAAATCAAAAGTCTTAAATCATAAATCTCAAATCACTATCATTGCTCTCCCCTATGAAATCCAAAATCCCTTTTGAATTTGTGTTGGAAGAATTGGATCGCATTCATCCACGGGTGAAACCGATGTTTGGGTGCTATGCCATCTATGCGGGTGAGAAGCTGGTATTGATCTTGCGCCAGCGCTCCGATCACACGCACGACAATGGGGTGTGGGTAGCGGCCCTGCACGAGCATCATGCCAGTTTGAAAAAAGAATTTCCCTGCATGCGCTCCGTGCGCTTGCTCGGCACAGCCGAAACCGTGTGGCAAAACATTCCGGCAGACGAAGATGATTTTGAAGAACTGGCGCTCAAAGCCTGCCATCTTATTTTAAAGGGCGATGCCCGAATCGGAAAAATTCCAAAACCGAAGAAGAAGGCGCGAAAGAAAAAGTGAGCAACCTCGCGGTATGCAGTCAAATCAATAAATAATCAAATCGCCAAATCAATAAATAAAACCTGGGTGTACCCGCGCGCCATTGCGAGATACGAAGCAGTCTTCATATAGAACACGTCATTGCGAGGCACGAAGCAATCCCCTCGTACGAAGCATGTAACACTAGGGGGCGTGCTGTCTTAGTCGCCAGTAGCTGCGCTTGCTCTTGGGGCTCCCCTGTTGCTTAGCGGGGCTCCATCACTCTCGCGAAATGACTGGATTAATTATCGGCCGCCACCTTCACGAAAACTCTCTTGATAACTCCGTTTTGTTCCACGGCTTTCACAGTGAGTTTAAAAGATCCGACACCTTTTTTATGAAATACCCGACTATGAATTTTCTTTATGTATCCGACAGGAGTTTTACCTTTGAAGACTTTAACCGCATCTTTATCGTGCGGATTATTTTTTTCCAACTCGTAGGTAAGAGTATCTCCTATCTCTAGAGTTCCTGCTGGTAATTTTAAGACACTAAGACTCGCTAAGTCAGTTAAGAATCGAAGTGACTTAATCCTATTGTAGTCAGCCAGAAATTCAAAATTATCTGTAGGGCTTAATCCTTGCGTGTGAGCAAGCATATAGTACTTATCATCCTTGTACTTGTATTCAATCTCCCAGAAGTCTAAAAACTCTTTTATATCTGATCGTTCTGACTTAATAAGCCGTTGACCAAACGCCTCCAGCACATTATCCGTGTATTTTTTGCTTAGCTGGGGAAACTCAGGATAAGGAACAAAACCTTCCTTCTTGGCAGCCTCGATCCCATCATTTGTGTATTCAAATCGCGCACCATCCGTGACATTTCTTTTTAAAACACCAACAATGTGCCTTCGCTCGCCTGAGCCTTTGCGCCAACATAAATAAATATGTCCTATCTCTTTCACTTTACTTTCTCCTCTAACAGTGCTTTTAATAAGTTAAACCGCGAAAGTACCAATTTACAAATCAGTTCCTTTCTTTCCGAAGGTATTTTGATGTATTGACACTCCGGTGGCAAATCAACGTCAACTTTCGAAATTAGTTCATCAAGTTTCTTAGGATCAAATTTTTCAAGCACTCGTTTTATTGGGTTCTGCACCATCAACTTAAAATCTTCTTCTTTCAAGAGATTAGATAGTAAAGCAAAGTGACTTACTTTTTTATTTTGCCAGTGAATTTCACTTTCGCCTCTCCTCGCATATTTCTCTATTTGTTTTTGATCCTTTAGCATTTCTAAAACCTTGTCGTCCAGCAACTCGCGGCCAAAACTGCAACCACTGTCATAAATTGGTGAGAAGCGATTATCTTTTGGTAAAGAAAGCCGAACTCTCCTAAATTGAGGCCGAAGTTTCCCATTCGTCATATAGATCGTTTTCAGAATAGTTTGAACCATTTTTGGTAGCTTCTTAAAATATTTCTCACGCTCTAATACAAACTCTATAACTGACAATGATTTCGAAAATCTGGAATGACCATTTATAATTGCCCAGTTTTCCTGATGCCTGTCGCTATTGCCGATGAGTGCGTCAAACACAAGCATCTCTACAAATTCTCGATAGTATTTTTGAAGACCAATGAAAGCGAGCGAAGCCGTAACGAGTTCAAAAGAGTATTGATGCCTTAGCGACCGATCTTCTGGGTTAAACGTATTATCAAATGCTTGAATATATCGGCCACCTTCTACCAGCTCTTCGTTGGCGGGATTGATCATTGATTTCGAAATACAACCCACATCATTACCACGAATAGCAACGTGGTAAGGCAACACGTTAAACCCACACATTTCACCGACCTCAGAAGCAATGATCTCCGACCAAAATTCATACTTATAGTCTTTCCGCTCTTTCTTCAGCGATTGCTTAAAATAATAAAGCTCATTGTCCGCAGGATTGACATAAACTTTCTTATTACGGGTTCCACCTGTGTTTAGCCAAGGTTGTTCGTTCCAATCGGTTATGTTGTAAAGCTTGGCCATGAACTATCCGTCTATTTTTCTTCTACTCAATAGGGTTAAACCATTTTACTCAACCTCCCATACACCTTCTTCAGCATATACGTCCTCACCAGGTCACCAAACTCTTTGTCGTCCATCATCTTGCCGAAGATGTCTTGATTTTGTTCCATGCGACTTATTAGCTTGTCCATGAACACATCATCGAAACCGAATTTAAAATTGGCCATGGTGTTGCTGCGGGCTTGTTCGGCAAGCTTTGCGTCTGCTACCAGCTCGGCTTCGATCTGGTCGAAGAATAATTTATCTGCATCGTTGAACTCGGTGCCGAAACGTTTATTGAGTACTTCTATTATTTCTGACAAGGCTGCCATCTCTTCCTTGTTCATTCGAATGCCAGCTTCTCCCCCGCCCTGCAGCCCATACTCGCCCTGATCTTCCATTACGATGTTGTGCTCGGCTATCTTTTGCAGGCGATAGTATTCTAAGGATACTTCATCGCCTAGTTTGAACCTGTCTTCTGCCTTGGTGCGTGGCAATACTTTTAAAAGATGTTTGCCGTAAATAAAGAACTTCTCTAACTCCACATCGGTGAAGGGCATGATCTGTGTGAGGAAGGAATAGAGTCTTGTGAAAGATTGTAGTGCGTGTTTAAAATTCTCTTGTGTTATTTCTGTTCCGATCACATCATCTTTCGTATTCTCTTTTGGCAATTGCTTAAATCTTTCTACGGCTGGAGCTACCAATGCATAAAGCCTTGCCTGATCTTTTACATTCAATACTTTGGA
This sequence comes from uncultured Ohtaekwangia sp., assembly GCA_964510765.1. Classification (GTDB taxonomy): domain Bacteria; phylum Bacteroidota; class Bacteroidia; order Cytophagales; family Cyclobacteriaceae; genus ELB16-189. Next base: position 6,284 of record CAZECP010000115.1, on the reverse strand, counting down.
TGACTTCAAATACACATTGCAGAAATTATTAATCTCCGCACTCCAGATGATATGCGCCCGTTCTATTTCCGCTTTAAGGTCGTATAGATGGTTTGGGTCTGAATTCTCTCCGATAGTCGTTAACTCATAGTACGGCTGGAAAGAACTCAATATCTCTACCATGTCATTTGCAAAATCCAACACAAACGTATCTTCCTTGCCAGGGTGCATTCTGTTGAGACGCGAAAGTGTTTGCACGGCTTTTACGCCTGAAAGCTTTTTATCAACATACATGGTATGCAGTAGCGGTTGATCAAATCCTGTTTGATACTTATCTGCTACCAGCAATAATTGATACTCACTCGTGGCAAACTTTGAAGGCACTTCTTTTTCCTTGAAGCCATTCAGATCAACTTCGGTTACGCCTTCGGGATAAACATCGTAGATCACCTTTCCTGAGAAAGCGACAATCGTCTTAATATCCGTATAGCCTTGTTCTTTGATGTATTTATCAAATTCATCTTTGTAGCGAACGGCATGTAACCGTGAACTAGTCACTACCATTGCCTTGGCTTTGCCTCCTATCTTCTTTGAAACAATCTGACGGAAGTGCTCTACCATCACTTCTGTTTTCTGTGCCAGATTATGAGGATGCAAGGACAAGAATCTTGCAATCGCCCGCGCTGCTTGTTTCTTGTTTACTTTCGGATCGTCTTCAATTTCCTTTGAAAGCCGGAAGTAGGTTTTGTACGTAGTGAAGTTTTTAAGCACGTCTAAAATGAAACCCTCCTCAATTGCCTGCTTCATTGAATACAAATGAAAAGGTCGTGGCTTACCATCGCTTGACGGTGTACCAAACACTTCCACTGTCTTCGCCTTGGGCGTAGCTGTGAAGGCGAAAAAGCTGAGGTTGTCCTGCTTGCCTCTGGCCAGCATCGACTTTCTTATTTCATCTTCTGCATCTTCATCCAGGCCGGTAAACGTTTCTTCTTTCTCTGCTTCTTCCAATGATTTAGCCGAAAGCACTTCTTTCATCTTCTTGGAAGCTTCACCTCCTTGCGATGAGTGCGCTTCATCAATGATCACTGCGTATTTCCGGTTTGGCAATTCACCGATCTTATCCAGTATGTAAGGAAACTTCTGAAGTGTGGTGATGATGATATTTGAACCTGCCTTTATAGAATCGGCCAACTGCTGGGAGTCTTTGTCAATCTTTTGTACCACGCATCTTTGTGCTCAAACTGATAGATGGTGTTTTGCAATTGGTTATCCAATACTCTACGGTCGGTGATTACAATCACAGAATCAAATATCCTTTCATCATTTGCATTGTGCAGACTTGAAAGCCGATACGACAACCATGCAATTGAATTTGATTTTCCTGACCCCGCAGAATGCTGAATGAGATAGTTTTTGCCTACTCCATTTTCCTGCGCGTGTTTTGTTAACTCGCGCACCACCTGCATCTGGTGATACCTTGGAAAGATGATGCTCTCCTTTTTTCGCTTTACTCCATCAAACTCATACTCTTCAACACTCAGGTGCAGAAACTTCGCGATGATATCCAGAAAGCTATCGCGTGTCCAAACGTATTCCCACAGGTAGGATGTTTTGTATCCGTTCTTGTTAGGTGGATTGCCTGCTCCGTTTTGAAAGCCCACGTTGAAGGGTAAGTAACGCGTGTTCTTGCCATCCAGCTTGGTGGTCATGTAACACTCATCGGCATCTACGGCAAAGTGAACGAGCGATCTTTTCTTGAATTGAAAGATCGGTTCATTGGGGTCACGATCATACACGTACTGCTTCTTCGCGTTCTGAATATCCTGCCCTGAGAATTGATTCTTAAGTTCGATGGTAGCAATCGGCAATCCATTTAAAGACAATACCATATCTAACGAGTTCCGGCCATTGCGCTCGTAGAAGAGCTGGCGTGTGACGGTGAGTTGATTGGTTTTATAAAGTTCTTCCGCCTCCGGGTTCAACCGGGTTTCAGGCATGAAGAATGCCATCTTAAACTTTACACCGTAATCGGTGAACCCGTTTCTTAATACATCCAGCGTGCCGCGAAGATCAATTTCTTTAAGCAGGCGCTGCAATACTTTCTGATCAACATCTGTTTTGTGTATGGCATCAATCTTCTTCCATTCCTTAGGTTGAGAGCTTTGAAGGAACTGAATGACATACGAAGGAAAAATACCAAGCTGCGCATCAAAGTCATCGGACTCACCTTGTGTATAGCCACCATTCTCAAGCAAGGCTGCTTCTATGGCAGCTTCAAATGTTTGCTCAGTGTGGATTCCTTTTGCCATTGTCTTGAACTATGATTTCAATGATTGCCTGATGGACTTTGGTTTGGGTTTCATGACTCGTTTAAACTGTAGGCTTGTGTTGCCAAAGTTTAGAAGCAGTCCAATATCCATTTGATAGGCCTCCAGGTAATTGATAGCCTGAGCAAGGTGAACGTCTTCCAATTCTTTCACCGCCTTGATCTCCACCATCACTTTATTATCGACAAAGAAATCCACTCGCCTCGTGCCGATGCCGTTTCCTTTATAGGATAGCGGCATTTCCATTTCGCGTTCATGTTCGATATTCTGCAGGTTCAGCTCAATGCTTAACGCTCTCTGATAAATAACTTCCTGAAAACCATTGCCAAGATGCCGATGCACTTCCATAGCGCAGCCTATGATTTTACCGGTAAGCTCAGACAGCGGGTATTCGTTGTTAATCATAAGTCTTGAACTATGATTTTAAATGATTGTTTGATGGACTTTGATTTAGCGTGGACTTAATATGGAAACTAATTTAATCACAGTATTCATTAAATCAATAAAATCATAGTTCAGACACTTTCATCCCTTACATCCACTTTACCTGTTACCACTTCAGAGATCAAAGCGGCTTTATATTCTTTTAGAAGTTCAATCTCCTGTGATACTTTAATCATTATTGTATTGATCCTAATTTCCTCTTTTTCAATAAATGTTATTATTTCTTGTTGCTCCTTCATTGTTCCAAATGCTACAGGGAAATCCTGAAACATTGGTCTTCTTAAGGAGTCAACAGTTGATTTCGCTGAGAGTTTCTTCACTTCTTTTTCAAAATTCTCTTTTAGGTAATAAAAAAGATACTTACCTAAAACTCCAACAAAATGACTCATTCTGTAAACTCTTTGATGATAGTCAAATTTACCATTTACGTAGTGCCAAACTTTACAAACACCAACACCATCGCCTGCCGTCAAAATTGCCTCCCCATCAAATGAATAAGTTGATATTCTTTCGATCGTTTGAGATCTAACGTAAAATGGGTATGCCCCATCTCCTTCCCGATTCTCAGTGTCTTTTTCACCGGTGCCTATTTCACATAAAAATCTCATTCTCGTAAGTTCCCAATGCTCCGGTATCTCACCCAGCCATTCAATGCCACTATCGCGCATGGGCACGTTTGAGTCTAAGCCTTTTGTAACAGCGTGGTTAATGATGGCGGTGCGCTCTTCTTGTAGAAGTTCGATTAGTTTTTCTTTTTTGGTGATGAGGGTGTCAAGTTGCGCAGTTTTGTGATCGAGGTAGTTGGCGATGATGGTTTGTTCTTCGATTCTTGGACAGTATAGTCTAATGCCTCTCAGAATATCTTGACTTATATTAGGTTGGCCTCCCCCAATCGCCAAATTTAATATGTGTTCTTTGTGTGATTGAAACCAATAGTGCAAAAACTTAATATCAATGATTTCAGATTTAGTGAAAACACAACAAGCTTGATTTGTCGTTGTTTCGAAATTTAGAATGCTTGTTTTTCCAATGGTTGCTCCATACATAGCAATTACTAAAGATCCTTTTGGATATATCTTTAAAGAAGAATAATCCTCAAGAGCTTTTAGAGTAATTTTCTTTTGACAGGAATTTAGGACACCATTATTCAAATCTCCGGTATTCAACCAATAAACAGTACCGTCTTCATGATATATTGGATTACCTGATTCTGGTGTAGTTCCACTTCCGATTCTATTGAACGCATGACCCAATTTCCAATTCTCCCATTCCATTGGAACATGACCAAGCCATTCAAATTCAGAGTCTTTATATGCTTCGTACTTTTTCATCTTTAACTATGATTAAGCTGATTGTGTGATGGACTTTGATTTTCTTTAATCATAGTGTTCATATAATCTCAAAAATCATAGTGCAGACAGTAGTTGCCTGATTGTGTGATTGGCTTTGATTTTTTGCGTTACAAATCATATTATTCGTTAAATCATTAAAATCATAGTTCAGACAATTTCTTTAATCAATCCTTCTGTTTCTTCTTCCAGGGCAAGTATGTCCTTTCTTATTTCTTCTAATGAGCGCAAGGGCTTGTACTCGTAGAAATACTTGGTGAAGTTTATTTCATAGCCCACATTGGTTTTACTTTCGTCTACCCAGGCATCGGGCACGTGCGGTAGCACTTCACGCTTTATGTAAGCATGAATGTCTTCTTTCAATGGAATATTTTCCGTGTCGCGTAGGGAGCTGTCTGCCTTCGGCTTTCCGTTTTTATCCAGCACTACTTTACCGTCTTTTAGTTCAGGCCGCTCTACGGTTACTTTATAATAGCCAAAGTCTTTGTTGTCAAAAATCTTGCAATACTTGTTGTCTTTAAAGTCGCCATACATTTTAGTGATGTCGGCCATGTGCTGCGCGCTTAGCTCATTGCGCTTATCGCCTAATGATTTGCTCATCTTCTTGAAGAAGTCAACAGCATTAATCAACTGCACCTTGCCTTTGCGCTTTTTCTGTTTGTGGTTGGAGATAATCCAGATGTAGGTGCTTATGCCCGTGTTGTAAAACAATTGGTTGGGCAAAGCGATAATGGCTTCCAGTAAATCATTTTCAATAATCCATTGGCGTATGCTGCTTTCATTTTTGGTATTGCTTGGGCTGCCGGAGAATAGCGGAGAGCCATTAAACACAATCGCCAACCGTGAGCCACCCTCGCCTTCGGGCTTCATTTTGGCCATGAGGTGCATCAGAAATAAAAAAGAACCGTCACTTACAGAAGACAAGCCAGCACCAAAGCGTCCGCCATGGCCTTTTACTTCGTGTTCATCGCGCACTTGCTTTTCTATCTTCTGCCACTTTACACCAAACGGAGGATTGGTGATGAGGTAATCAAATTTCTCGGCTGGTAATTTATCTTCCGAAATACTATTGCCTTTCTTAATGTTGGTGGAGTTATGCCCTTTGATCAGCATATCCGATTTACAGCTGCCATACGATTCAGGATTTAACTCCTGGCCGAACACTTCCAACCGCGCATCAGGGTTTAATTCAGCTAAGTATTCTTCCGCCACAGAAAGCATTCCGCCTGTGCCCGCACAGCAATCGTAAATGGTTTTTACAATTCCCTTTTTGGTAAGTATGTCTCTATCATTTTAGAAAAGAAGGTCAATCATCAAACGGATTACTTCGCGCGGAGTAAAATGCTCTCCGACAGTTTCATTTGAGATTTCAGCAAACTTGCGGATGAGTTCTTCAAACATGTAGCCCATCTCCATGCCCGAGATTTTCTCCGGGTGCAAGTCAACCTCCTGAAAGCGCTTCACCACCATGAACAACAGATTGGCATCGTCCATTTTAGTGATGTGATTATCAAACTCAAATTGCTCGATGATCTCCTGTGCTTCTTCGGAAAATCCACGGATGTAGTTTCTGAGATTTTCGGCAATATTGTTGGGGTCGGCAATCAGCTTATCAAAAGAGTATTTGCTTCTATTGTGAAAGTTGTATCCAGCTACTTTGTTGAGAATGGGATCAAGGTTTTTGATCTTCATGCTCTTAGCTTGCTGGTATTTCTCCAATACTTTGTCCTTCTTTTTCTCCAGCACACAATCGAGCCTCCTTAAAACCGTGAGTGGCAAAATCACTTTGCCGTAGTCGCTTTGTTTGTAATCGCCTCTTAATAAGTCAGCAATAGACCAGATGAAATTTGCTGATTCTTTAACGTTCTTCATTCGCAGGGTTTATGAGTCTCTAAATTAGCCCATTTATTTTAAATGGAAATACTATCCATGTGAAGCTTAACCCTCGTTGAGAGTGAACTTGCGTGAGGGACAGAAACGAAAAGCCCGAAGCGCGCAGGCATGAGCAAGGCCTGACTTGTAGTGTATGGCCCGACCCGCGCCTCGCGGGGCACGCCCAAACAAATCGAACAAATGCAGCTCGCACCACCACCAATTCAAAACTTGTACTTACTCTCCAGCGCGTAGCGTAGCAGTTCGCCTGCGCCTTTCAGGTTGAGAATGCGGATCATGTTTTTGCGGTGCG
>CAZECP010000114.1:0-12306 GCA_964510765.1 uncultured Ohtaekwangia sp. | reverse complement strand
AGTACTACACATTTTAAAAAATAATTCTGTTCAGTTTATTGGGGGTTAGTACAGTACTATAAGAAAGAAATATTGTGGGGCTTGATAACGTCAACTACTGATCTTGCTAATTTCTCTTTCAACTCAACTTCCTCAATGTATCCACTTGACAGCAACCCCGGTGGAATTTGGGACATCAATAAATTTGCTACAATCCCTACAAATGTTTCATCAATTAATTTGAATCCATTGATCACACACTTCGGTTTCATACCTACCACTTCTTCTCTGGATCTCGGTTCGGGCACTCAGACTATTACGAACACTGACTACTTGCGAGCTTATTCGCCAACGGTTCCTCCAGCGAGTCCGAAGAATGTACCATTCAATAATTTTTCACCAACCCATTGGCAAATGAAAATCACGCAACACTTACTATAAATAATGCAAAGTGGCTTTGGCAAGAGATGCAAGGCACACCAGCTTTTTACAGTTGCTCGTATGAATGTGCGGGCACAAGCCTTGTACCTGTTATTTCAGGGCCATCACTCGTTTGCTCCCAAGGCACTTATACATTTACTGCCACAAATCTTCCTCAGGGAGCAGGTGTTAATTATTTTTCAGGCAATTTGAATGCATTGACAATCGCGCCATTGTCCACTGATCCAACTAAGGCTAATGCCAGCCGCATAAATAATTTCAATGGCAATGTAACTTTAACAGCGACTGTTAGCGGAAGTTGTGGAAGCTCGCCAGCAACTCCCATAACCATTTATGTTGGAGCTCCATCAGCAAACATAAGTACACAGATTTACGTTGCTGGGCAGTATGGTGTAAATCCTGTAACACTTAGCCCCTCGGCTACCTATTTGTTAATGTGCGACCCGGTACAAGGAGCAACATCATTTAATTGGGTTTGGCCTCCTCACAGTTTCGGATCGACAGGAGGCAGTACTTCTTCCTCCATTTATATAAATACACCTCCCACTGTCGGCAGTTATTACACTATTAATTGTGCTGCCGTAAACGCCTGCGGCCAAGCTTGGACAAACAGTTTGGGAGTTAATATTAATTATGGTGGAGGAGGCAGTCCTGCTGCAGCCATAGCTGTTTATCCTAATCCAACAACTTCATCACTTACCTTACAAATTGCTGACAGTACTAGCAGTGAAGTTCAAACACTTGACCAACCCTACCAGGTGGATATGTTCAACAAATTTTCAGAAAACATTTATTCAATTCAGTCATCGAAGAAAAAGATAGACATTCCATTAGATGGACTTCCTGGCGGTATTTATTATTTGAACGTGTCATACAAAGGTACCACACTGAGAAGACAGATTGTTGTCAACAAGTAGGTTATTTATTATAGGGCAATTCAAAAATCCCCGGAGCAATTCAGGGATTTTTTATGTCCGCATGTGAACAAAAATTTGTTCTGCCACTCATAAATTACTAATTAGTGGATGGAACATTTCTCGGATAAATTCGTCTGAGATCAATATTGAACACTTAACTCCCACTAATGAAACGAAGAGATTTTATTTACCTCACCGGCATGGGCGCATCAGGTGCAGCCTTGCTGTCGGGCATCCCGGGAATGGGAAATCCCATTCCACCGGAGCGAGCCCTCGAAACAGTTGACGTGGCCTTGAAAAAACAATTGGCGGATGTTGCGCTCAATGCTGCACAAAGCAAAGGGGCCACTTACACCGATGTGCGTATCGGGCGTTACCTCAATCAATTTGTGGTGACGCGCGAAGACAAAGTGCAGAACATTGTCAACACCGAATCGTATGGACTTGGTATCCGCGTGATTGCCAACGGAGGCTGGGGATTTGCTGCCACCGACAAATTGGACAAAGACAGTATCGCGAAAGCAGCAGAGACAGCGGCAGCAATTGCGAAAGAAAATTCGAGATTGTTAACTGAACCTGTGCGGCTTGCTCCACAAAAAGGTTATGGTGAAGTGAGCTGGAAAGCACCGATTGAGAAAAATGCGTTCGAAGTCCCCATCAAAGAAAAAGTGGATTTGCTTCTGGGTGTAAATGATGCCGCGATGAAAGCCGGAGCGAATTATATTACTTCATTGCTTTTCCTTATTAATGAACAAAAGTATTTTGCTTCCACGGATGGTTCATACATCGACCAGGACATTCATCGCATCTGGCCTGCATTCTTCATCACGAAGATTGATGCAGCTACAGGAAAGTTTGAGCAACGAAATACTTTGAGTGCTCCAATGGGAATGGGCTACGAATATCTCGACTGGCGGCCGCAAGATAAAATTCAAAGCGTGACAACCTTGTACAAAGGTCGCTATGATATGTTGGAAGATGCGAAGGCTGGAGGCGCACAAGCAGGAGAAAAATTAACAGCAAAATCGGTAGAGCCTGGCAAGTATGATTTGATTTTGGATCCTTCGCATTTGTGGTTAACCATTCACGAATCGGTTGGTCACCCGACTGAACTTGATCGCGTGCTCGGTTATGAAGCCAACTTTGCCGGTACCAGTTTCTTAACACTGGATAAATGGGAAACAAAGAAATTCAATTTCGGAAGTAAGCTCGTAAATATCGTTGCTGACAAAACGCAAGTGAATTCGCTCGGTGCTGTTGGTTATGATGATGAAGGTGTTGCTTGCGGCAAGTGGGATCTGATTAAAGATGGAATTCTTGTGGATTATCAGGTGATCCGTGATCAGGCACACATACTTGGTCTCAATGCTTCACGCGGATGCTGCTATGCCGACAACTGGAGCAGCGTTCAATTCCAGCGCATGCCAAACGTTTCGCTGCAACCAGGGAAAGAAAAGAAAAGCATCGATGATATGATCAAAGGTGTAGAGAAAGGAATTTACATTATCGGTGATGGTTCGTTCTCCATTGATCAGCAGCGCTACAACTTCCAGTTTGGCGGTCAGTTATTTTATGAAATCAAGAATGGAAAAATTGTAGGCATGCTAAAAGATGTTGCGTACCAGGCCAACAGCCAGGAATTCTGGAACTCATGCGTGGAGATTGCGGATGAAAGTGATTACCGTTTAGGTGGTGCATTTGGTGACGGCAAAGGTCAGCCACCGCAAAGCAACTCGGTCTCTCACGGATCATCCACGGCTCGTTTCAATGGAGTAAATGTAATTAACACGTCACGAAATATCGGATAACACTATGGCTACCATACTTACAAAAGACGAAGCGCAGGCTTTAATGAAAAAAGTACTGAGCTATTCAAAAGCAGATGAATGCGAGGTGAACCTTAGCGGTACCGATAGTGCTAATATCCGGTATGCACGTAATTCTGTTTCTACCAGTGGAAAAGTAAGTCAAAGTCAATTGGTGGTTTCTTCTGCTTTCGGAAAAAAGCAGGGTGTTGCAACTATTAATGAGTTTGATGATGCTTCACTCGAGAAAGTTGTTCGCAGATCAGAAGAGCTTGCGCGGCTCGCTCCTGAAAATCCGGAGTTTGTTTCTTATCTCGGCCCGCAAACCTATGCTGAATCAAAGATGTTTGTGAAAGCTACTGCTGAGATCACACCTAAGTTGAGGTCAGATTTAGTGGCCGCGAGTCTTGAGGTGGCAAAAGCAGGGAAGGCGGTTGCCGCAGGATTTTTGGAAGACAACAACGGATTCAATGCGATGATGAATTCAAAGGGATTGTTTGCTTACAATACTTCCACGAATACCAACTTCTCCGTTACTGTTCGTACACAAGATGGCAAAGGCTCCGGCTATGCTACGCGTGGTTATAATGATGTAACCAAGCTGGATACTAAAACCGCCACACAAATTGCTACCGAGAAAGCACTAAAGTCTGCGGATGCAAAAGGAATTGAGCCTGGAAAATATACAGTGATTCTTGAGCCAGCTGCAGTGGCTGTTTTGTTGGAAAATATTTTCTTCCGGCTGGACGCGCGCCAGGCTGATGAAGGTCGAAGCTTCCTTAGCAAAGCTGGTGGTGGCACACGCCTGGGAGAAAAATTGGTGGATGAAAGGGTGAACATCTATTCAGATCCATTGAACCCCGACCTTCCAACCAGCACATGGAATGGCGATGGTCGTCCGCAGGAAAAAATAAGTTGGATCGAAAAAGGGGTGATCAAAAATCTGAGCTACTCCAGATACTGGGCGGAGAAGAAAGGTGTGAAGGCTGTGCCCGGTCCTGACGCGGCAATTATGGAGGGCGGAACAAAATCGCTCGCAGAATTAATTGCGGGCACGAAGAAAGGTGTATTGGTAACCCGCTTGTGGTACATCCGCGATGTGGATCCACAAACTTTGCTACTCACAGGGCTTACTCGCGATGGCACTTTCTACATCGAGAATGGAAAAATTCAATACCCTATCAAGAATTTCCGTTTCAACGAGAGCCCGATCATCATGCTGAACAACCTCGAAGAGATGGGAAAGGTAGAACGAACTGTGAGCGTAGAGTCGAACCAAAACTACTTGCTCCCTCCTTTAAAGATCAGGGACTTCACGTTCTCAAGTTTATCAGACGCAGTTTAGTAAACGATTGCTAATTACAAAGAGCCACGCCCTGGGTGTGGCTCTTTCATTTTAAAACTCCGCTCGTATAAATTCCTTCTGTAAATTAGCCGTGCAAGCGCAAATTTCGTTTTGCTAAAAAATGCATCCGGGTAACAAATTCTTTTTCACAAGGCTTCAATACGAGTCAGGCGACTGGGACGTGGATCAGCGCATGCCTGTAAATATTTTAAATTCATTGATTGAATACACCACCGTACCCATCGATACCAATGAGAATATCATTTCACTAAGCAGTGACGAGATTTTTCGATGCCCCTTCTGTTACCTGAGCGGGCACAAATTGGTGGAGTTTACCGCAAAAGAAAAAGAGAATTTTGAAAAGTATGTCCGCAATGGTGGGTTCGTTTTTGTGGATGATTGCAATCATGATATCGATGGTTTGTTTGCCAAATCTTTTGAAACGCAAATGGAAGTGATCTTTGGAAAAGATGCGTTGAAGAAAATCCCTAACAATCATCAACTCTATTCGTGTTTCTTCCAATTTGACGGGCCACCAACCACGGCACAAGAACTCAATGGCTGGGGTGATGACATCGTGCACAATTATTTGAAGGCCATCGAAATCAAAAATAAAATTGGTGTGCTTTATAGTAATAAGGATTATGGCTGTGAATGGGACTACGACTTCAGAAACAAACGCTTTTATAAAATAGACAACACACGTTTCAGCATTAATATTATTATGTACGCTTTAACAAGTTAAGAGAGATGATGAAAACAGATACCGAAAAAACAGTTCAGGAGATTATCGATCGGCTCAGGAAGCTCAAGCAAGAAATCGGCAAAGTCATTGTAGGACAAGACGAGATCATTGATCAGTTGCTGATTACATTTCTGGCGGGTGGTCATGCCCTGCTCGAAGGCGTTCCCGGTCTTGCGAAGACGCTGATGATACGAGCTCTTTCTGAAGCCATCGATTTAAAGTTTAGAAGAATTCAATTCACACCTGACCTGATGCCTTCTGATATCATCGGAACAGAAATTTTGGAAGAAGATCATACGACCGGCAAACGCATTTTCAAATTTAACCGAGGACCGATTTTCGCCAACATTATTCTCGCAGACGAGATCAATCGCACTTCACCAAAAACTCAATCGGCTTTATTGGAAGCCATGCAAGAGTTTGAAGTGACGTATGCAGGAGTTTCCTATAAATTGGAAAAGCCTTTCTTTATCCTCGCCACGCAAAACCCGATTGAACAATCAGGAACGTTTCCCCTGCCGGAAGCACAACTAGACCGTTTTCTATTGTACATCAAGGTGAGTTATCCGACTGCCGCTGAAGAAATAGCTATTCTGGAAAGCACGACCGGGAAGAAGAAAAATGAAATTAACAAAGTGATTGAAGGCGCGCAGATTATTGAAGCGCAAAACCTGGTTCGTGAAGTACACATCAACCCAGACCTTGTGGAGTGGGTGAGCCGTATCGTTCGGGCTACCCGTGCTGGAGAAAGTGAAAGTGGTTTTGTAAATGAATGGGTACGCTGGGGTGCAGGTCCGCGCGCGGGCCAGGCCATGATACTCACCGCCAAAGCACGAGCCTTGCTGAGAGGAAATTTTGCCGTGACGGAAGAAGACATTGAACACGTAGCGTATCCCGTTTTATGTCATCGCATTTTGATGAACTTCAAAGCCGAGGCGGAAGGAGTCACCTCCACGCAAGTGACTAAACATCTGTTGGAAACGATCCGAATCAAAAAAGGAATTTAAACCGTGGACGCGCGCATCAAAGAATTGCTGAAGCCGGAAATTCTCAACACCGTGAATGGTCTTGAGCTGGTGGCGCGCATTATCACGGAAGGATTCATGAGCGGCAGCAACAAAAGTCAAAGTGTTGGCGCAGGTCAGGAATTCAGCCAGTATAGAAGTTACCAGCCCGGTGATGACTTGAGACAACTAGATTGGAAAATGTTTGCCCGGTCAGAGCGCTACTACATCAAACAGTCAGAGATTGAAACGAATATCACGGTCAAATTCATATTGGATGCAAGTCAATCCATGGCTTACAAGGAAAATGAATTGACGAAATTTCAATACGGAAGGGTGATGATCGCAGCGCTCGCCTATCTCGCCAGAAAGCAAAGCGATACGTTTGGATTGTATGCGGTGAACGACAAGAACTTTAAAATTGTACAACCGCGATTTGAACAACAGCAGTTTCTTCGCTTCTTAAATGAGTTGGTCAATTTGAAAAGCGAGGGCACCTGGAAGAATGCAGGGATCGAACAATTGTACGATCATCATGCCAAAGAGATCGTAGTATTTGTGACGGACTTATATGACGAGGATGGAGATATTTTGAATTTCATTTCAAGATTGAAAACGCCACGCAACGAGGTCATTGTTTTTCATTTGATCGGAAAGCACGAAGCAGATTTTGATTTCGATGGATCCTTCACATTCGAAGACCTTGAAACGGGAGTTCGCACGAAAGCAAATACACTGGTTCAACAAAAAGAATACAGCGAACGTGTAAAACACTGGCTGCATCAATCACGGCATTGGATGCTCGAAAAGCAAATCAATTACCAATTGGTGTATATCGATGAAACCGTTGAAAAAGTTTTGCGCGACTTTCTCACAATTCGCAAACGGCTGATGAGATGATACTGGCAAACCCCATGTACATTTGGTCGCTGCTCGGACTCGCAATCCCCATCGCCATTCATTTTCTTAGTCGCAAAGATGGCAAGATTATCAAGCTGGGGAGTATCCGTCATGTGAAGGAAACCAGCACACAACAATTCAGAGGTATTCGCCTGAACGAAATCTTCCTCTTGTTCCTGCGGTGCGCCTTGATTATCATTCTCTCACTTATACTAAGCGGTCTTCACTTCGATCAGAAAAATAGAAAATGGATAGTGGTTGAAAGTGGTGCTGAGAAAAATAAAAATGTAGCTACTGCGATTGACAGCCTTGAGCGACAAGGCTATGAGCCGCATTGGCTCACCAAATCATTTCCATCCCTTTCATCCTTCCCCGATACATCGCTAATAAATTATTGGTCTGTCCTCAGTGATTTGGAAAAAATAAATCCGGAAGAAGCCATTGTGTTTTCCTTTTTAAAGGCAAAGAATTTTAAAGGACAAATGAAAGCAATTCCATCAACTATCAGGTTGATCCCCGTGGAGCCGGAGGAAAATAAATTTGTACCGGAAGCAACACAAGAAGGTGATAGCGTCAGTTTGAGGATCGGAACTTCCAATTCTTCTGTAACCTCTTTTGAAACGAAAAAAGTAAAAACCGCACATGATTCCGTGCACGTTACTTTACCTCGTCAAGTGAAAATAGTACTTGTAAGCGACAAGAAGTACCTTCGTGAACGGCACATATTGCTGGCTGCCGTTCGGGCGATTGATAAAAAAACTTCGCCTATGTCCTTGTCTGTGGTAGAAAAAGAAGTAAACCATCTTTCAGAGAATGAAACATCCGATTGGATTTTTTGGATCACGGACGCAAAATCTCCTGAAACAAAATCAAACGTCCTGAAATGGAGTCCAAAAATCTCAAATAATCTGATTGAACAATCAAAAAAGAACGAATGGCTATTAACGCAGCCTCTTAATGAAGAGATTGCTCTGAAGAAGAATTTTATCTTTTCACTTGGCTCGCTTCTTACTTTTAATCCGACAGCAGAAAAGATTACTTCAGAAAGTGATCAACGAATGTTACCCGAAACAATGGCCTTCAAATCGGCACACGGAGAAAAAATTGCTGCGTTAACGACACCAAGTTCTTCACCCTCGTGGTTGATTGCATTGCTTGTGGCTCTCCTCTTGTTCGAACGTTATTTCTCTTACAGAAGAAATCAATGAGGAAGCCATCTGAACATATTGACCGCCTCCAGCAGCGATTCTTATTCTATCGAATTGTAGAGATATGTTTGATCAGTACTGGCGTAGCTTTTGTTCTTTTCTCGCTCGCAACAATTTGGAGCAATTCTGATTTTATAAAAAGTCTCCTTTCAATTTTTGCTGGTGTCCTGAATTTCACAGTGCTCGCCTTACATTACAGGCTTTTCAATATAAAGTCCTCGGACTTCATACGTTTCCTTAACCAACGCTATCCAACTTTACAGCAAAGTGCCGATTTACTGATCAAAGAAGACGAGCAATTAAATTCCCTCGAGCGAATTCAAAAAGAAAAAACAGCTACCGAGTTTAACCGGATTTATCCTGAAATGAAATTACCGCATCACCTTGTTCAATCATCTTTGATTTTTGCTGCGTGTGTTGGGTTTTCATTTTCGCTCAGTTCATTTGTTCCGACTTTGAGTAAATCAACAACCAGAGAAAATAACAATCAATTAAGACCGGAGTCCATCAAACAAATACCGGCTTCGATTCAATCCTTTGAAATCAAAATAACTCCACCAGATTATACGAATCTACCCGTTGTTTCTTCGAAGAGTTTTGAGTTGTCGCTACCCGAAGGAAGCAAAGTGAGCTGGCGAATTCATTTTCAAGGGGATGTAAAAGAAGTAAAGTTCATTTTTTCCAATCGCGATAGCTCTGTTTTGGAAAATAGTCAAGGCGATTTCAGGTTTGAAAAGAAGCTTCAGCAATCTGGTTTCTATCAGATGAAATGGAAAGACGAAACCAAAACGCAATGGTCAGATTTCTTTCGGATAGAAGTGATCAAAGATGAACTACCAAAAATTTCAATTACCAACCTGAATCAATTCACACGACTGAAATATTCTGACGCACAAGACGTAAAAGTAATTTCACAATTGAATGATGATTACTCACTCATAGATGCCGACATTATTGCTACGGTGAGCAAAGGCAGCGGTGAAGGAATCAAATTCAGGGAAGAACGGCTGCGATTTGCTTCACCATCGTTCATCCGGGGAAAGCAGATCAAAGCAGAGACAACGCTCAACCTGAAAAAACTTGGGCTCGAACCCGGAGACGAACTATATTTTTATGTGCAAGCCATCGACAATAAAATGCCTAAACCCAACAGGAGCCGCACCGAAACATTTTTTGTTGCACTGCAAGACACTACAAAAAATGAAGCAGTGGAGGATGAAGGGTTGGGTGTTGACCTGATGCCGGATTATTTTCGAAGTCAACGCCAGATCATTATTGACACTGAAAAATTATTAAAAGACAAATCGAGTATTTCAAAACACCAATTCAATGCCACCAGCAATGAACTTGGCTTTGATCAAAAAACATTACGGTTGAAATACGGTCAATTTCTCGGTGAAGAAGAAGACAGTGGAATAGCCACAGACGTTGCCACGCCCCACGAGGACGATGAGAAAGACGAAGACATTACGAAGCAATTCAGCCATCAGCACGACAAAGGAAACGAACACAATCTTGTGCAGGAAAAGAAGCCTGGACACGATCACAAAGAAGAGTTGATCGATCCGGATAAAAAAGAAGATCCGCTGGCCGCTTTTGTTCACAGTCACGACAACACCGAAGTAGCCACTTTTTTTGAACAATCGCTTCGCGCCAAATTGAAAGCAGCACTCACCGTGATGTGGGATGCCGAACTTTACCTGCGATTGTATGAACCAGAAAAATCATTGCCTTACCAGTACACAGCGCTAAAGCTGTTGAAAGAAATCAGCAATGATTCACGCATTTATGTTCATCGCACGGGCTTTGATCCTCCACCCCTAAAAGAGGAAAAGAGATTGGCTGCCGATCTTTCAGAAGTGAGAAATTCAAGCAGCAAATTAAAAAGCAAAGATGAGAATGAGTTTCAAAATATCAGGGAAGCATTATTACTGACTGAAAAGCTTTTACAAAACTCAGATGATAAAATATTGCCTGCCATGCAAACCACCTTCCAGCGGGCGGGCCAGGAGTTCTCTTCGATTGCAGTGGAAAAACCCTCAT
This sequence comes from uncultured Ohtaekwangia sp., assembly GCA_964510765.1. Classification (GTDB taxonomy): domain Bacteria; phylum Bacteroidota; class Bacteroidia; order Cytophagales; family Cyclobacteriaceae; genus ELB16-189. Next base: position 1,919 of record CAZECP010000114.1, on the reverse strand, counting down.
TGTTACCAGGCCTCTCGCTCTTAAAAAAATTTGCAGAGAACCAAATCGAGTCGGATAACTTCAAAAACGATGTTCAGCAACTGAAAAAATACCTTTGGCTGGCTTTGCCTGAGAAGTCGTCCTCCCCCACTCAGCATACCATCTCGTCCAACAAACTAAGTCAACTGTTCATTCAGCAACTGGAAGAAAATGGAAATGAATAGCTTTGGTATTGTTCCTTCAGTGTCACTTTGGGCGACTGGTCTTGTACTTCTGCTTGTGTTAATCACATTATGGTTGGAGATCAGAAAAAAAATAAAGTTTCGATTTGGTCGGATGGTAGCTGTGGTTTTAATTGGGATGAGCATTCTCGGATTCTTGCTTCACCCATTTTACGAAATAAGGTCAATAGAAGAAATCATACTGCTCACTCCCGACTTTAAACCTTCACAGGTTGATAGTTTAACTAAGCTGTACCCTCATTTCAAACTCATGCGAACACGCGAGTGCGAAGGGGCCAAAAATACAATGCTGGCGGATGATTCTTTTCTTGAAAAGAAAAGTGGAAGTATAAAAATAATTTTAGGTGAAGGTTTGTCGTCATCTGCACTTGAAACTATGCCACAAAAGAATTTTCAATTTCTCCCATCAGCGCCCAAGGGAATTATCAACTTGTTTTTCACTTCTGATGTTATTGAAAATAATGAGAGTACGTTAAAGGGAGTTGCAAATTGTAATGCTGATACTCGTTTGCGATTAATTGGCCCAGCGGGAGTTGAGGACTCCATTTATCTCAAAAAAGGAAACGGCCAACTATTTGCACTCACATTCTGGCCAAAGCAAAAGGGAAAATTTGTTTACCAGTTGGAATTGCGATCGGGAAAAACAATTTCTCTACAACCATGGCCCATAGATGTGCAAGCTGAGCAGCCCTTGAAAATACTTTTTCTCGAAAAATTTCCAACGGCAGAAACGAAGAACCTTAAAAACTTCCTAGGCGAAAAACATCATTCAATTACAGTCCGGCAGCAGGTTTCGCGCGAAGCTTTTAGTTATGAATTTATAAACGCGCCTGAATCGAAGATAAAAAGCATCTCACACGAGCTGTTGAGTTCATTTGATCTCCTTTTCCTGAACAGTGCATCACTTAATTCGCTTTCACAAAGTGAAAAAACAGAATTGAAGGCAGCCGTGCACGATGGGCTTGGCATCATGATCATGCTGAGCGAAGAACCAAAAAACCTGCAATGGCTATGGTCAGTTAAATTCAAATCCATTGCAAAAGATACAGCGCATATTCAGTTAGAAAAAAAATACACACTGCCTGTTTTACCTTTTGAAGTGGAGAACTACCAGGAGAATATCTATTCGCTATCAGGCTCCGGAGCTAAAATCTTATCAGGTTACACCTTACATGGCAATGGAAAAATAGCCTTTACACGTTTTCAGGAAACCTACCCTATTAAGGTAGAAGGAAATGAAAAAGATTATTCAAGGATTTGGTCAGGCCTGATTTCAAAAATTTCGCGGAGAAAGATTTCAGACCAAATCCAAATCAAGACTACATTTCCAGTTTATCCAAATGAACCTGTTGATGTTGATATTCTCTCACAAATGCCTGAGTCATTCCTTAGTGATTCTCTCCCTATCGCGCTTCAGGAAGATTTAACCATCGATGATTTTTGGCATACAAGAATCTGGGCTGGTCAGCCGGGCTGGCATGAATTGAAAACCAACAACACAAACTTGAATTACTTTGTGGCATCTGAAAACTCATGGGCATCGCTCCGGGCCGTTAACAGAATTCATGAGACCCAGAAAGCATCGGTCGGTAAAGACATCGGGCCAAACCAATTGACAGAACGAAAAGAAATTCCACCCCTCGTTTTCTTCTTGCTGTTTCTGATCTCAGTCGGATTTCTTTGGTTGGCACCTAAACT
>CAZECP010000113.1:0-12428 GCA_964510765.1 uncultured Ohtaekwangia sp. | reverse complement strand
AGTCTCGGCTGAAGATGGCACAGGCGTGCCAGGTGTAAACGTTATTGTAAAAGGAACAGCAAACGGCACCACTACGGATGCGGACGGAAAGTATTCGCTCGAAGCTTCGAAAGGTGACATCATCGTCTATAGTTTTACAGGGCTTACTACCAGAGAGATTGAAGTAGCTGATCAATCGATCATTGATATTTCGATGGCAGAAGATGCGAAACAGCTTGGTGAGGTAGTTGTTGTCGGATATGGAACTCAGGAGAAGCGAGAGATAACTGGTAATATCGCTCAAGTGTCTGGAGCAGCGCTTCAAAACATTCCGGTAACGAGTATTGAGCAAAGCTTGCAGGGAAAGGCCGCTGGTGTATTCATCGAATCTCAAAATGGAAAACTTGGCCAAGGAATAAAAGTGAGGGTTCGCGGGGCTTCCTCGCTGTCGGCAAGCAATCAGCCCCTTTATGTGATCGATGGAATTCCGATTACGTCAGCCAGTCAATCAAGCAATGGAGCGGAAACAAATCCTATGGCTGATTTGAATTTTAATGATGTGGCTTCCATGGAAGTTCTGAAAGATGCTTCTGCCGCAGCGATCTACGGTTCGCGTGCAGCCAATGGTGTGGTTCTTATCACCACTAAGCGCGGTAAGTCTGGAAAAACGAACTTCTCGATCAACTATACCACAGGAGTGAGTAAAGAAACCGGCCGAAGGCAATTTTTGAATTCACAGCAATATGTGGATGTAGAGAATCAGGCTGCTGCAAATGCGGCTGCTTTGGATAATAGTTTTGACTATGTTGGTTATAATACGTCTAGATTGACGCGATATTCAGCTGGAAGTTCAAATTTTTTAACCTATAATACAGATTGGCAAAATCTGGTATTAAGAACATCCCCTTTCAATCAATTGGATGTTAATGCTTCAGGTGGAAATGACAAAACGAGATTTTACGCTAGCGGACAGTATATGGATCAGAATGGTATTTTGATTGGTAATAATTTCAAGAGGCTAACTGGAAGACTCAATCTTGATCACAAAGCGACCGAAAAATTTTCATTCGGACTTAATTTCAATTTTGCAAGAACTGAAAACCATCGCGTATCTAATGATGATGCATTTTCAACACCATTGCAGATAGTAGCTCTTTCACCGATCACTCCGGAAATTGATCCACGCACGAATTTAATCAGTGGTTTGCTTGACAATAACTCTGGCCTTCCCAACACTAACTATCCTGTTTATTACAATCCAATGATCAGCGTGAGCAATGCAAGTTACCTCGCTACTGTTTATAGAAACTGGAGTAATGTGTATGGTGTATATACTTTTCTCCCAGGTTTAACATTCCGTAGTGAGTTTGGCGCTGATATTCTTTTTCAAACAGAAGATCAATACGCGGGGTCTGCTACTGTAAGAAACTCGGGAACTCCGAATGGGTCAGGGTTTAATTCAACCACACTTATTGTGAACTATACCACCAATAACTTTTTAAAGTTTGAGAAGACAATCGGACAGCACGCCTTCGATCTCACAGGCGGGATGAGTTTTCAAAAATCAAGGAACGATGGTACAAGCATTACCGCTCTACAATTTCCCAGCGATTCTTATAAATCAATAAGTGGCGCAGCTCAGATAACAGCAGCGTCTGCAGGCCCAACCAATTTTGCTTTCTTGTCTTACTTTGCGCGAGGTAATTATAAATTTAAAGACAGATATCTTCTTTCATTGAGCGGCCGTGTGGATGGTTCGTCAAGATTTGGTGCCAATAATCGCTATGGATTTTTTCCCGCAGCCTCTGTTGGTTGGATCATTTCAGAAGAGTCATTCATGCAAAATGTTGAGTTCGTTAGCAATTTGAAATTGCGTGCAAGCTATGGTTTAACTGGAAATGCTGAGATTAGCAATTTTGCATCGCGTGGATTGTATGCACCCGCTCCTTATGTTGGATCTGGTGGTCAAGTTCCTGCGCAATTGCAAAACCCTAATTTGAAATGGGAAACCACTGCACAGTTGGACATCGGTCTTGACTTCAGTTTCCTGAAAGATCGCATATCGGTAGAAGTTGATTACTACGAAAAGAAAACCTCTGATCTTTTGCTTGCAAGAAATGCAGTGGGATCATCAGGGTTTGGAACCTTCATTCAAAATATTGGAAACTTGGAAAACAAAGGTGTGGAGCTTGTTATCAACAGCACGAATGTGATGGCATCGGGTTTCAAATGGACAACCAGTTTCAACATTGCCAACAACACCAACAAAGTAACTTACCTTGCAGGTCAGCTTTTGGGTACAAATGATTTGAATCGTGCTATTGAAGGTCAACCCATTGGTGTTTTCTGGGGACGTCAGTTTGCTGGAGCAGACAAGAACAACGGAGATGCACTTTACGTGCTCAACACTCGGAATGGTGATGGAACGCTTAATAAGAACACCACCAATGATTACAACGCTGCACAGAACGTAGTGCTTGGCAATCCGAATCCAAAATGGTACGGAGGTATCACTAACACTTTTACCTATAAAGGCATTGATCTTTCAATTGTGTTTCAAGGTGTGCAGGGAAATATGATCTATAATGGTGGTGGGCAATTCATGAGCTCAAGCGCCAGCAATGGATATGATAACCAGACAACTGATCAATTGCGTGCCTGGAAAAATCCCGGTGACGTTACCGATGTACCACAGCTTCGATTGTTTTTTGGTAATGGAGTCAATCCATCCAGCCGTTACTTGAGTGACGGCTCTTACGTCCGTTTGAAGACACTCACGCTCGGATATAATTTGCCGGCCACTGTCACAAGTCGCTTAAAACTTGACAAGTTGAGAGTGTATTTCACGGCTCAGAATTTGGCAACATTCACCTCTTATAAGGGATGGGATCCTGAAGTAAATGCAGACTATCAGTCAAGTAATATCAATCAGGGTGTCGATTTCTACTCAGCACCGCAGCCAAAGACGTTTACTTTCGGAATCAACATCGGTTTTTAATTCTAAAAGCGAAATTGTATGAAAAACTTAAAAAATATTTTAAAGACAGCGCTAATGGGATTTGTTCTTGTTGCGTGTAGTACCGATCTGGACATCAGTCCTACTCAGAATGTGGATGTGAGTCAATCACTACTTACAGCCAAAGACGTGAAAGCTACTTTGATTGGAGCCTATTCAAATTTGGGAAGCAGCAATTTGTATGGTGGAGGATCCCTTATCTATCCTGATCTGCTGGCAAGCTCGGGGTCGGATATTAACTTCTTTGGAACATTTCAAGGATTGACGCAAATCAGCAACAAGCAAATTCCCATTAACAACGATTTTGTTACAGGCTTTTGGTTGGACGCTTACACGGCCATCAACACAACGAATGAAGTTCTCAATTCATTAATGTTAGTGGACGATCTTGAAAGAGACCAGGTGGAAGGTGAAGCTAAGTTTATACGTGGGTCTATGTATTTCGAATTAGTGAAAGTTTTTGGACGCGCGTGGAATGATGGTGATCCAACCGTGAATCTTGGAGTTCCAATCGTATTGAAGCCAACTCATTCTATAAGTGACGCCCTCGCAACGATTGCTCGAAGTACGGTAGAACAAGTCTATAATCAAGCTATCAGTGACTTGTCAGATGCAGAGACCCTATTGCCAGCACCAAGTAGCGTATCTTATTATTACGCAACTACAGGTGCGGCAGCGGCTCAATTATCAAGAGTTTACTTGTTGCAAGGTGATTATGCAAACGCTCGTGATGCGGCTAACCGTGTTATTAGTTCAGGGATTTATAGCCTCACTGCTACCTATGCCGAAGAATTTCCTTACTTGGGAAAGGGCGTTCGTGTTTACAACACTTCAGAAGATATTTTTGCTCTGCAGGTATCCGAACAGCAAGGATTTAACAATATGAATAACTATTACGCCAATTCGGATAAAGGCGGCCGGGGAGATATCGAAGTACCAGGCGACTTTTTAAATATGTACGAATCCGGAGATGCTCGTTTAGGTCTTTTTGAAGATGATGGATCAGGTTACTACTACACAAATAAGTTTGATAATGTATTCGGAAATATAAAAATCCTTCGCCTGGCAGAAATGTATCTGACCAGGGCGGAATGTAACGTGCGTCTTGGTACGACAGTGGGTGATTCTCCTGACAACGATATAAATCTTGTAAGGCAAAGAGTGGGTCTTACGCCACTATCGAATGCTACAGTCGATCAGATATTAAAGGAAAGGTTTCTTGAACTTGCTTTTGAAGGGCAATGGTTGTTTGATTATAAAAGAACCAATACATCTAATCCTGATTGGGTAGATGCCAATGGCAACACACCGACTTGGGATTCACCTGAGATGGTTTACCCTATCCCACAAAGGGAAATGATAGTTAATAATAAGCTTGTTCAGAACGAGGGATATTAATGAAGTTATTCATTTTTTAAGAGTGAGAAAGCCATCATAATGATGGCTTTCTTATTTTTGTACGTGGTATATCACACTCTTTACTTCATTTCTCTCCTGAGCCATTGAATTAGCAGCCACAATCAACAGCAAAATAATTACAAACGAAACGAAAGAAATGAGTCTTCTCATACTCGTGAAGATTTGATAAATGATCTTCCACTTCCATGCCAAGTGAAAAAAATGATTGCCTTTGATTTTATTCGGATGAGTTATTCCAGATTGTTCAATACTGTACAAATGGATTGACGCAAGTGAACAGACTACTTTGCGTTTTCAATCTCCTGGCCAAACTGCAACATGTAACCATTGTTGTCGAGGATAGCGAACTCGCGCATTTGCCAATCAAAATCTTCAAGACCATAAACAACCGTTGCCTTCCCTTTTACATCTGTCCAAAGCTTGTCAACCGCATTGGTCACAAAATAAAATGACCCTGTAAAAACTGACTTCTCAAACTCGATGTGTTCGTTGGGTTTGGCAAACATGATTTCCAACTCATCGCGGCCTAAAGTGACCCAGCCAACTTCCTGGTTGTGATTCAGAATTTTAAAACCGAGCACCTGGGTATAGAACTCAATCGTCTTGTCAAGGTCACTCGTCCAAAGCATCGGACGAAGGGAAGTCAGTTTCATTTTGTTAAGTTAATAAGAAACTACTCAACAATCCTAAATTCAATCCTGCGGTTGGCCTGTTTGTTTGCCTCGGTGTCGTTAGGCTTGATGGGATGTTGTGAGCCATATCCTTTTTGACTGAGTCGCGCGGAAGCAATTTCGTGGGCGGTCAAATAGTTCACTACTGCTTGGGCTCGCTGAAGTGAAAGTTGTTTGTTATATGTTTCAACGCCCACATTATCGGTATGTCCGCTGATCTCCACTTTGATGGAAGGGTTGTCTTTTAAAAATTTCACCACCTCATTCAATTCACTAAAACTTCTGTCATTCAATTCCGCTTTGTTGAAGTCGAAGAAAATATTGTTCAGCACCGCGGTTGCGTTTTTTGAAATGGGTTGTAACTCAAGGTTGATGATTAGCGGTTGCTCTTGATCTTTTTCATCGTAATTAAAATGCAGGCTATGAAACAAGTAACCGGGTTCAATCACATGCAATGCGTATTGGGATAATCCGGGGATCACGATCAGGTAATTTCCGTTGACAGAATCAGATTCAAAAACAGAAACACGTGTGTTGGTTTTCAAATCAAAAAGTTCCACGTTCGCTTGGAGCGCAAGTTTTGTTTTGCTGTCGGTTACTGTTCCCCGCACTACATTTCCTCGTTTCTTCACTTGCATCTTTCCAGGAATGGAAGTGGTGTATAATTTACTCTTCGAACGACTTTCTTCGCGGGAATAAAATGCAGATTTACCGTCACTGGTTACAATGAATGAATACTGATCTTCATAATCATTCAATGGTGCCCCGAGATTTTGTGGCTCATCCCATTGGCCCTCTTTTTTTTCACTTACGAATATATCATAGCCACCGAAGCCTGGCATCCCATTCGAAGCGTAGTAGAGATTCTGATTGTTCACGTGAATGTAAGGAGCGATTTCATCATACTTCGTGTTGATTGGTTTACCGGCATTAACAGCTTTTGTCCAATTTCCAGAATCATCTTTTTTCGAATACCAAATGTCATAACGACCCAATCCGCCTTTGCGATCACTCACAAAGTACAATTCATTTCCATCGGCCGAGAGAGAAGGTTGTGCTTCCCATCCTGCGCTGTTTACATTTGAGTTTAACATGATGGGCTTTCCCCAAATAGTTCCTTCCTTTTTGCTTTCATATAGATCGCAACCGCGTGGTCCGCAAATTGTGAGCATCAGGTGGCGGCCATCCGCAGAAATACTGCACGCGCCTTCGCGAAAATTGGAATTCAAATTTCCTGAAAGAGGTTCAGGTGCTTGCCATCGTCCATTTAATTTTTTGCTTGTGAAAATATCTTCATTGAAATCACGACCCCGCCCGTAGCGCACGGTGAAGATCAATTCATTTCCATCCGCGGTGATGGCCGGGAAATATTGCATTGGAAAGGCATTTACAGTATCGCTCAATGCTTTGATCAGATACTCAGCTTTGTCTTGCGAATGGCTGAGGGCGTAATCAATTTGCGATCGCCAAAGCGTAGCTTGTTCGATTCTTGTTCTGTCTGTTTTCTCAATTCCTAAGAATTTGTCAAGGTAGGTTTTTGATTCTGCATACTTACCTGTGCGCAAGTAATTGTCACCAAGTTCATAAAAATAATTCTTTTGCTTGAAAGGAAAAGAGGAGTTAAGGGCCAGTCCTTTCTCCAATATTGTGCACGACTGAGGAATATCGCCATAGCTTCGAAGTATTATCCCCAACTGAAAATATGCCTCTTCAAATTTTTTGTCTTTCTCGATGGCTTCTTTAAGCATACTGATGGCCTGCTCATATTGCCCGCGCACGCGGTAATTGTCTGCATTCACATACAAGTCAATTGCTTTTTTGTTTTTGGTGCTTAATGCCTGTGCAAGAAGCGAGTCAACAGAGATTAAAGTCAGAAACGCAATAATCAGAATCTTCATTCAAAAATATTTTCGATATCTATTTCAGGACCATTAAAGCCAAGCAGTGCGTTGATCAGTTTTACTTTTTCAAAGTTACGGATATTTGTTTCCGTGATCGCAGTTGTTTTTATGATTTGATCTTTTAAAAATCGCTCACGCATCACTCCCGGGAGCAAATAATTTGCAGGAGTAAACCAGTCGTTTCCTTTTTTAAAAGCAAGGTTGGCGTAAAATGAGTCAGTCACGTTTCCATTTTTAATGATTACAATGTCGTCACAGGATTCTCTCATCGCAAAAAGTTTCTCCAATGCAGAGCGATCGGCATATTTGTGCGAGTAACTAATCAAATCATCATGTACTAACTTTAACGATGAAACTTGCTTTGGCTGATATTTTTCAATAGAAATTTCTTGCGATTGATTGCCATAAACCACCCGGCATTTCCACCAACCAGAGGAGGGAATTTTTTGTGAAGCAAGTATTTTAGATAAATCAATTTTTGAATTTGACCCAACCGAACTAAGAGCACGATGCATTCGTTGCTCATGAAGCTCCAGGTTTTGAAACTTTCCTTCGCGCAAGCAGATCGACTCAATAAACAGGCACATAGATTTTTGCGAGAGTTTCGTTGTATTCGTCTCGTGCATTGCTTTGGGTGGTGATGCCGCCACCGCTTCGGTAAAAGTACCCTTTGTCAGTTTGCTCGATGAAGCGAATCAGCACTGCACTGTCTAAATTCTTACCATCAAAATATCCGGCTACACCTGTAAAATAACCTCGCGGTTCTTGTTCAACCTTTTGTATGATCTCGATTGTCTTTGCCTTTGGTGCACCGCTGATTGAACCGGCAGGTAATAACGTCAAAATAATCTCTCCAACTCTTGTTTGATAATCTCTTGCAAGCGTACCTCGGATTTCTGAACTCACTTGCAGCAAGGTTCTGTTTTGTGTTTTTACTTCATCTACAAAACGGAAACGGGTTACTTCCACATTTTCGGAAACCCTGCTCAGATCATTGCGAATTAAGTCAACGATAGTCACGTGTTCGGCCAGTTCTTTTGCGTCCGCCAGAATTTTATTTTTTGCATCCGGAACAGAAGCGTCAATTGTTCCTTTCATTGGGTAAGAAGAGATAAATCCATCTTGAATTCGAATGAAACATTCTGGGGAGAAAACTACTAACGAATCTTTTTTCCAGAGCTTGTACTTTGCTTTGCTTGCGTAAAAAATTTCTTTTATTGAACTGTCCACTTCAATCGGTGTGCGAATAGTGAGATTGGTAAGGAAAGAATTCCCGTATTCCAATTCGTGAAATACTTTATCAAACCTGGCCTGATAGCTTCCGAAAGATTCAGGCGCAGACAGAAGATTGATTTCTGCCTGAGTGCTAAAGATAGGTGAATTTGTAGCGCCATTAAAATCAAAAAGCAGTTCACTTGAATTCAATTCATCCAATCGCCAACATTGTAATTGATTGAGTTCAAAATCTGTAAGGAAGAAAAAGGGGACGCGGTCTTTTCCCCAGCTATTTAACTGAGAGGCAAATTCCTTCGCATTCATTAAGGCACGTCCATGTATTTGTGTGCTTGAATGGAGATCTTCCATTTCGGATTTGCCTTCACATAGTCAACGATCAACGCATTCATCTCCTTCACCTTCGACCATTCCGGTTGTAAGTATAATTCGCAGGGTTCGTTCACTTGCGTAGCAAATTCCTCTGCCCACTCAAAATCACTTTTGTTATAGACAACTACCTTCAATTCATGCGCCTGCTTCGCGATTGAAGGATGGGGGGGCATAAATTTCTTGGGTGAGAAACAAACCCAATCCCACACGCCCGTAAGTGGATAGGCACCTGATGTTTCAATGTGTGTTCGAAGCCCTGCTTGCTTCAACGAATTCGTCAATGTAGTTAAGTCATGCATCGCAGGTTCACCACCGGTAATCACCACAATGTGGGTTCCTGATTTTTTTGCCCTTGATGTCATTTCTTCCACACTAACCTTTGGATGTTTATTCGCATCCCATGAGTCTTTCACATCGCACCACACACACTTCACATCACAGCCACCAAGACGAATAAAATAAGCAGCATGTCCCTGATAGAATCCTTCACCTTGAATGGTGTAGAAATCTTCCATCAGTGGAAGCGAACCAACTTTTTTATTCTCTGCGATCAGCAACTTGAAAAATTTTGAATGTTGAATTTTGAATGATAAGCTAACGTATTTCCAAATGCCACAATGCCCAATGCCTGACTAAGGATTCCTCAACTCCGCAGCACGCAACGTATTTAGCAGGAGAGAGGCAATCGTCATTGGCCCCACTCCACCAGGCACGGGTGTGATGAAAGAAGTTTTTGGCGCAACTTCTTTAAAGTCAACATCGCCTTTCAGAGCGTAGCCATTTTTGAATTGAGGTCCCTCTACACGGGTTGTGCCTACATCAATAACAACTGCGCCTTCTTTCACCATATCTGCGGTGATCAAGCCGGGCTTGCCAACGGCAGCGATCAAAATGTCGGCATGTTGTGTGAAAAGTTTTACATCTTTTGTGTGCTTGTGACAGATGGTGACTGTCGCTTTTCCTTCCTCCACCAGCATCATGCTGAGCGGGGCACCCACCAATCGGCTCGCACCTACCACCACGCAGTTCTTTCCTTCGGTTTGAATATTGTAACGCTTCAATAATTCCATCACGCCAAACGGAGTGGCAGGCAACAACAAAGGATTTTTTGAAACGATGCTTCCAAAATTTCGATTGGTGAATCCATCTACATCTTTATCAGGGCGGATTTTTTCTGTGATGCGTTCTACTGAAATATGCGGTGGTAATGGAAGTTGTACAATAAATCCATCTACATCCTCATCTTTATTCACCTGGTCGATGTGCTTCATCAGTTTGTCTTCGCTGATGGTGTCAGCAAAGCGCATCATGGTGTAATGAAAGCCAACTTCTTTGCACGCTTTTACCTTGTGATCAACATATGTTTGGCTTGCTCCGTCATCGCCAACTAAAATAATCGCAAGGTGCGGAATCTTTTTTCCAGCCGCTTTGCGCTCGGCTACTTTCTGAATGATTTCAGATTTAATGTCGGTAGAGACTTTGCGACCGTCTATTAAAGTGTATGATGTTGTAAGTGTTTCAGCCATTCTACTTATTTTTATTTCCATTCTTTCTGATCTCTTTCAGAAAGAATTTATTGATTTCGTTTTGGAGACGGGAGAACTCCTTGAACTCCTTTATTGACTGATCAATTTTCTTATCCAACTGCTCAAGTCGCTTCTCCGCCATCACCATTCGTTTTACAGTCAAGTCCATTCGTCTGTTGAGCTTGTTGTTAGTCTCTCTTTGCTCTTCATTTCTTAGTTGAAGTTCATGCAGCTCAATCAGCATCTCAGCAATCAGCTCATCGTAATTTTGATCCATCCGATTACTTTTTGGTTGCCCTGTATCTCACCTCAGTTTCTTTCAAAGCGGATGCTTCCTCCTTTAATAATTTATCGTACTTCTTGTTCTCCTCCTTCAGTTGTTGTAATGATTCACTTGTGCGTTTTCGAATGCCTTTCAAAAAGCTAAGCATCTCATAAGTGTTATTGAATTTCTTCTTTACTTTTTTCATCACTCAATTTTCAATACCGCCATAAATGCTTCTTGTGGAATCTCCACGTTGCCTACCTGGCGCATGCGCTTCTTACCTTTCTTCTGCTTCTCCAGCAGTTTGCGCTTACGGGAGATATCACCACCATAGCATTTTGCCAACACGTTTTTGCGGATGGCGCTGATGTTTTCGCGTGCCACAATCTTCTGGCCGATGGCCGCCTGTATCGCAATCTCGAACATCTGGCGTGGGATGAGCTCCTTCAATTTCTCACACAGTTTACGTCCCCACTCCTGGGCTTTAGCGCGATGCACAATCGCGCTGAGCGCATCTACCTTATCGCCATTCAGCATGACATCCAATTTCACCATGTCAGACTCACGCATGCCAATCAAATGATAATCAAGCGAAGCATAGCCACGTGAGATTGATTTCAACTTATCGAAGAAATCGAATACAATTTCAGACAAAGGCATTTCGAATGTCATCTCTACCCGATCGGTGGTGAGATAGTTCTGATTCATGATCTGCCCACGCTTCTCGATGCACAAGTTGATGATCGGGCCAATGTACTCGGCTTTGGAAATGATCTGTGCTTTGATGAAGGGCTCTTCAATGTAATCGATGCGGGTAGGATCGGGCATCTCAGAAGGTGCATTGATATACACTTCTTCTCCATTGGTAAGTTTCGCCCTGAACTGCACCGAAGGCACGGTGGTGATCACCGTCATGTCGAACTCGCGCTCCAGGCGCTCCTGGATAATTTCCATGTGCAACATGCCCAGGAAACCACAACGGAAACCAAAGCCCAGAGCCGCGGAAGTTTCCAGTTCCCACACCAAAGAAGCATCATTCAGTTTCAACTTCTCCATGGAGGTGCGCAGTTCTTCAAACTCAGTCGTATCTACCGGGTAAATACCGGCAAACACCATCGGCTTCACCTTCTCAAAACCTTTCAACAATTCTCCGGGGTTGGCAGCGGTGGTGATGGTATCACCTACGTGCACCTCGCTGGCTACTTTAATACCCGAGATCATGTAACCTACATTTCCGGCAGCTATTTCATTGCGAGGATGCTTATCTAATTTCAGTACACCAATTTCTTCTGCAAAATATTCCTGCCCCGTGTTGATGAATTTTACTTTATCGCCTTTGCGGATGGTGCCGTTGAAAACGCGGAAGTAGATTTCGATACCGCGGAATGAATTGAACACGGAATCAAAAATCATGGCTTGCAATGGAGCATTCGCATCTCCCTTAGGCGCAGATATGCGCTTCACGATAGCCTGTAGAATTTCTTCAATGCCTTTACCTTCCTTGGCGCTGGCCGAAAGGATGTCTTCGCGCTTGCAGCCGATCAGGTCGATGATTTCATCTGCTACCACCTCCGGGTTGGCATGAGGCAAATCTATTTTATTCATCACCGGGATAATCTCCAGATCGTGCTCCAGGGCCAGGTATAGGTTGGAAATCGTCTGTGCTTCAATTCCCTGGCTGGCATCCACAATCAACAGGGCGCCTTCACAGGAAGCAATGGCCCGCGACACCTCGTAAGAGAAGTCCACGTGGCCGGGGGTATCGATCAGGTTGAGCGTATATTCCTGCCCCTCAAACTTATAATTCATTTGAATGGCGTGCGCCTTGATGGTAATGCCCTTTTCCTTTTCCAGGTCCATATTATCCAGCACCTGGGCCTCCATCTGGCGCTGGTTTAGGGTGCCGGTGAACTCCAGAAGGCGGTCGGCCAGGGTACTTTTACCGTGGTCGATGTGGGCGATAATGCAAAAATTACGAATGTGATCCATTCCCGTCATTCAATCAGAATTTTAAGACGGCAAAGGTAGCAAGAAAAGCGAAGGACG
>CAZECP010000112.1:0-12742 GCA_964510765.1 uncultured Ohtaekwangia sp. | reverse complement strand
CCAATGATTCTGCAGCATACATCATTCTGAAAGGTTTGGTCCTTTTGCTTTGAATGATCACCGGCAGATTTTATTTTTAATAATTCAAAAAGTGCTTGCAATGAGAAATTGTTTTTTAGTAGCCACCGTCATTTTTGTATTTTGTTCTTGTAAAGAGGATGACCTCAACAAGCTTAGCAATGACATCTGCCTGAGCTGTTCGCAACCCCTAAAACATATTATCGGCAAGGATACGGTTCTTATTCCCACGATCATTACACCCAATGGAGATAATTACGATGATTATTTTCGAATCGCTAATCTGAACAAGTACCCTGCAAATTCATTAATCATCTATGACAGGAATAAAAATAAAATAGCTGAATTCTCTCCTTATAATAATGACTGGAATGGACATTACAACAGCAAAGTATATGGTAACGGACTGTATTATTATCAATTGACACTCGATATGATTGCTGCTGAGGGTTCATTTTTATCACTTGGAAATCATGATAGCTATTATAACATTAAAATTTTGAGCAACTCGTGCGGCATAAACTGTACTTTTCTGGATCCGAATGATCCATTTATTGAATAGGATGATACTTCCTGTTTTTAACTACTGTCTATAGCTAAGTTCTTTCACGGCTTCCAGCGAATCCATTCAACTGCAAAAATTCAGAAACTATTTTTCTATGCCATCGGTGAAATGGTGTTTAAGTGTCAGTCAGGTTTTCCAGCCTAACTTTCAACCTGAATGAAGTCACCGCCCCTCTTGCATCAAAATGCGGAAACCTGATTTCTCGGTAATTTCCTTGCCGCCATATCCATAGTTGAATATGTAATTGCCCGGTGTCCCAAAAACTTTTCCTGAATGAACGCTTCCGTCCGGTCTGGTGAATTGACCTACATAATAATTTCTGTCGCCTTCGGTGCCGGCAATCACGGCATGCTTGGGGATTGACCCGGTGTAGGCAACCCATTGAAGAGACGCTTCTCCTTCGTTGACAAGTAGTTCATAAGTCTGGCTCACAATTTCTTTTCCACCCCACCCAAAGTTGCAGCCTCCACCCACTACTTTGCCAGGGTGATTGGCTCCATTATAAAACGAGCGGCACACCATCAGGTCGGCTCCGTTTTCAGAACCTCCACTGACTGCATTGGCTGGCATCGTTCCCTGGTAAGCAATCCACTGCAGAGGTTTTGCGCGCTTGTGGCGTATTTCAAAATCCAAATTTGTTCCTTCTATTTTTCCTGTGATCCGTTCAGCAGAAATACTGCCTATCCATACTTCGCGATACGCACCGGTATTTAATAATACGATTTGCTGGTCGCCATTAAATATCCCGCCATACAATGTCTGCGTGCCAGCGCCAGGATTATTCTTGTTCGTCTGGTCGGCATCAAACGTATTACCATTCACATTTGAAATTCGAAGTTCCCCCTGGCCCACCATATTCCCTTGTGAAAAAGTCTTCCACGTCAACGTTCGATCATTTTGAAAATAATCGCGGACACTCTGTGCAAATAAAGTTGAAAGCCCTGTCATCAACAGAAATAACAAAGCAGAAAAAAGCCTTTTTCTCATAACATTTGGGGTTTGGTGAAATTGAACTATAAAACATTTCAATCTAAATATTACAAAAGTTAATTACAAATAGTAGTGATAGTCAATCCGAGTTTTGTTCCAAGCAGAGTTCCGAAGGGGAGGCTTAGCGGAAAAAGTTCTATCTAATAATTGTTATTACTGCCGGTCTTGGCATATCTGTACTCCAAACTACCTGTCCTTTGAAGGAAACTTGTTTCACCGAATAACCGGATTGAGGTGATGCTGAGATAATTTGGTAAACCAACGTATCACTCAAAGTTGGATCAGGCTTCAGCAGGGTACCCACGTAAGTCGGCATTGGGTTGAAAGAAAACTCAACCGCATAATTTCCAGAGGTGCCCGACTTACAAACGTAGCTGTCGCACTCAATGGATTGGTTAGCCGCTTTCTTTTCACTACCTCCGCTACCAGAAATTAGATCATACACCATCACGTTCTCTTTACTGAAAGATCCATGATTTGAAGGGTTTAATAGATCATCTCCTGATAGATTTCTGTAATAGACAATTGCTGCGAACATTGGTGCTGGAGTGGGAGCTGGGCTATTGCATCCCAGAGCTACGAGGAGTACAAAGAAGAATATCTTAGAAAAGACTCTCATTATTTTTGTGCGATGTATCTACAATGTACGATTTAATGTCACCTAAATCAAATGAAGCGTTTGTGTCAGATGTAGAAACGGTTGTCGTAGGTCTGTCACCGGGCAACGGAGATTTTAATTGTGAATAAGAAAAATAGGTTTTCTTTTTTAGTGCAACTTCACTACTCGAGCACTCGGCAATAAGTAGTAAGTTTTTGCTGGTCGTTTGACCTACAACCTAATTCAATATTAATAGCGGATTGAAAGGTTGACGTGACTCTCGGTACCAATTTCTTTTCATCCAGTGGATATCATTGATCCTTGCATGCAGCATTCGTCCACTATACTACTCCTTCCACTGTTCCTCCACTCTCCTTGCACTCTCCCACTGCAGAACAGTCCAATATAAAGCGTGGCAGAAGCAAGCATCTTGGGAGGAGGAAGCCTGCTGTACATGAGTGCCAGTCAGGATATCAAGAAACCGTTGTTTACTTCTTAGCCCGTCAAGTCATCCGGGCCTGATTTATGATATAGCTAAGTTCTTTCGCGGAATCCGAATCAAATCCTTTCAACTGCAAAAATTCAGAAGCTATTTCTTCTATGCCATCGGTGAAATTGTGTTGTTGCCTTTAAATTCTCAAGGGCAACTTGCGAAAGCGCCTGCCTGTAGCAGCGAAGAAGGCGTTTGCGAAGGCAGCACCAATGGGTGCAACACCCGGTTCTCCGGCTCCTCCCATTTTTTCGTTGCTTGTCACAATGTGCACTTCAATATCCGGTGAATCCGGCATACGAAGTATTTTATAGTCATTGAAGTTTCGTTGTTTCACTTTTCCTTTTTCAATTGTGATCTCGCCATACAGGATTGCAGTGAGTCCATAAATAATTCCGCTTTCCATCTGTGCACGCACCCCATCAGGATTAACAGCGAGCCCACAATCAATCGCACACACTACGCGATGAACTTTCACCTTTCCATTTACCAAGGACAATTCTACTATTTGCGCTACGTAGCTTCCCATTGCCTCGCACACGGCCACTCCACGAAATTTTTCTTTCGGCAAAGGTTCATCCCACTTCGCTTTCTCAGCAGCAAGATTCAGCGCAGCCAAATGGCGTGGACTATCTTTGAAAAATTTTCGCCTGTACTCTACCGGATCAACAGACGCAGCAATCGCTAGCTCATCAATTAAACTCTCCACAACAAACACGGTGTGTGTGCTACCCACAGATCGCCACGGCAGTACGGGCACATTAACTTTTGTGGTGTGCAACTCGAAAGAGAAATCGGGAATGAAATCAGTATATGGAGTAGCTCCTGTAACTGAACTATAATCAATTCCTTTTTGAACGATCAAATCTTGCAACGGTGTGTTGGTGAAAAGTGATTGCCCAACGATGTGATGTTGCCACGCAATGGGCATTCCATTTTTGTCAGTTGCAATTTTTGTTTTGTGAACATATACAGGTCGATAGTAGCCGCCTTGTATGTCATCTTCACGTGTCCACACTAGTTTTATAAACTTGCCACTGGCTTTGGCTATGTATAGTGCCTCCATGATCCAATCTCCGCTGAATGACCCGCGCCTGCCAAAACTGCCACCGAGATAAGGCGTATTCAACAAAACTTGCTCAGGCTTCATGCCTAAAAAATTGGCAATCTCCACCTGATGAAGCAGCGGTGATTGAGTACCCGTCCACACCTCACATTTATCAGTTGAAATTTTCACTGCACAATTCAGCGGCTCCATCGGGGCATGCGCCAAAAACGGAAATTGAAATTCTGCCTCGAAAATATTCGTTGCTTTTGAAAAGGCTTCCATTACATTTCCTTTTTCAAAAATGACTGCTCCTTTTGTATTGGCCAGTTTACCGTACTCTGAAAATAGATTTATGGAATCGATATTTTCGCCTTCACTTGTGTCCCATTCAATATGCAGGGCATCGCGTCCGGTTTTTGCTGCCCAGAAGTGATCCGCAATCACAGCAATGCCCGAAGGTATTTGAATGACATCATGCACACCCGGCACCAGCCTGGTTTCAACCTCATTATACGATTTTACTTTCGCGCCAAAAGCAGGAGGATGTGCTACCACCGCTGTGAGCATTCCTTCAAATTGCAAGTCAAGTCCATAACGGGCGGAGCCATTTACTTTTTCAGGAGCATCGAGGCGCTTCTGCGATTTGCCAATCAACTTCCATTCACTCGGTGCACGTAGTTTTATTGAAGGAACTTGAAGAGTTGCTGCCTCTGAAGCAATTTCTCCATAACTGATTTTCAGATTACCCGAATACACGTATCCGTTTTCCGTCTTGCAACTTAGTAAAGCTACATTCCATCTTTTGGCTGCTGCAGCAATCAGCATCTCTCGAGCCACTGCGCCCGCCAGCCGGTAGTGATCAAATTCACTCTTCGTAGTTTCAGATCCACCGGTGGATTTGTAAACCGGAGGTTCTTTAAAGTCATCCTCTTTGCCGGGAGGTGCGGTCTCAACAACAATCTTCGCCCAGTCGCAGTCGAGCTCTTCCGCCATCAGCATGGGTAACGTTGTCCAGATGCCCTGGCCCATTTCCACTTTGGAAAGTAGGATATGAATGGCATTGTCTGCACTAATTTTTAAAAGAGGATGAAGCATGACTTCGTCAGAAAGTGAACGCACATCAAAATCTTTTGCAAAGACACGCGTAGTAGCTATTGAAACTAAAAGACCTCCTCCTGCCAACGCACTGGCTTTGAGAAAAGCTCTTCGATTTATTTTTTCTGTTTCCAAGATGGCATGAATAAAAAATGAATAAAACGAAATTACATAGCTGAGGTTACCTATTTCAGAAAGCCAATTGGATTAACAAAAAATTGTGAGGAGCTAAAAAATAAGATTTCACGAAGAAGTGAAAAATCAAGTTCCTTCGCAGCCTCGTATCCCTTCACTATAAAAATCCAGAAACAACAAATCCTTGAAAAGCATAGAGAATCGCTTAAAGAGGAAAAGATAATTTCTTTGCCTATATTGATTGATCTAATCCCAATTTGCTATGACAGTTTACAATGCTTCAGGCCAACGTATTGCTACTTTTAGCAACGGCACTTTTTCAAATGCATCCGGTCAGCGGATCGGCACGTTCAACGGCACCACCATCTCCAACGAAATGGGCCAACGCATTGGAGAAAAAAATGGAGACAACTACACCAACCAAATGGGCCAGCGCATCGCGAATGTAAGTGGCAACTATGCCTACAACGCCAGCGGTCAGCGCATCGCTCAATTTGACGACAGAAACATCTACAATGCATCAGGCCAACGCATTGCTACATTGGAGGGACTGACACTAGTTCAGGCTGTGGTGTATTATCTATATTTTATGAAGAAGTAGTCGGCACTTACTCCAAACAGAGAATTGAAAAGGAATACGCTTAACTCTAATTTTGTTTTCTGTAGGCATCAGGTGAAACACCATAAGCGTTTTTAAACGCGCGACAGAATGCACTGCTGTTTTCAAATCCACTTTGTAGCGTAATCGCACTCACCGGGTCTTTGTCCTGTGTCAATCGTTGTGCCGCATGTTGAAGTCTCAGACGCACGAGGTATTGATGAGGCGTGCAATCGAACACCAATTTGAATTGGCGGATCAACTGCGGCATCGACAGACATGATGCAGCGCTGATCATTTCAAGGTCGAGTTTGTCCATGAAGGAAGTGTGAAGCACTTCTTTGGCCAGGCACAACCTTTTGTAAACTTCTGTTTTGGTGCTTTGCTTCACGGCCCTCACCCGCGTGGTTTGATGTGCTTCTTCGTTGTGAATATGGATAAGCTGGCGCAACACGTAAAGCAGATGTTCACTGATTTCTCCTGCATCATAACCATTCTTTTCCAGCACCGATACCAATGCAGATAATTTTATCTGAAGACCAGCATCGATGGTGCGGAGCGTTTGAAAGAATTCGGGAGTTGTTGTGCTGTTGTTAAAAGGACTATCGAGTGCTTCCTCTTCGCTCAATCTGCTATCTCGAAAAACATCTGCCGCAAATTCCCTTTTGAAGAAAATAGAAAACACGCGCGCCTGGTTTACACGACAGGAGTAGGTTTGGTTATCGTTAAGAATGAGAAATTGACCAGGACGCACCACGAGATTTCGCTTCCCAATTCCATACCATTCTTCTCCGCTCAATATCGTCTTGAGAGATAAGCAACCAACATGATCGTCACATCCCCCAACTTGCGCGGTGGTGTTGAATATCACGTTGCTTTTTCTGAATCGACTGAAATGCAATTGCTCGTCAAATCCGGGTTGACTATGGTCGGGCAGCGAAGTGAAATACATAGGTCGTTAAAGAAACGAAAAGATACGGCTTTTGTTTTTGAGAATTTTGGCACATCGCAATAGATACTTCATGACTATCATTGCATCAATGATTTTAACTACTGAAATATTATGGAATGGATAAAAAATAATCTCGATCGCACATTTCTGCTTCGCTTTGGATTGATGGTCATTATGGTCATGCATGGCATCCCGTCATTTGTTGAAGGCAGCGTTATCGACTTCGGCAAAGCTCTTGATGAGGTATTTGGTTTTGGATTTATGGGAATTCCCACGGCAATCCTCGTGAAGTCAATTCACGTGTTGACCATTCCTGCCTTGTTGCTCAACAAGTATCTGAAACCTCTTGCCATACTCAACATCATCATCTTTGTGATGGGCATTGCATTAATCCACTGGAAACATGGCTGGTATGTAGTGGGCGGTGGAAGCGAAGGTGTTGAGTTTAACTTCCTGCTGATTTTTTCATTCTCCACTTTTGTTTTCCCTGATGGGTTGGTGAAAAAAACGAACAGCTAAGCAAAAAACCGAGCGCCAGACTTTTATTTCTTCTTTATAAAAAATGGCCGGCTATATCCGGTAAGAGATTTACTCAAGGAGTCAGATACGAGTGGCTTACCGGCTCTGAAAAACTGTATTTTGTTTTCACTCGAACTTATCCGCACGCTGTCACCTTTCGCAACCAGGTTGGCCTGGTTGGGCAGAATGAAGGTGATGGTGTCCGTTGTTCGTTTGAAAACCAGGTACAGCATGTCGTGATGTTGAAATAATTTTTTCAAGCTGTCTTCCACATCGATGCGAGGGGCGCCCCCGGTGAGGATACAGGTTAATCGCCCGGCATTCGGGTTAAACATCTTTACAGAATCTACTCTTGCTGAAAACTCGTAGCGCAATGATTTGGCAAACCATCTCCGCTCATCGGCTACACCATTTTTTTGTTTGAATACAATGCGCACCAATAACAACAAAATCAACAGGGCAATTCCACCGAGAATGAGAATCGTCTTTTTCATCTTAAGAAAGGCAATATACAAGTATCAAGGAACACCTGGCAGGCGTTTACCGTGCACAGACTTGAAATTAATCCATTTACAACTTTGCTGTAAGTACTTTGGATATCTCCTCCAACTTCTGCTGTACTAGGCTTATGGGTATGCCACTTGTTCCAAATGTGATAAGATACTTGCCTTTGATGAACTTCACGAGATAGGAGGGCTGGTTGTTTGCATCTTTCTCGATCAGCATGTAAAAGGCTCCAGGGCCGCCTTTTTCATAAAGGCCGATCTTGTCATAAACACCATTGGCTTTCTTATGGTTGTCGATGTTCTTTTTGCTCGACTCGAAATCCATTTTTAAAAGATCAACACCACCTTCCATGATCCCAACGAGATAATAGCGGGTTGCATTTTTCGGATCGAGGTAGCGACATTCGATGGACATGCAGAATCCTGCTTTCTGGAATGATTCACCAAGCAACTTGTTAATTTTTTCCGCATCGGCAATATTTTCTGCTTTTAACTTTTGAGCGGAGGCTGGACTTGCAAAGGTGGAGATCAAAATAAAGACAATGAAAAAGGGAATTATTTTTTTCATGGGTTGAATGTTTGTTTCTTAAAGATACTAAGGCGGTTGCAATTCTGCCGGTTTTGCCATCCACTTTTGTCTTTGCGTTGACTTCGTTAACTTCGATCTATCTAACATCGCCAGCTATGAAACAGAAATTCTCCATTTGGCTATCAGTTGCTTTGGTTCTGGTTGTTCCTTCTTTATTTGCTCAGGGTAAGTTTGCCGAAAGTTACCGGTCGTTGCTCGGTAAGACCTACCAGGACAAGAGCCAGCTTTCATTGCTCAATGGATTTACATTGCAAGGCGGCACTTTTATCAATGATCTCTCCGCGAGCTGGTACCGCAAAGGAAATCTTGCAGTCGCTCTTTTTGAAACCATTTCAAAAAATGGTTACCAGGTGCGCGATGTGCTTCAGATTTCTAATTTTTCCGACAATCAAAGTTTACGTTTTGGCAATTGCCTTAACGCTCGTGCCATCGATGACGAAAGCATTGTGGCGCTGGTGACTTCAGGAAAAGAAGAGTTGCTGCGCGCAACGTCCGTATGGCGATGGAATGATGAAGTCAAAGGCCTGGAGAGTATAGAAAAGGATAAGGCGAGTGGTTCGTGTCCGCAGCAGCCTTTGTCATTCAGTCAATTGGCTGGTGCGCAATGGAAACCATTTATCAATAAAGTGTACAAAGACTCAAAGGATATTCCTCTGCTAAAGGATTACACACTTCGCGAAGGCACTTCGCTGTCGGGCAACCAGGTTGGAGTCAGTAGTTACATGAAAGACAACAGTGTTGTGTTGGTTTTTGAGCGCACAGTGGAGGAAAATTACAAATTTGTTTTTGAGATAATAGAAACCACGTTGGCAAAGGGGCAAGACATTCGCATCGGTCTTTGTCGCAATGGAAAGTTTGATGATGCAGGCGTGGTGGCCATTGTAACTATTTCCAAAGAAGAAAGATGGCAAGCAGCCAAAGCGTGGCTCTGCGATGTGTATCACCTTAATGTGACGGAGGTGTCTGCAAAAGAAGTTTCATGCCTTGGCAACTATGGAGATAATTAATGAATGAAGTTCTTTCTCTACGAAATTTCGGTTGCCCCTCATAGGGTTGTTCAACAGGTTATCTTTAGTGCATGATCATTCACCTTATTGATGGCACGTATGAATTGTACCGACATTTTTACGGGCTGCGCAGTTTCAACAAAGGCAAAGACAAAGCGAACGGTGCCTTGATCGGTGTGCTCAACGGAATACTTCAAATGATCGAGGAGGGTGCTACACACGTTGGTGTGGCCACCGATCATGTGATTGAATCCTTTCGCAATGAGCTGTGGGATGATTACAAAACGGGAGAAGGAATTGAGCCAGCGTTGTACAAGCAATTTCATCCTCTCGAAAAAGCATTGACGGCCATGGGCATTGTAGTGTGGCCCATGGTAAAGTTGGAAGCCGATGATGCGCTGGCATCGGCAGCGCATCTGGCTGCAAGTGATGAGAGGGTGCTGAAAGTTTGTATCTGGACTCCCGACAAAGACCTGGCGCAATGCGTGCGCGAGGATCGCATCGTGCAAATTGATCGCAGAACAAAAGTGATTCGTGATGAGAAGGGTGTGATGATAAAGTTTGGAATTCCTCCCTCGCTCATTCCTGATTTTCTGGCTCTCGTGGGTGACAGTGCTGATGGCTATCCGGGCATAACAGGAATCGGCAAGACAAGCGCTGCCAGGTTGTTGACACAATACGGGGCGATAGAAAATTTTCCACCTGAGGTTTTGCAAAAGCAGCGCAAGCAAGCATTGTTGTTTAAAAAACTTGCGACACTTCGCAGCGATGCCAGGCTATTCGAAAATATTGATGAATTACAATGGCGAGGGCCTACCGCAAGTTTTGAATCCCTTGCAATAAAAATGGAAGCACCTGAGTTAGCAGAAAGGGCAAAGGCCGCAGCTAAGAAGGTTGGCGGCTCGTAGAAAAAATTGATTCAAAACGATTATGAAAGTCATCAAACGGTACCAAAGAATTGTTGGTGCGATTATCACGCTGGCGCTCATCGGTGTTGCGTTCAGTTATTATGTATCGCATCGGGAGATTAAGGAGATCGTAGATCCAATAGAAGATAAGAATTCTGACGGTGACTCTGCCACGCACGCTCATGTTGAAGATATACCAAATGAGATGGGACGAAAGCCGGAAACAGACGCGATGGACGGATCTGTAAAAATCGTGGAAGACTTTATCAAGTCAACTTCAAAAAAACCGGCAACTCTTGAATTTCTGGAGTGGTCTGAAATTTCAAACGAAGGCCCGTATTGGAAAGTGCGGTGTAAGTACAGAGGAATCAGTTCTTTCAACGCTGACGTTACTACGAACGCGTGGTTCTATATTCAGAAGGACAAAATAGTGTACACCAAGATTATTTCGAAGATATAAGTCAGGTAATTGACCAGCTTGGAGCTGCGTAATATACTTTATCATACTTTGTGGTTTAAAAATAGACCAATTGCAATCGAATACTGTAATTTATATTTAAAATAGGTTAAAAAAATACCACGCATTTTTAATATTTACTTAGTAGTTCAAAGTTACCAGGTAAAAATATAACCACCCTTAAAACCATGGAAGCGCCTCAAATCGGAGAATCCAAAAGTTTCTGGAAAACCAACAAGGAACTGATCACGTCCATTGTCATTATCCTCCTGATCATGTTCTCGCTGAAATACATTTTAAAGATGGCCTTGTCTGCCCATTTGGTCTAGCCATCATCATTCGATATCAGGCAATCCTGTAATCAAGTGCGGCCACTCGCGCATTCGCACATTTGTCATCTCCTTTTCAAGAATATTTTATTCATCCAGGAATCATTTTAGCCCGAAGGGCTTTATCATGTAGCAGTTGCCGATGAGCAGAAAATGATTTCGTAATTTTAGAGATGAAATTATTTTTAATCACCTGCCTCACGCTGGCTTTGCAATCCGCAACTAGTCAACACCCAATGAAAGTAATGACTTACAACTTGCGATTTGATAATCCGAAGGACGGGATCAACCGATGGTCAAACCGGGTTTCAAAAGTAACTGCTCTCCTTACGAAATACGATCCGGATATAATAGGTGTGCAGGAAGCATTGAAGCACCAGGTGGACGATATTCTACTTAGCCTTCCGCAATATTCCTACATAGGTGTGGGGCGTGATGATGGGAAAGAGAAAGGAGAGTATTCAGCGATCCTCTTCAAGAAAGAACGGTATGAGATTCTCTCTCAAAAAACTTTCTGGCTATCCGAAACACCGGAAGTGCCCGGCAGCAAAAGTTGGGATGCAGCCATCACCAGAATTGTGACTGTGGTAATGTTTCGCGATAAAAAAACAGGCAAGGATTTCATTCAACTCAACACACATTTCGATCACATCGGGAAGGAAGCAAGAAAGAACAGCGCGCGCCTGCTTCACGAATTGCTTCAAAAAGAGGTTTCAAATAGCGCGATGCCGGTTATTGTGTCGGGTGATTTCAATTCAGAACCGAATGAAGAACCTTATCAATATATGATCGGTAAAAATAAAATTGCTTTACATGACTCAAAACCAGCCACCTCTTCTACTGGAACTTTCTGTGGTTTTGATGTGGGCGCCATGCCGTGCCGCATCATTGATTATATTTTTTGCTCGGGTGAGTGGAGCATGTCCAATTATCAGGTAATTCAGGATAGTGACGGAAAAAATTATCCGTCTGATCATTTGCCGGTGATCATTGAATTGGATTTAAAATAATCATACGTTATGACAGACGAGATCAAACGCATCCATAAAAATATTTCTGCCGTTTATGACGGGCAGCCCTGGTATGGAGATAACATTTGCACTATCCTGGAAGGAATTTCTGCGGAGATGGCATTGGTGCGGCCTGCGAATTTGAATCACTCGATTGCCGAGATAGTCGCTCACATGACGGCCTGGCATTATTTTGTGATCGAGAAAATGAAAGGCAATGCTGCTTATGAAGTTTGGCAGACAGAATTGGATTGGCAAAAAATAGATCTTTTGAACGAAGATGAATGGGAAAGACTTCAAAATGGTTTTTCGGAAAGTCACGCTAAGTTGCTCGCCCATGTTGAACAAATGCAAGAGTCGATTTTAACACAGCCGGTGGATGGCCGAAAATATAACTTCAGGCTGATGCTTCAGGGAATTGCCCAGCATGACATCTATCATGCCGGACAAATTTCACTGATTAAGAAATTGACAGACGAAACAAATCTTTCCATTGCCAGGAAATGGTTTGAAGCATTTGCTGAAAAGAATGTCGATAAACTGGTTTCACTTTACCACGAAGAGGCAGAGCATTACAGCCCGAAACTAAAAGTGCACCAACCGCAAACGAAAGGTTTGATTAAAGGCAAAGCAGCGATGCGCGCATGGTGGAGCGAGGCATTTGATCGGTTGTCATCACTTCGCTATGAAGTGCTATCTCTTACTACCCATAGCGATCGTGTATTCATGGAATACATTCGCCATGTGAACGGAGAGGAGGATATGCGCGTGGGCGAAGTGCTGGAGATTAAGTACGGAAAGATTACAGCTTCCCGGGTCTTCCATTCTTAAATCTAATCGCTTAGTCGCGTTTTGAATTTTATTTGATGAATAAAATACCTGCAATCTGCCATTATGCAAAATTCAATAATGCCTGGAGTTGTTAACT
>CAZECP010000111.1:0-13175 GCA_964510765.1 uncultured Ohtaekwangia sp. | reverse complement strand
TCAAGGCCATCAACCGCCTTGACGTTGTTGCCGTCAAACACGGGCTTCCATGTGCCACCTGCAATTTTTTGAAACAACGCCTCACCGTCCTGACCTCCGAGTGATTGATCAAAACTAAATTCAAGCCCTGCGCCTTTGCCATCCTCATTTACAAATCCAATTGTTCTGCGGCTAAGGTTGGAGAATGGGCGATAGCGAACATCAATTTTTTCAAAGATCACTCCGCCTTTATATCGACCTTCACGGAAAATCGGCCACTGCGACATTTCCTTCTTCGCCTGGTAATTGATTTGCCTGCGATTAAGTGTGATGTATTGTTTGCCGGAAGCGCGAGCGTCAATCAGCATTCTTCTGTATTCAGACTCAGAACGATCTTTATAAAACCTGGAGAGGTGATAAGCAAGAGAGTCAACTCCTTTTTTGAAAACCTCTCTCTTGCTTAAAGTCGGATCCATGGCAACACGATAGAAAGGCAATGAAGTAGCAAGCAGGCTTCCGTTGTCTGAATAAATATTTCCGCGCGTTGCTTTTACCTTTTTGTAGTCGAAGAGAATCTCTTCTGCCATCTTGGACCACTTCTCGCCTTCTGCAAATTGAATATGACCAATTTTGGCGGCCACACAAATCGCAAAGATGACGATGCCCAAAAACGCAATGCGTACTCTTATTAATATGGACTTCTTAATATTCACCTTTCTCTACTACAACTTTAAATGGTGGTTTCAAACTTTCTTCCAATCCCAATGCTTTCACTCTTTTTGCGACTTCACTTTGCTTGCTTGCGAACATTACATCCGATTTCAGCGTGGTGAAGTCTGCTCGTAAATCTTCAACCTCACTTTGTGTGCGATCAATTTTGCGGATCGTTTTCTCCGCATAATGCGAATTGCCGATGTACAGCAAGCACAACAAAAAGCAAAACAGAATCTTTGGAAGGTATTGAACAGGGAATCCATCTTCGAAGTAGGATTCCAATTTCAACTTCTTCTCCAACCCGGAAAACACGCTCTTGCCGCTGCCTGACGGTGCAGGCTTCACTTTCGGTTCGTTGTGGTTCGCTTCGGTTGGTATTCTGAATTTGTTTTCCATCCCTTTTTATTTTTTTTAGTCACCTTTTTTAGTCACTGAAAACTTCCAACTAACAATTGTCAACTATATCCGCTCTGCTACTCTCAACTTTGCGCTTCGAGCTCGGTTGTTTTCGCTTACTTCTACTTCCGAGGCTTCGATCGGCTTCCGGTTGAGCGCCTCGAAAGGCCTCAACGGGTTGCCGAAAAAATCCTTCTCCACTTCGCCATACATTTTGCCGGTGTTGATATAGTTTTTCACGAGCCTGTCTTCAAGTGAATGATAACTCATCACCACCAGCCTGCCACCTTTCTCCATCACTTCGCCACATTGGTGCAAAAAATCTTCAAGTGCCTGCATCTCTTGATTTACTTCGATGCGCAACGCCTGAAACACCTGGGCGAAATATTTATTTTCCTTGCCTCGCGGGGCGATGGAATTCAACGCTGCTTTCAAATCCATTGTCGTTTCAATGGGCTTTTTGCTTCGTTCTGTTACAAGAGTCTTCGCTGCTGTGCGTGCATTCTTCAACTCACCATACATGCCGAGAATCTTATGAAGATCCTGCTCGCTGTACGTGTTCACCACTTTCGCAGCCGTGAGCTTTTGCTTGTTGTCCATGCGCATATCCAGAGGACCTTCGAACCTTGTTGAGAATCCTCGCTCTGCGCTATCAATCTGGTGCGATGAAATTCCCAGGTCGGCCAGTATGCCATTGACTTTACTCACTCCATTCAACTTCAAATACTGTTTCATGTATCTGAAATTGGCCTGACAAAATGTAAAAGAACGATGTTGTATTTTCTCTGCTTCCTTCTTTGCGTCATCATCCTGATCAAATGCGATCAACCTCCCACCTTTCAACTGCTCGAGAATTGCCATGCTGTGACCACCGCCACCAAACGTCACATCTACATAAGTGCCTTCAGGATCAATGCTCAATCCTTCTAGGCACTCGCGAAGCATGACGGGCTTGTGGTATCCGCTTGATTCTGGATGCTGGACGCTAGAACTTTTCATCACGAGTTTCCAGTATCGAGTATCCTGTAGCCACTGTCATTCGTTCAAATGCTTCTCGGCCAACCTGGACAACTCACTCTGGTCGTTGATGATGTGCTTCTCGTACACGTCTGGATTCCAAACCTCCACTTTGTTTCCTGTTCCCACCAGCATCGCGTCCTTATCTATCTGAGCATACGTCAGCAGATTCTTTGGAATGAGGAACCGTCCGTTCCCATCCAACTCTACTGTAACAACACCCGAGAGAAAGTTGCGCTGAAGCTTGCGGTACTCTTCATTGAACTCACTGAGGCTGGAAATTTTCGAGAAGACCTTTTTGAACTCCACCATGGGGTAAATGATGAGGCACGGCTCAAAACCTTTGCGCACGACAAGCTCCTGACTGTCCCCTTCGGGAAGCTGGCTCTTGATTCGCGCGGGCAGCACCATTCTGCCTTTGGCATCAAGTTTACACTCATATTGACTGGTGAAGAAAGTCATAGACTGTAGTGGTTGTCTTTAGTTTCTCCTTTTCTCCTAAGCAAACATAGGTAAAATTCCACCACTTTCAACCACTTTATCCCACTTTTTTACATTTTTATTCAAAAACATACCTTTTCAAGCCACTTTATGCATGAAGAAACAGTTTGCTTGAAAAGCAAATCAGCCTTTGTGGTTATAGAATTCTGTAATTATTGAACTGCGTGGTTAGCGCTGAGCTGGAAAAGAGCCCGTATTTAAAAATGTAATTACATAAGTTAATACAGTGTCAAATCGACTTTGTGGCTCGGCTTAAATGACACAAAGTTTAAGTTGCTGATTTGCTTACTTAAGCCTGCGAGTTTTACTTACACACCTGATTTACCTCCTGGAAGATGATCTATTCAGCTAGTCTTGCAATAAGCTTCATTCTTCCAGCTTGAGCAAGTTGAAAGTGCGATAGCCAAGATTGTCTGCAATGATTTTTTTGAATTCATTGGATTTCAAAAAGCCTGAATGCAAGAACTTATTGAATTCGTCATCCCACGAACTTTGCTTTGAAAAGAAAATACCCATGGGCGTTGATAAATTGAGCACCTTGTGGTTTTTGATGGGAAGTCTGTTTTTGGTTGCGTACTGCAGTCCGCTGATATCAACATACAGCATGGCCTTGTCCTTGGCGACTGTTTCTGAAATATTGGTGACGTTGTAGCTTTGAAAGTATTCGATCTTTAAGTCGGGAAGTGTCTTCGCTTTCAGTTCACGCAATCGGTCTTCAAAGAAATTTCCTTTGTTCACATATGCTGTGTAGCCTTTGAGTTTTTGAGCAGCGTCCTCCAGCGAGTTGATTTCCGGAGCTTTGTTGGAAGTGAGTAAGAAAGAAGGAGATTCAAAAATAGATGCACTTAGATTCAGCGTCTTCTTACGATCTGGTGTGATGAAAACAAAAACTAACCCAAAAACACCATCCTTCGAGCTGGTCACCTTTTCAAAGATTTCGGCAATCGGTGCATCTTTTTTAAATGGCTGGTAGTCGAACAGAATGTCAATGCCTTTGATTTTCTTTTCATAGTCGGCAAAAGAACTCATGAGCTGCGGCAGCACTCCGACCGGAAATTTCTCACCGGATGTAATGTAGCCGGGCGTTTCGGAATATATGCATATCAACGTTGCTTTCTTCGTCCTACCCGCCTCCGATAGTGAGGTACCTGAATACTGGGCCCGCAAACAACCAAACGCAAGGCAGAAAGTAAAAATCAAAATATTTTTTGCGTGATTCATAACCTTTTCATCGTATTCCTAATTTAAGGCATGGTCCGCCAATTCTGCTCGGCATGTAAGTTTTTCAAATGAAATAGTACTCTACCTCCACAATTTGGCATGTGACTGCTCACCTTCTCAGCCCTTGGGGCTGATTAAATAAAAAACGGCTTGTAAAATCTCACGCCTCCTTTTAATTTCAGGAGTTAGAATTGCCTACATTGATGCTCCATAGTTAAACTTTTAATTCAAATCTTATAATGAACCGTATGAAATCTTCAAATCATTTAGCAAAACTTTATCGTCTCCCTTTTTTTATAGCACTTGTTTTCCTTTCAGGATTTAATTTGTATGCGCAACAACCGCAGGCCCTGCCTAATGGTTACTTCGTGGTAGTTTCCACATTCAAAGACTCCCAAACAAAAGAAGCGCGATCCTATTCGGAACTTTTGAATAAAAGAGGATTCAAATCAAATTATGGTCTTGAAGAGAGTAAACATTTCGTCTATGTATATCTTGAATCATTCAACTATGATCAGTTCCGTCAATCGATTGACCGCATGCAGATGGCACGCGCGAAGGATGGATTTCCAACTGCCTGGGTTTTGAAAATAAAAGATGGAAAGGAAATTAAGGAAGGTGAACCAATCGAACAAGAGCGACCAAAAGTAGAACCTAAACCAATTGTAAGTGAAACTCCATCATTGGTGACAGAGTTCATTCCTAACCCAGCGCCACTTCCTGTTTATAAACCCCATCTCCTGGCCAACACTCCGGTCTTCTTCTCAGTGATCAGAAAAAGCGACAAGAAAGTGGTGGACGGTACAGTAAAAGTAGTGGATGCCGAGAGTAACCGCGTTCTCGGGACTGTGAAAGCCAATGCCTATTTTAACGTGCCTGATCCTAAATCAAAATCCGGCAGAATAAATCTGGTAGCGTCTGTGTTTGGATTCAATGATGCCAACGAGGAAATGAATTACAAAGACACCGAGCGCGATACGCTCAAGCAAGAGGTGATCCTTTTTGGAAACTTTTACATGATTACATTCGAGATGGAGCGTATGAACACAGGAGCAAAGACTACGCTTGGCGGAGTTTCTTTCTTCAATGACGCAGCAATAATGACTCCTGCCAGCAAAGGACAACTAAACGACCTGCTCGATATGCTGGTGGAAAGTCCACAAATCAGAATTCGTATTGAAGGCCACACCAACGGCAATTCGCGCGGAGACATTATATCAATGGGGCCGTCTAAGAATTACTTTGCGCTTGCAAAAGATAAAGTAACAAAGGGAGGCTCTGCAAAAGAATTATCGGAGGTACGCGCTGCCGTAATTAAGAGTTGGTTGGTGGATCAAGGTATTGATGCATCACGAATTGAAACTGCCGGCTTTGGTGGAAGTAAACCTATTTACGATGAAAAGAGCAATCTCGCCCGCAAGAACTCAAGAGTGGAGTTGGTGGTGATCGAATAAAAAAATAGATAATCACTTTAAAACCTCGACCCACAAGTCGGGGTTTTTTATTTCCTGAAAGCAGACACCATCCAAACCTGCACACTACTATTCATCCTCATTTTCAATTTTTACTTTCAAGACCTTTCGTAAATTCAGCATCTTAATTTTTAAAACCTTATGAAGAAAATTTACTTATTTGTTCTGACCATCGTGTGCGCATTTACTGCTCACGCACAGAAGCTGGACATGGACAAACTCAAGGGCATGAAGCCGCGCAGCATCGGCCCGGCCGGCATGAGCGGGCGCATCACGGCCATTGATGTGGTTGTCAGCAATCCGGATATTATTTACGCGGGTGCTGCTTCGGGCGGTGTATGGAAGAGTACGAGCGCAGGCATCAACTGGGAACCGATATTTGATAAAGAATCAACACTCTCCATTGGCGCCATCGCGATTCAACAAGATAATCCTTCTGTGATCTGGGTGGGAACGGGCGAAGGCAATCCGCGCAACAGCCTCAACAGTGGCAGCGGTGTTTATCTCACCCTCGATGCGGGAAAGACCTGGAAAAAAATGGGGCTCGAAAACACACGAAATATTTATCGCATTGTCATCGATCCAAAAAATACAAACACAGTTTATGTGGGCGCGATCGGTTCTCCGTGGGGCGATCATCCTGAGCGAGGCGTTTTCAAAACGACCGATGGCGGAGCTACCTGGAAAAAAATTCTTTATGTAGATGAGAAGACCGGTTGCTCTGAATTGGTGATGGATCCTTCCAATCCCAACAAACTCATCGCTGCGATGTGGCAACACAGACGCTGGCCATGGACTTTCAAATCAGGTGGTCCTGGTTCCGGACTTCACATAACTTATGATGGCGGTACTACCTGGAAAAAACTTTCCAACAAGGAAGGCTTGCCGGAAGGTGAACTTGGTCGCATTGGTGTTGCCATCGCGCCCAGCAATCCAAATGTGATTTATGCTTTGGTCGAGGCAAAGAAAAATGGTTTGTACAAAAGTACCGATGGTGGAGAGAAGTGGGAAATGGTGAATGAGAAGATGAATGAAATCGGGGATCGTCCTTTTTATTATTCAGAAATTCATGCTGATCCGCTTAATGAAAATAAAATCTACACCGTTTATTCGGAAGTGAACGCCAGCATTGATGGCGGAAAATCTTTTCAAAAACTCCTTCCCTACTCAGGCGTGCATCCAGATCATCACTCGTGGTGGATTCATCCCTCCGATCCTTCGCTCATCATTGAAGGCAACGATGGCGGTTTAAACATTTCGCACGATGGCGGTAAGAACTGGCGCTTTGCTGAAAACATTCCAGTTGGTCAGTTTTATCATGTGGCTGCTGATAATGATTTTCCTTACAATGTGTATGGCGGCTTGCAAGACAATGGAAGCTGGGTTGGCCCTGCTTATACCTTTCAAGCCGGAGGAATTTTAAATTCGTATTGGCAGGAAGTGATGTTTGGCGATGGCTTCGACACACAGCCTGATCCCAGCGACAATCGTTATGGGTATGCGATGTCGCAAGGGGGATATTTGGGAAGGTTCGATCGCAAGACGGGTTATACCAAAATGATCAAGCCCACACATCCGGATGCAAAAATGAAATTGCGTTTCAACTGGAACTCTGCTTTCGCACAAGATCCTTTTGATGCCGGAACGATTTATTACGGATCACAATTCATTCACAAGTCAACAGACCGCGGAGCTACCTGGGAAATCATTTCTCCAGATCTCTCGACCAACGATCCTGAAAAACAAAAACAGTTTGAAAGTGGCGGCTTAACAATGGATGCAACAGGTGCAGAAAATCATTGCACCATTTTAGCCATCGCGCCAAGCACAAAAGAGAAAGGCGTGATCTGGGCAGGCACGGATGACGGCCAACTGCAACTCACGCGCGATGGAGGCAAGACATGGACGAATGTAACTTCGAAAATTGTTGGTATGCCGAAGAACGCGTGGATCCCGCAAGTGCAGGCTTCCACTTACAATGGTGGTGAAGTATTTGTGATCGTAAACAATTATCGTCAGTTTGATTACAAACCTTATTTGTTTCATTCTAAAGATTACGGACAAACATGGGAAAGCCTTGTGAACGGCTCACAAGTGGGAGACAACAATTATACACTTGCCGTGATTCAAGATCCCGTTGAACCGAAACTGATTTTTCTCGGAACAGAAAATGGTTTGTACGTTTCATTAGATGGCGCGAAGACCTATACTAAATGGACAGCGGGATATCCGGCCGGAACTCCCACCATGGATTTAGTCATTCATCCGCGCGAACAAGATCTTGTGATAGGCACATTCGGTCGTGCCTTGTGGGTGTTGGATGATGTGCGTCCGTTGCGCGAGATGGCGAAGGCCGGTGCTGATGTGTTGAACAAAAAACTAAAGCTCTTCACTCCGCCCGATGCATATGAAGTAGAATATCTGAATTGGTCGGGCACGCACTTCCCAGCACACGCCATGTTCCAGGGAACCAACCGCGAGTTTGGTGCTATGATTTCTTATGTAATCAACAAGCCGGAAGAAAAGAAGGAAGAGAAAAAAGAAGAAGTAAAACCTACCGATAAGAAGAACGACAAGAAAGCTACCGCCAAGCCGGAAGAAAAGAAAGACGACAAGAAAGAAGATAAAAAAGAAGAGAAGAAACCAAGTTACGATTCGTTGAAACTTGAAATCTTCAATGCGAGCGGAGTAAAAATCCGCACCATCAAACAAAAAGCTCCGGAAGACAATGGACTCAACAGAATGTATTGGGGACTCGAAGAAAAAGGTGTTGGCTATCCATCTCGCGAGAAGTCGAGGAACACGAATGAGCGCGGTGGACTGCAAGTGTTGGCTGGCACCTATAAATTGAGAATGACTTTCGGTGATCAGAAAGATTCAACTTCGATCAGCGTGAAGTACGATCCGCGTTTCCCAAATTCCGCACCCAACATCGAAGCACGCTACAAACTTTTAAAGCAACTGGAATCGATGACCGAAGTTGTCGGCAAAGCGATGGATCAACTGCGCGAGTCCAAAGAGATTGCTGATGAATTCGAAAAGAAAATCACCGACTCAAAACGCACCGATCTGAAAGAAGCAACCGACAAGTGCAAGGCGATCAAAGATTCAATCAATTCCGTTTTTGATTTCACTCTTGGCAAGGAAGACAAGCGGCAGGGAATCACTTCTACCAAAGATCCCGCACCTGTCTCTTACCTTGGCAACGCACAGTTTTACATTGGCTCCTCAAGAGATGCTGTGAGCGCCACTGACCAACGCGTGCTTCAACAAGCGCAGGAACAAGTGACTAAAATTGTAGATCGTGTAAATAAATTCTTTGAGAAGAATTGGCCGGAATACCGGAGTGCGATGGAGAAGGTGAGTATCTCTCCTTTTAAGAATTATGAACCTTTGAAATTGAAATAAAATTTCTTTTGACACCAAGAAAGAGCCACGCAACAGTGTGGCTCTTTTTTTATATCAGGTTGTTCGCATAAGCGTATTTGATCAGCCCAACAAGGTTGCTGGCTCCCGTCTTCCTCAAAATATTTTTCCGGTGTGTTTCTACCGTTCGCTCACTGATGAAAAGTATTTCGGCTATTTGCCTGCTATTGTATTCTTTTGCTACCAACCGCAGAATCTCAACCTCACGGGAAGTGAGCACTCCTTTTTCTTCTTCCTCCGGTTGATTAATTAATATTTCGGCTATCTCATCGCTAAGAAATCTTTTTCCTTCTATCACTTTGGTCAAAGCTTCCGTCAAACTTTTGTGCGTATCCTTTTTCAAAATGTATCCAAGCACACCCGTTTTCAATAACTCTCGCACCACCGAAGGGTCATCATGCATGCTGAGGATGATTATTTTCATTTCGGGCTGTGCAACCTTGGCAGCCTTCACCAATTCAAGCCCATTGATGCCCGGCATTTCATAGTCGGTAATCATCAAATCAAAATCGGTGGACTTGATTAAGCGCAGCGCTTCCGCGCCAGATGAAGCTGTTTCCTTGGTAAAGAAAGGTTCCCGAATCAGGCTCGTCATTCCTTCGAGCAAAATGCGATGATCATCCACCAATAAAACCGAAAACTTTTTCATTGGTAGTAAAATTCGCTCAAACCGTTTATTAAACCAAGTCACATCAGCAA
The DNA here is from genome assembly GCA_964510765.1 of uncultured Ohtaekwangia sp. Taxonomy (GTDB): domain Bacteria; phylum Bacteroidota; class Bacteroidia; order Cytophagales; family Cyclobacteriaceae; genus ELB16-189. Next base: position 3,750 of record CAZECP010000111.1, on the reverse strand, counting down.
TCATAATGCATCACAAACCAACATTATAAAAGCCTTGACCGGAATACCTAAGGCTCGGTATTTTGTTTTTGAAGTGGGAATTCGCCTTGCGTACGAATTGCGTTTGGAATGCGAATGACAACGGAATTATTTCTTCTCCCCACCATCGTATCATATTCAACCTCCCCCTTGATAAGGTTTAATCGTGTTTCGATGGTGCGCCAGCCGTTGCTTTGCGTGCTGTTTTGAAATCGCGAAAGGTCAAACCCAACACCATCATCTTCGATGGTCAAAACAACTTCCGATTCAAACCCCGTGAAAGCTATGATGAGATGAGAGGCACTTCCATGTTTCAGAATATTGGAAACAACTTCCTGGATAATCCGGTAAACAGAAATTTCAACAACATCCGGAAAACGGTTGTCAACATCATGAACAGTGAACTCAGCTTTTATGGCCGAACCTTTCGTAATTCTCCTGATCAATTCACGCACAGCAGGAATCAACCCCTCCTTCCCCAGAACGGGCGGCATCAAATTGAAGGCGATGTTGCGAATCTCTTGTTGAATATCGTTGAGTAATTGCTCAGAATTTTCTACCAGCGAAACTGTTTTCTCCTGATCGTTTTTATTTTTTATCGATTGGATATTCAATTGCAAAGCAGATATCAACTGGCCCATGCCATCATGCAGGTCGGCAGCAAAGCGCTTTCGTTCCTGCTCCTGTGATTCAATCACCGCGTTGATTTGCGCCTCGCGCAATCGCTCCTTCTGCTCCTGGGCAATCTCCTTTTGGCTTTGAATACTTCGCAGGCGCCACAAGTAAAAAATCATCACCAACAGAACCAGCACCAGCGCAAGCCCGCCAATGACCAGGTAATTGCGCTCAATCACCGTGGACTTCAATTCATTTTCCTGGTTTAAAAGTGTGATCTCCTGCTTGTGCTTTTCCGTTTCATACTTGGTCTGCAACTCCAGCAGCGACTTTGCTTTTTCTTTCTGAAATAAAGAATCTTTTGCCTGCATGAAAAGAATATGCTCAGCATAGGCATCCTTAAAGTTTTGTGCATTTGCTTTTACTTCCGCCAAGGCTTCGTGGGCCTGCATAATCTGCTCCATCGCTTTTATTTTAGTCGCTATGGCCAGCGCCTCCTCTGCATTTTGAACAGCTACCGGATAATTCCCCAGCTTGCTCTCCAAACGTGCGAGCTGTGAAAGGGTGAATGACAATTCCTTTTTGTTGTTGTACTCTTCATGAAATTTCCTGGCCTGCAGAAAATATTTTCTTGATTTCTCATACTGTCCTGACCTGTCAAACGCAATGGCTGCATTGCTCAACGTGGTAGGAAGAAACTGCCGGATATTTTGTTCTTCAAATTCCTTGCTTGCCTGAAGGGAATAAAAAATAGCGCTATCATAGTTGGGAATATTCAGATACACGGCCCCCAGGTTGGAATGGCAAGCCGCAAGCCCAAACTTATTATCCAGCTTCTGATAAATGTTCATCGCCTGCCGGTAATACGTAACCACATTCTTATATTCTTTTTGAGCACGCAGCACAATGCCAATGTTGGTAAGCACCATGGCAATCTTGCTTTCTTCTTTCAGCGATTCATAAATTTTGCGGGCATCAAAATAATAAGCCAGCGCCTCCTGGTACTCGCCCTTTTCATCATGGATAATGCCAAGTGTATTGAGTGTGTTGGCGGTTTTCAAATCATCGCCAAGTCGTTTACGGATTTCGAGCGCCTTCCGTTCATAGGTCATGGCCTCCTCGTAGTTTCCCTGGGCTTCGTGTGTCACTCCAATATTATTGAGGGCTTCTGCTTCATAGTCTTCGATGTTATTTTTTCGCGCAAGCTCCAGCGCTATCAGTCCATATTTTCGGGCAGTATCAGCATTGATGAAACGATAACCCCAGCACAATTCAAGGAGAGTCGAGACTTTGCTTTTTCCTTCCGCACTTTTCAAGGCTGTCTTAAGGCTGTCAAGGTTTTTGTTTTGAGAGAAGGTGTGAAAGGTGACGCATGCTAAAAGAAGCACACTGCATTTTTTCAGAGCCCGGAACAAAAAATAGTTTTTGATCATATACCTACTTCTCGGTATTCGCAAATTACCAAAATATAGGGATTGAGAAGATTCGCCTGGGCCACTTTCTTTGATACTCAAAACGACAAACAAACTACACGATTATGAATAAGAAAATTCTACTGGCTGTCGCGGCACTGTTTGCCCTGGGCACGTCCATAGCACAAAAGAAAAAAGACGGGGCACAAGAGAAAACCGATGCCAGCAGATTCAGATGGGAACAATCCAAGATTGTACCCAAGATTAAAAAATTAGCGATAACGGAGCTCACGGTTAACTACAAACTCACTACCACCGCAAAAACCATTGCACAGGAACGAAGCTCCGGTAAGATTGCCGGTGCGAGAGTAACGGCCTATCTCGAATTTACAGATGGCGAACCTTCACAAGATGACTTCCAGGGAATCACCGATCACTTCTACTCCTATTTTCAGAAGAAACTAAAGGCGAATGGAATTGATACCGTAGGCTGGAATCAAATGACCGCCTCCGAGTTTTACCAGAAAATCGGGGATGACGATGAAAAAGATGATTCAAAAAAAGAAGGCGGTGGCAACGAGTGGATTGTGTGCACAGCCAACAAAGGCAAGATCGTGCACCATGGCGCTGCCGGCTTTGCCGGTGGCAAAGGAAAAAGAGCCATGGAATTTGCCAAGGAGTTTGGTACGGCTGCATCCTTCAAAGTAAATGTTGACTTTGCAGATGTAGCGGTTAACCTCGATATTAAAACAACTGAACGAAAGAATCTCTTCGATGGCTGGTATTACCCCGAAGTGACTACGCAAAAATATACCTGGGGTGTGCATGCGCAAATGATGGTGGGCGACCAGGATAACAAACAATGGACCTACATCTGGGGCAGCAAGGGCTGGCCCGAGTTTCTATATCAATGGAACGATATACCGGTGGAAGGCAACTATGCAACTTCTATGACGGAAGATGTTTCAAAAGCAAGAAGTGGCCTTGCCAAGCAATTCGCCTTCCGCAAAGAACTTACACCCATGCTCATTCAGACCACGCGCGACAAATACAAGGCTGCCGCCACCCATGCCGTTGAGAAATGGGCAGATGCCTTTGTGGAGCGGGCCGTGATGATGCGCGATAAATAATTGAGTGCCTCAGACCTTGAAAACACCCTGCGCCATCTCTTAACGAGATTGCTGCAGGGTGTTCGTGTTATATCTTAGAGGAATTGTGAACGACTGAAAACAAAGCATCGCGTTGATGAGTTGTCAACAGCGTTATCAACAAAAACCGCTACCTATCTCGATTTTTCCGAAAGTGTAGTCGTGCAACAGCTACCCATGTTGTAGGCCGTGCGGCTAGAATGGATCAATGTCTGTGCTAACACGTCCTCGTTGTACGCATATGTCAGTTGGCTTAGCAAAAGGGTCCAACTTAGTCGATTTGATATCTCTTAGTCTGCCTTCATAGTCGAGCTTATTAAGTATGTCCCAATTGTTAAGAGTGACAAAACCTGTCGGCTTTAAATAGTTCTTATCTTCAACAAGGACGATGTGAAGGTGTTTTCCTATCCCTCCATGCCAATAGAAGAACACCAAGTTGTCCCCGGCAGAAACTCCAAACAAAAATTTTCTAGTTGGCCATTTTTCGTTTTCGGCAGACACGACATCAGTTGCCCTCCATTTTTCGCGATTGCCTGCAATAAATTTGTCTGTTTTGG
>CAZECP010000110.1:0-13357 GCA_964510765.1 uncultured Ohtaekwangia sp. | reverse complement strand
TCGGGTGATGATCAATTTGTTTTCATTTGAATTGATCTGATATTTTCCCGACAGACCCGAAACTTGCAACGTGAAACCAATTGCGTTACCTTCGCCAAAATTTTTACAATGACTACAGACCAGTTGAAAGACTTGAGAGCCCGCGTTGGGGCACTGAGGAGGTATCTTTGACTACGATCGCAAGGTAGTAGAAATCGAAGATGAGGAACGGATCACTCACCAAAATGACTTTTGGAATAATCCGAAACAAGCAGAAACCATTTTAAAAAACATTCGCACCAAGAAGGTATGGACGGATGCGTATGACAAAGTCTCGCGCCAGCTCGAAGACCTGGAGGTGCTGAATGAATTTCACGAGGCGGGCGATACTTCGGAAGAGGAGCTCGACAAGGAATATAAAATCGTGGCGCAGGCGGTGGAAGAGCTCGAATTCAAAAAGATGCTGAGCAAGGAGGAAGACCAGCTTGGCGCAGTGCTCGAAATAAATCCGGGCGCAGGCGGCACGGAGAGCAACGACTGGGCCGACATGCTCAACCGCATGTACATTATGTGGGGCGAGAAGAACGGATACAAAGTGTCGCAGATCGATTACCAGCCTGGTGAAGTGGCGGGCATCAAATCAAGCACGTTGGAATTTGAAGGCGCGTTTGCGTATGGCAAACTGAAATCGGAAATCGGTGTACACCGCCTGGTGCGCATTTCTCCGTTCGATTCAAATCAGCGCAGGCATACTTCGTTTGCATCTGTGTTCGTATATCCTAAAGTAGATGACACCATTGAGATTGAAGTGAACCCTGCCGATGTGGAGTTACAGACTTCGCGCTCGGGCGGTGCAGGTGGACAGAACGTGAATAAAGTGGAGACAAAAGTGCAACTCACGCACAAGCCCACGGGCATCGTGATTGTATGCCAGGTGGAACGCAGTCAGCACGCCAACCGTGAGCGCGCTATGCAGATGTTGAAATCAAAACTGTATCAGCGCGAGATGGAGAAGCGCAATGCCGAGCGCGACAAGATTGAAGCAGGCAAAATGAAAATCGACTTCGGCTCTCAGATACGCAACTATGTGTTGCACCCGTACAAGCTGGTGAAAGACGCACGCACAGGCGAAGAGCGCCACGATGCACAGAACGTGCTGGATGGTGACTTGGATAATTTCATCAAAGCATTTTTGCTGGAGGCACAGGAGAGTACTACAAAGCCTCAATAAACATTTCACGCAAAGACGCAGAAGCGCGAAGGAATTTGCTTTGCGACTTAGCGTCTTTGCGTGAAACTATCTTTTGTTTTTCAAATTTTTGATGTCATCATTGTCGATCTGGCGATTGAAGGTGAATTGTGTTGTCATGAATTTTGGGAAACTTATTTATCTTGAAATATGAAAATATTATTTGCACTTCTTCTATGCCCGGTTGTGGCCTTGTCACAAAGTAAATACGGAATCAAGCCCGTCACCTTGTCGCAATACAAAGAATCGATCAAATCAAATCCTGAAAAAGAATTAGTTGACCTTGAAAAATTTATTCCGGGAATCGTTCTTGATGTTCGTTATGCTACCACCCATAATTTTACCGGGGCAAAAGTTTACAATCTCGCGAAGGCATATGCGCGGAAGCCAGTGGCAGAAGCGTTGAAGCAAGCACAAGCCGATTTTAAAAAACTTGGTTATGGAATCAAGGTGTACGATGCCTATCGTCCGTATTCTGCGACCGTAAAATTTTATGAATTGATGAAAGGCGACACTACCTATGTGGCCAATCCTTACAAAGGCTCGCGTCACAATCGCGGTTGCGCGATAGACATGACATTGGTGGATTTGAAAACAGGAAAAGAACTACAAATGCCTACCGAGTGGGACGCGATGCAAAAAGAATCGTGGCCTTCAACTGCCGTGGCTGATCCCACCATCCGAAAAAACCGCGAGACAATCATTTCCGTCATGGAGAAAAACGGATTCAAAGTATATGTAACCGAGTGGTGGCACTATGACTTTGTAGGCTGGGAAAAATTTGAAGTAATGGGAATTGATTTTGAGGAGCTGGTGGAATAAAAAATCCCGGTCATTTTCTAACCGGGATTTTATTCAGAATCAATTTAAATTATTTGTTGATCTCTGTAAAGTCTCCTTTCAATGTTCCGGTCAAGCTGATAAACTCAACTCGTCTGTTTTGAGATTTACCTTCCGTGGTGAGGTTAGTGGCGATGGGTTTGGCTTCACCCCAGCCTCTCGCACGCAGTCGATAGTCGCGGATACCGAATTTGATCAGGGCTTGTTTGATTGCTTCCGCCCTTGCCTCTGAAAGTTTCTGATTCGCTACTGCATCGCCATCGCTATCAGTATGCCCTTCAATACTGAAGGATATGCTTGGATACTCTTTCATGAAGGTTGCAATCTTGTTAATGGTTGTGAATGACTGTGGTTTAATTGTTGCCTTCGCTACATCGAACAAAATATCACGAGTGGAGAACATACCTTTTGAAACCACTTGCTCATACAAGCTCATCTCATCAGGCGTTGAAACTACACAACCATTCGCATCCGTTACATTCACCGTATAAACACCGAGCGTCAGGTTTTGAATGTCTTCAGTTGTAGCGCCATGACTCCACAAGTAAGTATAAGGTTTCACACCACCTGTTACAGTGATGAAGATCGCGCCACTCGCATCACCGCAGCATTTTACGTTTCGCACAGAGTCAATATGTAAGGCAAGTTGAGTAGGTTCAGTTATCTGTGTATGAATGGTGCGCAAGCAACCATTACCATCCGTTACAAGAACTGAATAAGAATCAGCCTTCAGTTTCGACAAGTCTTGTTCTTTGCTTCCGTTGCTCCATGCATATTGATAAGGCTGCACACCACCTGTCACTGCAATATCAATAGAACCTGTTGCAAGTCCATAGCATTTGATGTCATCCTTCGCAGACACTTTCGCATCAAATAGAGCTGGCTCTTCGATTGTGGCATCCAGTTTACTCTCACATCCATTTGCTTCAGTAATGGTGAGGGTATAGTTGCCGGCAGGCAAGTTTGAAATATCTTCGGTCTCCGCTCCATTGTTCCATTTAAATTTATAGGGTGCTACGCCTTCCAACACGGTAACATACACTGCTCCCGATTTTTCTCCATTGCAACGGATATCGGTGATAGCATCGATTGACTTGAGCAACCTGGTCGGCTGTGTGATGTTTGCAGCATAACTTGCTTTACATCCATTTGCATCTGTTGAATTAACAGAGTAGTCGCCTGCAGCAACATTGCGCACATAATTTTTAGTTGAGCCGTTGTTCCACAAATAGTTGTAAGGCTGCACACCCCCTGTTCCTCGTACCACAATTTTTCCGGACTCCTGACTTGAGCACGGAACATTCACCAATGAATCCAACACCAATGAAAACTTAGGAGGCTCTGTAACCGATGCCGACTGCGTGGTTGTACATCCATTCTGGTCCTGCACTTTCACCGAATAATTTCCTGCCCCCGTACTCACGAGGTCTTCGGTTTTAATTCCATTGCTCCACAAGTAAACATAAGGTGCAACTCCGCCCGCCACGCTGATGTCAATGAAACCTTTTGCTTCTCCGGCACAACGAACATTATGAATCGTATCAAGCGAAACCAGAAGCTGGCCAGGCTGCGCTACTTTAGTGCTGACAACGCTTGTACAACCCTTGTTGTCTTTCACCGTAAGCGAATAGTCACCGGCAGGGATCGTTGTGAGATTTTGTTTCGTATTGCCATCATTCCAATTGAACGTGTAAGGAGCTGAACCTCCATTTACATCAACAGTGATCGCTCCTGTTTTTTCTCCATAGCATTTTATATTCACAACATTGTTCAACTTTGCTTCCAGCAGAACGGGGCTTGTGATCGAAGCCTTGAGCAACTTGCTACATCCTTTAGCGTCTCTCACCGTTAAACTATAATCGCCTGCTGCCAGATTGCTCAGATTTTGAGTTGAATCACCTGAGTTCCAAATGTATTTGAAAGGAGATGTTCCTCCGCTTACTGATACCTGGATGCTACCGTTATTCTGACCAAAGCAATTGTTATTGATTACCGAACCGAGTGTAGCAATAAGTTCGGCAGGTTCGATTATACTAGCTTTCAAATTTTGAACGCAGTTGTTAGCGTCAGAAACAAGTACTGTATAATTTCCTGCTACAACATTCACAATGTCTTTCACTTTATCACCATTGCTCCACAAATATTTGTAGGGAGCTACACCACCGCTCACGTCAATCCTCACTTCGCCTTGTTTATCTCCTTTGCAAGAAACATTTTTTGTATCAACCACTTTCGCAACAAATGGATCAGGTTGCGTGAGTGTTGCTTTCACCGATTCAGAGCAGCCTTTATTGTCGGTGATTGTTAATGTGTAATCTCCGGCAGGAACGTTGGTCAAGTCTTCCGTAGCTTGTCCACTGTTCCAAGCAAACTTATATGGTTGATTTCCACCTGAAACAGTCACATGAATCATGCCCGAATTGTCGTTGTTACAAGCCAAGCTTTTAGCGAGATTGATTTGCGCATTGATTGCTGAAGGCTGAGCAACTTTCGCGTTCAAGATTTGCTTGTAACCTGTGCCATCCGAAACAGTCACAAGGTAATCGCCAGCCGCAACGTTGGTTAAATTCTTTGTTGAATCTCCGTTGCTCCACTTGTAGCGGTACGGTGGAACTCCTCCCGTTACATCGATGCTTACATTTCCAGTCTTGTCGTTCGCGCATTTCAAATCCTGAACTGACAACAACTTCACTACCAGTGGCGGTGGCTGCGTGATAGTTGCTTCCACTGATTTTTCACAACCATTGTTATCCACCACTTTCAACGCATAGTTTCCACCTGGCACACCAACAATATCTTGTGTGATTGCGCCATTGCTCCAACTGTAACGATAGGGTTGCACACCTCCATTCACGTTCACATCAATTGCACCGGTGCTCAAGCCATACTGCGCGATATTGGTGACCTTGTTGATCTTTGCGTCAAGCAATGTGGGTTGTTTGATAGTTGCTGCAATCGTTGAGTCGCGGCATCCGCTTGCATCCGTGATCAACAATCTGTAGCTGCCGGCTTTTGTGTCGGTGAGGTCGCGTGAGGTCACACCATTGTTCCACTTGTATTGATACGGCTGCGTGCCGCCAATAACAGACACGTTAATCGAGCCTGTGGAGCCATCATAGCAGGCTACATCTTTTGTAGTAAGAATGCTTGCCACCAATTTAGCAGGCTGGCTGATCGTTGCTGACAATGTTTGGGTACAACCATTTTTGTCAGTGATCACTACCGAATAAGTTCCCGCTCCCACATTCTCCAAGTTTTGTGAACTAGAACCGTTGCTCCATTTGAACGAGTAGGGAGTAACACCTCCGATTACCTGAACAGGAATCGATCCCGTCTTTTCACCAAAGCAACTTATGTTCTTTACTTCGCCAAGCTTCGCCACCAACTGGGTCGGTTGTTTTACTGTTGCTGAAAGAGTTTTGATACAACCTTTTGCATCAGACACTGTGACATTGTATTGGCCGGCAGGTAATTGACTGATATCTTGAATCGTTGCTCCGTTGCTCCACAAATATTTATACGGAGCCACACCACCATTTACAGAAATGAACACAGCTCCGTTTCTGTTTCCAAAACATTGAATGTGATTGATCGTGTCAAGTTTCACAAGTAATTCGGTTGGCTGTGTGATTTCAGCGCCAATCGACTGCTTACAACCTTTTGCATCTGTGATATCTACGTTGTATTTGCCTGCGCCAACGCTCTCCAGGTCTTGCGAGCTTGCTCCGTTGTTCCATTTATAAATGTATGGGCCAACTCCACCTGAGACGGAAAGATCAACTGCTCCACTCTTGTCGTTGAAGCAAGAAACATTTGTTACCGATTTAATTGCGTAATCAACTTTCGTTGGCTGCGATAAAGTTGCCGTTACAGTTTGGCTGCAGGTACCTTTGTCGGTTACGGAGAATGTATAATTGCCTGCACCAACATTTGCAAGATTCAAAGTAGTGTCGCCATTGTTCCACTTGTATTTGTATGGCAATGTTCCACCAGTAATTTTAATGGAGATCGCTCCGGTTTTATTTCCATTGCAATTAATGTCATTGTATGACTGAAGGCTGGCGACCAATTTTGGCGGCTCGATGATTCGCGCATCTGCGTGAAGCGTACACCCAACAGAGTCACGAACAATTACTGAATAATTTCCAGCTCCTAATCCGGCAATATCCTCAGTCTTTGCATTGTTGCTCCATTGATAACGATAAGGACGCACACCACCTGTTATGGAGATATCAACTGACCCCGTCTTTAGCCCGAAGCAAGAAATATCTTGTGGTGTAACTTTTGAAGCGAGCGCCTTATTTTCGCGAATATTTACCGATAAGGAATCCGAACAATTATTGGCATCATGTATCTGAACAGAATAACGTCCGGCCTTCACACCACTAATGTCTTGCGTGATCGCACCATTATTCCAATGATATGAATAGGGAGCAACACCACCAGATACGCTGATGTTCACAGCTCCTTTTGAATCTCCGAAGCACATCACGTTGGCAATACCATCCAATTGATGAACGAGTTTGGTTGGCTCTGTGATATTTCTTGTGATATTGGAAGCGCAACCGTTTTTATCAGTCACTTTTAAAGCATAGGTTCCCGCTTTGATGTTGGCCAGATTTTTTGAAGTATCGCCCGAACTCCAGGCATATTTGTAGGGGAGCACGCCACCGGATACATTCACTGAAATTGCTCCTGTGTTATTATTCTTGCAGTCCACCTGCTTTAAACCGGCTTCTGTTACAACTAACGTACGTGGCTCCGTAATTTGAACGGCCAATTGATCGCCACAACCTTTGCTGTCTTTCACCTGAACAGAATAGTTACCTGCCTTTAAACCCTTCACGTCTTCGGTAGTTGCTCCATTGCTCCATTTATATTGATAGGGAACAACACCTCCCGTTACTGTCAAATTAACCGCGCCCGTGCTTTGTCCGTTGCAAGCGATATTAGTTGAGTTATCCAATGTTAACTTCACTGCTTCCGGTTGAGTTATGTTTGCTGACAATTCATTCTCGCATCCATTTGCATCAGAAATTTTCACTGAATACGGACCTGCCGGAATATTGATCACATCTTGTGAAGACTGTCCATTGCTCCATCTATAGCGATAAGGAGCCATTCCGCCATCAGCAGTTATATCAATGGCTCCGTTGCTCGTTCCAAAACAAGTGACGTTTGTAGTTTTAACTACACTCGATTTGAAAAGAGGTGGCTCGGTGATAGTCGCTTCCACCCGCTTTGTGTTTCCATTTTGATCTGTGATGAGCAATGAATATTTACCAGCGCCAAGCCCTTTCAAATCTTTTGTACTCTCTCCGTTGCTCCAGGCAAATTTGTAGGGCGATACTCCACCCGCTACTGACACATTGATTTCTCCAGTCTTATTTCCATTACAAGCTATTTGCGTCACGTTATCTATCTGAGCTACCAGCGTGGAAGGCTGCGTCACGGCTGCACTCAGCATTTTTGCACAACCGGCTCCATCTGTGATTCTCACCGAGTAAGAACCAGCTTCAAGGCCCGCAATGTCTTGTGTCACACTGTTGTTACTCCATTTGTATTTATAAGGTTGTGATCCACCGTTCACATCAATATCAATTGATCCATTCTTTCCGCCATTGAAGGTCACGTCTTTCACATCTTTTAGGGTCACAATCAACACAGGAGGTTCGGTGATTTCCTTTGTAGTGCTATTCACGCAGCCATTAACGTCCGTTATTTTTACCGTATATTTTCCAGCTGGCACGCCAGTAATATCTTGTGTTGAAGCTCCGTTGTTCCATTGATAAATATAGGGTTGCTTTCCACCTGTCACATCGATATTGATGGCACCGCCTGTATCACCTGAGCACCGAAGGTTTTTCACTTCATCAAAGTTTACAGTTAGCGGTGCAGGTTCAATCACCTTGGTTGAAGAAACTTCCGTGCAACCCTTTGAATCCTTTACTACCACTTCATAAACACCAGCTTTCAGATTCTTTAAGTCTTCTGATGTTGCTCCATTGTTCCATTCAAATGAATAAGGAGCAACCCCGCCTGATACATTCAAATCAATACTTCCTGTCTGGTCCCCGCTACACTTTATGTTTTGAATATCATCAAGTGACCGCACAATGAGAGGCTTCTCTTTAACTTCGGCTGTCACAATTTCCTGGCAAGAGTTAGCATCGGTAATCAATACAGAATATTCTCCTGAGTTTACACCTTTCAAATCTTCAGTGCGCGCTCCATTGCTCCAGTGAAACTGATACGGAGCTTTTCCACCTTTTACGGCAATATCAACTTCGCCATTATTATAACCATAACAGAGAATGTCAGTGGTTTTTAGAATTGTGGTCTCTAGTTTTTGTGGTTCTTTTACTTCGATCGTCAAGGTATCACTACATGAAAATCCATCATAAACAGCCACACGATACATCCCCGCTTTCAGAGCGGCCACATCCTGCGTAGTATCACCGCTCGACCAATGATATTTATATGGTGGATACCCACCCGAAGGCTCAATATTTATGGCACCTTTGTTTTCGCCATTACAAAGATTATTGGTAACAGCCGCCACTTTCACAATGATTTTGGGCGATTGAGTGATGATGATGTTTACACCGGGTTTCTTCGGTTGGTCCTGGCCAAAAGTGGGGTGCGAGAGAAAGACAGATAGTCCTAAAATAGAAATAAGGACGGGGTATAGTTTTTTCATGGAACAGATTTAGGTTTCAACGAAGTTTTAAATTACAAAATCAAGCTTTATTAAGTGAGTGGATGTAATAATTTTGAATGAAAGTCATTTTTTATTGGCAAGATTTATTTTTTCTTCAAAAAATGTCTCAGCAAAGAGGCAGTTATTGTGGGATTTGTTTTGCCACGAAGAAATAATTGTGAAATGAACTAAAGATTTCTGCACCAATATGTTTAGATTATGGAATTAAACACCGCGCAGCGCCTGGTTGATCAATGGATCAAGACACATGGTGTCCGCTATTTCAATGAACTTACCAATATGGCTATTCTCACTGAAGAGGTAGGTGAGCTTGCACGAATCATAGCCCGCAGATATGGTGAACAATCAGAAAAGGAGTCCGATAAAAATAAAGATCTGGGCGATGAGATGGCGGATGTGCTTTGGGTATTGATTTGCCTTGCCAATCAAACCGGCATTAATCTGACAGAAGCCTTTCAAAAAAATATGGAAAAGAAAACGAATCGCGACAAAGACCGTCATCACCAAAATCCCAAACTGAAATGAAGAAAGTATTTTTTTTCTTCGGCATTCTGCTCTTGTTCGCCTGTTCAAAAGAGACAACTCCTGCCGAGCAAATCATCATTGGTAAAATCTGGACCGCAAATGCCAAACAACCTTGGGCAGAAGGGGTTGCTATTTCGGGAGATTCAATTATTGCCGTGGGCAATGAGAATGATATTTTGAAACTGAAAGTTGAAAACACAAAAGTATTCCGATGTGAAAAAGGGCAATTGATTGTTCCCGGTTTCATCGATTCTCACACTCATTTTCTGGAAGGAGGTTTCACTCTTTCATCAGTTCAATTACGCGATGCGAAAACAAAGGAAGAATTTGTGAAACGCATTGCCGACTTTGCCAAAACCAGAAAGGAAGGCGAATGGATAACAGGTGGAATTTGGGATCATGAAAACTGGGGAGGCGAATTACCCGATCGGAATTGGATAGATGCGGTGACTCCGAATAATCCGGTTTGGATTTCAAGATTGGATGGTCACATGTCGCTTGCAAATACTGCCGCACTGAAGGCAGCCGGAATCACAGACGAGGTGAAAGAGGTTTCCGGAGGAACGATCGTTCGCGATAGGCATGGAAGAATAACAGGAGTATTGAAAGACAATGCCAAAGATTTAATTGATAAAGTGATCCCCGCGTCCTCACCCGAAGCAGAAGATGAAGCACTGCAAACAGCGATGAACTATGTAGCTGCCCAAGGTGTCACAAGTGTTCACAGCATGTACGGTGGACTCGAAGCATTTGAACGGGCGCACTCAAGAAATAAACTCATCACGCGCATCTATGCAGGACGGATGCTTGATCAGTGGAAAGAATTAAAAACAGAAATTGATGCAAAGGGCCGTGGGGATAAGTGGTTGAAGATTGGATTGCTAAAAGCATTTGTAGATGGTGCACTCGGCTCACATACCGCAGCATTCTTCAAACCATTTTCAGATTCACCAACCGACTCCGGTTTCTTTGTCAACTCTGAAGAAAAACTTTACCGATTAACCAAGTCTGCTGATTCTGCTGATCTTCACGTTATGATCCACGCGATTGGCGATAAGGCGATTCATACTTTGTTAAACATTTTTCAGAAAGTTGAAAATGAAAATGGCTTAAGAGACAGGCGCTTTCGTATCGAACATGTGCAGCACATCGCCCCACTTGACATTCCTCGATTCTCGCAATTACATGTTATTGCGAGCATGCAACCTTATCATGCCATTGATGATGGTCGCTTTGCAGAAAAATTGATTGGAAGAGAAAGGGCGAAAACAACCTATGCATTCAATTCAATGATTCATCAAAATGCAATAGTTGCCTTTGGCAGTGATTGGCCAGTGGCTCCGGCTACCCCGCTGGAAGGAATCTATGCGGCTGTCACACGCAGAACGTTGGACAACAAAAACCCGGATGGCTGGTTTCCTGAGCAAAAGATTTCTGTTGCACAAGCGCTCACCGCCTACACCATTGATGGGGCTTATGCATCGTTTGATGAAAAAATCAAGGGTTCACTCGAGAAGGGTAAACTTGCCGACCTGGTGATTCTCGATCAGGATCTTTTTATAATTGCGCCAGAAAAAATTTGGGAAGTGAAAGTTTTGAAAACGATGGTTGGAGGAGAAGTCGTGTTCGACCGCAAATAAATCAAGCAACCAAAACTCCATTCTTTAACCTGGGCAACACTGCATATTGATCAGGAGTTACACAAAACTTCAGGTCATCATGAATATTTAATTTATTCAATCTTCGCACATGTGAAGACGAGTTCAGAAAGGTGACCATGTCATTCCTTGCGATATTATAAAGATGCTGAGCCGCCAGTGGTGCGTCACAATCAGGACCGAGATAATCTTTTAATTTTTCAACGATTGCTCCGGCAAAAAGCGTGTCCTCCAGGTTTACTTTTCCTTTCCATCCCGCGCACACAATCAATGCATTGTTTTCACCGAGCAACAAATATTTTGCGACAGCTGTCAGATTCAAAAACGATCCGATGATAACTTCCCTCGCGTCCTTTGCTTTTTCAATAGCTTGTGTTCCGTTCGTGGTTGTGAAGGCGATTTTCATCCCCCGGACGTGATCGTCCATGTATTCAAAAGGGGAATTGCCTTTGTCAAAGCCTTCTACCTTTTTTCCATCGCGCTCGCCTGAAGTAATGTAGCCTTTGAATTTCATTTTCCTGCATTCTTCAAGATTGGCAAAAGGAATGATACTCTCCACACCATGTGCAAATGCAGTAACCATGCACGAGGTAGCGCGAAGTATATCAACCACCACTACCGTGCGGTCTTTCAAATCGTACAAGTGCATCAACTCAGGACTGAGACAAACATCTATTGTTTTCATTGGTCAGAACCAGGATAAAATATGATTTGCTTGAATTTTTTATTCTGAAGCCTATGAAATTCGAGTCGGGTATTTCCGAATCACAGTTCAGATCAATGGAAGTTTACTAATAACCGCTTTTAATCCCTTTCCCCTTACATCAACAAAAATCTCCGAGCCTTGATTTGCATTAGCTGTAGTTACATAACCGAGCCCAATCCCAATTCCCAGCACAGGAGACATCGTTCCGGAAGTTACCTTTCCGATCACTTCACCTGCGGAATTTTTTAGCTGATAGTCATGGCGAGGAATACCTTTGTCAACCATTTTGAACCCCACCAGTTTTTTCTGAACGCCTTCTTCTTTTTGTCTTTTCAAAGAAACAGAGTTAGTAAAGTCTTTTGTGAATTTGGTAATCCAACCAAGCCCTGCTTCCAGTGGAGAAGTGGTGTCATCAATGTCATTTCCATAAAGACAAAAACCCATTTCCAGGCGCAGTGTGTCGCGGGCTCCGAGGCCAATCGGTTTTATATTTTCATCTTTGCCTGCTTCAAAAATTGAATTCCAAACTTTCTCAGCGGAATTTTTATTCACATAAATTTCAAAACCGCCCGCGCCCGTGTAGCCGGTATTGCTCATGATCACATCGCTCACACCGGCAAATTCACCAATTGTGAAATGATAATACTTGATCGCGCCAAGATCAGTTTTCGTCAGCTTCTGAAGAACACCGGCAGCCTTGGGGCCTTGCACAGCAAAGAGACAAATGTCATCCGAAATATTTTTCATCATCGCCCCTTTCGTGTTGTGTTTCACAAACCAATTCCAATCTTTTTCGATATTGGAAGCATTCACCACGATGAGATAATCTTCGTCTTTGATTTTATACACGATCAGGTCATCAACGATTCCTCCCGTTTCATTTGGAAGGCATGAGTATTGTGCCTGGCCATTCACCAACTTACTTGCATCATTGCTTGTTACTCGCTGAATTAAATCCAATGCATTCGGCCCTTCAATTTTAAATTCACCCATGTGGCTCACATCGAATACACCCACGCCATTGCGCACAGCCATGTGTTCTTCGATATCGGAAGAATACCGCACAGGCATATTATAGCCGGCAAAGGGAACCATTTTCGCGCCCAGTTTTTCGTGTACTTGCTGCAGAGGTACTGATTTTAAATCCATAAGATTTGAGTTGAATTTTCCGGCTGCAAATATGCCTGAATAATTTTAGCACAGCAATGATGATTCGAGATATAAGAGGGAAAAATTTGAACTAAGAGATTAGATTATCTCGTCTTCATCCAATCGTAGGCATCCTGCTCATCAGAAAATACGCCCAGCAGCACACCTTGCTTGCAAAATTTCAACTCCGCATCCATTTTGAATTTTTCCATCGGATACTCAGCAAAAAAATCGTCTCCGAGAATCACCGCATGTATTTTGACTTTTGCCTGATTAAAAAGCAAGTCATCCCACACATTTGCAAACCACTTTTCCGTCTCTTCATCCACCTCTCCGAGTAGTTGAGTATCCGCCAGCCATGCAAGATGCGGATAGTCTTTCGAGAGTTCAGTGTAGTGTCGCTGAATGTCAATTAAGTTTTTCCTGAAAATTTCTCCCGGTGCTTCCTCCTTCCACCGATGTTTCAAAACAGGCACGGAGTCATCCAACTCACAGATTACATAATCATTTTCAAAAATGAAGTGAATCAT
>CAZECP010000109.1:0-13444 GCA_964510765.1 uncultured Ohtaekwangia sp. | reverse complement strand
AAGAATGTTTATAACTTCGGTATCGATGTTTTATCGAACAAAGGCTTTTATTTGAACGCTACGTATTTGCATCGTGACGCCATGCCGATTGTTTCCGACAATTCAATCATGACGAATGAGTACAACTTATTGAACGCCAAGATTGGCTATCGCAAATCGTTCGGTCAACATTTTGATTTGGATGCATCATTTGGTGCGAACAATATTACCAACTCGCAATACTATCAGATGGTGTTTATCAACCAACAGCCCGATACTTATTTGCCTGGACCGCGTTGGGTAAATTATTTTGCAAGCGTGAATTTGAAATATACTTTTTAAACCAATGGTCTTTCGACTACAGGCTGCTGGCATTTTGCTAACAGCTTGTAGCGAAAGGCTGCCCGTTGAGATTAAATTTAAGAGAATGAAAAACTATCTGATTCCGATCATCGCATTTGCCCTTGCCTCCTGCGGTCGCTTTGCCAATAAAGAACAAAAAGAAGAGCAGGCAGCTCGAATTGTTTGCCTCTCGAAGCAATACAACGAAATCATTTTTGCGCTCGGTGCACAGAAAGATTTGGTTGCCGTTGACTTATCGAGCACGTACCCTCCTGAAATAAAAAAGTTGCAGACGGTGGGGTACCACCGGGCGTTGAGTGCAGAAGGAATTCTTTCTACGAAACCAACTTTGGTAATTCATGACAACAACGTTGGCCCCGAACAAGTAATGAAGCAATTGACGGATTTGAAAATCCCGATGATGGTTTTCAAAACAAAAGGCGATAGCATTGAATCCGCGAAAGCCCTCATCTCTGAGATGGGCGATTACTTCCAGAAAAAAAAGGAAGCGGACTCATTGAATGCAAAACTGGATGCCGACATGAAGATGGCAACCGATGCGGCAGCTACGTTGAAAGACAAACCGAAAGTGATGATCATCCACTTTGGTCGTGCCAATAATGTTTACCTCACCATGACGAAGAACTCTACCTCAGCGAAGTTGATCCACTGGGCAGGCGGAGAAATTCCACTTGACGGTGAGCGCGGCATGATGCAACTTTCGCCCGAGACAGTTGCCAAGACAGATCCTGACGTGATCTTGCTTACTGATTTTGGTTATGATCAGTTAGGTTCATTGGATAAGATCAAAGAACTTCCCGGTGTAGCCGGAACGAAGGCTGCGAAAAGCAACCGCATCTTCCGCGTGGAAGAACATGACATGGTTTACCTCGGGCCGCGCACGGGCGAAATTGTTTTGAATCTGCAAAAGCTCATTCGGCAGGATGCAGCTAAGTAGAAATTATAAGACGGTCTGGATTTTATTGACGATCACATTGGTGGTCGTCTTTTTCTTTTCGTTGCGCTTTGGCGCGATCGTGATTAGTGCCGAAGAAATTTTCTCTTCGTTATCAAATTATTTTTCTTCCAGCGACCAAACCTTGAACGAACGCATCTTCCTCGACATCCGATTGCCTAGAGCGATCACGTGCCTTTTTGTGGGAGCAAGCCTTGCGATGGCGGGCGTGTTGATGCAAGCATTGTTTCGCAATCCGATTGTTGAGCCGGGGCTGGTGGGAACTTCAAGTGGCGCTGCATTGGGAGCGTCCTTGTATTTCGTATTGGGAGCAACTCTTAAATTCAATGCTGGCGTGTGGACGCTGCCGATCGCTGCGAGTGCAGGTGGCGCTTTGGCTACAGTAGTTGTTTTTTTACTTTCTCATCGGAAGGAGGGAACTCAATCAATCATCTCGCTATTGCTCACGGGCATCGCGGTGAATGCACTTTGCTTGAGTGGCGTTGGATTGATGTCATACCTAGCCCGTGATCCACAAGCGCGCTCGATCACTTTCTGGAATCTCGGAACTTTGTCGGGATCGAGTTGGAACTCGGTGATATTAATCGGAGCGTCAACGCTGATTTGCTTTTTGATTTCACTTCAATTGGTAAAGTCCTTGAATGCGCTTGCAATGGGGGAGAGCGAAGCATTGCATCTGGGTGTGAACATTAACCGCCTTAAGATAAGCGTGATTGCCGTGACAGTGGTGTTGGTGGCTGTGGCAACTGCTTTTGTTGGCGTGATCAGTTTTATCGGATTGATCGTGCCTCACCTGCTTCGCATGGTGAAGGGATCCGACAATCGCTATTTGTTGATAGGGAGTGCGTTGCTTGGTGGCATCCTTTTAAGTTTAGCTGATCTTACCGCGCGTTTGCTTTTAGCGCCAGCGGAGTTGCCGATCGGCATCGTCACTTCTGTGATTGGTGTTCCTGTTTTTATTTTGCTGTTGAGAAGAAACCAACATTACTTCTGATGCTGAGGTTGGCAAACATATCGGTATCGGTGGGTTTAAAGAAATTGTTGGATAATGTTTCTTCTTCTTTCCTTCCGGGAAAAATGAATTTAATCATCGGGCCGAATGGTTCAGGGAAATCCACGCTCATCAAAGCAATAAGCAAGCAGATTCCATTTGAGGGAAAGATTAGCTATGACGAAAAAAGTTTTCACGATCTTTCCTATCAGCAACTTTCCAAATTCCGGGCAGTGCTTTCACAGCATACCGAAGTTGCTTTTCCCTTGAAAGCCTGGGAAGTAGTGATGATGGGAAGGTATCCGCATTTCTCTACACATCCCGGAAAGCAAGACGAGCAAGCTGTACAAGAGGCGATGAACTACTTTGAAGTCACCTCCATGGCAGAACGCGACTACACAACATTGAGCGGAGGTGAAAAACAACGCGTAAACTTTGCCCGTGTGCTCGCACAAATCTGGTTTCCTGTCCCCGGCCAGTTGCGCTATTTGCTGCTTGATGAACCGCTCGCCTTTTTAGATGTTAACTTTCAATACCAGTTCATGCACAAACTCCAACAACTCGAACAAAAGGACGACCTTGTAGTTGTTGGTGTGGTTCATGATTTGAACCTGGCTGCACGCTTTGGTGATTTCATTCTGCTGCTCAATGAAGGCAAAGTTTTAGCAAGCGGAAAACCAAACGAAGTGTTGACAGTCGAAAACATTGAGGAATCATTTAAGATCAAACCTAACCTGTTTCCCGTCAATGATTCCTTCTATATTTCGTTCTAGCTAGCTGATCTCTCGAATTCCAAAACTCTGATCGCTTAGCGAAGCCACCTTTTTGGCACTCTGCACGGATTGCGCAGAGTTTTCGAGGTGAGTAACTCAGCCATGGAATAGGCGGTCGTTTACACTAATCTCTTTTCAATCTCTTTTTTTAATGTAGAGGAGTCGTTTGTCCCGATTCTAACTATTTGGGTAGTGTCGTTAAATTTCAATTCAACTCCGTTAGTCCCGCTGATGTTATACAAAGTTCCGTTTGGAATTATTCGAATGCCCCAGCCATAGTACCATGGGGATTTAATTGTGTCCACAGCCTTTATCTTTTTTAATTGTATTTTCTTTCTGATTAACCCGACTCCGAAGGATACCGTAATTGTGTCCGAAGTTATTCGGGTCGTTAGTCCGTAGAAGAGGAGGTAAACAATTGTAAATGTTAAAGTAACTATGATGAATCCATTTGCTCCCATAGGCTTGTCCCCAATGTTATTTAGGTACAAGTAGGTCATTAGTAAATAGATTGGAACGAGTATCATAAATAGGGGCCAACCAAATGTAAATTCTTTGTAGTTGTTCATTTTCTATTTCTAATAGTCCGCTCCCACTAAAATACGGAATAGATGCAAAAACCTATTTCTCAACTTATCTATATACTTGCACGTCAAGTGGTCAAAAACTCCTCCGCATTACTCAGAGTTCTCGAGGCGACTAACTCTGAGGTGAAATAGATGAGTTGCATTGTTGATTCCTCAACGCTACATTTTCACAACTTTGAATTGTATTAATTCACCCTTTGATTGAAGACGAACCAGATAAATTCCTTGGGCCAAATTTGAGAAATCAATCAAAGTCTCATGGTCATTTGTCATCTTAAAGAGCACTTCCTGCCCAACTGAATTGGTGACAGTAACTTCACCTATCTCCCTTCCAAGGGAAATGGCTAATTCGTTTGTAACGGGATTGGGGTAATACTCAAGAGCAGGATCAATTGGTTCAATGGCAGTAACTATGGCAACCGTAACTTTCAAAAACGATGAACTTTCGCAAGCTAATACCGTCTGAGTAGCATAATAAGATGCTCCATTTAATACAGGTGTGGATATGGGCAAGTCATTTATCTTACTTGCGGCATCGTCTTCAGATGCATACCACTTTATTGAAGAGCCATTTACCACTAGGTCACCAATTGTTTTTCCTTTTTCAAGCATTTGCGAAGATGCTCCCGATGGTGCTGATGGAATAGGGTTGATCAAAACAGTAATGATTGTTCTGGTAGAGGATTCACAACCTGCTATCGTTTGGGAAGTAAAGTATTGAGAATTGTTGACCAGTTGTGTTGTGGATGCCAAAGCGTTTCCACCTGTTGACGTAGTGTACCATCTGATTGTGTTACCGGTTGCAGTCAGATCATTTACAACTGCACCCTCGCAAAAACTTTGAGTGGATGATGCAGTTGGTGCAGCGGTTGAATTTATAGTGACAAGTACATTCAACCTGCTAACTGATTCACATGAGTTTAATGTTTGAGATCCATAATAACTTGTTCCGTTTGTTAGAAGATCCGTAGATGCCAATGCTGTTCCGCCCGTTGAAGAATTGTACCATTGTATGTTTGTGCCTGATGCTGCCAGGTCTGCAATTGTGGCACCAGAACAAAAAACCTGGGTTGCTAAACCTGTGGGTGGCGAGGAATCACTTAACGTCACCAGTACCTCCAGGCGCGTCTGAGATTCACAACCATTGACGGTTTGAGATGCGTAGTAGCGAGTTCCGTTTGTTAGTGAGGTTGTGGTTGGCAATGACGTTCCTCCAGTCGCTGAAGGATACCATTTAACAGCATCTCCATTGGCGACTAAGCTTGCAACAGTGGAATTTGTGCAGTGATTTTGATTTGGTTCACCTATTGGAGCTAAAGGAAGTGTCTCATTAATTGACGCAACGACTTCCAGTCTATATTTAGATTCACAACCATTAATGGTTTGAGAGGCATAGTACCTATTAAGGTTTTTTAAAGGAGAAATGATTGGGAGAGATGCCCCTCCAATTTCGTCACTATACCATTTTATCCCTTGACCAGTTACCTTCAAATCAGAAATGTAACCTGACATACAAAAAAATTGAGATGAAGCCCCAGTTGGAGTAGGCACCACACCTGCATTCACTAAAGTTGAAATACATAAGCGAGATTGTGACTCGCATTCATCAATTACTTGTACTGCAAAATAGTGTGAGTTATTCTTTAGGATTTCTGATCTCGATAGAGCCACCCCACCATAGGGACTGTCATACCACTTTATTGCAGGCCCAAGCAAAGAAAGATTTGCGACAACGGGTGTGTTTTCGCAAAATGGTAATTCTACAGGATCACAATATGGAATATATAATGTGGAACCCCCAATCAATATAGCTGTTCCATAGTTTTTTCCCCATCTCCATAATGTTCCGTCTGATTTTGTTGCTACAGTTTGATACTCGTAAGATGAAATGGATGACCAATTGGCATCCGAACTTATTCTGGTAGGAATTAATTTGGAATTAGTTGTGTAATCTCCATGTTGAAAATCATTGTTAACCCCCCAAGCCCATAAAGTCCCGTTCTCTTTAATTGCTAGACTAAAGAACTCACCGGCTGAAATACTCGTCCAATCTGTGTCAGTACCAATTTGAACGGGGGAAAGCCTATCAGTCGTTGTTCCGTCTCCCAATTCCCCTCGGGCATTAAAGCCCCAAGCCCACAAGGTGCCATCAGTCTTAATCGCCAAAGTGTGATAAGTACCCAAAGCAATTCTTTTCCAATTATTGTCTGTACCAATTTGCACAGGAACTACAGAGTAAAAATCTCTTGTACCATTCCCCAGTTGGCCGTAACTATTGTCGCCCCATGCCCATAATGTACCATCCTTTTTTATTGCAAAAAAACTATAGTGAGCTGCTGATACTGATAGCCAATCAGAGGAGTTACCCCACCTAGTGGGTTTATCTTCACCTGATTCACCCCATTTCCACAAAGAGCCATCATTTTTTACCGCATAGCTAGTATGTCTGTCAGTTGATATTGATTGCCAGTCATTATCTGCTCCAATTTGTACAGGCGAATCTTTATTAATTCTTGTACCATCTCCGAGCTGGCCCAAATCATTGTTTCCCCAAGCCCATAATGTACCATCAGTCATTAAGCCGATAGTGCGAAAAAAACCACCATTTGAAATAGATTTCCAATTTGTACTTGTTCCCACTTGAGCTTTGCCATTAATCACAGTGTAGTTTGAACCAATTCCCAGTTGCCCGTAATAATTTTCCCCCCAAGCCCAGGCTGTACCATCGGCTTTAATTGCAAAAGAGGTTCCAAGGGCTGTAATTGCAACTTCCCATTCTTTTTTAAAAGGACTCACAACCGTTGGGATTAATTTTATTTGAACAGTCACCTTTATGCGTGAAACTGATTCACAGCCACCGATAGTTTGCGAAGCGTAATAAGAATTTCCGCTTTTTAACAAAGTCGAAGAAGAAAGGCTTTTGCCCCCCAAAGGGACATCATACCATTTGACATTTGAACCAATAACAGCTAGTCTTGCAATATCAGCAGAGTTACAAAAAGTCTGAGTCGCTTCCCCAGTTGGAGAGACTGATAGTCTAATTTTTACAGCTAGTCTTGCGCAAGATTCTACAAAATCAATATTGGATGCAGCGTAATAAGTGCTGTCATTCATCAGTTTGGTATTTTGAGCAAGCTCGATTCCTCCCCTCGCACTATTAAACCATTTGATACCGTTTCCATTTACCACAATGTCTTTGATTTCAGAACCATCGCAAAAATCTTGGATACTCAGACCTGTTGGTGGAGAAATTGTATTAATGTTTACTAGCACGGCTAGTCTTGTTGTTGATTCGCAAGAATTATCAGTTTGAGAAGCGTAGTAGTTATTTCCATTCAATACTTGGGTATTGTTAGGCGTTGGAACACCACCAGTACTTGTTAAATACCATTTTATATTTTTTCCAGCAACTACTAAACTAGACACTTTATCATTAGAGCAAAGTGTTTGAACGGGGACTCCAATTGGAGGAGATGTTGACGTTTTATTAATTGAAACGATAATACTTAGGCGAGATGTAGATTCACAAGAATTTGTAACTTGGCTGGCGTAGTACTGATTCCCGTCTAAAAGAATTGTGTTTGTCGACAATGGAATACCTTCCGAAATGCCGCTGTACCATTTAATGCTTGTGCCATTTGCCTTTAAATTTTCTACGGTAGCTGAACCACAGAATTGTTGAAAAGTGTCACCAGTTGGTGGTAATGACAGCGATTGTGGTTCGAAATAATCACCCCAACTACCGTCTCCAATTTTTCCCCAAGTGCCATCACCCCAACCCCAAAGCGTACCATTAGCTTTGAAAGCAAATGAATGTTCCTCTCCCGATGAATTTGACTGCCAGTCAGCATCTGAGCCAACTTGTGTAGGAATGCTATTACTGTTTGTGCCTAATGAGAACTTACCAATAATCCATCCCCATTCCCACAATGTTCCATCGGTTTTAATTGCAACAGAATTGTCATATCCGGTTGAAATGGATTTCCATGTTGTTCCGGTTCCCACCTGTGTTGGAGAACTTTTGTTGACAGAGGTACCATCCCCGAGCTGACTTACATTGTTACTGCCCCATGCCCACAATGTACCACTGGATTTAATGGCTATCGAAAAATTATATCCTGCACTGATGGATTGCCAATTCGTTTCGACACCAATTTTTTGTGGTGTATTTTTTTGTGCAGTAGTACCGTCTCCAAGTTCTCCGCTTGAGTTAGACCCCCATGTCCATAAAGTGCCATCCGTTTTTATCGCAATAGTGTGGTTGCCTCCTGCTGACACCAATTTCCAATCAGTGGCTACACCTACTCGCGCAGGTGAAAAGGCTGCGCCTGCCTGGTTACCCAATTGACCTGAGAGGTTATTGCCCCATGCCCACAGCGACCCATCGGTTTTAATCGCCAATGTAAATGTTCGTCCTGCTGAAACAGACTGCCAGCTGTTATCCGTTCCGATTTGCACTGGCGTTAATATTTTATTTCCAGAAGAACCAACGCCCAATTGCCCCCAGAAGTTATCACCCCAGGCCCACAAGCTGCCGTCTGTTTTTATCGCAAAGGAAGAATTGCCTCCTGCTGCTATGATCTTCCAATTAGAATCAGTTCCAATTTGCCCAGGTACATTTTCTTCTGTCGTGGTGCCATCTCCCAGTTGACCTCCTCCGTTAAAACCCCATGCCCAAAGTGTACCGTTGGGTTTAATGGCGATGGTATGATCAATGCCCCCTGCAACTGCTTGCCAACATTGAGCATGAAGCGATGCGCTTAGTAAAAGTAGAAGTGCAACAGTGCCAATTTTTTTCATTCGCGTTTTCCTACTGGAAAAAAATACTTAGTGATTTGCGTTTTAAGCTTGCCAAAAATAAGAAACGGAAGCATCCTTTTCAATTTCTCGAGGCGAGTAACTCAGCGATGAAATAATACCGCTTGGTGGCCTTGACTGGTCAACAGCTGTACTGCTACTTTCTGAGACGTTGTGATTAATTCAAAAAAATCGAGAAGAAAAACAAAAGGCTGAAGAAAATTCAATTTCAAGATTGCAGCAGTAAGCTGCCTGCAGGGGTTAAGTCGAGCATCCTTCAACGAACAGCAAAAGTATTTACCTCCTGAATGATTTTATTGGATTTTTCTTTTGACTATTTAGTGAAAAGTTCCCCACCGCCTGCACCAAATTTTTCAATCCCCAAACCGCAACAGCCATTACAACCCAAACAACAAGCCGAGTGTCTAATTAAAAAAAAACCATGAAAACCCGATACCTGAGTCCTGGATTCTTATTTCTCTTGCTGCTCGGGTGCACTTATCATGACCTTTCGCTATCAAAGGTCGACTGCCTTCAGACTATAGAGACTCCGCCCGCAGTCACTTGCAGTGGTTCTATTTGCGAGAGCGATACCTGTACAAATTATCTCGGTGTATGGAAGGAATTGTTCTTAACTAAAAACCAGATGACGCAACAGTATTACAATGATCATATTTCATTGTGTAAACTCGAAACTTTTCATTATGCCAACCAGGGAATTCAATTTGAGATAACGTACAAGTTTTCCATTGATTGGTTTGAGACTACGTTTGAGGAAGGTTTCATGATCTGGCTTGATCCTGCTTACCTTCAGGCAAATCCTACTGTCAATCTTCCCAGCGAAACTCTTTTGTCGAAGGTGCAGATAAATGACAACATCAGCAATTCATTTTTCGGTTATGCCATTAACACCATCACTCCGATCGATCATTTGAAATATGCATCGCGGCAGGATGCAATAAACGCAATGGCCTTGGCAGCGGGTGTCAATGGTATGTGCGTGAGTGCCCTTTCTATTCAATATCAAAACGTAAGCAATCTACCTTTGGGACATCCCCTGCTCCAGGCGAGTGCAGTGCTGAGTTCAGGTGAGAACCGGTGTGTATCAGGCACCATGGATTTATCGACTGATTTCATTCAAACAAATAAGGAGGCATGTATCATCGAATTTTGTTTTACACGCGGAACTCAAATTATTGTTAGGCATGATCTTACACAACCAATCGAAAAAATAAAGCTGAAAGACAAAATCCTATCGCTGAATTTAAATACGATGAATTTTGACATGGATGTCGTTGAGCAAATCGATTCTGTAAAACACCATGACATGGTAAGGATTTCATTTAATGATCGAACTATCAATGAAAACACATCCGATCACCCCTATTATGTGAAAAATAAAGGATGGTGTTCATACAAACCTCATCTCACTCTTCAAAAATACGGCATCGAAACAAAACAGCTTATGATAGGTGATGTCTGCTTAAAATATAAGAAAGGCAAACTAATGGAGATACCAATCAGAAAAATTATTGAGATACCTGGAGAAGTAATGACGTATAATATCAGCCGGCTTAAGATAAATAAAACCTATTTCGCCAACGGCATTTTGGTATCCAACGAACAAAACAGTTTGCTGAACCAATAAATAGGAACGGTCACTACTCGCTTCATTGCTTTCAATATGGGGGCCGGCACTACTAATGACTCGAGTCCCGGACGTTTGAGGTTCATCAAATGAAATTGCAGCTGTGTGGAAATTAATGGTGGACCGACCAAGTTGGCAATCCAAGGCATTGATTAGTCAAGCGACCATACGTTCTTGATTTTTTGAGCAAGCAGCGCAATTTGTAATTAGTGTTATTTGAATTTGATGATAGGGGCTATCGGTCTCTGGTTGACCAATATAATTCATTCGAAAAAAGCAACTATACTGTCCGCTAGTGCAGAAATCATTAGGTGCACCACCAATAAGCTCGGTTTAAGTAAGCAAAAGCTGTAATATCTTAAAAACTTAGTGTGCAATACAATTCCATGAAGTTCTTTAAGGTATCATCTACTCATTTTGAGCAATTTGAGTTTCTGCCAGACGCACGAATTATGGTATATTGACAACGTGAAAATTAAAGAACTGAGAATTTATCTTTTTGCACTGTTTGGGTTATGCGCGTGTGACCCTCAAAGCGACAACCCGGTAAGTAATTATGCAGGGCAAATTTCCCAAGGTTTTAGCAATGGACTACAAGCCAATGCATCGTTTTATAACCCCGCAGGAGTTGCCTCCAATGAGGGAGATATTTATGTTGCCGACAGTCACAATCACGCGATAAGAAAAATTGATCGTGAGGGCATAGTGACCACACTGGCCGGCACGGGCAGCCCCGGGTATGTGGACGGTAATGTTTCCATTGCTCAGTTCTTTTTTCCCACAGCGGTTGCAGTTGATGATCAAGGAAATGTTTATGTGGCTGATTCGCGTAACCAATTAATCCGAAAGATTACTCCTGAAAAAATAGTAGTTACCATTGCCCGAAGCAATCGTCCGCTTTTTCAAAACCCTGAAGGTATTGCTGTTGACGGTAAAGGAAATGTTTTTGTATCGGATCATACCGATCGCATATACCGAATTGACACGACAGGCGCTGTTTCGGTCTATGCCGGATGCGGTGTTCCCGGATGGAAAGACGGTGTTGCCAAAGAAGCACGTTTTTACCTGCCCCGCGGGCTAGTGCTCGACAGCCTGGGAAATCTTTATGTAGCGGATAGTTTCAATAACCGGATCCGCATGGTCGATCCGAACGGTAACGTAAGTACCCTAGCAGGCTCGTCAAAAAAAGGCAGGAAAGATGGTATAGGAGATTCTTCATTATTTTTTCACCCGGCAGGAATTACCTTTCATAAAGGCCAACTCATCGTGGCTGATTTAGGCAATCAGTTAATCCGAAAAATTGATGCGAAACGGAGGGTGACCACCTACGCTGGCAGCGGTATTCGCGGAGCAACCAACGGCACTCTTTTGCAGTCTTCATTTTGGAATCCCATTGGTGTAGCTTCACATAGTGACAATGTAATTGTTGCCGATAACTTGAATAACCTGATTCGACAAATCAAAGAAAAATGAAAATCATGAAAATTAATTTTTGGTTGGTATTCAGTAGCGCACTGGCGGCCATCAGCTGTAGTAAGAATACCAACACCACACCTGAGGTCAATCACTATCTGAACAACCCGCAACATGTTTCAGTGGTTACCCAACATAACGATATTTCGCGTGATGGATTAAATGCGAGAGAAACGCTCTTGTCAACTTCAAATGTCAATGCCGGCCAATTCGGAAAACTTTTTTCCATCCAGGTAGATGATCAGGTTTATGCTCAGCCACTGATGGTGGGCAATTTGTCAATCAATGGTAATCAACATAATGTGCTTTTTGTAGCCACCGTTAATAACTCCATTTATGCGGTAGACGGTGACAATGGGAATGTTTACTGGACTAACAATTATACCGCAAACGGACTGCGCCCCCCTGTTGCCGGTGATATGAATTCAGGATGGTGTACACCGTATCAAGACATTACAAATAAGATTGGGATTGTTGGCACACCTGTGATCGATACTGTATCCAACACACTTTATTTTGTGGCACGCAGCACAGATGGAAAAAATTTTTATCAGCACCTTCATGCTGTTGATTTGACTAACGGTAATCCAAAAACAGGAAGCCCTAGAGAAATCGCAGCATCCGTGACCGGCACGGGCGATGGGGCTTCAGGTGGGAATGTCAATTTTGACCCTTGGAGGAATAACCAACGGATGGGTTTGTTGCTGGTGAATAATATCGTTTACATCGCTTTTTCTTCTCATTGTGATTTCAATCCTTACCATGGGTGGATTCTAGGGTATGACGCATCCACACTTCAGCAAACTGCGGTCTATTGCAACACAGCGAATGGCGAAGGAGGAGGAATTTGGCAAAGCGGAATGGGAATTGTTGCCGACAACTCAGGAAATCTTTTCGTTGTTTCAGGAAACGGAACCGTTGGCAAACCTGCACCTTATGCGGAAGATGGCAACGGAACGGCTGAAGTAACACCCAGCCCGGATGCAACAGATTTGTCCGGTCGAGCCATGAGTGCCGTTAAACTCACTCCACCCTCTACAGGCAACACCCTGCAGGTAGCCAGCTATTTTACACCATTTAATTATGTTTACCTGAACGGAAACGATGAAGATTACGGTGTCATTGGAAGTTTCATGATTCCCAATTCTTCTTATTACTTTACTGCAGCCAAAGATGGAAACATCTACCTTCTTGATGCCAACAATATGGGTGGGTTCAATTCATCTACTAACAATGTGCACCAATTGGTGCCGATCAATTCTTCGGCTTCATTCCATTGCCAACCTGCTTATTACATTGGAAGTAGTACCGAGTATGCATATGTTTGGTCGGAGTATGATCAATTAAGGGCGCTTCCATTCAACCGATCATCAGGAAAGTTTGGTTCGGGTATCGCCAATTCAACAGTCGCTGGCCCTCCAGGATCTATCGGGGCGATGATTTCAGTCTCTTCAAATGGAACAGCGCCTGGAACAGGAATTGTTTGGGCTTCCTACGCAAGCAGCGGTGACGCAGGACATGAATCGAGTACGGGAATAGTGAGAGCCTTCGATGCTACTAATATCAATCACGAACTCTGGAACAGCACCATGAATTCAGGAGATGCCCTTGGCAATTTTGCGAAATTTTCGGCTCCAACTGTTGTCAACGGCCATGTTTACCTTGCCACCTTTTCCGGTAAAGTGATTGCCTATGGATTGAAGTAAGCGAACTTTGAGTTTTAAAGAAGAAATACTTCGTGTACTTCACGATAGTAAGTAAACACTTCTTCGCTCAAGGGGATGCCGCAACTCGCTGCTTCCTCTCTCGCTTGCCGTGCGGCATGACAGTAAATGATGACGTGGCTCTGTCACTCACATTCATGTAGAAACTCCGCTC
>CAZECP010000108.1:0-14253 GCA_964510765.1 uncultured Ohtaekwangia sp. | reverse complement strand
GTGAGGATTTGAGTAATACCCAAACCAAGCACAATCGAGATCAACACTGTGACATACTCAAACGAACTCATAACACTAAAATCTTTTATCGGTTATGTATGTGAGCTGGTGTTTTGCTTTTGAAGCGAATGGTTGACGGAGCTATTCCGAATTCATCCGTGAGAATCCCTTCTAATCCCAGCGTTTTAATTCCCACCTTGATTAAAGCCTGGTGATGGATGCTGTGCTCAAACGCGTAGGCCAGTTCACGGAAAAGACTTGACTCTAATAAAATGCCACCATCTGTGTTTACTTTGAAATTACACTTCAAAAGTATACTGCGATCAGAAGTGATATTATTCAATTGCCCTTTGATAGTTTCAATTGTGCTGAGGGCAAAGTCGCGGTCTGTTTCAATGCGGATGTCACGTTCACGATCATCGTAGCAAATAATGTTGAAATTATTCCGCTGGAGGATGGCGATATAAAATTCCAGTACATGACGAACATGTGCACCAATCGAAGAGCCTGACAATATCTCCAATTTGGAATTGAACTCTTCATCGGAGAGATGCTCAACCGTTGCACGCAACGCGTCAAGGTTTTTTTGAATAGACTTTATCATTTCAAGTAAGTCTCGGTTTAGCTTAGAAAAGTTTAGAAGCTTCGAAGGTGTCGCGAAGGTATCTTTTAAAGGAAACTACATCCACCGAATAAGAAGTTCCGATGGGATCAGTGACACCATTCGGTGCATAATCTCGCGGGTCAATAGCCAGGCAGTTTACGATGTAGCGATCATCTTTGCGATAAAAGTCGATAACGGTTACTAATTCAGGGAATCTTTTTTTTAAGAATTCGAACAAACGTTTTTTCATAACATCATGTGGTAAAGGTTGGTGTTCCATTTAAACAGCAAAGCCTGCAAATCTTTTAATCTCATTAATGGCAATGTGATCGTTCATGTTTTTTCCATAGTGCGCTTTGCGGATGATGAACTGCTCATCGATCAGAAAGTCGGCAGGGATTAGGCTCTGTGTTGCGTCTTTGTCTTTTTCTTTCGGAAGATTGAGAGCTCTTCCGGCTTTCATGTCGCGCATTGTGCCGGGCGCCAGAAATGTGGACATCATTTTCATCATTGATGCTTCCACTCCATATATCGAGTAAATTTCCCTCTTCGGATCGCCTACCAGCGGTATCGGAGAAATTTCACGGTGGAAAATACTTTTATGCAAAATCTTGGGATCGCTTTCGAAGAAATAGATTGTTTTCAGATTCTTTGATTCGAATGCCTCTTTCAGTTTGGAAAGTTGATGAACGCGAAGATTGCAGAACGGACAATTTACATTTCTGAAAAAACCGAGATGTATTTTCTTTCCTTTGAAGTCGGACAGTTTGATGGGATGGCCATAAATATCCTTTACTGAAAAGTCAATGGCCGGTTTGTTATCAAAAAGTTTCATTTACTGTTTTGCTTTTCAAGATTTGATTTCCCAAAATTCAATAACCAATCGGCTGAGTGGTAGCCAAACTCAATGGCAACAGGTTTCTCATCAGCATTTAAAATGACTAAACTTGGATAGGCACGGAGCGCGTACTTCTGAACCAGCGCATTGCCTTCTTCTGTCTCACCATCAATCGAGACGTTGACATAGTGATCGTTGAAATATTGCCCAGCGGCTTTGTCTGGAAACGTTTTCTTCTTCAACATACGGCACGGCCCGCACCATGTAGCATACACATCGAGGAAGATTAGCTTGTTGTCTGCCTTTGCTTTTGCGACCGCTTCTTTCCATGAGCCCTTGAAGAAATGAATGCCATCGGGTGACTCAGGCACATCCGTAAAATAATTGGATATAAAACCGAAAGAGACAATCGCCAACGCGAAAAAGAAAATGAGATTCGCCCTCTTCATATTATTCAGCTTGATATTCTGCCTTCACAGTTACGTCAACTGATTTTGCAATATTGGTGGATGGCTTTCCTTTCTTGAAGACGATGCCATAGTCAGCTAGTGTGATAGGGAATTTTGCATCAATCGTAATGGTGCTTCCTTTTACGGTGATCGATCCGCTCGCACTTACAGGTTTTGCAACGTCCTTCAAAGTCAGCTCGCCTGAAACAGAAGCAGTATAAGTTCCGTCTTTCGAAAAATCGATGGATGGGAGGTCAGTAATTTTGCCCTGGAACTTTGCTTTCGGAAATGCTTTCGTGTTCAGGAAATCCTTTCCATTAAAATGCTCCTGCATCAATGCCTTTTCAAATTCAAATGACTGCATGGGCACCGAGAAAACTACTTCACCACTTGTGGGATCAATCGTGCCAGCTACTTTGTAATTGTTGGCGGTGATGTCTTCCACCGGAGTGTGCGAGAAAAAAGAGATATGACCATTTTTGGTAACGAACTTTGTGGCTGGGCTAAAAGCCGTTAGCGCAAAAATTAAAACTACGGCCAGAGAAAGGATTGTTTTTTTCATGATTATGATTGTTTAGAATTTATTCTTTGATGAGATCGCATTTTTCGAGTACTACGTCTTCGTATAACTCGAGGTCTTTGTCGTAGCCGGCACCGGAACGGATCACGCCTTTCACGGTAACGTGATCACCCGACTTTATTTTCTGTACATGACTATTCGTTTCAATTGTGAACGTGCAACTCACACCCACTTTTGCCGTGTCGGTTTTCAAAAGCAAAACGAATTGCTCTTTCATATCTTTAGAGATGGAATGAACTGTGCCGCTGACTGCAATTATTTTTGAGTCACCCGTTTCGTCAAGATATTTTTCATTGGCGTTTGACGGATTGTTCAGAAACTCCTGAACGAGTGCCTCACTTGAAATGGAGAAGTCGATGCTGGCGGCCTGCACATCGCGGTGGGGTTTGTTGAAGAGGTAAAGTCCAATTCCACCTGCCACCACAACCGCAGTTATGACTAAGATGAACAGCCACTTGAAAAATTTCCGTTTTGCCATTTGCTTTGCTTATACCGTTTAGACGGAGGCGCATTGCAGTCCTGACAAAGGGTAGAGAAAATATTCTATTGTTTTTCTAATTCGTTGATAATCTTGGCCTTTACTTCTTCAGGAAGGGTGGGCAAATTGGATTTTGGTTCCATCTGCTCACTGTGTTTGGTAAGGAATTTATCCAGCAAAACAGATTGCTTCTGATAGGTTTTGCAGGCATCGCACATCATAGTGTGAACAAACAATTGAAATTTTTCTGCAGGCGAAAGTCCGAACGTGATTTTCTTTTCCATCATTTCGGTCGCTTTTTTACACGATAACATTAGCCGCTTCATCATCATACCAAATAATTACTTTGAAAACCAATTTTTTTCGAGGCAATTTCTCAACTGCAATTTTGCCCGATGAAGAATCTGCCAAAGGTTAGACGCAGAAATATTCAATTGCTGACAAATTTCTTCACTTTCATTTTTACTTAAATATTTCAGCTTCACGCACGATGACCAAAGGTCAGGCAAAGCCTCCTGGCAGCGTGAGAACACGTTTTCAAAATCCGGGTTATCGAGCAAATGCTCTTCTGCATCGGCCCACTCTTTGGGGCTGGAATTACTTTTCCAATTTCCAATTTCGTCAAAAGGGTCGAACAGGGTGTCATCTTTTGTATCCAACGATTCTAATTTCAACTTTGAAATTTTCCGGTAATGATCGATCAGCTTATTTTTCAAAATACTGAACAACCATGTTTTGGCGGAACTCTCGCCTTTGAACTTTCCAAAATTCTGAAATGCGGAAATGAACGTCTCCTGAACAAGATCTTGCGCGGAGGCTTCGTCTTTAAGCTGCTGCAATGCCCAGCGATAAAGCTGATCTCCATATTGATTAACCATGCTGCCAACAACAGCACTCTTTTCTGAAGTTGAATTATTTACTGACAGCATTGACCTTCTAGTTGAACGGGAGGACATTTAACTGAGCCATAGGAACAAAATACACAACAATCACCTTCCTTTGGCCTGAGTAACTTTTTACAACTCTGACACTCGTAAAAATATTGACAAGCATCCAATGGCATTTCTTCCTCTATGGAGAATCCACAGTTGGGACAGTTAATGGTCGAAGTTGTAGTAATTCTTGCCATTCTGCAAAGTTGGAATTTCGAATCTACTCTTAAAAATAACTGGCCTTAAAACCAACAAATAAAGAACCTGAGCCAATTGGATAACCGAAAAATACAAGGGCTTAAAATCCGAGGTCAGCCATAATTGGAACCCTCGCTCTACTTAGTTACACCAAATTAAAGAATGGTACCATTGTAGCAGAATTTATTAAGCCATTTATTTTCTACAAAAGTGACAGGGACAGCACTATCCTTTCGATTTTGTCTTTCCATTAAGGAAGTAGAATTGCTTTCACTTTGGAAGCCGCCAGGTTTGCTCTGGCGCGTGCCTCTTCGATGGTGCTTCCTTTTGCCAGCGCCACTCCCATCCTGCGCTCACCTTGCACCTCGGGTTTTCCAAATAGCCGGACCTGCGTATCGGGTGCCGACAAAGCTTCGTCCACACCGGAGAAAGAAATATTTTTTGAATGACCGTGAACCAGAATAACGCTCGATGCGGAAGGACCCATTTGTCTGATCACCGGAATTGGTAAACCAAGAATCGCTCTCACGTGTAAGGCAAACTCAGAAAGATCCTGAGAGATCATTGTTACCATGCCAGTGTCGTGCGGGCGGGGAGAAAGTTCACTGAAATAAACTTCATCACCTTTCACAAAAAACTCCACACCAAAAATTCCTCTGCCGCCTAATTCATTCACAACGGCTTTCGCAATTTCTTGTGAAGCCTTCAACGCCTTTTCGGTCATAGGGTGTGGCTGCCACGATTCTTGATAATCACCATGCTCTTGTCGGTGACCAATTGGTGCGCAGAACGTAACACCATCTTTATGTTTGATCGTGAGCAGAGTAATTTCAAAATCAAAATCGATGAAGCCTTCTACTATCACTTTGCCTCCACCCGCGCGCCCACCTTGCTGTGCGTACTCCCACGCGTGATCGATGTCCGCTTCGCTCCTCACCACACTTTGTCCTTTTCCGGATGAACTCATGATTGGTTTCACTACAGAAGGAATTCCAATCGTTTTGATCGATGCGACAAATTCTTCTTTTGTTGATGCGAATTTGTAAGGTGAGGTATTCAGTTTTAATTTTTCTGCTGCAAGTGTGCGAATGCCTTCACGGTTCATAGTCAGGCGTGCAGCATTGGCGGTTGGGATTACGGTGAATCCTTCTTTTTCGAGTTCAACTAATTTCTCTGTGGCAATCGCTTCAACTTCGGGAACAATAAAATCAGGCTTCTCTTTGCGGATCAGATTTGTAAGAGCCTCACCATCAAGCATAGAAATAGTGTATGATCGATGTGCCACCTGCATGGCCGGAGCATTCTCATACCGATCTACTGCAATCACTTCCACACCATAGCGTTGAAATTCAATCACCACTTCTTTGCCCAACTCGCCCGAGCCGAGCATCATTACTTTGATTGCCGAAGATGTATAAGGAGTGCCTATATGTGTTTTCATGTTGGAAGTTTTGATTCGAAATTTACACCGATTTGATTCACATAAAAAGTCAACCTTCTCAAGAAAGAAATGATTTGGAATCTGTTGCCATAGCGTTGTCAGTATGGTAATTTACTTTTCGAAAAAAGCATGTCACACAAAACAGTTGATGAAGTAATTGAGTCGTTGCCACGGGCGGAGCAAGCCATTGTGAAACGACTTCGCTCGTTGGTGCTTGATTGTTTGCCCAAAGCTGAAGAAAGGACGTACGATGATTTCTGCATTCCGTTTTACAGACACAATCGCCTGATCTGTTTTATTTGGCCTCCTTCTATTTCATCGGAGCGGGAACAGAAATCAGAAAAGCAAAAGGCGAAAGGTGTGGCCCTTGGTTTTAATCAAGGGAACTTGATGTCCAATCAAGAAGGAAAATTACTGGCAGAAGGGCGCAAGCAAGTTTACTTCATGTACTTCCATTCACTTCACGATATTGACGAAGCCCAGGTGCGCGCTTTGTTGTTTGAAGCGGGCATGATTGATGATTCGTTTAAGAAAAGAAAGAAATGAGTGTAACAAATCACTCCACTCCCGGCTGCTTTAAAATAAACCCTGTTTTCTTTTTCTCCTCATCAACAATCTTCTTTACATCGGCCAATAATTTTTTGGCATCATAGACAATACCATCTTTCACGGTGTACTTCACTCCGCCTACGCGCACAACTTTATTATCGTCAGTGAGTTTTACTGCGCCTGTTCCGTAGAGCACTTGCAGATTCTCCAAGGGGTTCTGATCCACAATTACAAAGTCGGCTAGTTTTCCTTCTTCCACACTACCAAGATCTTTTTCCATACCCAACGCCTGCGCTCCATACAATGTCGCAGAACGAATTACTTCCAGTGGATGAAAGCCAGCCTCGCGCAACAACTCCAACTCACGAATGTAGCCGAAGCCATACGTTTGAAAAATAAATCCGTTGTCAGAACCCGTGGTCACGCGACCGCCACGGTTTTTATATTCATTCACAAAAGTCATCCACAAACGGTAATTTTCCTTCCACGCCACTTCTTGCTCCGTGCCCCAATGAAACCAATAACTGCCATGTGAATCTTTATTCGGCTGATAGAAATTCCAGAGTTGAGGAAGCGTGTAGGTTTCGTGCCACTCTGCCCTGCGCGTCTTGTGCAGATCGCGATTGGCTTCGTAAATGTTAAGAGTTGGGTCAAGTGTGAAATCAAGTTTCAAAAGTCTGTTCATCACTTCGTTCCACTTTTCCGAATAAGGTGGGGCCGCTTGCTTCCACAGTTTACCTGCTTCTTCAAAGCGATGTTGCTCATCGGCATAATTATAATTGAGCGGATAGTTTTGCAATGTAGAGTTGGTGAGAAGTGCCTCGGGCAATCCATACCAATGTTCCATGCTGGTGAGACCGGCCTCAGCAGAGTTCACCACATTCCATCGTGCCACTTTCAATTGTGCATGATGACAAGCCGAACGCAAACCCAACTTTTTATTTTCCTTCAGCGCAGCATCCATCACTTCGGGTGATGCACCAAAGAATTTTATTCCATCAGCGCCTTTTAATTTATTGTCGTTCACCCACGCGCGCGCTTGCTCTGCGGTAACAATCGGTTCTTTTGAGCCTTGGCCAAAACTTGTGTAAGCCTTAATGCGCGGAGCCGTGATCAGGTTTTGTTCGCTCTTCTTCTTTTGATCAAGTACCCAATCGAGTCCATTGCCGGAACCCGGTTCGCGAATAGTAGTAATGCCGTGCGCCATCCACAGTTTGAAAACATACTCTGCAATGGGAGCCTGCCCACCACCGATGTGGCCATGCATATCAATGAAGCCGGGCATCAGGTACATGCCTTCGGCAATCACTTCTTTTCCACCTGCCTCTAACTTAGGTCTGCGGGAGTTGCTATCCATCCCTGGCACGGGCAAGCCGAGACTTACAATTTTTACAATGCGGTTACCCTTCACAATAATATCCACCGGGCCAACGGGCGGTGCCCCCGTGCCATCGATCAATGTCACTCCGCGGATGATCAACTGTGTGTAAGGACCATCGCCCTCATTTACTTCAGGTGCCTTGAGCACTTGTGATTGAACATACGTTTTGCCTACTGCCGTAATCAGCAATACAACAAAGAGGAATTTTTTCATGGCGAAGAGTTTATACAGCAATGTAAAAGGCTTTCGCAAAAAACAAAAGGAGTTTTTGATTCGAAGAAGGGAGGATCCAGCTATTCCTCAACAGCTATTTCATTCTTCTTTGATTTTCCTGAATGAAATCGAAACTCTACTTTTGGGGAAATATACTCGGATAGTCAATGACTGTAGATGCGATGCGGAAGATTGACCGGTATGTGGGAGTGCCGCTTTGCTTCCTGCTGATGCCGGTGGTTTGGTTGAGAAATTTATTTGCCAGCCCCAAATTAGATAATAGAAGAACGCTTTTCATCGAGCTTTCTGAAATGGGCAGCGCTATTATTGTAGATCCTGCCATGCGCAAGATGCAGCGAGAAGGCAACGCTGAACTTTTCTTTGCTATTTTTTCTAAAAACTATAAGAGCCTTGTCTTCTTAAACACCATAGCTCCGCAAAACGTTTTTAAAATGCGATCCGACAACCTCTTGCAATTGGTTGTAGAAATTATTCGATTTATTTTCTGGTGCCGCAAAAACAGAATTAACACCGTGATTGATCTCGAATTATTTTCGCGATTCACCGCGCTGCTTAGTCTTTTCAGCGGGGCAGGCTCAAGAGTTGGTTTCACCAGTTTGCATGATGAGGGGCTTTATCGCGGCAATATTGTAAACAAAGGAGTGCGGTATAACCCGCATGTGCATATTGCCATCAACTTTATTTCGCTCGTAAACAAAGCGATGGGGCATTTTGAAAAT
The DNA here is from genome assembly GCA_964510765.1 of uncultured Ohtaekwangia sp. Lineage (GTDB taxonomy): Bacteria > Bacteroidota > Bacteroidia > Cytophagales > Cyclobacteriaceae > ELB16-189. Next base: position 5,850 of record CAZECP010000108.1, on the reverse strand, counting down.
GACTATGCCACCCATCCTGTTGCAGCCGATAGTTTGCGTCTCGAGCGGGCAATTATTGAAGAGCCTTCGCGACATGCCGTGAGGGAAAAAATCAAAGGCCTATACCCCGCATGGAAAAACGAAGCATTGGTGTTGTTGAATGTCAACGCGTCCGATCTGCTGCCGCAGCGAAGGTGGCCGCAGGAAAATTTTGCTGCTGTTGGAAGAAAACTGTTGGCTCAATTTCCGAATGCGCTGATTGTGCTCACGGGTTCGCCATCAGAGCGTGACTATGTTCAGAAAGTAAAAGATCTCATCGCCCATGATCGCTGCATAAATTCTGCGGGTGTCTTTTTGTTTGAAGAGCTGGTGCCGCTGTATAGCATAAGTGTGTGTATGCTTACCAATGATTCCGGCCCCGCCCACTTTGCTGCGGTCACTGCATTGAAAGTGTTCGTGCTCTTTGGCCCGGAAACGCCAGCACTCTATCTTCCCATCGGTGGAAATGCAGAGCCATTTTACCTGGCGCTACCCTGTTCACCTTGTGTGAGCGCAGCCAATCATCGCAAGACAAGCTGTGAAGCGCGCCCTTGCATTACCGGAATTTCTCCCAACCATGTTGCTGACCGTGTGCAGAATTTTCTTCAGTCCCATTTCAGTTCTTAACTACCAACCGCCTTCGTAAAAATCGTACCTTGCCAAGCTGATTTCATCAACCCAGCAAAGACGAATTTTATGTTTAACAAGCTTAATCAATTATCACCTTCCGGAAAAAAAGTTGCCTGGTTGATTGGCGTGGCCACTGTTGTGAGAATGATTCTGGCTATCCTGCTGGAATTGGGCATCGATGAAGTTTATTACTGGAATTTCATTCTCTATCCCGATTGGAGTTACTTCGATCACCCCTTAATGGTCGGCCTGGTGGGCCAGGTCTTCACCCTCAACCATTTGCTGACGAATGATTTTTTTCTGCGCCTTGGGCCGATCTGTTTATCCGCCATCAGCACGTGGTTGATTTTTTTACTAGGCACAAAAATCAAAGATGAACGCACCGGCCTGTATGCTGCTTTTCTTTTTACCGGCTCTATTTATTGTTCGATCATTGCCGGCTTTTCTTTTATCCCCGATTCGCCCTTGATCCTGTTCTGGCTGCTGGCGCTCAACGTTACAGTGGATTTCCTTCCGGCAAAACCAATCGACTCCGCAAGCCGCAAAAAAATTCTCTGGTTCGGTGTGTTTGCCGGCCTCGCCATGATCTCCAAATACCAGGGCGCCTTTTTGTGGATGGGTGTTTTTCTCTACGTATTTTTTTATAATCGGGATTGGCTCAAAGAAATTTCATTTTACCTGTCAGGAATTATTTCTGCCCTACTGCTATTGCCGATTTTGATCTGGAACCTGCAAAATAATTTTATCAGCTTCAACTATCACTCCGGGCGCGTTACACCCTCGTGGCAGTTTCGGGCTGATTATTTTTTCACTGAAATACTCGGGCAGTTCGCCTACAACAACCCGGTTGTGTATGTGCTGATCGTGATCGCCTTGATTGCCTGGTTCACGCAAAAAGAATTTATTGCTAAACCAATAGGAAGAGTTTTGTTACTTCTGGCCGCACCACTCTGGTTTGTTTTTACTTCGTTCTCTCTGTTCCGGTCCACGCTGCCACACTGGACTGCACCTGCGTTTGTGTCGTTGATTTTAATGGCTGCCGCTTATTGGGCCAGTCATCAAAATCAGGCGAAGGCCTGGTATTGGATGAAGGTCGGTCCTGTTTTCCTTTCCGTGTTGTTGGCCATTGCCCTTTGGCTTATCAATTACTCCCCGCTGCAGCTTGGAAAAAAATCGGAGGTGCATACTTTCGGGGAAGATGATTTCACCCAGGATCTGTATGGCTGGAAGCAAGTGAATGATTCTTTCAAGCAGATAAGCGCGCGCGAAGAGGCACAGGGAAGTATGCCATCGAAATCAGGATTGATCACCTACAAAATGTTTCCCGCTGCACATCTTGACTTTTATGTTGCCCAGCCGAATGACCGAAAGCTGTTTGCCATCGGCTCCCTGGACGACATTCACATTTATGCATGGATCTATGGCAAGCGCGGTGGGCTTAAAGCAGGCGAAGACTACTACCACATTGCGTTGAGCAATCTGTACAATGATCCTCAAAAATTATTCGGAGACTATTTCGAACGCATTGAGCCGATGGATACCGTTGCCATCACCCGCGCGGGTAAACCGATGCGCTATGCATTTTATTATCGCCTTCGAAACTATCGCGGAAATTATGTGAGCCCTTTGCCCGTAAAGAAATAGGTGATCAATTTATTTACGGAGGATTTTCTCCATCGCCTTTCCTTTTGCCAGTTCATCAATCAGCTTGTCGAGGTAACGGACCTTTTGCATGAGTTTGTCTTCAATCTCTTCCACGCGATAACCACAGATGACTCCTGTAATTTTTGAAACATTCGGATTCAGCCGCGGTGCTTGCGCAAAGAAAGTTTCAAAATCACTTTTTGCATCGATATGCTTTTGCAGTGATTGTTTGTTGTAGCCGGTGAGCCAAGAAATAATTTCGTCCACTTCTGCCTGGGTGCGTCCCTTCTTCTCCGCTTTATTTATATAATGCGGATACACGCTTGCAAACGTCATACGATATACCCGTGTATTATCCATTTTGCTTTTTGGAAGGTTTACATTTTTCCCTTCACCATCGGAGGCAGCACACCCATATTGTACCACGCGAAGGAGTATTGATCAGCCGCGAGGTCAATCGCTTTATTCAAATTGGATGAGCCATGCGCAGAGTTTACATCCACACGAATCAATACTGGATTCTCGCCAGCCTGGTCTTCCTGAAGTGTTGCAGCAAATTTGAAACTGTGTGCAGGCACCACGCGGTCATCATGATCGGCAGTGGTTACCAACGTTGCCGGATAATTTGTTCCCGGCTTCAATGCGTGCAGTGGTGAATATTTTTTCAGGTACTCAAACATTTCCCTGGAATCATCCGAGGTGCCGTAATCATACGCCCATCCTCCCCCTACGGTAAACTTGTGATAGCGCAGCATGTCCATCACGCCCACTCCCGGAAAGGCTACTTTCGCAAGATCAGGTCGCTGCGTCATGGTAGCGCCTACGAGCAGTCCGCCATTTGAACCACCGGCAATAGCAAGGTATTGACTGGACGTATATTTTTCCTTGATCAGGTATTCGCCAGCTGCAATGAAATCATCAAACACATTCTGCTTGTTCATCTTCGTGCCTGCCAGGTGCCATTTTTCACCGTACTCCCCACCTCCGCGCAAGTTGGGCTGTGCATAGATTCCTCCGTTCTCCAGCCACACAATTCGGGAGGTGCTGAACGAAGGAGTGAGACTGATATTGAAGCCACCATACGCATACAACCACGTTGGATTTTTGCCATTCAACTCAATGTCTTTTTTGTGCACAATGAACATCGGGATTTTTGTACCGTCTTTGCTCAGATAAAATACTTGCCTGGTCTCGTAGTCGTCAGGGTTAAAATCAATTTTTGGCTTTTGATACAACGTGGACCGGCCGCTGGCAATGTCATACTTGAAGATCGTGCCGGGGTATGTGAAGGACGTGAAGGTGTAATACACTTCTTTGTCATTTTCTTTTCCTCCGAATCCGTTGGCCGTGCCGATGCCCGGCAACTGAATTTCCCGTTCCAGCTTTCCATTGAAATCAAATTGTTTCATCTGTGTTTTTACATCCACCATATAGTTGGCAAATATTTTTTTGCCGGCCACCGAGGTATTCAAAACATTTGCCGTTTCCGGGATGAGGTCCTTCCAGTTTTCAACGGCAGGGTTTTTACTATCCACCCACACCACTTTGCTATTGGGCGCATCCAGATTTGTTTCGATGATCAGCTTCGAACCTTCATTGGCAATCACGTTGTGATTGTTATCAATGTTGTTCACCATCTTGATCAGCTTGCTTCCCGGTTGCGAAAGATCCTGCACATACAATTCATTTCCCGAGGTACTGTTGGTGGCGGAGATCACCAGGAATCGTTCGTCTTCGGTAAGACCACCATACACAAACCTGCGTTTTTGTTCTTTGCCAAACACAACCTGGTCCTGTCTTGGTGACGTGCCGAGTTTATGATAATAAAGCAATTGCTGATCATTGCTGGCAGAGAGTTCTTTCCCCTTCACAATCACATAACGACTCAAATAATATCCCTCATTTCCGCGCCACGATATGCCGGTGGCCTTCAGGTTACGAATGGTATCTTCTGCCAGTGATTTATCCGAAATATGGATGACAACGGCATTCACAAAATCAGCTCCGCCCTTGGCTATTTGCAGCGCCAGCAACGATCCATCCTTCGAAAAAGATAATCCGCGCATGGTAGTAGTTCCATCTTTTGAAAATGAATTGGGATCAAGAAAAATCTCTGGAACTCCATTCTCTCCTTTTTTGCGGTACAGCACGTACTGGTTTTGCAAGCCATCGTTTTTATAGAAGTAATAATAGTCTCCTTCTTTAAAAGGTGCCGTTAGCTTCTCGTAATTGTTCAGCTCCGCTATTCGCTTCTTCACCTGCTCGCGATAAGGAATATTTTTCAGGTAGCCAAAGGTTACTTCGTTCTGGGCAGTTACCCATCCTGCCGTTTCTTTCGTGGTATCATTCTCCAGCCATCGGTAAGGGTCAGCCACCTGGGTGCCGAAGTAGGTGTCAATGGTGTCCACTTTTTTGGTGGCTGGATAGTTGGAAACTTTACTCGCTTCTTTTTTGGGAGAGCAAGCCGCCATCACCAGGATTGCGAGCGTGAATGGATAAATTGCTTTCATGGGTTAAGTAGTGTATTACAAAACTAAAAGATTTTTGCGGTTGCGAAATCGCCATAAGGACGAACGGTTGCACAGGTCCAATTCACGATGCAAGTCACTACACCAAAAACGGGGCAAGGGCCTGATAAAATCAAACAAATGATTATTGCAGCAAGTACAAATTGATCAGGAAAAAACGGATGCGCGTTATTAGGCTAAGCGCAAGTCGATAACCAGTTATTCACGTTTAATCTGAAATCAATTCTTTATACGTGATGAATTGTAAATCATTCTTTTGAGCTTCGCTAAGGATGTATTCAAGCAAGTGTATATCAAAGTCGTAAGCTCCATTGCCTGCAGCGGTAGTGGGTGAGTGCCCATATAACATTAAAACTTCTTTTTCATGAATGGCTCTTTTGATCGCTTTATCAATCATCTCCTTTGTCAGTGCGTTGTTTTTATCAATCCCGATTGCTGCTAGCGTTCTGTCACCGTTATACGTGTAATAGATATTATCAATTAAAGTCAAATCCCTTTCCTCATTAATCGGCTCGACTCCGCGCAAAATTTTAAATTTCTTTAGTAGCATCCTGTCCGTAAACCAATATTTCGCGCCAAATGGATACGCAAATGATTTTGGGGTAAACCCGTTCTTTTGCATAGATAAAATACTGGCGTCAATTTCGTCTGTTATGTATTCGTTGTACGTTTTTTCTTTTATATAATATTCTGATACTACGTGCAGCGCACCATGACTACCTATTTCGTGCCCTTCCTTTTCCAGTTCTTTTAACATTTCAATTTCACTTTGATCAAGAGAATCAAACTGGGTCACAAAAAACGCAACATGAGAGTGATATCTTTTCAACAATTCTTTCATGTCATACCATTCTTTAATATAACGGTCGTCAAAAGAGATACAGATCCCTGGTTTTCTTGCTTCATTTCGATGGCATGAAGTTGTGATCAGAAATAAAATGAATAATGCTTTTTTCATAGACAAATCAAGCCCAAAATTCGTTGTTAGCCGCGAGTTATTTTAACACCACCTAAGTTGAATTGAAGCAAA
>CAZECP010000107.1:0-14339 GCA_964510765.1 uncultured Ohtaekwangia sp. | reverse complement strand
TGTTACAAATCTGTTTTCAGATTCGTGTCCAGTCAATTAGGGGGCTAGTACAATAGATTCTATTTCTGCTAATGGCGAATCGCTCAGGGATGCTGGTTGGGATTTTTATTGGGTTATATTTTTTCTTAAAGTGGATCATATGATACAAAAGGATCTCAAATTTCTTACGGTAATATAAGTTTCCGTTAGCCCACTTCAGGTTACCAGGAATCCCCTCTACAACAAAAAAGTCAAAAAAAGCTTTTAAATAGTTTTCTTGCTCCGCTTTTTTAACTACGTGCATCATACTCTCAATTTCCGAATTAATTTGTTCGTAAGGTTTGCCTGCAGCGAACTCATCAAACTTAAAATTGGTCTCATCAAAACAAAAGTGCCGGTCACTTTGAAGTACCATTTTATAGTCTTTACTCCTCCTAAAAAGCTCTTTCATCTTTTCACTATTTCGAAATAGTTGAAAATAACCTGTCAAAAAATCATGACGTACTGAGATGAGATCGTGCCCTTGCAAAATATCTTCGGTGATAAAATTCCGGATGTTACCAAAGATGATGTCAATATCGGCATAGCCCCAAAAATCATAATTGACCAACAACTCGGAAAAGAGTAAACCATAAGTTGGTTTAAAATCGCACAGCTTGTAAGGATGTTTAATGTCAACGGAGAAACCAAGACGATCAGAAGCAAGGGAACTAAATTCACTAAGAGTACATTGTACAACATGGACATTGTCAGGAAATTCTTTTCTTGAATTGAAATTATCTCCGACAAAATAAAAATCAACAGTTGGGTTAAATCGACAAGAATGAACGAAATAATTGAAATACCATGGGAGTTTTCCCATGTAACAAGCGATTAGCACAAGTCTTTCTCTTTTGTTATTTGTGAAGGAGTAATATGAGGTATTATATCTGTGCATTAGGCTTATTTTTTTAAGCAAGTAATACGATGGAGTGAAGCCCTATCAAATTGACACAGATTAAAACCACTTCTATAAGAAAGTAAAGTGAACTAGGGGTAATTAACTATTTACCCCCAGTTGACAGAAATAGATCGAACTTAGTTTACTAATCAAAAGATGTAGCATGTAAGTTTGAACTTTTAATTGTCGCCCGCTATCTACACTCAAGTATGCCTGACGGACATTCACAATTCTGGTTGACACCTGGCGTGTGGCATCCAGCTCCGAAATCACCTTCCTCCATACTATAGCATGTACCGCACTGTGCTGGTCCTCCAGAGCCAGCCATTACTTCTTTCATTTCTTCGCGACTGAGTACATGGCTTAGCACATTTTTCATTTTTTCAATACTCATTTTTTGAGTTTTCATAGAGGTAAAATTTAATTGTTTTCTGTTTTTTTTAGGAACCATTCATTCAAACCAACGAGCTAGAAAATTATTCAAAAATAGGGGTGTAGCTACCCCATTTTTTAAATCGATTAAGAACAATCTACAACACCCGATGGGCATTGGCATGTTTGGTTATATCCTGGTGTGTGGCAAGGAGATCCCCAGTCGTATTCGATTTGCTGATTCTTACAAACACCACATTGTCCTGCACCACCAGAACCGGCCATCACCTCCTTCATCTCTTCACGACTGAGCACGTGGCTCAATACGTTTTTCATTTTTTCAACGCTCATTTTTTGAGTTTTCATCGAGATAAAAATTTAATTGTTTGGATTATTAACCTGTTTCACCTCATGGTAGGTACAAGCCCTTAAAAACCTGTGTTTGATCAAACAGTTTCTTGAAGTATTTTTTCTGTCTTTGCAACAGTTATCCTTTTTTCCTCTATCAGCGATGGGATAAGAAAATATAAATCTTTCAGTGAGTACTCTCTTGGCAAAAGATATTCATTAAGAAAGAGGGTTGGCGTTCGAAGAATTCCTTCCCGCTCCATAAATGCATTGTGTTGATTTAAAACGGATCCACATTCTAGCTTCTGATCTTCCTCACTCAAGGTGAACTTGCTTTTGAATTTCTCCAAATTCATCACCTGATACCAATCGTGCAAGAGCTGTTGTGTGCGCATCGCTTCGTCCGGCTGCCCATGAATTTTTGAAAGCCAATACCTTACCAGGTATTCATTGGAATCGGTACGCACAAATTTTAGGATGACAGAAATTTTATCTCGAAAGTCGTTCACCAATTCATCCAATTTACCATGCATTTCTTTGCAAGGATTGCAGTGCAGGTTCGAAACCATGATCAACTGAATGCATGCTGCAGGGTTTCCCATTTGTATTTCGCATTCACTTAAGGAGGAGATTAACTCGTCTTGGTTTTTTAAGAAATGATTAAAAACTTTCACGTTATTTTTTACTCGTGCTGCTGATAAGCTTTTTTCTTTGAGGTCATTCAGCGATTCCAATTTTTCCTTCACTAGAAATATGGCGCCTCCCAGGATTGCCAAAGTTGAAATGGCTGCCGCTGCAGATGCCAATTGAATTTCCTGAGGCAAAAAGTGCTCTCGTAAATGTGTTGCAAAAAATAGAAGTGCCTGGAAAGCCAGGATCCCATCAACAGTCAAACAAAGTTTGCACCATGCTTTCTCAATTTTCCATTGGTAATAAACAGAGTAAACTATAGCTGACATTGAAAAAGCGCTGAGATAGGCAAGTGGACTTAATAGAGAACTTGCAGCGCTGCCGAACAAAACGGAGGCTGCCAGGCAAACCGTTTGAGCAAGAAAGAATGAAAAAACGATAGTGGAAAGGGACAGGAACCCAAATAACTTTGCGCCATCGGAATTGAGTACTGCATCACATCCATTCCCTTTTCCTTTTCCAGAACCGCAAAAGTTTTCAACTGTCTCATACTTTACCCCCATTTCTTTTGCCAGGAGCAAATAACCGACAAGTGTTCCCACAATCGAAGAAGAAAGCAAAATAGACATTGCAAAATCCGTTGAGATCAGAAACAGCAATACCAAAAAAATCAAGACCACCCCCAGCAAAATTGTTTTAATTCGTTTCGTGAATAATTCTTTTTTAAACATGATCTGGTTCTCAGTCTTCAATTGCGTTATCGATTGGTCCACCTGCAACACGGTGCCCTCCCAATAATTTTTTATTGAGTCATGATGAACCGTTAAGTCTTTGTCATTTTTAATGGCAATTATATCCTTATGTCTTGTATTCAATTGCAGCAAAAAAGGATAAGGTATTTCGTTCAACTTATTTTTGTCGATAACACCTGCAATGTTACCAATGCCTACCCGGTCTAAACTATCAGCAATACTCAAAAGCGATGGATAATCGGGATGTGATTTGATAATTGTTTCGAAATGAGATAGAGAAACAGGTACACCTAAACTCGACAATAGCTCGATAATTTTCTTTTCCATGTACTTATCATTTTTTTGATTTGAACTTCAATTTTGTTTTACCCGATTTGCGAAATGAGGTGATGAAATCTACATAGTTTAAGATTGGAGTGTTGGACAAATACATCACGCTGACTCATCAGTGTCAAATTGGATCACGTGCAATCTTTTTGAAAATTGAATAGTGAATTGAATTACAAGAGGTTAAATAATCATGGAAAGAATTGAAAGACCATAGGAGTTACTCCCACCGAATTCCACAAATGGTGAATGAAAGAATTCTTTTGATCCGAGATTTTTATAAAATTTGAATCGCACTCACGTGGAGCAAAAAAAAATTAACCACAAAAATGTTACAGGGTTTTAAAGTTTACCGACAGTTGGACTCGATGGATTGCGGTCCAGCATGTCTAAAAATGATTTTGAATTACCACGGAAAGCAAATCAGCTCATCGAAAATAAAAGAAGACACTCAGCTTGGTAAACTGGGCACATCACTATTGGATTTGTCAGAGGCTGCTGAGCGTTACGGTTACCATACCATGAGCGCGAAAGTTTCTTTCAAAGAACTACGTGACCTGCCGCTTCCCTGTATTCTCCACTGGAATCAAAATCATTTCGTTGTGCTTACTTCGATCAAGAAAACCACTATCAAAATTGCTGATCCAGCCAGTGGTCTTATATCCTATTCGCAAAATGAGTTTCTTCATAATTGGGTTGGCGCTCTTGAAAACGATATTCAAAAAGGTATTGTGTTGATAATGATACCTACGCCTGGATTTTATGAAGAGGAGTATGATAAAGAACAGAGCCGCAGTTCGATTTTTGTCAGAGAGTTCTTTCGCAAATATAAGAACCAGTTTGTCCAATTAGTTCTGGGTTTGTCACTAAGCAGCCTGATTCAACTTTTGTTCCCCTTTCTTACGCAAAGCATAGTAGATACCGGGATTGGAACACATAATCTTTCTTTTGTTCAGTTGATACTGATCGCCCAACTATCTCTTTTTTTTGGTCGTATTATGATAGAATTTATCAGAGGGCGCACACTTCTATATTTAAGTACACATATCAACCTTACAATCTTATCTGAATTTTGGGCAAAATTAATGCGCCTGCCACTTAGCTTCTATGATTCACGAAACTCAGGAGATATCCTGCAAAGAATCAATGACCATCACAGGATTGAAAATTTTATTACAGGCTCCTTTTTACAAACTATCTTTTCGCTTATAAACCTATCGATATTCTCCCTTATTCTATTTTTTTATAACAAATCTACATTCCTCATATTTTCAATTGGAAGTGCTATGTACTTCGGCTGGATTTATACTTTCCTGAAATATCGAAAATCGCTTGACATCAAAAGGTTCTCAGTTGCTTCCCGCGAAAGCTCGCTGACAGTACAGCTTATACAAGGAATGCATGAAATTAAACTGAATGGTGCCGAATTGTTGAAAAGATGGGAGTGGGAGAGCATCCAGGCATCTCTGTTTAAGCTTAATTTCAAATCACTCTCATTGAGTCAATATCAGCAAGCGGGCGCATTTTTTATCAATGAGGGAAAAAATGCGCTTATTACTTACCTGATCGTAAAATCAGTACTCGATGGTGAGCTCACTTTTGGTGCAATGGTGGCTGTACAATATGTTATCGGCCAGTTAAACAATCCTATTGAACAACTGGTGACCTTCGCACAACAGGCGCAAGACGCAAAGCTTTCGATAACGAGGCTAAATGACATTCATGAACTTGAGGAAGAGGAGCCTATAAATAGGCAATTCTTACAAAAGCTACCCGATGAACGAAGTATAGTTTTCGAGAATTTCTTCTTCACCTATTCGCGGTCCGGCAAAATACCCGTATTGAAAAACATAAATTTCGTAATCCCGCAAGGGAAAATCACGGCCATAGTAGGCTCAAGCGGAAGTGGTAAAACAACCTTGTTAAAGATAATTCTTAAGTTCTATGAATCATATGAAGGTACAATACGAATAGGTGGAGTTGATTTCAAATCACTATCTTCTAAAGCATGGCGGGCTCATTGCGGAAGTGTTACACAAGATAGTTTCATCTTTAGTGACACTATCGCAAGTAATATAGCTTTGGGTGATGAAACTCCCAGCTTTGAAAAGCTAACAAGAGCTTGCAGAATAGCTTGCATTCTCGAATTCATCGAATCACTCCCATTAGGTCTTGACACAAAAATAGGTAGTGAAGGCATTGGTATTAGCGCAGGTCAGCGTCAGCGGATATTGATCGCCAGGGCGGTCTATAAAAATCCCTCCTTCATACTGTTTGATGAAGCCACAAATGCTCTTGATGCAAACACCGAGTATAAGATCATAAAAAATCTTGAGGAGTTTTTTAAAGGCCGAACGGTTTTGGTTGTAGCTCACCGTCTAAGTACAGTACGAAATGCTGATAACATTATAGTGATAGAGAATGGGAGCATTGTTGAACAAGGTACACACTTATCATTATCTGAAACCAAGGGCCGATACTTTGAGTTGTTAAAAAATCAATTGGAACTTGGAAACTAAGGGTGATTGATATGATTGAACCAAGCAGTAAAACAATAAATGATGCGGTTGTTAGCTCCGTTCGGAAAAGGACCGTGATCAGTCGTGTGAATAATGAGGAAGCTATTCCCTATAAGCCGGGATTCTTAGTTCGCAAGGGGAATTATTTATTTCTTTTCATTCTTGCATTGTTTGTATTTATTTCCTGGTTGGTACGCTTTCCGGAGACAGTCGAAACGAATGCAAAGCTCACTTCAATCAATGCGCCAAAACCAATAACTTGTCAAGTAACTGGCAAATTGGTTAGACTTATGGCGTCTGAAAATGATCAAGTAAAAAAAAATCAAGTGCTGGGTTATCTGGAATCCACTGCTTCACATAAAGAAATCCTGATGCTGGGTAGTGATGTAGATTCAATTGAGGTGGTTCTGAGCCGGAATGAATTTATACAGCTGCAAAAATATTTTGATCGCAAGTATGTCAAGCTTGGCGAGCTTCAACCGTTCTATCAAATATTCCTGCAGGCATTTTTCAACTTCCGGAATTATCTTTCCAATGGACTCTATGTAAAAAAGAGATCGATTTTAATGGATGAACTTCAGGGCCTGAAAGAAAAAAAATTTACATTGACAAAGCAGCACGATCTTCAGGAACAAGACATACAACTAGCGCAACAGACATTTGAAGGCAACGAGAAACTTAACAAAAATAATGTAATCTCTGATTTTGATTATCGGGCAGAACAAAGCAAACTGCTCATAAAGAAATCATCCTTATTGCAACTGGAGTCAAATCTGGTTGACAACCAGAATCAGCAAAATGAAAAGCTAGAGCAGATTATGGAGCTACAAAATGCTTTTAACCAACAAGAGGCTACGTTTCATCAGGCATTATACACATTCAAAAGTCAGTTGGAGGACTGGAAAAAAGACTACTTATTAGTCGCACCAGTAGCGGGTGTTGTCTCATTTAATTCATTCGTTCAAGAAAATCAGCAACTTCAGGCGAATCAGATCATTTGCTATGTCAAACCAAAAAACAGCACCTACTTTGCCGAAGCAATTATCCCGCAATACAATTTTGGAAAAGTAAAAATTGGTCAGATCGTAAATCTTAGGTTTTCTTCCTACCCATCTCAGGAATATGGCATGGTTAAAGGCAAAATTGATTTCATAAGTCAGATTCCTACCGACCAAGGATACCTGGCGAAAATAGATTTAACAGCAGGACTAAGAACCACAAATGGAATTCCTATACAGTATCGTGAAGGGTTAGCTGCAAACGTTGAAATCATTGTGCGTGAAATGAGATTATTTGATCGCATCTACCTTGAAGCAACTGGCCGAATAGAAAACTGATCCCCTGTTATAAAGTGAAGTTGGCAATACTGTTAACCTATCTTAGGATTTAGAACTAAAATCTGTAAACTTTTTTTAGGACGAGACACCCTGCACGCTCCCCCTCTCCTCCCGGAGAGGGCCGGGGTAAGGCCATTGCATTCGACTCATTCAAGAATTACGTTTTTTCTTTTATAAAACACTTCATTCGACTCAATTTAAAGGCTCAACCCCGTAAAAATACGGTAGTGCACTCCATGTAATATTTTATTTGATCCGGCAGAAAACATGTTCAGTCAATGTACGTCTTCAACCCGTTTACCCGTTGGGCGTGAAGGAGCGCAGGCCAGAGTTTGCGATCATGCTCTGAACCTGCCACCTTAGCAAGGCTAAAACATCAACCCGCAACGAATGCCCGCTTCCAAAAACTCCACCAAGCGTTATTATATCATCGACCGGTGCCTCACCGGCAAAACAAAAAAATACTGGTCGGCCGATGACTTCATTCAGAAATTAGAAGATCATGATATCAGTATCAATGCCCGCACGCTTCGTTACGATATCGAAGCCATGCGGTTCGATGAGGCGCTCGGCTACAAAGCTCCCATTGTTTACAGCAAAGTTCACAAAGGATATTTTTATTCCGATGAAAATTTCTCCATCAACACACTGCAACTGAACGAGGAACAACTGAACGCCCTTGAATTTGTGGTGGACACACTCCACGAATACGAAGGACTAAAAGTCATGCAGGACTTCCAGGCGGTGATCAGCAAACTGGCGGGTGTGCTCACGCAACTGGCGCAGCCTCAGAAAGTCCCTCACATCGAATTTGAGAAAGCTCCTTACTATAAAGGTCTTGAGCTGCGTGACAGTCTGCTGAAAGCGATTCAAAAAAAAGAGACACTGGTTATTTCTTACACTACCTTCGGTCGCAGCTATCCCATCAAACATACGTTACATCCTTATTTATTAAAAGAGCATAAAAACCGGTGGTACATAGTAGGGTTGTTACACAGCAGGCGCGTGCCCATCACGCTCGCTCTCGACCGCATCGATAAAGTGGATATTTCTGAAATTGCCTTTATCGAAAACACCCGGTTCGATCCGGGAGTCTATTTCTCCGATTTCCTCGGCATCACCTGCACACAAGGGCCGGTGGAAGAAATTATTCTTGAAGCTACACCTGCGCTTGCAGGTTATATCAAAACGCAGCACCTGCACCATACACAAACCATACTCCATGAAGACAAGAAATGCCTTCGCTTTGCCCTTCGGCTGATTGTTAACTATGAACTAATCTCGCAGATACTTGGCTACGGCAGCAACTTAAAAGTGATCCAACCGCTCTCTTTGCAGCAGCAGGTGAAACAGCAACTGATGGAAAACCTGGAATGCTATACATAAAAAAAACCCTTCTCCACAAGGAGAAGGGTGAATTCACCCTCTCCCCAGGAGAGGGCAGGGTGAGGCCCTACAGCACACTCTCTGCAGTAGTCACATTACCCGGCTTGTCGCGCACCGCCACAATCACCTTGGTGCCGGCCGCTTTTGGAAATGCCACCGTAGCCGCATATTCATAGTCATCTATGGCATCCGCCAGCAACACGGCATCACCTTGTTCTATCAGGGTTCCATCGGCTTTCAGGATAGACACATTCACTGACGTAACTTTGAAATCATCACTGGCCTTGATGAGAATCTTGTCACCTGCTGCACCTGCGTAGTGCGACATGTCCACGCTGGCGATAACAGGTGGCGTAAGATAATCAGCCACCGCCATTGAATACGCGCTGGTGAAGCGGCTGTCTGGCGAAGGTGTGTACTCTTTCTTCGCCACAGGATCGGCAATTTGTTTTTTTGCGTATTTCACCGCGCGCAAGAAACGTGACTTCGCCTGCTTCTGGTTGGGGGTGAGAATGCCTGACGTCTTAGGCCGGTTAGACATAATTAACTTACCACGGTGCTCGCGGTAAACTACTACGTTGCCGAGCATCCCGCTCGCGCCTTTCATGATCGGATTGTTTTTGATTGTTGACATAGATATTAATTGTTTAAAATGTTACTTGTCTAATCATCGCTCTTAATTTTTTTGCTTGCGTTGATGTCACGAAAGTAGAAGGGCAGAAGGCAAGGCATTTGCCTCCTGCTTTTTTTTAGAAATTTTTTTTAGATTTTTTTTGTGCAATGGGTTTGTGCCGAAATGACATCCTGGCCTCTCTCCTACTGCTCTGCTACTGCTCTCCTACTGCCCTGCTACTCCTCCTACTTCGGACATTATTACATGTCTTTCGTCTTGAAAAATGAAAAACATGAGACCTGATAACTAACTTTCAAATCAGGTCCAACCCCATGCAACCTCCTCCGTATATTTCGCATCTGTTGGGTGAATAAACACTTAATGGGTTTTCAGATTTACCGGGCCAAGGAAACAGAATTGATCGAAAAATGCCTTCGGAATGACCGACAGGCGCAGCATGCCCTTTATAAAACGTATGCGGGCAAGATGTATTCGCTCTGTTGCCGGTATGTGAAAGACCGCATGGAGGCCGAAGACGTGATGGTGACGGCCTTCACAAAAATCTTTGAGCGCATCGGTCAATACAAAGGCGAAGGAAGTTTTGAGGGATGGATCAGGAGGGTGATGGTGAACGAATCGCTCACCTACCTGCGCAAAAACAAAAACATGTATCTCGAAACGGACATCGAGGAAGCTTCGCGCGAACCCAACTACCAGCAACTCGAAAATCAACTGGAAGCAGAAGACCTGATGAAGTTGATCGAAGAGCTGCCGAGCGGCTATCGCATGGTGTTCAACTTGTATGCGATTGATGGCTACTCTCACCAGGAGATTGCGGAACAGCTGGGTATTAGTGAAAATACATCAAAGTCGCAGTTGAGCAGAGCGCGCGCTTTGCTGCAACGCAGATTATTGGAACAAGAAAAAAATTCACTCCAAAACACAAATTGATTATGGAGAACAAAATGGATTCATTATTTAAAAAGAAATTAGAGGAGCATTCATTGCCTCCTCGCGAAGATGCGTGGGCACGGGTGGAAGCAACTCTTCCAAAAAAAAATAACGTCATCGCCTGGCGCATAGCAGCTGCTATTCTCATTGCCGGAGCGTTGATTGCTGTTGGTGTTTTCTCGTTGAGAAAATCAGATGCAACAACACTGGCTGAAAAATCAAAGCCGACAAAATCGATTGATTCTGTTTCACGCAAAGACGCAAAGGCGCAAAGTAAGCCGGAAGAAAAAAATCTGAATGATGTTAAAAAAGTAAAACCAGAACTATTAACGAATAATGCCAACAAAAAAGCAAAGCATGACGTTGTTGGTGAAGAATACCAACAACAGCCTGAGAATATTGCTCAAAAAAATTCAGAAGAGAAAAACACAATTGCTAAGAACGAATCGAAAGAAAATAATCTTAGCGACTTCGCGCCTTTGCGTGAACAAAATTTAAAAACAGACGCAACCACCTTCGCACAAACTACATCTACACCAATAGAAAAGCCAATCAAGTTGGAGTTTACTTTGGAAGATGTAGCGACCGATCAAACTGCAGTGGCCGAAACAGAATCCAAAAACTCGGGCTTGAAGAAAATGTGGGAGAAGGCACTTCAAATAAAAAATGGTGAAGGACCGGTGAACCAACTGCTTGAAAAGAAGGACGAACTCTTTGCCTTGAATTTCAAAAAAGAGAAACAAAAAACGCAACACTAAAATGAAAAGGTTTTCATTGTTAATATTCGGATTACTTACTACTTCATTTGTATTCGCCCAAAGTAAACCTGACACGGTAGTCATCAAAGTCGGGCAAGGAAGTAAAATCACCTTCACCATCCAGGATAAAAATGACCTGGAGACAATGAAGAAATATGACTTTCAAAAACTGATGGACAACATGATCGCCAAACTGGAAGCTCGTGATTCATCCAGGCTTTCAAAACCATCGGCTGAATTTTTGAAAGATTCTGCGAAAGTGGTTACACCTCCCTCCGAACCAGAGCATGTAACTACCATTGAAAGAACCAGGAGTTATCGCGGTCGCAGAACGCGCAGCTCATTCAATATCGATGTAGGCACCAACAACTATCTTGAAAGTGGTGCATTCCCGGATGCAAGCAATCGCCTCTATGCAGTGCGTCCGTGGGGTTCGTGGTACATCAGTTTGAATCACACGTACCGTACGCGTCTTGCCCGTAAATTTTTTCTTGAATGGGGCGGTGGTGTGAGCTGGTACAACTTCAAATTCCAAAATGATAAAGTAGCCATGAGCAAAGATGACAATGGCGTATTGTTCAACATTGACTCGCGTGGCTATGATTTTACCAAAAGCAAACTCACAGCAACATTTGTAAACTTATCACTCGTGCCAGTCCTTGATTTTGGAGAAAACAAATACAAGCCTGCATTCTTTGATGGTCATCATGCAGGAGGATTCAGAATTGGCGCAGGGCCTTATGTTGGATACAGAATTGATAGCTACACCAAACAGGTTTATTCAAAAGATGGCAGCAAAGAAAGAGAACATCATCATGACACATACTACCTGAATAACTTACGCTATGGTATGCGTTTGCAACTTGGCTTCAACGATGTGGATTTCTTCTTCAACTACGATATGAATAGTCTCTTCAACGATAATAAAGGTCCGCAGTTGAATGCATTTAGTTTTGGCATTACCCTTTAGCGATACTGATGCTGGATACTCGATACTGGGATCAACAAGAATCTGGTATCGAGTATCCGGTATCAATTATTAAACGCTTCTCCTTTCGATCTCACCAATTCCTCTTCATCTCTTTTCAATTTCAAATCTTTGCAAACTCTGCGAGGCGATGGCCAGATCACGATCACCCATAATATGATCAGCCCAAAATAAATTCCGAAGTACTGATGATTGGTAAAGAACAATCCGACAGCCATCAACAACGAACTAAACACACAACCTTTCAATCGAAGTGAAGCTGCTGAAAGGTAATCTTCAAGCTTGATTCCCAAACTTGGTTCACGAGAAAGTGCTTTCAATCTTGCACTTGCTGACCAATGAACAATCGTTAGTGCTATCAACGCAAGAATCGGAAAAGTGACAACTAAAATTTGAACAGCATCATCATCTGTAATGAATGGCGCTACCATATTAGTGAGCAACACATAGTAAATACCTATGAACAACAACATCGGTATCAACATGGAGATGAGGAAGATGTTGTAGAGCTTGTAAAAAAATTCTCGCAAACTGCTAAAAATCATGTTTTTCTTTATCCTTCAAATCTAATTATAAAATATCTTTGAAGTATCTTTGCAAAATAAACTATGGCGAATCCTACAGTAAACCTATCGAGAAAAGAGCAGGTAATCCGAAGTGCTGCTGAATTATTCCGCGAGAAAGGATATGCAGCCTCGAGCATGCGAGACCTCGCCCAAAAGCTGGGCATCGAAGCAGCCAGTTTGTATTCGCACATCAAATCAAAAGAAGAAATTTTGCAAAGCCTCTGCTTCGACATGGCTGCCGAATTCAGAAAGTCGTTGGAAGAAGTAGAGAAACAAAAAGTGAGTGCCAGTGAAAAACTGAAATTGGGAATCATCGGCCACGTGCAGGTGATGGCAAAAGACTTAATCGCTTCGGCTGTTTTCATGAATGAGCACCGCCACTTAAGCCAGCCCTACTTGCGCGAATTTCTTTTGCTCCGCATCAACTACATCAATCGCTTTAAAGACATTTTGGAAGAAGGTGTGCGCAAAGGTGAATTCAAAGACAATATTGATATCAAACTTGCCGTGATGACCCTGTTCTCTTCTTTGAATTGGATGCCGCAGTGGTACGACCCGAACAGCAACATTGATTCACTTTCACTCGGTCAGCAATTGTCCGACATGCTCGTGAACGGTTTGAGGAAAAACCATTGATTATCTTTGCATGGATTTTTTCAATCCATGACTACATCAAAAATCCTGATTATCGATGACGAAGAAAACCTTCGCAAACTCTTGGCGCGTGTTATTGAGTTGGAAGGTTATGCTGTGCTGGAAGCAGTCTCATCCAAAACAGGACTAAAAATCATCGACAAAGAAACGGTCGATACCGTGATTTGTGATGTGAGACTTCCCGATGGAAATGGTGTTGACCTCACCGCCAAAATAAAATCGATTCAACCATGGGCTGAAGTACTTGTACTCACCGCACACGGCACCATCGAGGATGGCGTGAATGCGATGAAGAACGGTGCATTTGATTATCTGATCAAAGGCGAGCACCAGGAAAAGCTTTTGCCCTTACTCAGTAAAGCTTGTGAAAAGGCACGGTTGCAACGAAAAGTATTTTCACTGGAAGAAAGGCTTTCAGAAAAATTCGGCTTCGAAAATGTACTTGGCACTTCCTCACAAATTCAACAAGCTGTTGATTTCGGAAAAAAAGTAGCCAACACCGATGCCACTGTTCTACTGACAGGCGAAACCGGAACAGGCAAAGAAGTGTTTGCGCAGGCTATTCATTATAGCAGTTCCCGAAAAACAAAATCATTTGTTGCTGTGAACTGCAGTGCACTCGGAAAAGATATTTTGGAGAGCGAACTGTTCGGACACAAAGCCGGATCATTCACGGGAGCGCTGAAAGACCAAAAAGGTTTGTTCGAAGAAGCCCATGAAGGAACCATATTTCTTGATGAAATTGGTGAGATGAGTTTGGAACTGCAGGCCAAATTACTTCGCGTGCTTGAAACAAACACCTTCCTGCGGATTGGCGAAACGAAGGAAACAAAAGTAAACGTACGTGTGATTGCAGCCACCAATCGCGACCTTACTGATGACATTAAACACAATCGCTTCCGTGAAGATTTATTTTATCGTCTTTCTGTTTTTCAAATCAAGCTTCCGGCTCTGCGCGAACGAAAGCAGGATATTCAGCCATTGGCCGGGCATTTTATTGCACTTTTCGCTGCCAAGGTGAACAAACGAATTTCAGGAATGACCCATGAATTCTTAATAGCGTTGGAAAAACATGAATGGCGTGGAAACGTGCGCGAGTTAAAAAACATCATTGAACGTTCAGTTATTCTCTGTGAGATAGAAAAGCTTACTCCTGATCTCCTTCCCTACGATTTTAACGCCACCGGCAATGGTGCGCTTGATCTGGAGTCTGTAGAAA
>CAZECP010000106.1:0-14928 GCA_964510765.1 uncultured Ohtaekwangia sp. | reverse complement strand
TAGCGCATCACGTTAGGGACGTGGAGGTCGGATGTTCGAATCATCTCACCCCGACACATCAACCAAGGGCTACTGACGGTAGCCCATTTTCTTATTGGCCTCGTAGTTCAATGGATAGAATAGAAGTTTCCTAAACTTTTGATACAGGTTCGATTCCTGTCGGGGCTATTTTTCCAAACTCAACTCATTTTTAATATATCAAGTTGGGGCCCTCCACCTCGCTAACAAACAGCTACTTTATCAACTACTAAACTTTTGCTATTTTGACGTGTCGGTTAGAGAGAAAAAAAATTGTTATGAACATCATCACACGAATTCAAATTTTAATTACCGCATTGTCACTCGGTGCTTCGGCAGCTGTAGCGCAACAAGATGAAAGCACAACCGTGGGTAGAGCATTTTCTGGTGTCAAGTTAATTAAGATAAACGCCACAGGCGGAACATTTGAATTGAGCCACAGCAGCACAAGCGTGGTGCAAGTGAGTGTAACCTACAACCTGGATAAGAAAAAATATCACCCGATTTTCGAACAAACTGATAGCACCGTGTTTTTAAAAGAAGAGTTTGTTTATAAGCCCACAGGAACTCAACAAGCAACGTGGCAAGTTAAAATACCGGATGGGCTTCACATACAATTCTCCTCCGTTGCAGGCGACTTGAACATAACAAACCTTAAAGTCGATCTTTCGGCTAGTTCCTTTTCAGGCAACTATACCTGGAAAAATACGAGTGGAAACTGCACTATTGAATCTCCAGGAGGCGACATTAAGGTTGACTATCATTACGGGAATATCAACATCAAGGGGCGATCCGGCAACGCTATCATTTCCAAACACACCGGCAATCTCAACATCACCACCGGCCCGGGAGATGTTACTCTGTCAGAGGTGACAGGTGGTATTTCCGTGACGACCGGCAGTGGTAGTATTCAGGCACAACGCGTTACACTCACGCAAAAAAGTTCTTTGAATACGCTGGCTGGAGCAGCCGAGCTTTGGTTGGCCGCTCCAATAAAATATCCTCTATCCATCGATACTAAGTCTGGCCCAGCCATTTTACATTGTAAGGGCAACCAACTGGAGGGCATGCTAATAATGACAGCAAACAAAAAATCGGGCGGAATCAAAGCGCCATTTACATTAAATAAAACGGAAGAGATAAAAGACGAGGCGACAGGCACTTTGCGCATTCGAAATACTTTGCAACTCGGTTCCTCAAATAATGTAATCAGTTTCGACACTGAGTCAGGTGTCATTGTTATAAAAAAGTAGATTCAACAATAACACCCCATCGGGTAATTTAAATCTGAATCGCACTCTGAATCCTTCGGAACAATTCCGGTTTATCCCGTCATGCAAAATCTCCGATCCGCGCCTGCAGTCCCGCAGATAAAGCATTTACAATTTCCATGATAACCCTTGGTACTGCATTGGCCGAAGACCAAATTTTAATTATGGATCAAAGTCGACAACTTCTGACTGTATTTTGAATTAATAAATCATCCAAGACTCAAAATTATTCCAACAGTTTTGAAACCATCCTTGGCTAAAAGGACTAACTCCTAAATAAAATTCATCACGGAGAAACATTCATTCAAAAATAATTTCCACAGCCCAGTGCAACCTTTTCCGCTTTGCACTGTAATTAGATCAATTAACAATACAGCCCATGAAAGCTTCCATTCAAAAATTAACCTGCTTCATCACTTTTGTGATCGCCACATTTGCGGTTAACGCGCAAACCATTAATAAAACATTTTCGGGAATTAAGGTAATCAGACTCTCTACCTCTGCGGGTAATGTAAGTCTCGCCAAAAGCAGCTCAAATGATGTGCAAGTGAAAGTGGCTTCCACTTACAATTCAGACGATTATCAACCCATCTTTGAGCAGAGCGGTAGTACTCTTGTATTAAAGGAAGATTTCAAAAACAGACGATCTGTATCGGGCAAATCTGATTGGCAACTTATTGTTCCTGACGGGCTCGATGTGCACATTTCTTCAGGGTCTGGAAACGTAGAAGCTGCCGATTTGAAGATCACTGTTTCATCCAACACGGGCTCAGGCGATTATGTTTGGAGGAATATTTCTGGCGATTCAAAGATCAACACGGGATCTGGCAACATTAAACTTGATTCCTTTCAAGGCGATATCGATTTGAACACAGGCTCCGGGGACATCACTATTTCCAAGACCAACGGTGGCTTGCATGCCAACACGGGGTCGGGCAGCATTTCGTTGGCCAATGTAAAAGGAGGAGTTTACGCAAACACAGGAAGCGGTGACATCGAAGCGCGTGAAATTGCACTCACTCAAAAAGGAAGCTTTAATTCCGGATCAGGAGATGTACTGCTGGTCCTGTCTTCTCCCCTAACCAATGATCTTTCACTTAACAGTGGATCAGGAGATGCCGTGCTGGATTGCAAAGGAGTGAAACTGGAAGGCAACCTGATCATGACGGCAAATAAAAGACATGGAAATATCAAAGCGCCTTTCAATTTTGATAAAACAGAAGAGCTGGATAATGATAGAGACGATAACATTCGCATCAGGAAAACAGTGCAACTGGGCTCTTCCGCTTCTCAAATAAAGATCAGCACAGGCTCTGGCACAGCAGAAGTGAGAAAATAATCATTGAAAAAAACGTTCGCCTGCCGAATACGGAGTCATTCCGACAAAACTTCCAGGCGAACGTATTTCTTACATGGATTTTATTAAGTGTGTTTCCTTCAAAATAACAGAAGTGACAACACACAAATTTGTGTCGTTAAACAACCACACTTTATGAAATCCATTTTGAAACCGGTTCTTTTGGTAAGCCTGGCAACTTGTGTGCTTACTTCTTGTTCTATTCATCAATGCCCAACTTATGCTGGCATCGAACATAATTACAGCAAACATACCAACACACATTATTCGGCAAAGCACGTTAAGCCACGAAAGTCTTTGGTGATGTGATCGGAGAAGTTTCCAACTCCTGCCTTTTATATCATTACTCACTACCGCAATATCCACGATTCGTCTTACCGGTAGCAGCAAAGATCGCGTAGCACGGGGCACGTGCGACCGTTGAAAGTGAAATTTTGCCCAGGCCTTCTGTATGCACTGCGCTGTCAAATCAGACTGATGTAAAAATCAAAACCGTGATAGCTACCACGGTTTTGAAATGATTACCAGGAAAAGCAATTATCTTCTTATCCCTACTTAGCTGTTGATAGTCCTTTCTCAATTGTAAAGAGCAAATGACTGCGATGAGCTTTGGTTTGTGTGTCACCCAATGTGGCAGTTGACAGTGTTGTCTTCAAACCCTTCAAACTATAATAAGCAGCGGAGCGTGCAGAAGTTTCGTACATTTTAGTATCGGTAGCAATTCCGATCAATCGTTGCACCAAAATGTTTTGCAGGTTTTGGCGGAACGCATTTACGCTTCCATTCAAGTCTTCGTTGAAACTTGCTTTCACTAAATCCGCCATGATGTCGGCATCGGTGTAGGTGTTGCCGTACAAAGTTGTCGATGTCACACGCTTCAATGTGGCAGGGTTCAAAATAAAGTCAGTTGCTGTTTCATACAAGTCTGCTGCTGCGTCAATTATTTTTGGATCCTCTGATCTGCCAAAGAAATTAAAGCCTCTGCGTTGTTGCTGTAGATATGAATACAAATCTTTGTCAGCATCCAATGCTTTTGGAGCAAAAATGTAGGTAGCCAACACACGCATAACCGATTTCTGATATGCTGCAGGCACTGGTGTGAAGGGCCGGGTGGGAGATTTTTGTTCCGGAAAACTACGGTCCACATAAACACCACCAATCTGATTGGCCAATCCATAGATGAGTGACAAGCGCTGATAGAACAACGTGAAGTAGCGATTCCTCAAATCATGATACGATTTTCCATCTTTCACAAATTTCTGTTTGATCTGACCCATCGCAGTGTTCACGGCTTTGAAACGATCTTCTGCATAGGTTGCCATGTCGCTGCTCATGTCCCACACCATCACGCGCGGATCAATGCCACGACCAGGAAAAGAAATATCAGCATCGTTACCAAACGTCAGTTGTGGGTCATGGCTGCGGCTCAGAATTTTTGCTAATCCATCTTTTTCCTTTTCCGCAGCAAATGTGGAGTAACCAAATTCAATAGCCCAGTTATCGTACGGTCCCGTCTTTGTTGAATAATAGTCACCTTGTCTGGTGCGATCAGCCGGCATGTTGATCATTGGATAATCCATTACGGAGCCCGTTACACCCAACTTCCGTGTAATATCCTGATTGTGAATTTCAGCAGGACTCAACATGCTACTTGATTTCATGTTGTGGTTAAGACCCATCGTGTGACCCATCTCATGCAAGATCAGCCATGTGATAAATTGTTCACGCAACTTTGTGAGGTCTTCGGGTGTAGCATTCATCGCCTGCGCTATTGTGATACCTCCGGCATTGATCATCTGCATGCCCTGACCGAGTGTGCAATGTCTGTGTTTGCTGAAGTACGGATTCATCATTCCCTGCACATCCGAAAATCCCTTGACAGATTCAAACATTTCTTCATCGAAAACAGTGCCCGGCAAAAATGAGTAGTCAATCGTGATGTCTGCTCCAAGAATTTGTCCCGTGCGTGGATCAACAAAGCTTGGCCCGATGGCATAACCTAGATCAGAAGAAACCCAGCGGATCACATTGTAGCGAATGTCGGATGGATCCCACTTTGCTGTATCCGGCATTTGCTTCATTACCACCGCATTTTTGAATCCGGCTTTTTCAAATGCTTCATTCCATTTCGCTCCCGCTTTCAAAATCGTTTCACGCACGTCCACCGGTGTTGTGTTTTCTACCCACCACGTGATGGGCGTTACCGGTTCGCTCAATGCGGCAGTCGGATCTTTCTTCACCAGATGCCAGCGATTGATCACGTCTTTGTAATTGGGATAATGTAGCGCTGTCATGTCATCCACTTCCTGCGAGAAATATCCTACGCGCGGATCATCATAGCGCGGCTTGTAATCATTCACTGGCGCTTCGATAAATGTGTGTTGCATCTTCACTTGCACATAGCGCGCATCAGTCACATCTTTTCTTCCGAAATTCATCGGAGAAGAATTCTCGTATGCAAGGCTAACTACGATATCCGTATTCTTAGGAAACGAACGCAACTTCAAATAATAGGACTTTGAAGAATTCAAACTTCCTAAATTCAAAACTGCACCGGGAGGAAGAGTCGGTGGCAAAAAGGGTTTGATAGGATCGAGCTTTTCAGAGATAAATAATCCGTCAGCAGCTATGAGATAGCCATCGGCATCCTCAGCTACAACTTTTTCAGAATAAAACTGTGCATCAGAAACATCCACATTTCCGGCTTTGCTGATCGCATTACTTGGATCGTAGTAGAAATTAGTATTCTTACGAACGAAGCCAATCTTGTCAAAATTTTTCTGGATGGTGAAGAGCCACGTTTCGCGAACCATGTTCTGATTTAAAAACAATTCAGGAGGGCCACCCATCGAGAAGCTTTGATAAATGAAATCTTTTCCAAGTTGCTTCTTACCAACATAAATCTGAACACTGCCCGTGACTGTGTCCTGATACAAAACAAAGAGTCCCGGAATTTTTTTTGAGCTTGCCGTCTTCTCTTTGATGGTTGGCTTTTTGTTCTTTGCTGTGTCGGCCTTTTCCTTTTTTGAAGGCGCAGCACCTTTTTTGTCTTTCAACTTTTTTCCCTGTGCCAAAAGCAATGACGAAGTCATCACTATGAGTACCGCAAGGAATGCGCATCTACTTTTAATCATGTGGTTGGGGGTTTTGATTGAGTTTGAATGAATCAATTTAACGAATAATTCAAATGATTGTTTTCAAAGTGAAATAGTTTTGCCAGACGATCGAAATTCTATTTTCTGTTTGGATCGCGAATCAAAATCTCCACACGCCTGTTGCGGCCTCTTCCCTCTTCGGTATCGTTGGAAGTAATTGGCTTTGAACTACCAAGTCCTTCAAAGAAGACATTGTCATCAGCAACTCCATGATTAATTAAATATTGAGCAACCGTTTCAGCTCTTCGCGTAGAAAGTGTCACGTTGTGTTTCTCTGCTCCGCGATTGTCGGTATGACCTGTCACACTCACTTCAAGTGTTGGATGCGTTAATAAGAATTTACTCAACACATCAAGTTGAGAATAATGCTCAGCTTTGAGCTTGTAACTATCCGTCTCAAAAAGCACATCACCCAGCGTGATCAAGCTGTCAGCTTTCAAAATTGGTTTCTCATCAGGCAATTGCTTTGGTGTGGTGACGGGGGCAACTTGATTTTGAATAACAGAGTCCTGTGTTTTTTTCTCCTGCAACGGAAACCTTTTCTGCAAATCCTTGTAAGCTCCGCGTTTTGCATTTTTCGCAATTTCCTTTTTAAATTTTTCATAGCTAATGGCGCGAAGGGTCTTTCTCCGGCCAATCATTTTGCGGCATGGGTAGCTGAAGCAAAGTATCTGCTGAAAAATGTTATGCGGCTTGGTTCGCGCGAGTGCCCATTGATTTTTCTCCGGTATGTGTGACACAACCCAAGGTGTGGTCGGGTTTCCATACTCGCGACCAACATTCACAGGAACGAATGGTCGCGTAACACACGAAGACAAAAGTGCCGTGATGGCAACACTATAAATAAAATGTCGCACTGTTGGGTGGTTGGGTTAGCAAGCTAACGGCCCAAAGAACTTTGAATTGTGCATCTGATAAACTTTAAATACACTCAATCTTCCTGTAACACTTTCAACGCATACCCTTTTGATTGGAATGATGACAACGTAGTTTGAGCCGAAACGGTCAGTTTTGCCTCTGGTATCAATTGATCTTTTTTATATCCAAACCAATTGTGACTTTGTCCGCACAAAAGAAAACGAACACCCGCTTTATCGAGCTGCTCAATGAGGGGCAGGTTCGGATTATTCATTTTATATTTTTTCTGGTAAGCTTCATTGGTAAAGAAAGAAGTCTCTGCCTTCGCATGAACCGCAACTACAAAGTGGACTTTTTCTTTCGGCACACCGCCAGCGATATGCAAATTATAAATCCGCGCAATATCATTTAGCCCCATATTGATGGATGCTGAATCCAGGTTTGACCTTTTGCCATTCATCTTGTTATGAATAAAAAAATCAAAAACAATATTATGCTCAGCTGTTGGATCCATTTTCACATCAAGATCATTGACAACGGCCACAGGCGCCCACACTGATTTGATTGCCGGATAGATCACTTTGATGTTATTCATGATCGTATCCTTTCTTTTGCAGGATTGCCAGAAAGTTTTGAAGAACTCAGCGTCAGTTTTCTCACTTATTTTTTTCCATGTTTCATTCAATTTTTGAAAGCCTTGCTGGTCTTCGCAAGGGAAGGTGAGTTCGATGGTGTTACTCTCTTTCGATCTGGATTGAGCCGCACTGAAGTCCATCAACTGACCCTCCTTCACCACACTTCTAAGAGCAAATTCTATTTTTAATTTCCCATCATTCGTCATTTGAATTTTATCAGCAGGACAAGTAATTGTAGTTGTAAAAAGATTGTAAGACGGTTGCGCATACGTGTAAACCGAAATCATTAGTAAAACAAAAGTTTTCATGGGCTTGGGGGTTTGATCAATCAAGATAGACACAAATGAGATTGAATTCAAAAAAATCGAATTAGAAGTCGATCAGATCATAGTCGATAATACACCTTCTTTTAAAGAGAACGCAGAGACTCTGATATTACTGAAAGCGAATTTTGAAATCAAAAAATTCACCAGGCAAGAAGCCACCACGATCATATCCACACGCAGTTCAATCATTCCGGGAATCTTCATCCTTTGGGAACGGTCTTTTAAAATGAGTTCACGATGAATGGAATCAAATGCCTCAAATGTTAATGGCGTTTCGGGAGTCTTCGGATATTCTTGTCCGATCTTCAAACAATAGATTTCACTAAACGTGTCAAATGATCCGGACGAGCCAACCAGAGTTGTTGGTTTGAATTTATTAATAGCCGAAAAGAGAGTTATCAACTTTTCTTCGAAATAAGAATTCAACTGTACTATTTCTTCTGAAAGGATTGGATCGTGTGGTTTGAATTTATCAAGCAAGCGTTGTCCACCAATTTCATAACTTTCCTTCCAAAGAATTTGGCTCTTATTTCCGATGATAAATTCGACACTTCCTCCGCCAATATCCATGATCAGGTTATTGTCATCGCCCAAATCCATCGCAAGTTTTATTCCCTCATAGATTAAAGCAGCCTCTTCTTCGCCTGAAATAATTTTAGTTTCAATTCCGGTTTTTTCTTTGATCAATCGTGCCAACTCATTTCCATTCTTTGCACTACGAACAGCACTCGTACCAAATGCAATACTCTGTTCGACTTGATGCTCCTTAATAATAGAATGATAATGAGTCAGTGTGTTCAATGCTCGCGCAATAGCTTCTTCGGTAATTATCCCTTGACTAATACCACCAACACCAAGCTTAACAGCCTCCCTGGTTTCAAAAAGAAATTTAAATTTCTTCTCAATCACTTCCGCAATGAGCAGGTGAAAGGTGTTTGTGCCCATGTCGATGATGGCGATGCGCATGCGGGTACGGGATACTCGGTGCTAGTTACTAGTTTAAACATTTTACCGCAAGGATCACGCATCCAGAATCTAGTATCCAGAATCCTTCCTATCTTGCAAACGAGACAATTTTTATGAAAGCCAAAGACAAAATACTACAAGAAAAATTCGATGAACTAAGCCGTAAAAATAAAGAAGCCCTGTTGGGTGGTGGCGAGAAAAGAATTGAACAACAACACGCCAAAGGAAAACTCACCGCTCGTGAGCGCGTAGATTTACTTTTGGATGAAGGCTCTTTTGAAGAGCTTGGAAAATTTGTAATGCACCGCAGCAAAGACTTTGGTCTTGACAAAGAGTATTATTTAGGCGATGGCGTGATCACCGGTTATGGAACGATCAGTGGTAGATTGGTTTATGTTTTCTCCCAGGACTTCACCGTGTTTGGAGGATCTCTTTCAGAAACACATGCTGAAAAGATCGTGAAGGTAATGGAACTCTCAATGAAAAATGGCGCGCCTTTAATTGGGTTGAATGATTCCGGGGGCGCACGTATCCAGGAAGGTGTCGTGTCGCTTGGTGGCTATGCTGATATTTTTTATCGCAACGTGATGGCTTCAGGAGTGGTGCCTCAGATCTCCGCTATCATGGGGCCTTGTGCGGGTGGCGCGGTATATTCTCCTGCTATGACCGATTTTATTTTCATGGTGGAAAATACTTCGTTCATGTTTGTGACCGGGCCAAACGTAGTGAAGACAGTAACTCATGAGAATGTAACAGCAGAAGAATTGGGCGGAGCATCAACGCATAGTACAAAAAGTGGTGTTACTCATTTTGCTTGCGCGAACGAAGCAGAATGCATTAACGAAATCAAAAAACTCTTCAGTTATATTCCACAGAACTGTGAGGACGATGCTCCAAGAGTTCCTTATACACCGGGCAATGAAAGCCGTCCTTCTTTGAACGATATTATTCCTGCCAATCCAAATCAACCCTACGACATGCGCGAGGTGATCAATGGAACAGTCGATGAAAATTCGTTCTTAGAAGTTCACAAGAATTTTGCCGAAAACATTGTGGTCGGCTTTGCACGACTGGCTGGAAGAAGCATTGGCATCGTTGGTAATCAACCAGCATCACTTGCCGGTGTACTTGATATAGATTCAAGTGTGAAAGCTGCTCGCTTTGTTCGCTTCTGCGATTCGTTCAACATTCCTCTTTTGGTGTTTGAAGATGTTCCCGGTTTTCTTCCCGGCACTGATCAGGAATGGAATGCGATTATTACCAACGGAGCGAAGTTATTGTACGCATTCTCGGAAGCAACCGTTCCGCGCGTAACAGTGATCACACGCAAAGCATATGGCGGTGCGTATGATGTGATGAACAGCAAACACATTGGCGCGGATTTGAACTACGCCTGGCCAACTGCGGAGATTGCTGTGATGGGAGCGAAAGGTGCCGCAGAAATTATTTTCAAAAAAGAAATTTCAGAAGCAGCAAATCCTGAAGCAAAGCTGAATGAAAAAGTAGATGAATACACTATGAAATTTGCTAACCCTTATCGTGCCGCTCATCGCGGATATATTGATGAAGTCATCTTCCCTGAGCAGACCCGGGAAAAATTGATTCGTGCATTTCAAATGCTGGAGAATAAAGTTGCAACACTGCCGAAGAAGAAGCACGGTAATATCCCTTTGTAACGATGAGCTTAAATTCTTTCACGCAAAGACGCGAAGTCGCAAAAAGAGAACTTAGCTTCTCTGCGCCTTTGTGCGAAACAGAAGGGATCGTATGAATTCAATTGCCGAACCTAAGCCGCTTTTACTACGCATCGCATCCAACCTTGCGGTTCAAGTAGTCACGGCCATTGTTGCTGGTGTTTTGCTCGGCCACTTTGCTCCTGCCACGGCCGTGAAAATGGAAATCATCGGAAAGAAATTTGTTGACATCATCAAGCTTTTCATTGGTCCCATTATTTTTCTTACCATCACACTTGGCATCAGTGCAATTGGTGATCTGAAAAAAGTAGGCCGGGTTGGCATTAAGTCACTCGTGTACTTTGAAGTGGTTACAACTTTTGCACTTGGTATTGGAATTCTGGTTGCACATT
Source organism: uncultured Ohtaekwangia sp. (assembly GCA_964510765.1). Classification (GTDB taxonomy): domain Bacteria; phylum Bacteroidota; class Bacteroidia; order Cytophagales; family Cyclobacteriaceae; genus ELB16-189. The sequence continues at coordinate 4,256 of CAZECP010000106.1, read as the reverse complement.
TTCTGGAACCGGGCAAAATTGAGATGCAAGGACTGCAGGCGCAGGATGCAGCGAAGTACACGACACAGGCAGACAAACCTTTTGACTGGATTAACTTCTTTCTGGCGAATTTTACACTCCAGGTTTTGGTGGTCGCCATCCTTGCGGGGATTATTTTGAGCTATGTGAGCTGGCGTGAGAAAGCTGTGCACGTGCTTGAACGTTTTTCTAAAATTGCCTACACAACATTGCGTTATGTAATGTATCTCGCACCTCTCGGGGCGTTTGGCGGAATGGCCTTCGCAGTAGGTAAGTTTGGGTTGCACACACTCGTGCCGCTTGGCAAGTTGATGATGTGCGTTTACATCACCATGATTCTTTTTGTTGTTCTCGTTCTTGGAACAATTCTTCGTTACTATAAGATCAATGTATTCAAATACCTTAAAGACATCAAAGAAGAAATCCTGATTGTGCTTGCGACTTCTTCTTCCGAGTCGGCATTGCCCTCGTTGATGAACAAACTGGAAAAAATGGGCTGCAGCAAATCAGTTGTTGGTCTTGTTGTACCAACTGGTTATTCATTCAACCTCGATGGCACTTCGATTTATCTTTCAATGGCGGTTCTCTTCATCGCGCAACTTTATGGAGTTCAGTTGAGCCTCGGTGAAATGATTTCCATCCTCGGCATCCTGATGATCACATCCAAAGGTGCTGCGGGAGTGACTGGTAGCGGTTTTATTGTTCTTGCCTCAACACTTACATCTATTCACAAAATCCCGGTAGAAGGTCTCGCGTTTTTGTTGGGTATCGATAAGTTCATGAGTGAAGCCCGCGCTATCACCAACTTGATTGGAAATGGAGTGGCAACACTGGTGATTGCAAAGAGTGAGAGGGAGTTTGTGGACGTGGAGTCTGATCAATAATTCTTTACCTCAAAACCACATCAAATGTTTTGGATAATCACGCTACTTTGATTTTCTCAAAAAATAATCCGCGACCTTAAGTGCAATCGCAATTGGGTCTGCTTCATCTGTATTCGTGAGCACAATCACCGAAAGATCGTCATTTACAAATCGGATGTAAGCAGATTTGAATCCCGGAGTAGAACCACCATGACCTACTGTTTTATGTCCGGTTCGCTCTCCAATTTCCCAGCCGAACCCATAATAATGTTTTGAATTCTTATCGTCAGAAACTTTAATAAATGGCTGCCAAAGCTTTTCCCAATTCTCTTTCTTAAGAATAATCTTTTCCTCACTGATTGCTTTATCCCATTTGATCATATCGGAGGCAGTAGAAATAAATCCTCCACTGGGCCGCACACCATACATGACGATGGCATTGACAAGCGTATCATGCCTATGTCTATACCCGCTAGATCGGTTGGGAATGATAGAGTAAAAATCGGCAAGTTGGCTGCTCCGCATTCCGGCTGGTAAAAAAAGTTTTTCGCGAATATAATCCTGCCACGGCATACCACTCACCTGTTTAATAATCTCTGACAAAATGAAGTAAGCCAGGTTGCTGTATTGATATTTTTCACCGGTTCTAAAATCAAGAGCTAAACTATAGGCGGCCCGAATAACAGCGATATCCGGCTGGACTCTTGAAATATCGTAGCCGGGACTTTCTCTTTGCAAACCTGAAGTGTGAGACAACAGGTGTTTTATTTTTATCTCGCGCCATGATTCGGGGGCGTCAGGAAAAAATTTATGAACAGGATCTTCGATCGTAAGTTTTCCTTCTTCCATTAATTTAAAAATAGCAGTTGCAAAAAACTGCTTACTTACCGACCCCAACCTTAATGCCGATTCAGAAGTGAGCGGTACATTTAGCTCCACATCCGCCAACCCATAACCTTTGTTAACAACAGGTTTTCCATTTTTTACAACAGCGAGCGACATACCAACAATTTTCTGTTGATCCATCAATTGCTTCACAATGATGTCTGTGCTGTCTTGTTGGGCAAAAGCAAGAGCGGGAAAAAAGAAAAGGACTACAAACGTCTTCATTGCAGAACATTTAGATGATAAAATGTACGTATAAAAGTCGAGAGCAAAGAAGTCAATAATTCTTCAGTCCCAACATCAAATAATTCTTCACATAATCCTCCACTCCTTCTTCAAGCGAAGTAAATGGCCTATCATAGCCGATGGATTTCAGTTTCTCCATATTCGCTTCGGTGAAGTATTGATACTTATCACGGATGTCGATGGGTGTGTCAATGAATTCAATGTTCTCAGGTTTACCCATCGCTTTAAATGTTGCTTTGGTTAAGTCTAAAAAGGTGCGCGCTTTTCCTGAACCCAAATTGTAGATGCCGGAATTTTTTCGATGGTGCATGAGAAAGTAACACACTTCAATCACATCCTTCACATACACAAAGTCGCGCATCTGGCCGCCATCGGTATAGTTGGGATTGTGTGAGCGGAACAGCTTCATTTTTCCCGTAGAAGAAATCTGGTTGAAGGCATGCCAGATCACCGAAGCCATCCTTCCTTTATGATATTCATTCGGTCCATACACATTGAAAAATTTCAGTCCCGCCCAGAAGAATGGTTTTTCTTTCTGCGCGAGTGCCCACACATCAAAGTCTTGTTTCGATTGTCCGTAAGGATTCAATGGCTTAAGCAAATGAATTTTCGACTCGTCATCATCATATCCATTTTCACCCAATCCATAAGTGGCAGCAGAAGAAGCATACACCAATGGAATCTGATATTGAATACAGCGCGCCCAAATGTCTTTCGTGTATTGCGTATTCATCCGTGTGAGCAGCTCCACATTGAATTCAGTGGTGTCGGTTTTTGCACCGATATGAAAAATGAATTCAGCTAGCTCATTGTTCTTATCCAGCCAACTCATGAATTGATCTCGCTCCACATACTCCTGCACCTTTGCGCCTTCCAGGTTCTTCATCTTTTTGGGATCACCAAAATGATCCACGGCAATGATTGCGTTGAAGTTGTGTTGGTTCAATCTCTTAATCAGGCAACTGCCGATAAAACCTGCTGCTCCGGTAACGATAATCATGAATGTGAATTTGTTGCAAAAGTAATAATTATCCTTGAAGGCTTGTGAGGACACAAGCCTTGGGAGTGGTATATTTGCAGCGATTTTAGATGTATGGTTTACCTGAGCAGACACGAGCATTTTAATGCAGCCCACAAGCTGTACAATCCGAACTGGAGCAAAGAAAAAAACGTAGAAGTCTTCGGTCCGTGTGCCAACGAAAACTGGCACGGTCACAATTTTGAATTGATCGTGACGGTGTGTGGCCATCCTGATCCCGACACGGGCTTTATCGTTGACTTGAAAAAATTAAGCACGCTCATTCGCAACGAAGTGGTTGAAAAACTAGATCACAAAAACCTGAACCTGGACGTTGACTTCATGAAAGGAAAAATGGCCAGCACCGAAAACCTGGTGATCGAGATCTGGAAGATATTGGAAGATAAACTTCCAGGGATTACGTCACGCGGTAAACTTTATCGTGTGAGGTTGTTTGAAACCCCGCGCAACTTTGTAGAATATTTTGGCGATAAAGCTCCCCGCGATTGAAGTTTTATATCATAGCCGGTGAACGCTCGGGCGACCTCCACGGAAGTAATCTGGTGAAGGCGCTCAGGAAACAAAATCCACATGTGCACTTGCGTGGCTTTGGTGGCGATGACATGGCGCAGGCAGGGGTTGACGTTTTCGTTCACTACCGCCAGCTTGCCTTCATGGGCTTTGTAGCGTTGATCACCAACCTATTTACGATTTTCAAATACATCAAACTTTGCAAAAACGACATCACGGATTTCAAACCCGATGCGATTATCCTCATTGACTATGGCGGCTTCAACAGGCGCATTGCAAAGTTTGCCAAAGAGAAAGGCATCAAAGTTTTTTATTATATCCCGCCCAAAGTGTGGGCGTGGTACCAGAGCCGCGCCTTTGAATTAAAGCAGAATGTTGATCATCTTTTTGTAATCCTTCCTTTTGAAAAAGAGTTCTTCAAAAAGAAATGCAACTGGGACGTTGATTATGTAGGAAATCCGGTGCTGGATGCGATTAAAAGTTTTACACCTGATCCTGATTTCAGGAAGAAAAACAATCTTGATTCAAACAAAAAAATCATCGCGTTGCTTCCTGGCAGCCGTAAGATGGAATTGAAACGTATTGTTCCGCTGATGGCGGAGGTCGCACAAGCCAACCCGGATTATCAATTTGTAACCGCAGCAGTTTCAAATCTTGATGATGAATTATACAAACCACTACAATCAGTGGGTAAT
>CAZECP010000105.1:0-15386 GCA_964510765.1 uncultured Ohtaekwangia sp. | reverse complement strand
AGAATTGAAGGTGGCATTTGAATTTCGATGTGAGCGCAGGAAATAGTTTTTGAAATGTAGGCGACAAAAAAGATGGATCAATAATCAAAACTTCCTTTGCAGTTGAAAGTGCTTCCAGGCTATTGTTTGTATCGACAATGAAATGAGGAACTGACTTGTCATTCAAAAACGAAACAAGTTTCTCATGACTTTCCTTAAAATGAGTCGCGATAAGCGGTATTTCATTTTTCACAAGGTCGCTGAGGGCGTCCTTAATCATCCCTTTGATGGCATGCTCACCATCCTTCCAGACTTTGTCGGAGTAATCAGGTAGTTTTGGTTTGGAGGAGAAGAGGCCCATAACTTCACTAAGTTAAGAGCAATTTTTGAATCTATGCCACTCGCTCAATCACTGCACCCAACTTCCGTAAGCGTTCCTCAATATTCTGATATCCACGGTCAATTTGTTCCACATTTGAAATTTCACTCTCACCTGAGGCTGATAAGGCTGCGATCAACAAAGCTACACCCGCACGAATATCAGGTGATGACATTTTAATTCCGCGTAACGCCTGTTTGCGGTCAAGTCCAATTACAGTCGCGCGATGTGGATCACACAGGATAATTTGTGCGCCCATGTCAATAAGCTTATCAACAAAGAAGAGGCGGCTTTCAAACATTTTTTGATGAATAAGCACGGTACCTTTTGCCTGCGTGGCAACAACAAGAACAATACTCAGCAAATCAGGAGTGAAACCTGGCCAGATGGCATCTGCAACAGTAAGAATCGAACCATCAATGAACGTTTCGATTTCATAATGTTCCTGCGCAGGAATAAAAATGTCATCACCGCGGAACTCCATCTTAATTCCCAATTTCTTAAACGTGTCGGGAATGATGCCCAGCATATCGATGCGGCAATTCTTGATGGTAATTTCAGATTGCGTCATCGCAGCCATGCCGATGAAACTCCCGATTTCAATCATGTCAGGTAGCATGGTGTGCGTTGTGCCGTGCAGTTTATTCACACCTTCGATAGTAAGAAGGTTTGAACCGATGCCGGAAATCTTTGCTCCCATACTATTGAGCATATTACACAATTGCTGAAGGTAGGGCTCGCAGGCTGCATTGTAAATGGTGGTGCTGCCTTTCGCCATCACTGCTGCCATGATGATATTCGCAGTTCCTGTAACGGAAGCTTCGTCCAGCAGCATGTAGCAACCTTTCAGCTCGTGTGCATCGATGTAAAAAATACTTTCATCGCCATCGAAGTTGAACTTAGCACCCAACTTTTGAAATCCGATAAAGTGGGTATCTAATCTTCTTCTTCCGATTTTATCTCCACCTGGTTTCGGAATATTCGCTTCACCAAAGCGGGAAAGAATCGGCCCAAGCAACATCACCGAGCCGCGCAGCGCGCCTGCCTTCTTGCGATACTCCTCCGATTTCATGTAGTCAAGGTTGATGTTGGAAGCAGTGAATCGATACGATCCGGTGCCGAGCTTTTCAACTTTGCAACCCAGCGATCCAATCAACTCAATCAGTTTATTGACATCGACAATGTCAGGAATGTTGTGGATAGTAACAGGTTCTGATGTGAGAAGTGGGGCACAGAGCACTTGCAGCGCTTCGTTTTTGGCGCCTTGCGGAATAATTTCTCCTTTGAGTTTAACCCCGCCTTTGATTTTGAAAGAACTCATTGATCCCTTCTGCGGTGTTGATGACGGTTTTTGTTAAAGCGGTTGCCACGATTTCTATTGTCGCGATTGTCACGGTTTTGACTGCCACCCTGTTGTGGATGTTGCTTCTTCTTCTCGCGATAAAGTTTCTCAAACAAATTATCTTCGCGCACCTTATCGAGGCTCAGTGTCAGTTTTCCTTTCGACATGATGGCAAGGTCTTTCACAATCACGGAATCATCGAGCGTTTCTTTGTTCCAGTTGCTGTAAAAAGTCTTCATCAGCTTGCCAAGGTAGATCATCGCTTCTTCACGCTCCTGCGGATCTTCCTTTTTGATCGCTTCCTGCACCAGTCGTTCAACATTTTTTCCGTAGTGTTTGAAGCGAACTTCACTCTGCGGATATTCCATTTTGCGCGGCTTCTTTTGAAGAATGCTTCTATCGGGAGTTGAGAATGGGTTGTCAACATCCAGGTCAAAATTTGCCATGATGTAAAGATCATCCCACATGCGTTGCGGATTTTCCTGTGCTTCTTTCGCTACTGGTGCGAGCTGCTTGATCAATTCGATCAACGTAGTCGCCATCTGTGTCCGCTTCTGTTTATCCGGAATGGTGCGGATGTAGTTAACCAATTTCTGAACGTTGCGGCCATATTCCTTCAGGATAATGTGCTCACGCTGGCTGTTATATTCTCCGATCATGCTAATAGTATTCTTGTAAAGTTTAAAAGCACCAACGAAATGTGCTCCTGTTAATTTGAATGTATCTTCAACTTGGCAAAGCTAAGCAATAACGTCTTCTCTCCAAAATCATTAAAATTGATCTTAGCCTTCCGCTCGGCACCCAGTTCTTCGATTGCAACCACTGTTCCAAAACCAAACTTTGGATGTTCGATCTTCATGCCTGCCTGCAAATTCCTGGTATCACTTGGTGTGAAGTCGGCAGGTGCTTTGTAGGCAGCTGGTTTTGGTGGTGCGGGCTGAGAGCTGATTGTCTTCTTCATACCGCTCACAAAACTTTTTGCATAATTTGGATTCGGAGCAGGGTAAGAATCAACTCCCTTGAATTTTGTACTTGCCCGAACGTAGCGGGAGTCAACGTCATCAAGGAAACGACTGGGCTCGCAGTTCTTCAATCGGCCGAAACGATAGCGAGTTAATGCGTAAGAGAGAAACAACTTCTTCTGAGCGCGTGTAATCGCTACATAAAAAAGCCTGCGCTCTTCTTCCAATTCTGCGCGGCTGCTCAACATCATCTGTGAGGGGAAAAGATCTTCCTCCAGCCCCACGATATACACATTTTTGAATTCAAGCCCCTTTGCCATGTGAATGGTCATCAGCGTCACCTTGTCGGGATCTTGATCCTTGTCTTCGTCCTGGCTGGTAACAAGAGAAACTTCCTGTAGAAATGCATTGAGCGACTTGTCTTCCTTTTCAGGATCATCGACAAACTCTTTGATTGCGTTTAATAATTCCTGAACGTTTTCAAAACGGCTCAACCCTTCGGCTGTCTTGTCTTCGTATAGTTCTTTCAAAAGCCCGGATGACTTGGCTATCTCCGCTGCAGCCTCGTACGCGTCTTTGTTTTGAATCTCAATCTCAAAACGTTTGATCTTTGTAACAAAATCATCAATAGGTGCACTTGCACGACTGCCAACAAAGTGCGAAGCGTTTTCCAATACTTCCCAAATCGAAATAGCGTGATCATTGGCAGCGACAATGATTTTATCTACTGTGCCATCACCGATACCGCGCTTAGGTAAATTGATAATTCTTCTGAACGAAGCTTCGTCATGATGATTGATCGAATAGCGTAGGTAGGCAAGAAGGTCTTTGATTTCTTTTCGTTGATAAAACGAAAGACCACCAACCACTTTGTATTTGATGTTCATTCTCCGCAAGGCTTCTTCAATCGCACGGCTCTGGCTGTTGGTGCGATAGAGTATCACCGAATCGCTGAACTTCAATTGCTGCTGCATCTTCTCTTCAAAAATAGAAGACGCAATGAGCCGGCCTTCTTCATTATCTGAAACTGCTTTTAGAAGTTCGATGGGATTGCCGCTTTCATTATCTGTCCATACATTTTTTGGAAGCTGTGCTTTGTTTTTGGCAATCACGGAATTAGCAGCCTCGACAATTGTTTTGGTGGAGCGATAATTCTGTTCAAGTTTAATAATCTTTAAATCCGGATAATCTTTTTCGAAATTCAGAATGTTTGAAATGTCAGCTCCGCGAAAAGCGTAAATACTTTGCGCGTCATCGCCTACCACACAAACATTTTGATTTACATTGGCAAGTTTGCGAATGATGAAATACTGGCAGAGGTTGGTATCCTGAAATTCATCCACTAAAACATACTTGATCCGATTTTGATATTTGTTCAAAACATCCAGATGTTCCTTGAAAAGTTTGTCGGTGTTGAAGAGTAAATCGTCAAAATCCATCGCGCCACTTTTAAAACAGCGCTCTGCGTATTTTCTGTATATGTTGCCAATCTCAGGGCGCATGTTGCCGGCATCGTCACCCATCAGCATCGGGTTGTTTAAGTATTCACGCCAGCTGATCAATTTATTCTTAGCTCCAGAAATGCGGTTGTAAACAGTGCTTGTTTTGTACTGCGTGTCATCCAAACCCATTTCCTTGATCACATTCTTGAGTAAGGTTTTGGAATCATCCGTGTCGTAAATCGTAAAATTGTTTGGATATCCTATCCGATGCGCCTCTGCCCGAAGAATTCTTGCGAATACGGAGTGGAAAGTTCCCATCCACAAATTTCTTGCGTCTGAGCCAACCACTTTCTCAATGCGATCGCGCATTTCCTTAGCGGCCTTGTTGGTAAACGTAAGGGCCATGATGCTGAACGGATCAACGTCATGGTTTTGAATCAAATTTGCAATACGATACGTGAGGACTCTCGTTTTTCCCGAACCTGCACCCGCAATGATCATACACGGCCCCTCGGTGTTCAACACGGCTTCGCGCTGGGGTTCATTCAATGACTCTATATAATCTGCCATAAAACGTGCAATATAGAAGGAGTATGGTTGAGGATGCAAATGCTTATTTTTGCCAAACAAAAATTTAAAACATGATTAAAGTCGGGGAAGTTCTGGTTTCGGACGATATAAAAGAAGTGGAGTTTGTATGTCATTTGGAGAAGTGTAAAGGTGCATGCTGTGTGGAAGGCGAACTTGGCGCTCCGCTGGACGAAGATGAACTTGCCATTATGAAAGAAATTCAGAATGCCGTGAGACCCTACCTTACGCCTGATGGCTTGAAGGAGATTGAAAAACGAGGGGAATACGTTCTGGATGAAGATGGCGACTATTCAACCCCTGTCATTGAGGGACGTGAGTGCGCGTATGCACATTATGATAAGCAAGGGGTTTTAAAATGCGGCATCGAGCAGGCCTATCTCGATGGCAAGATTTCCTATCGCAAGCCCATCTCTTGCCACTTGTATCCGATTCGCATTACCAAAAAGAAGAACCTTGAAGCAGTTAATTATCACGAGTGGGACATTTGTTCTGATGCGTGCTCCTTCGGAAAATCTTTGAAAGTGCCCTTGTACAAATTCCTGAAAGACCCGCTCATTCGCAAGTATGGCGAAACATGGTACAATGAACTGGTCAATGCGATTGAGAATCCGGTAAAAGAAAAAAAGAAGGCTTAATAAGCACGATCAACAGCGCCTGAGCCATATACCTTCTTAGTCACGGTTTTGGTGTTGCCTTTGTGTTTAATAGTTCCGCTTCCCAGCACAGTGGCCTCCAGGTTGTTGGTTACGGTCATTTCCGCGGAGCCAGAACCACTCATTTTAATTTTTGCATTTTCAAGGTCGCAAGTGAATGATTTCAAACTTCCGCTTCCACTTATGTAGATGTCGTTTGACGATGCGTAACCTTTTATTGAAATAGAACCAGAACCACTTACTTCCGTCTTCACGTTGTTACCTTTAATGTCAAGATCCATGCTTCCACTGCCAGACACCGCAAGGCTTAAATAGTCGGAGGCGATTGAATTTTCGGAAATAATTTTGCCACCGCCATTCACCTGAAGTTCGTTGATATTCTTTGCACTTACCATCACTTTCATGGTAGGGTTCAGTTTAATGTCATCGATCTTTGCCCAGATGCTTTTGTTTGGATTGTCTGGTTTGCGTTCAACATTGATCATCAACACACCATTTTCTACGAAGATTTTTGTTAGCTCGGCAATTTCCGGCAACGCTTCCATTGTTACCTCTTGTTTGTTGGTTTGCTTCAGGTAAACTGTATAATTTGAATTCACATAGATGCTCTTGAACTCGGGCAAATCGAGAGCCTTTTTGGTGGCTTGAGCGAAGGCGATGGAGGCAGCAGATAAAAGCAGAAGGGACAGAACTATCAGGACGAAGAGCAGGTTCAGTTTTCTCATGTATTAATCATTTGAATCTCAGAAATTTAGGTGGTTGTTTAGTAAAATAAGTTGAGATTCGACAAAATTGCAAGTAATCCGTTGAAAAGTTTATTACGGAGGTAAGTTTACTTGCCTTTTTTCTTAAAGATGGTTCGATAGACAACCATGAAGGCGATCAGGCCGATGATAAGGATGATAATTACGTTGGGTGTTACCAGTTCTACTCCGTTCATGTTTTAGAGTTTTATTCTCGCCTGAAATTTAACATCATTCCGCGAGCTTCCATTGATTTGATCACCGCCACTTCCAATTATTTCTTGATTCAAATAACTTGTATTTGCCCATCGCAGCCAGATATCGATCTTGGAAGTGAGCTTGTATTGAAGGAGAAGGAACTGTCTTACACCTTTTCCATAATAGGCTGGGAAAGAAAAGGAGAGCCAGGCATCGCGCTCGTAAACGTAAATACGATTGTCATAGTCATCGGTATCAAAAATGGCAAAGCGGCCAGTGATTGAAAATTTTCGGAAGTCGAAAGAGACATCTTGAAGCAAGACCATTCCTTGTGTGAAATTTTTTCCAAGTTGATAATCACTGAATTGTGCACGAGTGCGAAAACTCAAACGCTGAGTTGCAGAATAATCACAGTTGATCCAATAGCTTCGCTTTGTTCCGTTGGCAGTTAAATAAAGATGGGATGGATCGCTGAGATTTCGTTGCTTGTTTTCTTCTCGCATCTGGAGGAAAACGTAAATCGTTTTGGACGGTCGCCAATTGAAACGCAACAACCATTCGCTTCCATCGGATGGCGAATAACTTCTGTACTTCAGCCAGGGAAAGTTGAACAAGTCAATATATCCGGCTGCGGAAATTTTTTTATTGAATGAATATTTCACTCCCCAATAGATTCCCTCCTCATTTTGAGGAACGGAATTTTCTGCGATGGCATTACTGTAAAAACTGTAAAAGTCGCGGTCAAATTTTCTATATACGAGTGAGCTCTCCATTTTTGAAGTGAGACTTCCAAGAATACCCGCAACAATCGCCTTTCCATAATTTATGGTTTGAGTTGCTTCGCTAAAGAAGGCGAAATTGTTGAAGTTGTAGTTGAAATATCCGCCTATGTTCGTGTTGTTATCTCCATTAAAACTAAACTGATTATAAGGTGAAGGATTTCTTTGAAGATGGGAACTGAAGTGTGTATTGTGTCCGATGATTCCGGCATCGATCTGTTGATTTTTGTATTCAAGCACCAATGCCTCGTTCGTTTCCATCACAGCATTTCGATTGGCCAGTTCATTCACGGTGCGATGCAGTCCCGTGTAACTGAAGGACGATAAATAATCAGACGTATTGGCAAGCGTGTCGGTTTGAAGAGAACCATCTCTGCCCCTCGAAGATAACATAGCATGCAAAGTGATGGTTTTGGTCAAAGAAATGGAAGTTGCAGCTCCTCGAAAATATCCGGCTTCGTAAACAGAAGTGTAAGGAGTGAAGCCAATATTCGCTCTTCGCATGGTGTTCACGGTCTCTCCGTTCTTCCCGATTCCAAAGACAGAGCCAAGTGTGATACCTTGTCCAAATTGAGCTTGATAGTCTCCGACAATCAGGTTTTTGAATCTTCCTTTGTTCAATGCTTGTAAATGAAAACTCAAGTAGTCAACTCCAAAATATTTTTGACTTGTACTCCAATCTATTTTTTCTCCCGCATCTTTTTTAATTGTGAAGCCAACACTGAAATCTCCTGAGTGACTTGCCCTGAAGCGAGCGTAAAAATTATCAGGCGAACCTAGATACTTTGTTGAGGGTGTTGCATTTTCGGTATATCCTCTTTGTTGTTCCAAGGTTCTTCCCCAACGCAGCATCAAATAATTGTTCGGCTCTGACATGATCCGTTTAAAGAATGCCTTATTGAGCGTTTTATTTTTATCGACCACTGTCACGAACGGAATGATCTTATCAAAAGTAGTTTCATCAAAAATGGTTTGCAGCTCATATTCAGAAAGAATCGTTCCGGTTTCTTTTCTGTAATTCAGGAAAGCAGCGATTTGCTCTGGGGATAAAATGTAGAGCGAACGCAATTGTTCATCGGTGACCGAATTCAAATCAAGTGGATTAGAAAGCAGCTGGAGGTAGTTCTCATACAAATCTTCATAGCTCACATTCAAATCTTGCGTAGCGAAAATTTCATCAACAAGTGAAGCGGGATTAAAATCTTTGAGTGGAACATTTTGCGCGGTTGATTCAAAATAAAGTAATAGGCAAACCAGTGATAAAAGTTGCCTTTTCATTTTTTTGAAGAGAATAAATAACTAGCCGATAGCTGATGTGCAGTTCCAATCAACTGACCAAAACGAATTGCATAATCCACTTTCAAATCTTTTTTATGAAAACCAAGACCAAAGAAGGCCGCATTGGGATTGAGATTGAACCCGGTTCTGAAAAATATCTTTTTATAAAAATTATATTCAAGGCCTGTCTTCCATGTGCTTTGATAGTCTAGGTCCTTCTCTATTTCAGTAGCAAGAAAGACTTTGTCACTTGGTTTGAAGCCAATGCCTGCAGTTAATTTGGTGGGAAGCCGTTCTCCATCTGTGCCCACCAATTTTGAACGCGTGAGGTTGGTGATGTAAGCGCCTACTGTTATCTCTTTTGTAATGGAAGTGATACCGCCAAAATCCAAACTGAATGCCGTGTGTGTGCCAAAATTTTCAGCACGGTATTGAATGTAATTTGCTTTTGCTCCGAGTGAAGTATTCCCGATTTGATTCCCATATCCAACTGAAACAAGATGCTCGCTATACACATCATCGCCAAAACGGAAAATGCCTGCGCCAAGGGTTCCTATTTTTGCATTGGCTAGGAAAGATGCTGCCATCCTATTCGCAGCTATAAGTGCCGGTCTCGCTTCATAGGCAAAGTTTGCGCTTTGCTGTTTTACTTTCCCTAAGCCGCCAACATTGTTGAATAATGACCATTCGTCATCGAGTACGGCAGAGGTGTAACCGAGTCCGGCCGCTCGCGCCCCCATTAGAGTGGAAGTGCTTTGTGCGTTTAGTAACTTTGCGCAACAAAAGATAAAAATGAAAAATACACTTTTCATTTTTTTAGGTTTGGTGTAACTAAATATAATCAGTAAAAATGAATTGCTTTTTTAGCCTTGTTTTTTGCCTTTCGATCGGCAATCTTTTTGGGCAAGAACTAACCAAAGAATATTATCCGACAGGACAGGTCAAAGCAATTGGCAAATTGAAACATGATGCTAAAGAAGGGGAATGGATTTTTTATTTCCCGAACGGAAAAGCGAATTCAATCGAACAATATAAAGAAGGCCAGCTTCATGGTGAGATCAAATATTTTCATCCAAATGACTCGTTGCAAGCAAGAGAGACCTGGATAAATGGCCTAGCGCAAGATTCAGCGTGGTACTTTCATCCCAATGGAAAACTTCATCGAAGGGGAATGTATAAAGATGGACAGTACTTTGGTCAGTGGAAATATTTTTTTGATCATGGAATTATACAGCGGATAGTAAATTATAAAGACGGTTTGCCGGAAGGAGAAATCCTGGTTTATAACGAGCAAGGTATTTTAATTCAAAAAGGTTTTTACTTTCAGGGAAAAGAAGAGGGAGAATGGACCTTTTACTCAGCGAAAGGAGAAGTTGAATTTGTTGGCTCCTACAAACAAGGGAAGGAAATTGGAACGTGGTATCGGTATGTGAAAGGCAAGAGGAAAATTTACAAGCGATATTAAAATTCCTTTTTCAAGCTGAGGAATAATCCAGAACCAACGCGATTAGTAAAAGAATATTCCATTCGAATCACCGTGTCATACAGCAAAACGAAATCGAGACCTGTACCCCAGCCACCAATCAATTGATTATTCAGGTTGATGGTCCAGCCAAGTTGATCACGATATTGTTGGGTATAAAGTGGATAGCTATCGGCATAGCCCCAATCCATGTACGTCTTCAGATAGATCGCAAAAGGAAAATAACGGAATTGCTCCAGGGGAAAATTATCCCAGTTATACACTTTGTAAAAAATCCTTTTTTTGAAGGTGGTTTTGTTCAACACAAAGGAAGGTGATTCGATCACGTAGATTTCGTAACCTCTTACAAACTGCTTGCGATAACCCATGCCGCTAAAAAACGAATAAGGAATGTTGGTGGGAGTGGAGGTATATACACTGGAATAATTTGACAGAAAGAAATTTCTTTTCAAATCCCAATGCCGTGCATACGAAAGACTAGCTTCAAAATAGTTGATGTCCTTCGAGCCCAATCCATTTTGTTGAAGGTATCCATAAAACTGATAGCCGCGCAATGGATATTGAACCACATCGCGATGCTCTGAATTGAAGGAATAGAAAAGATAGCTGTACTTCATGTGAAGGCGATCGCCCTGAAAATAATTTTGATTGCTATCAGCAACAGCTTGCCGAATGGACATGTCACGATAGCCTATTTGAATGTAGTGACTATCAAAAAATGATTTGCGATAGGTATAACCCACCGATCCATTGAAAGTAACCCGTAAAGGTTGGTTGGGATCATTTTGATAAACCAACTTGTGATTGACTGTTTTATATGCGAGGTTTTTTGGCTCATCATAAGTAAAATTGAACGACAAGCCTTGTTTCAATTTTTTGTCTATGTATGGAATGCGGTAGCTGATTTCAAAACGTCTCGTAAACCCAAATTGAGCGCTTAACAATACTGTTTCATTCCTCCCCCTGAAATTGTATTTGTACAAACTCAACCCGTAATTAACACGGCTTAGATCGTGGTGATAATTTTGCCACCACTCACTAAAATTACGATCAGATAATTCAAAAATCGGGATCGGAAAAACATACCATCGTTCTGTTACTTCAACCAATAGGTCAATCAGGTTTGAGGAGAGTTCATAACTTTTGACAGTGACAGTGTTGAACAATCGCAAATTATAAATCTTGCGTTTGTCCCACATCAGAATTTTATCCAGTCGCTTCAGGCTAATGGTATCTCCCGGTTTAAGGGTAAGCTCGCGCTGAATTATATGTTCTTTGGTTACCTTGTTGCCGATGATCAGGACGCGATTTACAGTAAATACTTTTGACGAATCAATACGAGCAACCGTGTCGGCCTGCAAAGGGTTATCACCTAATCCCCAAACCCCCAATATCCCAACAAGCAATGCCAACATATTCTTTCAATTACTAATCTACCATGTTAGGTGATACTTTTCACCGTTTCATCCGGGGTGGTATTCATTTTGTTCTTCGCTGAATCGGAATAAGATCTGATTAAAATGTAAACTCCAACCAAAACCAATGGTATGCTTAATATCTGACCCATGTTGATTGGTAATTTGTCTTCAAAAGGTTCCTGGTTCTCTTTTAAAAATTCATAAACAAAACGAAGTGTCCACAAAGCGATCATAAACATTCCGAAAATCCTTCCTTCGGGAAGATTAATTTTGTATTTCGACCAGTACCAGTATAAGAATAAAAATAACAGAAGGCAGGAAATGGATTCATAAAGTTGGGCAGGATGACGAGCAATGCCATTAACTTTTACGCGAGCCCCTAGCGTTTTATCGGAGGTCTCTGCTATTTGATAGTTGGCACCACGAATTCCAGGCTGCCCAACATATTCCGTAAACTGATTAAAGTATCCGCTAATTGTTCCCTGAATATAACTTGCGGCTGCCATCTGAGAAGTTCCTGGTTTAAATAACAGGTACAGTTCCATCGGAACTCTCCCATTGATACTTTCCCCTGTTTTCGCTTTTCGGATTTCAAAAAAATCGACTACGCCATTTTTTTTGTCTCGTTCTATTGCCTCAGATACGCGATTAAAAAAAACGATACTCAATGGATTGTCGCTAGGCTTGCCTAATATTTCTGAATTGAAAAAATTTCCCAGGCGGATAAAACAACCGGTAATGCAAACGAGGATAACGATGCGATCCAATACTTGCAGGTAATTCTGCCCCGGTTTTTTCTTTCTACTGTAAAGCCAAAGGGCAAATAAAATTCCAAAGGCACCGCCATGGCTTGCCAATCCCTGAAAACCTGTGAAGCGGAATGGACTGAATTCAAAAGGTAAAATGATACTCAACGGATTTTCCCAGAATAGCTCTGGTTGGTAAAAAATCACATGCCCCATTCTTGCGCCAATGATGGTGGCAACAATCATATAAATGGTCAGAGTATCAACATCTTTTTCGGGCTTGCCTTCCTGGCGATGCATATAGTAGAGTATCTGCTGGCTCACCAAAAAGCCAAAGGCAAACAACAATCCATACCAACGCAACGTGAATGGACCAAGGCTAAAAATTTCGGGGCTTCCGTTCCAGATTAAATAGCTGAGCATAATGAAATTATCGAGTTAGATAGAAAATTTGAAGGCCGGGTTTAAAGGCCAGCGACAAATATAAAGTTTTGTAATGATCATGTGTCAAAAAAAGATCGATCTGCAAGCTTACTTTTTGTGGGCTTTTAACAGGGCATCGGCAAGTCGTTTGGCTATTTTTCTTCCCCCTCGAAATGTGAGATGAGTGTAATCTTTCGCGCCAAGTGGGGGATTGGCTTCGGTATATTTAACCATACTATTTTCCCCACCCATCGCTTCAAATAAATCCCAGAAAGCGATTTGAGATTTGAAAGCAATTTTTCTTTGCACATCGCGCAGCACAAAAATGCCAGGCATGGTTATCATTTCATTTCCCTTTTTTATACTTCGATCACTTACACCTATCAGCAGAAAGGAAGTTTCCGGGAAAAGATTTTTAAGGCGAATCACCAATTCACTCATCTTTTGTTGATAACCGCGGTAGCCGGTTGAATCATTTTCACTCACCACGTTAAGTCCATATTGAAGAATGATCAATTTATAATTGCGTAGTTGATTGAATTGCAGATACATTTCATCGCTGATTTGATTCAAACCCAGACCCGGATTGCTACGCATGGAAAGATTATCAACAGATATACCAACGGAGTCCTCCAGAGCTGCTCCATACAATGTGAGTTGATTAAATTCACTGAATGAAAAACCAACCCGGCTGAAATTTCTTGCAGGCACCTGAAATTGCTTGACGGAATCATTTCCTGTCAATGGGTACATCGATTTTGTTGAATCATTCAATGTCACCTTCAAAGCGAAGTCACCGACTGATTTGTAAAATATTTTGGCAAATCGAAACGGTTGCCTTTTATAAGCAGGTTTATACTCCACTTCATTTCCTTCCTGTGGGCTGAAACTCAAGCCGGGCATTCCAAGAGGATGTAATTCACTTTTGCGGCCTACAATGGAAAATGTTTCCCAATTGCTGAAAGTATGCTGGATAGATGTGCGAAACATATTTACTTCAGAGGTAATGGGCATGTAGCCAACGCTTCGTCCGCCAAAAATGCTTTGAAGCGTATCGCGAAAAGGAGCAACAAGAATATCGCCCTCAATGTATGAATCACCAAAGAAGGCAATGCGCACCGGCTCCGATTTTGAATTCCTAAGACTCTCAAAAAAGAAACTAAGATTATCGGGTCCAAAATCTTCAATGTCTTTCGATCCCTTTCTTCGCTGAATCAGTTTCGGTTTTTCCGGCATGACAGAATCAGTCTTCTCAACACGTATTGTATCTGTAACGAGCAAACTATCAACCGGCTTTGATTGGATGTCTTCAACCAGGTTTATCTTTTTTATTTTCAGCGATAACCATGAGAATTCAGGAAGTAAAGAGAGTAGTGAAAGAATGACGAGCGCCATTATCAAAATGAGAAAAGAATCCCACTGTCGGTTTTTCATTTTCCTGATCAGATATATCCGGCAAACTTGTAAGCAATGATGCCCACCCACTCTTTGATTAGTATCTGCCAATGCAACATCGCTTCTGTACTTGGTATTAGTAAAATGTCAATGTTGAATTTGCGTTTGTGAGAAATGAAGTCGGTGGAAAATGGTTCCACATTTAATCCAACTTTCTGAAAGCACAGCAACGACCTTCGCATGTGAAAGGCGGAAGTTACCAGCAGGCAACTTGATTGTACTTTTTTCCCGTCAAGGATTTTTTTGGATTCGATGGCCGACTCAGCAGTGTTTCTCGAATTATTTTCCAGGAAGATAACAGAATCCGGGACACCCATTAATTTCAAAGCACTTGCTACTTCTACGGATTCTTTTATGTCCATTGCATCCAGCCTTCCACTGCCGCCTGTCACCAATATCTTTTTGACCTTGCCAAGTTTGTAAAGTTGCACGGTGTGAGTGACCCGATCAGCCCCACGATTGAAATAAACCCTGTCTGTTGGTCCAACCTCATATTTTGTGACACCCGTGAGCAAAAGGGCCCACTCATGCTCCCGGACGTCCGAAAACTTGGTTGCGGGAATTTCCCACAGCAGGATAACTTCATTGGCAATGAAATTATTTCCAAAAAAAAAGAACATGGCCAATGCCATACCGAAAAACCTTTTTTTCCAAACGAGATTGCGCCTCATAAAGAAAGAGGCAACGAGCAAAAGAAAAATAATCACGAATGGCACAAGCAAGAATGCCAGTATTTTTGAGAAGATAAAAAACATGACTACATCCGTTTTGGAATCTTGCTATATACATTTCCAATTCCATCGATTACTTTCAGCAGCCACTCAAAATACAATGCGATGGCGAGCACCAAGGTCATCGACCAGATCACACCCAAGTTAAAAGTCAAGGTGTCGATGTTTCGGTTAAGAAAGTGTTTCGCGGGCATGTAGAACTGTGCATCGAAATCAACCATGTGTTCGGGGTCAGGGTCTTTATAAATGGGATAAATTTTCTGCACAAATTTTCCGTCCTTCTCGATAATGCGGTTGAGCTCCTGTGAATTTTTTACAAGCTCGGTGATGGCCTCGTTCTGGAACGAGTTCCGTTCCAATTGAAACGCTTTCTCTTTTTCGGGAGTGCTGGTTAGTTTTTTGATCAACTCATCTTTCAAATTGTCGGCTTTGTTAAAGCGGTTGTTATAGAATTTTTTCAATACTTCGAAAAAGGCAAGCGTTTCTTTGTGCGTGACAGAATCAAATTTCCCCCGAACCAAAAAATCCAACTTCGTGAAATGCTGTTTGCCAACCTCCAAAAGTTCGTCTTTGATTTCATTTTGAATGAGCTTCAGATCATTATCGACAATCGCACTTATTTCAGCTTCTTTCCGGTCGTAATTCAAATTGATAAAGTCAAGACGTGTTTCGAGTTCGGGAATGAAATAGATTTTCTTATAGTCGGCATCGGCCATTACTTTATCATATTTATAGAATTGCTTTTCGAACTCGTTGTCTTTGTACTGCGAAACCATAGCTGCTT
>CAZECP010000104.1:0-15756 GCA_964510765.1 uncultured Ohtaekwangia sp. | reverse complement strand
CTGCGAAACCATAGCTGCTTCAAACGCCCATCTCGAGGCCATCAAGTCGCCCACCATGGGAACCGTGGCTGTATTGCCGATAATCGGATTCAACTTGTCAAACTTTACCACCACACCACTTAAAATCAACTGAGGAATGAGAAGGATAGGTATAAGAATATAAATCGTGACGGCTGAGTTGAAGGCAGATGAAATATTCAGTCCAAGCAAGTTGGCAAAACACGACACGGTGAAAAGAATCCCCCAGTGAATCAGGAACATTCCCTTTATTTCAAGCACATAGTTTCCGACCAAAACAAACAGAAAAGTTTGGATAGCAGAGATGGCAAAGAGGATTGAAATTTTTGAAACGATGTAGCTGCTTCGATTCAAGTGTAAAAATTTTTCGCGCTTCAGGATTTTCCGGTCGCGGATAATTTCTTCTGCGCTCACCGTAAGCCCCATGAACAGAGCCACGATCACGCTCATGAACAGATAGGCAGGCAGATTCAAATTTTTGGCGAAGACGTAGCCGGTGTTGATCTGGTCATCGATGTTGTAGTAGCGCACGATGAAGGCCAGAATGAACGCAAGTGTTGGCGCCTCAAGTAAGTTGATGGTGAGGTACTGAGTGTTGCTTAGCTTAGCAAGAATGTCACGCAGTGAGAAAAGATGTGTTTGCTTTACCCAACTTGGAATGCGTAAGGTGCTGTGAGGAGTTTCCTTTTGTGTGGTAATAGAAGGAAACTTAATTTTTTCAAGAAAGAATTTATTCCACTGCTCGGGCGTAAATTTTCGCTCATTGGTAAAGTTTCCATATTCATTGATGACTTTCGTTTCAATGATGTTGAAAATCTGCTCAGGGTTTACATTTCCACACACATGACATTCGCCTTCATCACTATTCACCATGTTAATGTTGCGTTTGAAATAGGTGATCGCGTCAACGGGATTGCCATAATAAATTTGATAGCCGCCAGTGTCAAGTATCACCAGTTTATCAAACATTTTAAAAATATCAGAAGAAGGTTGATGAATTACTGCAAACACCAATTTTCCCTTTAGCGCAAGCTCTTTCAGTAAGTCAATAATGTTCTCTGAATCCCGTGAAGACAATCCTGAAGTTGGTTCATCAACAAAAAGAACGGCAGGCTCCCGAAGCAATTCAAGTCCGATGTTCAACCTTTTTCGTTGACCACCGCTGATTGTTTTTTGTAAGGGTGATCCTACTTTTAAATCTTTCGTTTCGGTAAGGCCAAGATCGTCCAGTGTCTTGCTCACCAGCATTTCTATTTCATCTTCGCTTAAATGGCTGAAACAAAGTTTTGCCGCGAAGTATAGATTTTGAGAGACCGTAAGATCTTCAATGAGTAAATCATCTTGTGGCACAAAGCCAATGACACCTTCGATTTTCTTCGGCTCACGATGAATGTCGATGCCGTTGATCAGCACCTGACCCTTCGTAGGTTTTTCATTCCCATTCAGTACGTGGAGTAATGTACTTTTACCAGCACCACTTGCCCCCATCAAAGCAACCAGATTACCCGATTCTTCATTGATCGTTACCTCGCGTAGGCCAAGTCTGCCATTTTTGAATTGGAAAGAAATGTTCCTCGCCTCAAAGCTGGTCTTGGGCTTGTCACTATCTTTTTTGAAAATGCGAAGGATCTCTCCATAGTAAACAGGATCATCAGCACCCCACCGCATAGCGCTACCGGTGGCAAGTACATTTATTTTTCCCGGCTTTTGAGGAATGCCATTCAATAGAATGTCGCTGTGACCGGAATACTTCAGAAAATACAAATCAGTACTCTTCACATAAAGAATAGCAAGGAAACCATCCAGTTCATTTCTTAGAATATGCTTCGCCCTGGTTGCTGGGTTTTCTTTGCTAATGATCAACATCTCCGGAACGTTCGCATCTTTTCCGGATTTCAAATCCACAAACTGCTTGATCAGTTCGATGTCTTCTGCGTTGATGTTAAATGTCTTTCCAATGATGGAGGCTAGTTTGTTTTCTCTATCTGAAATGGCCCCATCCGCGTAGATAATGCTCATGAGTTCGAGCATGATCACGGTTTTCTGTTTTTGCGTTACTTCATTGTTGATGGCTGCGCAGAACTGTTGAATGGTCTCATCTTCCTTGGATTCGCTCAGCTTGTTGGAGGATTCCATCGCATATTCATCAAACAGGCGCAGGTGTTTCTCCATAGACGATCGACTCAAATGATCTTCCAAAAAGGAATAAATATGATCCCTTTCTTTTTGGGTAACGTCATCTTCCTTGGCTACCAAAGCAAATAGGCGGATAATGGCTTTGAGTACGGGCTCGCTCATGATGAAACTTATTTTAGTTAAAGATAAGAAAGATGCCGGATTTACAGATTGGTTTTCTTGGTCGCCAATAAAAAAGGCTTCTCGTTTGAGAAGCCTTCTGATTAGTAAGATTCGTAGTTAGGTTACTCTACGATTGATTTCCTCATCTTCTCAACAAGAGTGGTGATTTGAATCAGGTTCTTGTCGCTAAGCGCCAGGTCAGAGCGGTTATTTTTAATTTGCTCTTCAATGTTCAATGCTTTGTAGCTGGTCTGTAATTCAGTGAGGTCTTTGGTTAAACCCACTACGGGTTCTGATTGTTCTACTGTGGTGAGCATTTTCAAAAGCTCGTCAACTGACTTTTGTTGTTGAAGCACTACACGGATAAGAGGAGTAAGCACCAGATTGCGTTCTTGCTCTTTCAGAAGATTTTTTGGGTAGCTTTTCACAAGACCTGTGGATATATAAAGACCTTCAATAAAACTTCCTGAAATCATTAAGGCAGCAGGCTTGTTGCGCTTGTCATCTTTCAAATATTTGTCTGTGCGCTGGATGGCTCCATTCAACAAAGAAGAAAGAGAGTCTTTGTTTGAGATATTTTTTTCAAAACGCTGAAGAATGTCGGCATCAAAAGAACCAATTACACCGAGGTTATCCGCCAACTTCTTTGCTGAATTCATGTAGTCGATTGCTTCCTGTGTCTTGTCGTAAGATGAAAGGTAGCCGATATCAGCAGCGTAAACACCAAGGTTCAAAGCGGCTTTATCATTCTTAGATAGGTATTGATCTACTTTCTTGCGATCGCTCAATAAACTCTGATTGAACTCAGCGCCTGTTGCCTGGAGCAGGTACGGAATTTCGGAAGGAGAGGGGATATTATAAACGACATCTTTAATCTCGTCTTTGAGCGATTCCTCAGCTTTTTGAAATTCGTCTGAGTTTTCTTCTTTTTCCTTTTTTGAGCCACAAGACCAGATGCCGAGGGTCAACGCGAACGCTAGTAATGCAATGCCAATGCGGGTAACTTTCATGGGTATATAAGTTTTATGTTTAGGTCACAAAATGTCCCAGCAAAGAACATTTTATGGGTTTTCTTATTTAAGCACCCAATTTTAGCACAAAATTTCTATTCGGGGAAACCGAAGCCTTAAATATTTGAAATTAAAGCTTCAAACGGACAAACGCTTCCATCGCGGCATACTCGGCCAGACCCAATTTATTATAAAGCTGGGCAGTTGCCTTGTTCCGGTCTTCGGCACGCTGCCAGAATTCGCGCGCATCTGCTCCTTGGTAAACCACACCGTCTTTTTGCGATTGATGCTTGAAAACTCCCATTCGTTTGCGCATAACTTGATCGGGGCTCATAGGCACCGCCATCTCAATTAAATCGATATCCCACTCTGCCCAAGCTCCTTTGTATAGCCATGTCCAGCAGTCTTTCATAAATTCCTCGTTCTTCAATCGGTGCAGGGCCTCCACCACGGCATCAAGGCAAACTTTGTGAGTGCCGTGTGGATCGGCCAGGTCGCCTGCGGCATACACCTGATGAGGTTTTACCTTTCTAATTAATTCTGTTACGATTGAAAAATCTTCTTCACCCAATGGTTTCTTTTGAACAAGCCCGGTTTCATAGAAAGGCATATTCAAGAAGTGAATGTTTTCTTCCGGCACACCTACAAAGCGGCAGGTATTTTTTGCTTCGCTTACGCGGATCAGTCCCTTGATAGCCCGAACGGCATCGATGTCTTTCTCGCCTTTCTTTTTCTTTTCCAAAAATGCTTTTGCATCGGCATACAACTTGTCGGTCTCAGGGTTTTTTAAACCAAACTTCTTGTTGAAGTCAACTACGTATTCGATAAATCGAATGGCCTCGTCATCAGCTACCGCAATGTTTCCAGAAGTTTGATATGCCACATGCACTTCGTGCCCCTGATCCACCAAGCGCTGGAAAGTTCCGCCCATCGAGATGATATCATCATCGGGATGTGGGCTGAAAATAAGTGAACGTTTTTTTGCAGGTACCGCGCGCTCCGGACGGTGGGTGTCATCAGCATTAGGTTTGCCACCTGGCCAGCCGGTGATGGTGTGTTGCACCAGATTGAAAACTTCAATATTAATATCATAGGCCTGTCCGTACAGGGATAGTAATTCACTCAATCCGTTTTCGTTGTAATCTTCGTTGGTCAGCATGAGAATAGACTTCTCCAAAGACAAGGCCAAGCTGGTAACGGCCTTCTTGATCATCGGTTGATTCCACTCCACGGAATCAAACAACCAAGGAGTTTTGCGTCTGCTCAATCCGGCTGCGCACGCTTCGTCCATCACGATCTGTGCGTTGGAGTGTCCTTGCAGATAAGATGCAGGAACATATTCGGTCACCGGCCCTTCCACTGCCTGACGGATTATAGGTGATTTGTGTTCACCCCATGCAATGAGAACGACTCTCTTTGCTTGCATTATTTTTTTTATACCTAATGTGATTGCTTTGCGCGGCACGTTTGCCAATCCGCCAAAGTCAAGACCGGCATCCGAACGTGTGATGAAGTCCAGCGTGATCAATCGTGTTTGTGATTCAACATGAGAGCCGGGCTCATTGAAGCCAATATGACCGTTTCGTCCAATACCAAGTAATTGAAAATCCAATCCGCCTGCTTCGTTGATTTTTCGTTCGTATTCCTCGCAATAATTTTTGATCGCATCCATACCAAGCGTGCCATCAGGAACATTAACATTGGCCGGATTGATGTCCACATGATCAAACAGGTTTTCTTTCATGAACCGATGGTAGCTCTGCGGTGCGGAGGGCAACATCGGATAATATTCATCCAAATTGTAAGTCACAACATTTTTGAAACTCAGCCCTTCTTCTTTGTGCATCCGGATCAGCTCTGAATAGACTTTTTTGGGTGAAGAACCGGTGGCCAAACCTAAGATGGCAGGCTTACCTTCTTTTTGCTTTTGCCTGATAAGTTCGGCAATCTCTTTCGCTACCGACTTTGATGCCTGGTCAGCCGATGCATAAATCGATGTCGGGATTTTCTCAAAGTTAATGTGGAGGGTATGGTTTCCGTTGGGCATGGGTAAATGAATTTATTGTGCTTCTACTAAATGTTGTTCTTTTTTCTCAATGGTGTTCTCAAGGTTTATCAAATAAGAAGATAAATTTTGTTTCGTGATAATTCCGAGAGGAAACAAATTAACTTCCGGTGATTTCTTTTTGAATACGAGATGATTGGCAAGGCAACTTAATCCAAGCAGTGCCTGCTCCTGTGGGCGTTGATTGATAAGAAAGTCAATGACACCCGATTCCAGATATTTAATATTATCCTCAAGCAAATCATAACCAACCAGTCGTATTTCTCTTTTGCCAAATGAATCCAGGAGCGAGGCGGCAACGGCAGTTCCTTTCGAAGAGCTTACAAATAAGCCGCGCAAATTGGGGATGGACAAAATTGAGTCGAGTTTTTCACGAAAGAGCGAATCGGATGAACTTGTCCGGTTGAGCGAGTGAACAGGAGCATCGCCAAATTTTTCTTTTACATAATCCCGGAAGCCACGTTCTTTTTCCAACAGGTGAACCGAGTCATTCAAATCTTCATCGAAATGCAACACGCCATATTCGCCAGCCTCCTGGCCGAGACAGACCAGGTCAGCAGCTACGCGCCCGCTTTCATAAAGATTTTGTCCAAAGAAGGATAGCGCATTTGATTCTTTAATATTGGTGTTAAACAAGACATATGGAATGTTTCTTTCCTGGCACTCTTTAAAGAAGGGTAGTGTTTCGTGGTAAAAGATGGGTGCAATCAGGATTCCATCAGGATTATTTCTAAGTATTACATCCGAAGTTTTTTCGAATGAACCTTTCTCGAGAATATCAAATAGTCCTACTTTAATGTGAATACCATATTGATCCCAATCATTTTCTCCCTGTTGAATTCCTGCCATCGCTTTTGACCAATATTCGTCCGTATCTGGTGTGGGCAAAAGGACCGCAATATGATAAGGTCGATAAGAGCCTAACATCCTGGCAATCATGTTGGGTTTATAGTCGGTGCTGCTAAGGACCTCCATCACTTTATTCAATGCCTCAGGCGATACCTTGCCTCTTTTGTGCAATACCCGGTCAACTGTTCCGGCTGAAACTCCTGCCGCCTTAGCTATGTCCTTGATACGAATATTCTTTGCCATACAATCGATTTCGTGCCAAAGGTAGATAAAGTTATAAATCTAATACAATAGTGTGCACGAACACATTAATTGTGTGTACGAACACACTATTGTTTTTTCTTGGAATATATTTTTGCTAACACTACGTTTACATTATCATCAAATTTCACTAACCCTAAATATTATCTATGCAAGTAAAATTTTACCGAAGCTTTTTGTTAGCAATGGCGATTATAAGCCTGCTGACAAGTGAGGCATGGGCACAATCCCGTATTGTCTCAGGTACAATAAAGGACTCGAATGGTCAAGCCATTCCGGGTGTTAACGTTCTAGTAAAAGGAACAACCAACGGCACAGTTTCTGACGGTGAGGGGAAATACTCAATCTCGATTGCAAACACAGATGCCGTATTAGTCTTTTCTTTCATTGGATTCGCTACTCAGGAAGTTTCTGTTGGTGCGCAAACGGCAGTTGACGTTACCTTGAAGGAAGATGCTACTCAACTTCAGGACGTGGTCGTGACAGCGTTGGGTATTGAAAGGGACAAGAAGGCTCTTGGTTATTCGGTACAAGAAGTAAAAGGCGCAGATTTTACGGTAGCCCGTGAATCCAACGTAATCAACAACCTTCAAGGCCGCGTGGCCGGTGTTCAAATTTATAAAGGAGGAACTGGCCCCGGTGGTTCCTCAAAAATACTGATTCGCGGTGCAGGCTCACTGAGAGAGGGGGCAAGTGATCCATTATTTGTTGTTGACGGGGTTCCTTTCGATAACAACAATTCAGCAACGAACCAAAGCGAGTACGGATCATTTGATCAGGGACAAGGCATTCAGCAAATAAATCCTGATGACATTGAAACGATGACCGTACTCAAAGGACCAGAAGCAGGTGCGTTGTACGGAAGCAGAGGAGCAAATGGAGTTATTTTGATCACTACTAAGAAGGGCACTTCGAGAAAAGGAATTGGTGCTACATACCAATCAAATCTAACCTTCGAATCACCTTTGACATTACCCAAAATGCAAAACCTTTATGGACAAGGTACTAATGGCGGGTTTACAGGTTCTGGTGCAAGTGGCATAGCTGCTCAAGGTAGTTGGGGACCAAAATTAGGCGCTTCAATTACAGATCCAGACTGGACAGGCAAGGTTAGGCCACAGACCATTGATCCCGATGATTTGACGAAGTTTTTGAAAACTGGGATGACATCTACCAACTCGGTAAGTGTGTCTGGCGGATCGGATAAAAATAGCTTTCGATTGGGTTACACGAATATGAATAACAGCGGACTACTTCCTAACTCAACGATTAAAAGAGATATGGTGACGCTGAGGGTAACGTCTGCGATATCAGATCGTTTGTCTGCAGATGCAAAAATCAGTTATACCCGACAGGTTGGGTTCAATCGCCCACAAACTTCTGGAAGCCCAAGCAATGTATTTGCACAGTATTATATGATGCCAAGAAGCATTCATATCTCGGATATGAATCCATGGAGAGATAGTGGTGGTGGAATGGTACTATGGTATCCCGGTGGCTACTCTACTCTTAGAAATCCTTACTGGACAATGTATGAAGATTTTAACCGGGATGTAACGGATCGATTCCTGACGATGCTTAAGCTGGAGTATAAAATTACTGATTGGTTGAAGCTGATGTTACGTAATGGTATGGATAAACGAATCGTTACCAATGACTATGCCAATGCTTATGGAATCAGGATCATCGGAGGAAGTCAGGATGGTTTGCTAAATTTTAATTCCGGATACACTCTTAATACGCAAGTTGCTACTGAGACGAACTCAGATTTCCTACTCACAGCATCTAAAACGTTTAATCAAATTAATGCAACTTTTAGTGTAGGTGGAAATGAGCGATTTGTCAATAGTACATTTATTGGGGGCAGTTCCGGAAATTTTGACTTTCCTGGCGTTTATCAGGTAAGAACAGGCTCTTTTCCGAGACCAGATCCAAATAGCGGTAAAACTGCGTTCAGAGTTAATTCACTGTACGGATTTATGAACCTTTCCTATCGTTCTTACTTATTTTTGGATGCCTCTTATCGTAATGATTGGACTTCAACTTTGTCTCCTTCAAACAGATCCATTGGATATGGTTCTGTGAGTGCCTCCTTGATTTTGTCTGAGATGCTGGCAGGAAAACTGCCGGAAGCAATATCCTATTTGAAAGTACGCGGTGGTTTTGCGCAAACGGGAAATTTCATTGGTCCGTATAGCTTGGTGCCCACATTTTCAATTACACAAGGATTTAATAATGCTTATACAACGGCAACGCCAACAAATCTTCCCAATCCAAACGTTCGCCCAGAGAAGACCAACTCATTTGAGGTTGGTCTTGATATGAAGTTTCTTCAGAATCGAATCGGATTTGAAGTTGCTTACTATGCCAAATACATCAGCGATCAAATATTAAATATTTCTATCCCCTCAGCTACAGGATATAGTACAAAAACGATCAATGCAGGAGAGGTACAGAATACCGGTATAGAGTTTGTAATTTCAGGAACACCCGTTAAGACTTCTAATTTTAGCTATAACCTCTCCTTGAACTTTAACCACAATGTGAACAAGGTAAATCAGTTGACTGCCGACTATCAGCGCTTCCTTATTCAGGACGATGCTTCTGCAAGGGCAATCAGAATCGTTGCGGATGTCGGCCGCCCGATGGGTGATATTTATGGTCGTGATTTTAGCCGTGATGCACAAGGAAGAATTCTTGTGGATCCAAACACAGGATTGCCTCTTTACTCATCCGACAAGAACACATTATTAGGAAACTACCAACCTCAATTCACGCTTGGATTCGTCAATAATTTTAGTTACAAGAATTTCAATCTGGGATTTGTGATTGATGTGCGTCAAGGCGGAAAAATTTACTCACAAACCCAAGCAAGCCTTTATGCTGCTGGCAATGCAGAAGGAACGTTGGCTAACAGAGATGGGGGATTAATTGTGAACGGAGTTCATGCAGATGGCTCGGCCAATACAACTGCCATTAACGCGCAACAATATTGGACTACTGTTGCAGGTTTTGAATCTGTGGCTTCGTTGTTTACTTATGATGCAAGTAATGTTCGTTTGAGAGAAGCAACTCTTACCTACAATTTTCCTGCAACCGTGTTCAAAAGACTGCCAATCAATCGCCTGTCATTTGGTCTAGTAGGAAGGAATCTATGGTTGATTTCCAGCCATATGAACGGTCTTGACCCAGAGTCCACATTCACGACTACAAATGCTCAGGGTTATGAGAATGGAACTTATCCATCGATGAAAAGTATTGGTTTCAATTTGAATGTTGGATTCTAAAAGAGAATTGAAAATGAAAACGATTAACAAAAGAAATTTTTCAAAGACGAAGACGTATGGGGCTTCAATTATATTAATTGCCCTTGTTGTTTTTATTTCCTGTACTGATGGACTTGATGGACTGAATGTCAACCCAAATCAAAACACGCCATCCACAGTTCAGCCTAGTTTCTTAATAACCGGGACTTTTAACGGAGGTATTTTGGATCCTGGCATGCATGAAAGGATGACCCAGTTGACCAATGATATATTCGCTCAATACTATGCGAACGAAGGTTTCAGCACGCAGTTTGGTATAACTAATGATGAGTGGGTCACTTCCTTTTACAAAGACTACCACAATCCTTTCATAGCCGCTTGTAATCAGGCGATTCGCTCCGGAAGGGCGTCTACTACAATTAAGTATAATGAAACCCAAATTGCACGGATTTGGCGCGTATGGTTATATTCGAGAGCAACCGATTTGTGGGGTGACCTTCCTTACTTTAAGGCTGCAAATGGTACTGGGGAAAATCCGCCTTATGATAAACAGGAATTGATCTATAAGGATTTCATGAAGGAACTTAAGGAGGCGGTGGATTCACTTTCTACTGATAACCCAAAGCAATTGGCAGGTCAGGATTATGTTTATTACGATGATATTTCGAAATGGAAAAAGTTTGGAAACTCGCTCCGTCTGAGATTGGCCATGAGAATGTCTCAAGCAGATGATGCAACGGCAAAGGCAAATGTAGCTGAAGCTTTTGCAGCTGGCGTATTTGTTGATCCGACTGATGCGTTTAGAGTTCCTCGTGGCGGCAGTTTTGGTTGGGGATACAATTACCAATATACCTATTACTATGGCTGGGGTTCAGAGGCTATGAGTAGGTCTATGGAAAACCTTCTAACGGGATTAGGTGGACAAGCGTTCCCCAATCCTCCTCCGGGATACACATCTGCTCAAACACTTGTGTATGATGATCCGGGAATTGCACTTTTGAACAATGACGAAAACACACTGGATCCAAATGCAAACGTCTACAAAGGTGGAGTTCCTTCAAAAGTTGACCCGCGAGGTCCGATTTATTTCAATGTAAGCTCTGATAATTCAGGAGCAAGTTCTGGCGTTAAAGTAATTGTGCAGGCAGGCGACACTGTACAAGTTGACTCTCGTTTGCGCTGGCACGGAGTACCATCAGGTCTCTCAAACGCAGCGGCTGGTCGCCCTCAGTACAGTATCTACAATGCAGCAAGGCTAGGTGCTAATTTTCTGGTTTCTGACAGAGCGTATGAAGTAATGACCTACCATGAAGTATGCTTTCTTATAGCTGAAGCCGCGCAGCGCGGTTATATTTCTGAAGATGTTAAAACATGGTATGAGAAGGGTATAAAAGCTTCTATGGATTGGCACGGAGTAGATCCATCAATTTCGGCCGCCTACATTTCTAGTAATGCTGAGAATACTTACGGGACAACAGTGAATTTTACCAACAATTCAGGTAAGTCATTTTTAGGAAGAACGGTTGATGATGCGATGAGCAAAATCATTACACAAAAATACATCGCATTATTCCCGGATGGTGGATGGGAAGCTTGGGCAGATCACAGGAGGTTACACCTGCCAGTGCTTATTCCATTTGCAGGTGGTCTTGACTCACGGTACACAGTTCACGATGGCGGGCCAGATAATTTCACCAAGCGAATCACATACCCCGGCATAGAGGCTTTGAACAACAAAGCGTTTTATGATCAAGCCGTTGGCGAGCAAGGCGCGGACACAGAGGTAACTCCTGTTTGGTGGGATAAGAATTAATTAAGATTTAGGGTTTATATGTTTAGCGAAAGGCTGCTTCGTGCAGCCTTTTTCTATAATTTTAAAAGATGAAGAAGTATTTATTTTCAGCGTTAACAGCCCTTATAGTTTTCGCGTGTGATCAAAAACCTGCGACTAAATTTCAAAAACTCTCCGCAGATGATACCGGAATTGACTTCAATAATATCAATGTTGAAAATGAAGCAATTAATATTTTCACTTACGAGTATCTGTACAACGGAGGAGGGGTAGCTGCTGGCGACATTAACAATGACGGGCTGGTTGACTTATATTTTTCATCTAACAACCTTGAGAACAAACTATACCTCAATGAAGGAGGAATGAAGTTCAAAGACATTACGGAGTCATCCAAAGCAGGATGTAAACCCGGTTGGAAAACGGGCGTCTCGATGGTCGATATTAATGCTGACGGTTGGCTGGATATTTACGTGTGCCGCTCAGCAGATAGCCGGGCTGCGAACCGGGAGAATTCTTTGTTGATCAATAATCACGATCTTACCTTTACAGACAAGGCAAAGGAGTATGGACTAAATGATAATTCTTACTCAACTCAAGCAGCCTTCTTTGATTTTGATCGCGATGGTGATTTGGATGCGTTCATTCTTAACCACTCCCTCCTCAGTATTTCCAATTCATTTAATATTTCCAATGTAAACAGGCGGGTGGGTTATCCTTTTGTTGGAAATAAATTTTATGAAAATGAAAATGGAAAATTCAAAGACATTACAAGTGAAGTCGGAGTGATCGGTGGGGCATCCAACTATGGATTAGGAATTGGAGTATCTGATGTCAATAATGACGGCTGGCCGGATGTGTATGTGTCGAATGATTATGTTGATAATGACCGGTTGTATCTGAATCGAAATGGCGTTGACTTTTTTGACGCAACGGATAGCTTGTTTACACAGGTATCTCAGTTTTCAATGGGGCTTGATATTGCTGATGTCAACAATGATGGCTTTACTGACATCATTTCTCTTGACATGTTGCCTGAAGACAACAAGAGACAAAAACTGCTCTTCGGTCCGGACAAGTACGATGTCTATTCTACTTCGGTGAAGAATGGATTTTATTATCAGAACATGAGAAACATGCTTCAATTAAATAATGGCGATGGATCTTTTTCAGAAGTCGGGCAATTGGCTGGAATCTCAAATACAGATTGGAGTTGGTCAGCTTTGCTGGCAGATTTTGACAATGATGGTTTGCAAGATTTATTTATATCGAACGGTTATAAAAGAGATTTTACGAACAATGATTTTTTAAAGTATCGTGCAGATCAGGAAATCAAAACTATGACAAGGGATGGAAAAAGGAATTATGGCGAGATGTTGAAGAAAATTCCATCGAATAAAGTCCATAATTATATTTTTAGAAATGAAGACGACCTACATTTCAAAGACATGAAGGAGCAATGGGGATTGGAGGAGAAAATTCTTACCAACGGGGCAACCTATGCAGATCTCGACAATGACGGAGATTTAGACATTGTCACGAACAACATTGATGAACTCGCAGGTATTTATGAAAACAAGGCCAGGCCTGCTAAAAATAATTTTTTGAAAGTAAAGCTTGTGGGCACAGGCCAAAACGCAACGGCTATTGGTTCAAAAGTACTGTGCTACGCAAATGGAAAGACGCAGTGCAGGGAGATGTTTTTAACTAGAGGATTTCAGTCTTCGATCGATCCGGTTCTTATTTTTGGTTTGGGCGAAAGCAGTAAAGTAGATTCATTAATTGTGAAATGGCCGAATCAAAATATTTCGAAGGCCTCGGGCATAGCAGCAAATCAGACATACGTGGTTGATCAAAAGACTACTGAACAAGCCAATAATACTGAAGAGAAGAAAGTGCAGCCGCTATTTTCCCTTTCAAAATCCAAAATTGATTTTAAACATTTAGAAAATGATTTTGTTGATTTCAAGACACAAACGCTGCTGCCCCGAATGTACTCAACACTTGGACCGGCAATGACAGGTGCAGACGTAAACCGGGATGGTTTGGTTGATTTGTTTATAGGAGGTGCCAAAGGTCAGCCAAGTTCATTGTTTGTTCAAGATAAAGGCGGGAACTATTTACAGGTCAAAGAAACAAACTTCAACGAAAGCGCAAGTAGTGAAATAGTGGATGCTATCTTTTTTGATAAGGATAATGATGGTGATCTTGATTTGTACCTTGTTTCTGGAAGCTATGAATTTTCTCCTGAGGATAAATCACTACAAGATTATGTTTATGAAAATGACGGTAAAGGAAAATTCAAATTAGTACCAAGTGCACTGCCTCAGATTTTATTGAGCGGGTCTTGTGTGCGTGCTGCCGACTATGACAGTGATGGAGATATGGATTTGTTTGTTGGCTCTCGCCTTGTTCCCGGAAGCTATCCGATTACACCCGAGAGCATATTGCTCATCAATGACGGCAAGGGGATTTTCTCAAAAGCCGATAAAGGAATTATCGGACCGGTTGCAAAAGCCGGAATGATCACCGATGCTACTTGGATAGATTTGAACCAAGATAAGAAACTGGACTTGGTTGTTGTCGGAGAATGGATGCCGGTTTCTTTCTTCGTTAATGCGAATGGAAAATTTGTTGATCAAACAAAACAGTATGCCGATCAGATGACTGGCTGGTGGAATTGTATTCAGCAGGCTGACCTTGATAAGGACGGAGATGTTGACTTCGTTGTAGGGAACTTCGGAATGAACAATCAAATGAAACCAACTGCAAGTCAACCTGTTTCTATCTTTTATTTGGACATAGACAATAATGGCTCGATTGATCCAATTGTAACTTATTTTATTGAAGGGAAAGAATATCCGTATCCGAATCGAGACGAAATAACAGAACAAGTGCCCATGCTAAAGAAACGATTCAACGATTATGAATCCTATTCAAATGCAACGCTCTCGACTATCTTGACCACGGACGAATTGGCAAAGTCCGGAAAGTTGACTGCCACTACTTTTGAAACAGTAATAATGATAAATGATCAAGGTAAATTCCGAAAATTTGTTTTGCCGCCACAATCACAATACGCACCTGTTTTTTCGATCTCAGTAAGTGACTTTAACGGAGATTCGAATCCTGATATCTTACTTTCCGGAAATCTTGAGAAAACGCGAGTAAGGACTGGCTTATATGCGGGTAATTATGGGAGCGTTTTACTGGGCGATGGAAAAGGAAACTTTGTGTACCTGAATCAGCGTGAATCTGGTTTTTCAGTGCGGGGAGATGTTAGAAAAACAGTAATTGATAACAGCAGAGTAATATTTGCCATCAATAATTCAAGACCAATCCTCTACGATCAAACACTAATCAAATAAGGCTGCTGTTAGAAACACCACCTTTTGTTTCCATCTTGCTGAATGGTAATTTCGCAATGCAGTAGATACGACTGTCATTGTATGCGATTGTTGATAGGTATTGCGCTTTGTTTTTTACATAGTGGGCTATGTGCACAGTCGACAGTTAAAATCAATGACTCCATCGACCACCGCGATTTTATGCCTCGGCAAATCGTTTATTTCCTAGATACAACGAACAGTCTTTCATTAGCAAAAATTTCTTCTCCTGAATTTGAAACGGCTTTCAAACAGCATCCCTCTTATCAAAATTCTGACTTTAAAGAAAATACCTCCTATTGGATAAGGGTTGATCTTAGAAATGAATCCAATTCAAAAAAAATATGGCTGATTGAATTTTATGATCAAACGATTGACACGCTTGTGGCATTTCTCCCGTCAGCTAACGGTTATCAAAAGCTTTCGTTGGGGGATCACGCTAGTTTTAAATCGAGGTTGTTCCTCCATAAAAACTACGAGCTGCCCATTCAGTTCAACGAAAAGGAATGCACTACTTATTATTTTAAGTTACGATCCCACGAGTTTGCTGACATTCGCTATACCATCCGGTCAACCAACTATTTTATTTACTACGCGCTGAATGAGTATTACCTCTATGGAATGTTTTATGGCATGATCCTGATTATTGTGCTTTATAATTTCATGGTTTACCTGGCCATTCGTGAAATAAAATTCATTTACTACATCGCCTATATTTTAAGTGTGGCCTTTTATGCCATGAGCTATGATGGCGTGGGTTTTCAATTTATATGGCCGGATAGTCCAGGCTTAAATGATTGGATGGTGGGGATTT
>CAZECP010000103.1:0-15864 GCA_964510765.1 uncultured Ohtaekwangia sp. | reverse complement strand
ACTTCCTACGGTTGATAAAATAGCCAATGAGTCATTCAGGTCAGATGCCTTTAGGATTTTGTAGTTGGACAAAAGTGAACTGAAATACCTCATCTGTACTTTGCTGTCATATACATCAAAACCAACACGGCCGGCAACAACAACTGAAGTATCAAAACCGGAAATAGAGCGATATAAGTAAGGGATCAGGAAAGCCTTAAATCCATCTTCGTTAAGGCTATAGTGAAGTATCCGTGTTCGGCTAAGAGCCCAAATGCCTTCGTGGTTTTCAAAAATATCATTGTGGCTGTTTGGGTATTTGGCGAGTGTTCGTCCAAGGGAATCTAGTACATATGTATCGACAGTGGAGGACACCCAAGTGCGATCCTTTGAATCAGTAAACATAGTGATGATCGGATGCTCTGTTTTCTTTAGCGTCTTGATTTGAAAGTCTTCATTCACCGAAAAAACAGTACCATCTTCAAGGCCCACATATGCTCTAAAGCCATCTGCTGCAACCGCCTTAATTTTTGAGAGTGCCGGAGTTTCAGAGTAAAGGATATTAAAATCAGGAACACGATACACTCCATTTTCCAATGTGGAGAACCAATAACCACCCTGGTGATCGTTGAGGACTTTAGTGACCGATTTGTCTCTCAAAAAGTCAATTACATGATAAACTGAGAGGTTGTGTGAATTCATTTTGATCATTCCGGCTTTTCTGAAGCCCGCCCAAACATTTCCTTGCTTATCTTCAGATAAACTAATAATGACATCAGCCCCGGAAAATAATCGTTTGACAATACCGTCCTTTAACTGGAAAATATCTTTACCGATCCCAATTATCAATGATTTTTCCAATTTTAAAATTGGAACATTAATAATATGATTTATTTTGTCTGTTAAGTTGATAGTGTAAACCCTACCTTGAACTCCAATGGCATCAATGTGCTGATGAGGCCAGGGATACCCAAAAACCACATCTTCATTTGCAATCGCACACTCTATTTGACGCTTCTTCAGTTTTTGAAATTCTAATAAGCCAAAATTGCTAATCCTGCCGAATACCTGACCCGTTCCAAACAACACATTGTCGTCTTTATCGATACTAAATGACTGAAGCAAGGATTCTGTGCAATGTGGCACGATTAAGTGGTTATACTTGTAGGCTTTGATGGTTCCATTCTCAAAATAGCTCACCTTACCTGAAAATGTTCTGAACCATATCCGTCCCCTTGTGTCCTGATTTATTCCAAAAACAACAGGATCGGTCAATCCATCGCTAACCTGATACGTTTTTACTTTGTTTCCATCATATCTGGCAATCCCATTATCAGTAGCAATCCAAACAAAGCCCTGCTTATCCTGAAAAAGATCATATACTTCCGTGCTTAGAAGCCCTTCGTCCAGACCCAGGTGAATGGACGACACCTGCTGAGCATTGCTGGCTATCGTGCCGATAAAAATCAGAAGTAAGAAACTTCGCATCAAGAATGAAGTTAGTTCGTTAAAAAAAAAACGAATGATGCAAATTTGTTAAAAAATTACAAGGAAGCTTTATTGTCCCCCGGAAAGAAGTCATTCAATGTCCGTTACCTCAAGATTGTGAGGGGAGATTTGAATTCTCCAATACAACTAGCCGTTAAGAGTAAATAATACACACCATTCGCAAGTTCGCCACCATTCCAATCGTTATTGTAGCCATCGGAGCGAAATACTGGCTCCCCCCAACGATTGAAAACCTGGAACGTAAGTTCTCCCTTTAAATCATCTTGAATGACATAGAAATCATTTTTGGAATCACCATTGGGAGTGATCACGTTTGGTACGCGCGAGATGTCAAGAACAGGCTTCGTTAACCGAAGTGTATCTGTAGAACTTCCACAACTATTTTTTACCTCAACCCAATACGTTCCATAATCATTAACACTGAACGAAGGCTGGGCCGATCCGTCCTGCCATCGAAACGTAAAACCGGTTGGTTTTTCAACTGGCTTTAGTTGGCGAGGTTCAAATTTGCATAACGACTCATCCGGACCAAAAGAAAAAGAAGGTGGTGAATCTGAGAAGGACACATAAATGGAATCATATTTATTCTTACAACCCTTCACTTCGAGCCAGTACCATCCTGTGCTGGTCGCAATAACTTTTGATGAGGTCGAACCGTTGCTCCAAAGCAAGGGGTTGATATTCGGATCCAGGTTCGAGTCAATTACATATTGTCCTGCATTGCAAACATCAACATCAGGCCCAAGCGAAAAGTCGGAAGGTGATGAACTGAAAGTGACATAGATTGAATCGCGTGGACTGGAGCACTGTCCAGCCACCTCCACCCAATAGAGCCCGGATTGAGTGACGGTAATTCCCTGCGTTGTTGCACCGGTGTTCCACGTAAGCGGGTAGTTAACCGGATTGATGTGGGAATCGATAAAATAATTACTCGCGTCACAAAGTGAAACATCTGAACCTAAATCTGGCTTCGGCACACCCATGTTAAAGATCAATTCTTGTTGCTGAAGTAAGTTATTGGCCGGAAGCGAAGAGGGCGTCCAGTTGGCGGTGCTATTATTGAATCGTATAAAAGAAGAGCAGACATTGTTATTGGATGAAAGATTTGCCGTGAACGTATTGTTAGCATCCACACTGGCCATAAAAACTCCAAAGTAAGGTGGAGAAATTTTCGAAGCATCCAGCCCGCCTTGCTGACTGGGCAAAGATTTCACTTCATAAATCTGCGCACCTTCGGGCAATCCATTGATATTCGATACATCCAATTTCTGCGCACCATCTGCGAGTGATAAGGTAACCCCTGACCAATTGGACGAATATTGATACGTGCTCGCATCGCCAATCGGTGCTCCTGAAAAAACCCGCTGAGGATTGTATTTTAGTTTTCCATCAAAGTGATTGGGCGACTTGTCGTAAACAATATTTCCTGAGGTTTCATCGAAATTCCAATAACCCACCAGGCCCGTTTCATTTCCTGTAAGTTTCCTGCACATGTTCTGTCTAACTTCATCTTGTGTCAAAGCACGATTCCAAAGACGCATCTCATCAACAATTGCTTTGCTTCTGTAAATCGAGCCAGTGTTGGAATATTGGTAACCAATTTTTGCTGTGTCATTTGCATAAGTCTTAGCCATCGGAAGATTGGAGTCACCGATAATATTGCCCACGAGAATATTGCCATTCAAATACAGGGACACATCCGTTGGCGATCTCATTACAACACAAAGATTTACCCACCTACCTGAAACATCTGAGAAGAAGGCCTGGACACCTCTCCGGAAAGCCGGGTTATTTCCTCCAGCTCCATCTCCTATCTGACCGTACACCATCGTGCTGGTAGCATAAAACCAAAAGCCTCTATACATAAAATTTGTATTGTCGTTGGTAACAAAAACAGGAAATGCATTTGTAGCCGCTGGATCAAATTTGATCCAAGCCGAGGCAGTAATCGGAAGTGTTAGATCCTGATAATGATTACCAATTTCAATATAATCATCTACTCCATCAAACGAGATGGCGCGACCTGATCCAACATTATCAATTTGACAAAAACAATTGAACGAAATAAAAAATAACAGTATGACAAATTTCATTATTCACGATTTGATCGCCTTAAATTTATCATAAAATTTGATTAACGATTCAGACTCTGTTTCCCAAGAATATTTTGAAGCGACTAACGCTCTTCCTCTGGCTCCCATTGCTTGTGCTTCTGCTTCATTTGAAAATACAAATTGGATTGCCTCGGCTATCTCTGTTTCATTTTCAGGATCCACAGTAATTCCACATCCTGCTTCTTTTACAAACTCAGCAACCTCTCCAAACTTTGTTGCGATCACAGGCAACCCTGCAGCCATGTACTCAAATAACTTAACTGGATAGTTTGTCTTGTAGCGCTCGATGGGTTGCGGAATTATTATTCCTGCGCGCGCGCGCATCATGCTGTCAACCATTTTATCAAACGAAAGCCATCCCAAAAAATGAACAGGATATTTCAAAACTTCCTTTTCAAGTTCAGCCGGAGAAAAACTTCCTCCAAGCTGGAATTCAAAATCACATTTCTGCTTTGCGCGAGTTGCAGCCTTGGCCATTTGTATTGCACCACGCGCATTGCTGAGCAGCCCGACATAAATCAACGTTTTTTTTCGTTGATCATAAGGAACAAACCTTTCGTCAAACTGCTTTACGATCGGAAAATTTCGGATGAGCGCTGTTTTCTTTTTCGGAAAATACTTTGCAATCACCGGTTCAGCTACAATAATCCCATCGAACAACCAGCCCGAAATTTTTTCAATCAGAATGTAAAACCACTTGTACATGGTTTTTACTCCCCTTGGCAACCAATGCTGATAATCGATTTGAAGCGGTGTGTCTTCATGGGCATCATAAACAACTTTTCGCCCGAGGAGTTTCAACCAAATTCCAATCATCAGCAATTCAGAATCGTGCAAATGAAAAACAGCATCCTTCGGCTGCCGAAGCGCCTGTCTGAAAACATACCACGGGCAAAGAATCAATTTTTTCCAACCCTTTTGATGAAGCGGCACTCCAATAATCTTCACGCCATTTGTAACTTCATCTTTCAAAGTTGGAATAATGATCGTCACGTCATGGCCTGCGCTCAAAAGTGTTAATGCCTCTTTGTGAAAAATGCGCGTATCAAAAGGTTTGTGGCCGGAATTAGCCAACATACAAACCTTCGCTCTCGGGTTTTCAGCGTTCACAAACGGATCCAGGTTTCGGGAAACAAGTCCTTTGTATTATAAAACCTTGCCGCGTAGGTGGGCAGAGGATTTTTATTATAGGTAATTTGAAACCATTTTGAAGGGGCAATCACAATTTTGTCTTTATTGGCATTGAGCCAGGCGCCCCACCAACTAAATGTACTGTTCGCAATAATCTGATGTTCACACAAAGAAATCAAAATCAAGTCTTCGGAAGCATGAACAGCTGTATCGTGCGCAACAAATTCTGCTTCAGGTAAAAATTTCAAATTCTGCTTACACCAATCAATATCATCAGAGAAAACAAAAAACGTGGGGTCATCTATTTTGGCTTTCATCTCTTTGACTGCTCGTTCATAATAATCGAAAGAAAGTGTGCCGAAAAAAGAATTGTAATTTGATTTTGACGAATAATCTCCTCTCCTAACGTGAACGGCTACACTTCTGCCTGCCTGCATCTTCT
Organism: uncultured Ohtaekwangia sp.; assembly: GCA_964510765.1. Classification (GTDB taxonomy): domain Bacteria; phylum Bacteroidota; class Bacteroidia; order Cytophagales; family Cyclobacteriaceae; genus ELB16-189. The sequence goes on along the minus strand of CAZECP010000103.1, from coordinate 10,689 downwards.
GCTTCCATTTAAGGGAAGACTCCGATAAATTATTCTTAAGCACGAGTTGAGACCTTAGCTGCTGCTCAAATTCCTTAAAATACTTTTCGCTTTGCCAATAACCCGAAAGATAAATGGGAGTGGGAACGGAGAAAAAATCTTCGTAGAAATGATAATGTGGCTGCGCAAGAACGCGCGGACAACGTAAATAATTTTCCTGCTTGTTGATAAATCGCGTCAGAAAATTTGATCCGGTAAACTGATGAATCTCTTCGCGAGAGGCCGTTTCCCCATCAATAAGAAATCGATCCAATCCAAAAGATCTTGATTGACTTTTTGTTCCGTACGTATACAAATCCAATTTCAGTTGTTCATTCTTTTCCCATGCGAGCGCGCGGGCAGCTGCATATTGAAACAGCTGATTGCCAAGTCCTCCCCGAATGCGCGCAATGATCATTTATTAATTTGCTATACTTGCGCTAAAATAAGGCTAATGGGGCTGAAACAAAAAATAAAATCATTTCCGAAGTTCTACGGGTTTCTCCTCAGCCTTCTCAATGCCATCGGCTATTTTGAAAAACGATTCCATTATTTCTTTCCCAAATACACACCCAACGACTTCTGGCAAAAAAGAATAAAACTCGTACAAAGCAGCCGTGATAATGAAAAAATAAACGTTGCCCCAAATGCCGGAAAAATATTTCCTGACTATCAACTTATGCACAATGGGTTAAAGATCACATTAGGCAGTTATTACGATTACGGAAACACAGTACTCTTACAAAATAACAAAGGAATTCACGAGCCGCAGGAAGAATATGTATTTCAAGAGGTCTTAAAACTTCTCCCTAAAAATGCAACCATGATGGAGCTCGGAAGCTTCTGGGCATTTTATTCCATGTGGTTCGCGAGTCTTGTCGAAGGTGCAAACCCATTCATGGTAGAGCCCGATCCGCACAAAATGAATTTCGGGAAACTGAATTTTAAATTAAACAACCTCAAAGGAGTTTTCGATCTTGGCTTTATTTCTGATAATACTGACCTGAAACCATCCATCCCAAACTATTCGGTCGATTACTTGATGGAGAAGCACGGCATTGCTTTTCTTGATATTCTCCACAGCGACATACAAGGATATGAATTGAAAATGCTGCACGGAGCTTCACAGGCATTAAAAGAGAAAAAGATTGGATTCGTATTTATTTCGACACATTCGAATCAACTACATTATGATTGTATAAATCAACTAAGGTCCTTTGGCTATTCTCTCGTTTGCTCTGCTGATTTGGATGAGACTTATTCTTGGGATGGGTTGATAGTAGCTCAGGCGGATGAGTACCTGAATAAATTGGAGATTCAAATTTCAAAAAAATGAAAATTGAAAAAACGTTGCATTCTTTTTTTAAGAAAGAAGATAAACTAACCTTGTTTGAGATTGGGAGTTGTGATGGCACGGATACAATTAAGTATAGTAGGCTTTTTCCCAATTCAACTCTGTATGCTTTTGAACCCGTTCCCGGTAACTTCAAGATTTTAACCGATCGAATGGAATCAAATCGCATAACGAATGTTCACCCTTTTCAATTAGCCATGAGTGATGAGGTTGGTGAAACCAGGATGTATTTGTCCCAATCAACAAAAGAACCGAGTGAAAATTTGATAGCTGAAAAATCAAGCTCCTTGCTCGCACCCGATAAACACATTGAAGTTTATCCTGATTGCAAATTTGGCGAAGAAGTTATCGTTAAAACAGATACCATTGAAAACTTCTGCAGGCAAAATCAAATCTCTTCCATCGATTTTCTCCATCTTGACGTTCAAGGCGCAGAACTTTTGGTATTGACTGGTGCCAAAGATTTTCTAAAAAAAATAAAAACAATTTGGCTTGAAGTAGAAAATATCAAGCTGTATAAAAACCAGCCTCTAAGAAAAGACATTGAGGTGTTTATGAAAAGTCATGGGTTTATTTTACTAGGTTTCAGGGTTGGTGGTTATTCAGGTGATCAATTCTATGTTCATGATAGTTTTTTAAAACAACAATACTTAGTCTCCTACTATATCTCAAAAATAAAAAGTAAAATAACGGGCAGTTATTTTTTCTATATGACCATGCGTCTCATAAATAAGGTATCGTTTATTCTTTTTAAAAAGCCATAACATCTTATCCCTCGAACGGTTTTGAGTATGCCTGGAGGCATGATTTTGATGCAATAAATATTTTGCTATCTTTCAGAGTATCAAAGCTCAAAAAAATAAAAAATGAAAAGTGCTAAAATCGGAATTCAAAAAAATTATTACTGGCATTTCGCGTGTTCAAAAGTGCTCGTGCTCCTTTTGACAATTTGCCTCAGTTGCAAACAAGATGATGCGCCAACACCATTAACGATTACGGATTTTAATCCTAAGGAGGGGAATTCATTTACAACGGTCACAATAACTGGAACAAGCTTTTCTGAGACAACAAGCGAAAATACTGTAATGTTTAACAGTAATATTGAAGCGAAAATTATTTCTGCAACGACCACAAGTATCTCTGTTGAAGTTCCCGTTGAAGCCACCTCTGGTGTAATATCAATTAAGGTAGGCTCCAAATCCACATCCTCTACCTCAACTTTTACCAAAATTGCTCCCTCCTGGTCACAGGTAGCCAATGTAAGTTCTGTTGGGAGAATGGCTGCTGTATCTTTTGTTATTGGAGAAAAAGCATACATAGGAACAGGATATGATGGAAGCAATTACAGAAATGATTTTTGGGAATATAATCCAACAACAAATGTTTGGACTCAAAAAGCTGATTTTGCAGGTGACGCAAGATATTACGCCACTGGTTTTTCACTGAACAACAAGGGCTACGCAGGAACAGGATATGCTTTCAATAATTACTATTCTGATTTCTGGGAATATGATCCTGCATCCAACTCCTGGACACAAAAAGCAGATGTTGGCACCAATGGAGGAAGAGATTATGCGATAGGATTTTCCATCAACTCTAAGGGTTATATCGGAGCGGGGTGGAACGGTTCCAACGATAAAAAAGACTTTTGGGAATACGATCCATCGAATGATCAGTGGGCGCAGGTGGCTGACTATCCAGGCAATGGTAGTCGAAGACTTGTCAATTTTGTTATCGGCTCTAATGCTTTCGCAGGTGCTGGTTCCAACAGCAATTCCGCTTCTTCCGGAACACTCAGCACAGATTTTTGGATGTACAGTCCCGCTAACAATTCATGGATGCAAAAAGGAGACATCAACGGAAGCTTCTTAAATTCATCGGCTTCTTTTGTTATCGAAGATTATGGATACGTAGGAACTGGTGGCCTGGCATCAGATATAAGGAAAGACTTCTGGATGTATAATTCTATCACTGATTCTTGGACCAAACAATCCGATTTCTCCGGAGGGTCTCGACATGGGGCTGCTGGATTTTCTATTGGAAAAAAGGGATATTTCCTGACCGGGTATGATTTATATAACGCCACTTACAAAATGGATACATGGGTCTATCTTCCCTAAATGATTTAAAGATGAGTCTGATCCGCAGTAAGCTACGGATCAGACTTCTTAAAATCATAGCTTTTTCAACTCTTGTATTTTTGTTGTCTTGTAAAAAAAACGAGAATAAAAATTCTCACAATAAAGCTCTTGTTTTAACAAACTCTACCGATACTTCTGGATTTGAAGTTGAAAGCTACATAAATGAAAATAGGACTTTTGGCTATGCCGTTTTTATAAATAAAGTCAAGATCATTGATCAACCCACCATCCCTGGAATTGCCGGCAACAAAGGATTCTCATCCAAGGAAAAAGCTACCCTGGCTGGAAAATTTGTGGCTGGGAAAATCCTGAAAAAACAATTTCCTCCGACAGTTACGATAAGAGAACTTGATAGTTTGAAAGTCTTAGATTAATTATAGAACTAACTAAATAGATCTTTATATACTCTCCTCAGGTTCTCTCTGGAAGTTAAATTCAACAGACCTTCGTTATCAGGCAGAAATGATTCCTTGCTTTCAAGAAACTGTTTAAGGTTCTCCATACTTCTCCACTCCATTCGATAATGATTCAAATCCTGCAAAGAAATATTTCTTGAGTTGAAAAAGACCGGTTTATTGAGCAGCATCATCATAAAAATATTTCCATAAGCCTGCGGTCGAATAGAGTTTATGACGAGTGCATCACAGGATTGAAGTAAAGAAAGATATTCATGTACAGGTAAAAACTTATCCAAAAAAGTAATCGTTCCGTTTTTATAATCGCACAGGTTCCTTTTCAAAAATTCAATGTATTTCTTTTCACCATAAGATACAGGCAGTAAAAGGTCAGCCATTATATTTTGATCCATCAGATTTCTTACCGCGTCCAAGTGATTATTGCTGGGTGTTCCGGAGTTACCAATAATTAATTTGGGAACTTTATTTACCGATTCGGGACGCGAACGGAACGAGACGATTTCATCATACGGTATTTTATTTTCGTAAATAAAGAATTTGTAACCGGCTTCTAGTTCTGGAATCGCGCGTCTGGCAAAATCATACTCGCCATGCATCCACGTAAGGATGTTGTCAATTTTGGAATAGCAGCTAACCTTGTGCTTCCGGGTGATGAGATTGTATTTTAACTTAAACAAGAACTCATTCCACGACCATGCGTCTTTTACATATTTTTGCAGCGTCAACGGCTCGTACAAAAACTGTTTGATGAAAGGCAAGTGATACAAATCTGCGCCCCAGATGAGCCAGTTTAGTTCATTAAATTCATGATCAGCAATCCATTTATAATAAGCGGTAGGGAGTTGATGTATAAATACCTTATCAAAAGAAGTTGTCTTACCTACCTTGCTCTCCAGTTCATCCAGCTTACCATGGGGAATGTTAGCGTCCATCCTACCAGTGAAGTAGCTTGTATGCCTGATAAAAAATTTATTGTTGCCTAATAAATCAAAGACCTTAAGGTTACCATAGAAAGCTTCTGCAAACACCCCTTCTTGAATAATGTGAAGGTTCATCGTCAGGTCAATTTAACGCTGAGAATTTGATTGGAGCAATGGATTTCTTTACAACTGCCGGAACACCCACAACAAGTGAATCATCGGGCACATTTTTAGTGACTACTGATCCGGCACCCACAATTACATTTCGGCCAAGCGTCACTCCCGGTAATAGTACCGCATTTGTTCCTATGTTACAAAAATCACCAACAATGCAGCGTCCGGAAATATTTGCGCCAGGAGAAATCTCCACAAATTTCCCAATAACAGTATCATGACCAATCGTCACGTTCAAATTAATCAAGCATCCTTCATCTACACTGACATCATTGGTGATCACGACACCTGTCATGATGTTGCATCCTTTTCCAACATAGGTCTGAAATTTTCCAATCGTTGCCTTGGGGCTTATTATCGATTTTTTGTCACCACCCATCGCTTCGAATTGATTACTTAATGTCAATCTTGCTTGAGGCCCCCCCAAACCTAAAGCAAAAGAACGGTCACCATCACCACTAAAAATCGATTTTACTTCTGTTAATGATTTTAAAATAGGAAAACGATTGTATAGCTGAGTTGGAAGATCTGAGGAAATATTGTCGAAAAAGTATAACGATTCTGGAATCGTATCAAATGCTTCCAAGACCTCTTTTGCAAAGCCTTTTGCTCCAATTATTATCATACCTGATTCGAATTAGAAACATCCATTATTAACTCAGCCACCTGTTCGATCTCTGTTACTGTCATACCATTGAAAAGTGGCAAGCACAGAACACGTTCGGAAATACTGGAAGCAACGGGACAGTTGTTCTTTCGTTCAACATACGGTAGTTTTTCTAAAGTAGGGTAAAAATACCTTCTCGGAAAAATATCTGCCTGGTTCAGTTTTGCAATCACCTTCAACAACAATTCTTCATCTCTGAACACCAAAGGATAATAGGCAAAGTTAAACTGAACATCCTTTGAAATGAATGGCTTTATAGCCTGAACCCCTTGCAAGAGATGGTCATAGGTTTCAGAAATGGATTTCCGTTCAGGAATGATTGCCTTCACATATTTTAAATTGACAAGCCCCATTGCAGCATGAAACTCTGAATTTTTTCCATTGATGCCAAGGGAGGCAAACTCTCCAGGTCCATTGTGTCCAAAGTTTCGGTGGAAGTCGATCAAACGCATCAAGTCCTGATCTTTGGAAACAACGGCCCCTCCTTCTACAGAATGAAAAAGTTTCGTTGAATGAAGACTTAAAGTTGAGACGTCTCCGAAATTAAAAACGGACTTGCTATTTAACTCAACATCAAAGGCGTGGGCACCATCGTATATTACTTTCAGGTTTTTTCGTTTTGCAATATTTTCAATTTCATGAACGGCACACGGATTTCCGAATACATGCGTGGCCAAGATGGCAGAGGTAGATGAAGTTATTGCATCTTCAATCTTTTGAGGATCAAGATTGAAAGTTTTTGAATCAATATCCACAAACACAGGCTTGCAGCCTTCCCATACCACGCTGCTGGTGGTGGCTACATAAGAAAACGGAGTGGTGATAATTTCACCTCTAAGACCGAGCGCCTTGATAGCAAGTTGGATTGCAATCGTACCGTTTGTAACATATAACAATTCATTCACCTTCAAATAATCTTTCAGCTTTTGCTCAAGCTCTGTTACCAAAGGTCCGTTATTGGTAAGCCAATTCCTTTCCCAAATGCCTTCAAGATATTTTTCATACTCGCCAATCGGTGGTAAGAAAGGCTTTGTTACAGGAATCATTCGCAATAAAGTAAAATGCTAAAGTAACTTTTTCAAATCGAATTTTTGCCACTCGTTCAAGATTTCAGTCCGGTACAACAAGAACAAGATGATGGTACTCGTTACTACATAAAACACATGAAGCAACAACTCATATTTTAATGGCACGTACGTTTCTAAACCTACGATTAACAGTGCAATACCCAAAGGCATTGATATCAGTTTATGAAAATTGAATTTAATTGCAAACTTATTTTTTACTCCAAAATAAAGCACGGTGATCTCAACCGTGTAGCTGATCCATGTAGAATAAATGACTCCCCACATTCCGTACCTCGGCAAGAATAACAACATGGATAAAATCTTAACTCCTAAAATTGCTGCATAAAAAAAAGGTACTGGCTTAGAGTACCGGATGGCAGGATAAGGCATTGCCATATACATGCGAAGTGCCCGGAAGAGATAAGAAATAGATAAAAACGGAATCAGGGTAATGGCTGCAAGGAAACCTAGCTTCTGAATAAAAATCCTTATCAGGTAGGGATAAGTGAGAATACTTAAGACAACGAGAGTGATTGAAGTAGCAGTCAACCCATTGTAATATCTATTGATCTCAACTGTTGTTCCCTTTTTTGTTTGTAAGGCCACCGCTCCTAATACCTTTGGAAAAAACGTACTGTTAAAACCAGCCAAAACATACTCGATTACAAATAGGCATTTTGCTGCCAAATCATAAATACCAACCTGGGAAAGAGGTAAATAAAAAGTCATCATCACTCTATCAAAATATCCGTTAAACCACAACATGATCTGATAAAGAAGAGAAGGATGATTAAACCCGAATGTGCTCTGGATCATTTTGAAATCATAAGCAAACCCATACTGCCTAAACACAACAAATAATACCCAAATGCCGGTAAGCATTGTTGCTACCATTCGTCCACCAACAGCTCCTGTCAGGTCGTTTGGAAAAATAATTAGTCCAGCAATTGTAAAGACAGCAATCAATATAAAAGACACCAGGTTGAATATCAGGAATGTTCCCGCCTTCTCCTGAGTTTGGAGCAAATTGCTGTTGACTTTGTAGATAGATTGAAAAACACCAGTCAATACAGAGACAAAACCGAAGGGATAAAAATCCAACCTGGATTCTGTAAATACAATTGAAAAAATCCATTCACCCGACACAACCAGGATAAGCCCCGTAATTAAGCTTACAATCAGAACAAAGATGAAGGCAGAACTTACAAACCTTGATAGTCTTGAATTGTCATTTTTAAAATCATGGTAAAAACCATAAATCGATGTATCGAAACTGTAGGTGGTAATTATTTGAATGAGTTGTGAAAATGCCATATACAAAATGGCCGCTCCGTAGACTTCCGTAGAGAGATATTTGGTATAAACCGGAAGTAAGATTAATCCACTCGCCATAGGCAGTGAGCCCGCAATGGTATAGATTATTGAATTACGAATGAATTTCTTAGAGATCAATTCTTGCGATGGGAAAAGTCTTCGACAATCTTTTCACAAATAAAGGAAGAAGCTTTACCATCTCCGAAGATTTCGGGAAAGGTCATTTGATTTTTCTTCGTCATTAAGGTTTTAAATGCTGATTTGATCTTTCCAGGATAATTGCTCGTAACAATAGCGGTCCCACTTTGCTCTAATTCAACCCATGCTGTTTTCTCCATCATAATCAAACACGGCTTTTTAAAATAGTACGCTTCTTTCTGAACTCCTCCCGAATCCGTGCAGACTATCTCTGCTTCCATTTCCAGAGCGGTGATATCTAAAAACGAAACGGGTGGGATGATTTTAATTAAGTTGTTGGATTGAATCTGTTGGAAGACTTCTTTTGAAACTTTCTCTTCAAATACTTTTGTTGTGCGCGGATGAAGAGGTACTACCATCGTAAGATTATTGTCAAGTGCAAGGTCACTGAAGGTCTGAAATAAATTTCCAAGGATTTCCGGATCATCTACATTGTTAGGACGATGCATCGTGACCAGCGCAAAATTCTTCCCCGTCAGGTTGAGTTGCTCCAGTATCCTTGACTTCTGCAAAGCTACTTCTGCAAGAAGCAGACTGTTATCATACATAATATCTCCGCAACGAAAGACTTTTGGATTATCAGCCGAATAAGGGGGAAGATTATTTTCCTTAAAGCCTTCATTCCATAAATTATCAAGACCACTTTGGGTGGGAACAAAAATCAAAGTGGAAAGATGGTCACAAATAATGCGATTGGTTTCTTCGGGCATATCCTTCCGGAACGCTCTGACACCACCCTCCACATGAATAATGGGTACATGAAGTTTAGACGCTGCAATGGCGCCTGCCAATGTTGAGTTGGTGTCACCATACAACAATAAATAATCCGGCTGCTCTTTAAGTAGTATCTCTTCAATGCCAACCATCATTGCCGATGTTTGGACAGCATGACTTCCCGATCCTACATTCAGGTTATGATCTTCTTTTGGCAAACCAAGTTCTTCAAAAAAAACCTGGCTCATGCCCGGATCATAGTGTTGACCTGTATGGAGCAAAACCTCTTTGATCTGATCCTTAAATTTCAAACGAATGGCTCGGCTGATAGCAGCCGCTTTAATGAACTGAGGGCGAGCACCTACTACGGTTAATATCTTTATCATCGGAAATTTTGAACGACAAAAATACTACTTCAAAACGGTAACCCAGCCTTTAAACTTTAAATAGCCAAGGGTAAGAAGATAGTAATAGACACCTTCTGACACATTCTTACCATTCCATCCAAGAACGGCATCATCCGTTTTAAACACTTGTTTTCCCCATCTGTCAAAGACTTGTAAATCAAAAGGATCTTTTCCAGCATAATAAACGAAATGGTCTCCTTCCTTAAAGAAAATCGTGAGCCTGTCATTTTTAGGATCATCATTCACTGTAATCACATTTGGAATCAGGTAGCCAGTTAATATCTCAATTTGAAATGTACATGAAGATGTGCAACGATTACCATCCGTGACATAAACCGTGACAACATGATCGCCTTCGTTTGAATAAGTATAGTTTGCCTGAGACGTTGAGGTGGTAAGCTGAGAACCATCACCAAAGTCAAACAAATAACTGTATGGTGCCTTACCCGATGAGACCGAAGTAGAAATTGTAACCTCCTTTTGAAAACTAATTTGATCTTGACCACACAACAGAACTGGCTTGGGATTCACGATGACATTTACCTTGACTCTGTTGCTTTCGGTACCCTGAAGATTAGAAACATAGTAACTAGCGGAAGAAGATAACTGCGGAGTAATAAACGGGTTTCCTTCAAACAAAAGGTTCCCTCCTGTTTGGGCATCGTACCATCGGTAGGTTGTACCTCCGGTCGCCAAAAGAATTGCCGAGGCCGGGCCACATAGAGTTATATCTGAAATAACTGGTGGAGGAGCAATCATCGCGCAAGCAATTCCATTTTGATACAAAAGCAAAATCTCTTGTTGGGTGAGTTCGCGGTTGTAAATACTAATGTCATCGATGGCACCATTAAATGGTTGAGTAAAATTGCACCTAACACCAATATTTGCATTTGTTGTTGTTCCATAAAAGGCCGGATAACCATCTGTTGGTGCAGACCCGATGAATTGTCCGTTGATATAAAGCTTTACCTGGGTATCATTCCGGGTGAGAACCAGATGATACCACTCGTTAAGATTTGGGATAGCACCTTGCGCCACTGAAGATGTTAGCGTGGCACCATTATTCCAACTTCCCCCACCCCATCCAAGATAACTCGCTGTTGCATATTGATTATTTAAACTCAGTGCTGAGTGCCTAGAAGTAACAACGTCACCAATCGATATAACTATTCCGGTAGAACCATCGCTGGGAAAAGAATACGCATTAGCCCAAACCGAGTAACTATAGTTGTTAATTTTTAAAGGAGATGACGGGATTGATACATAATTTTGGATTGAACCATTAAATGAATAAGCACT
>CAZECP010000102.1:0-16534 GCA_964510765.1 uncultured Ohtaekwangia sp. | reverse complement strand
ACGAGCCATTAATTTTTTCGATTGCCGTTAAGCCAATCCAGTCTTGCGCTCCATAAGAACCCGCCTTATCGTAAGGTTTATAATTATCGATGTAGTATTCAATTTCTTCCCTTGATAATTTTCTGAATGTGACTTCAGTTCGATCATCAAAACAATCTTCCTTGTCGTTCGATAAAAGACAAACTGCTGTGATCACCATGTGAGTGTTGCCGCTGAGTGCGGACAACATTTCAATGGCTTCATCCCTGTCTTGAGGTTTGTTGAGGATTTTATGTTTTAGAATTACGACTGTGTCAGAAGCTAAAATTATTTTATCGGGATGCTGTGGAAGTAAAGCCTGAGCCTTTTTTCTAGCGAGGTAGGAGGGAACATCTTCATGCGCCATGTCGGTGTGAAATGATTCATCGATATCAGGATATGCAACTTCAAAAGTAAATCCAGCTTCTTTCATGAGATATTGCCTGCGTGGAGAGGAGGAGGCAAGAAGCAAAGGTTTGGAAAGAGAGAGCATTTTGTAAATAGAATTCAGAGTAAGAATTGGAAATCGTAAATCATCAATCAAAACCTTAGATCCTTATTGATAGACTCTCACATAGTCAATCTCCATTCGCTGCGGCCAGATCGATTCATCGATGCCATGCTGCCCGCCCCAGTTGCCACCCACGGCTATATTCAAAATCAAATGAAAACGTTTATCAAATGGCCAGCCGTGAAAATCGTCTTGCGGATTTCTGGTAACCGAGTGATACATTTTCTCATCCACAAAAAAATCAATCCTGTCTTTGTTCCAGTCAATGGCATAAATATGAAATACATCCTGGCAATCGGCAACCATTACCTTTCCTTCTTGCTGCGTGTGTTTCACGTGATTGTATTTGTCGGAGTGCAATGTTCCATGAATAACGCCCGGATCAAAACCCACATGTTCCATGATGTCAATCTCTCCGCTTTCGGGCCAACCGCCATAACTCCAGTCAGTTGATAGCATCCAGATGGCAGGCCAGGTGCCTTTTCCTTTCGGGAGTTTTGCGCGGATTTCAATTTTGCCGTAGAGCCAATCACCTTTTGATTTGGTAACTAACCTTGCAGAGCTGAATGCCTTTCCACCAATGGAGTCCTTGATGGCCTCGATGACGAGGTTTCCATTTTCAACACGCGCATTTCTTGAATCTTGAGTATAGAATTGGGCTTCATTGTTTCCCCAGCCGCATGCATTCGGGCAGCCATCACCGAGGTCGTAGCCCCATTTAGTTGAATCGGGCAAACCTGTATAATTGAATTCATCAGACCAGACAGGTTTCTTTTCGGCACAGCAAAACAAGGTAAGTGCTGAAACGGATAGCAGGATAAGCTTTTTCATGATAGGTAAATGTTCCCTCAATTTTAATTATTAATTTTCAAAAAGGCTGTAACCTTTCTTAATTGTTAAGGTTTCCCTGCATGAAACCCCTGAATTGGAAACACTTTCTGACAACTACCTGATGGCCAAAGTGAGGGATGGCGACCTCGATAAACTTGGCTTACTGTACGAACGCTACAAGCGACCGCTTCTTGGCTTTTTCGTAGGTCTTGTGCACGACCGCGAATTGGGTGAAGACTTGTTGCAAAATACGTTCATGCGAATCCTGAAATACCGCCACCTTTTTCGTGCTCGCCTTCAGGATGAGGTTTCAGGTGAGCAACGCGATGGAGATTTCAGGACGTGGATGTATCACATTGCGCGTAATGTGAAGAATGACCACTTCAGAAAAAACAAACTTCACGCTGAGCCTGTGGAAAAATGGACGGACAAAATTGTGCACACCGATAATCGATCCACAGAAATGCAGCACGAAGAGGAACAGGACTTGCTGAAGCTGGCGCTGGAAAGGCTTCCTGAAGAAAAAAGGGAAGTGATTTTGCTCAGCAAATACCAGGAAAAGAAGTACAGTGAAATCGGGGAATTACTGGGGTGTAGTGAGGGTGCGGTAAAAGTGAAAGTATTCCGGGCTCTTCAGGAGTTGAAAGCGATTTACGGACAATTGGAAAAAACTTTTTGAAAAAAAGACGGTTATGGAAAAAGAAAAATTGAATGAGCTCATTGCCAAATATAACGAAGGTGTTGCTGATCCATTTGAGATTCAACAAATCGAAACATTGCTTGAGCATGGAAAAATTTCTTTGACACAACTTTCATCACTTGAAAAACTCAACGAGCAAATAGAGATGATGAGGGCGGAGACGGTGAGCATGGAGCAAGACAGCAGGTTTCATAAAATGCTCAAGGAGGAAAAACAAAAGGCTCAACCGGCATCTGTTTCAATTTCATGGTCGCGCCTGGTGGAGTGGATGCCGCGGCTTGCCATGGCTGCTGCATTCCTCATTGCTGGCTTTGGGGTCGGATATTTTTTTCAAAAACCATCTGATAAGGGAGATGTAGCCATACTGACGGATCAGGTGCGGGACTTGAAAGAGATGATGATGATTTCGTTGCTTGAAAAGGAATCGGCAACGGAACGACTAAAAGCAGTGAGCCTGACGGAGGATATTGACGGCCCAAGTAAAAAAGTGACAGAAGCTTTACTTAACACTTTAAATGAGGATGAAAGCGTAAACGTTCGCCTGGCTGCGCTTGAAGCGTTGAGCAAATACATGAAACTGCCGCAAGTGAGGGAAGGCCTGGTGCGAGCCATTGCCAAACAAGATTCACCGCTGGTTCAGGTCGCCCTTGCTGAAATGATGGTGACCATGCGCGAGAAGTCATCGGTGAATGAGTTGAAAAAAGTGTTGGAGCAAAAGAGCACTCCTAAGGAAGTGAAAGAAAAAATCAAGGAAAGCATCAATGTGCTCATATAAATTTTTAATGTTGAATTTTAAATTTTGAATGATGAAAACGAAAATATTATTGCTGCTAAGTTTACTTCCAGTCTTACTGTCGGCACAGACATTTACCGATACGATTGTGAAAGAACTTCAGTTTGAAAAACAAAATGCAAACAATACACTTGTGCTTGCCAATATCAACGGATCGATTTTGGTGAAAGGCTACGAGGGTTCAAAGGTGATCATCGAAGTAGAGCGGACAATCAAAGCAAAAACCGATGAGCGATTGGAGCAAGGAAAAAAAGATGTTCGCCTTGCTGAAATTGATCGTGCGGATACGCTTATTATTTATACTGCGAATGGTTGTAATCAATTTGGTTACAATAGAAACAGGAAGCACGGCAATTATGGCTGGGCTTATCAATGGAATTGCGAAAATGGCGACTGCAATCCAAAGTACGATCACAAAACAGATTTTACAGTGAAGGTTCCGTATGGAATCAACATCGAAGTCTCGACCGTGAATGACGGAAATGTAGTGATTGAAAATGTGGGTGGCGCGGTGAAAGCAAACAACGTGAACGGCAGCATCAAACTCACAGCGTTGAAGGGAGCTACTTACGCAAACACGATCAATGGAGATGTTGATCTTGAATATTCGCTCAACCCGAACAAAGACTGCCGCTACTACACATTGAATGGCGACATCAACGCGTGGTTTCAAAAGGGATTGGCAGCAAACATCGCGTTCAAAAGTTTTAATGGTGATATGTACACCAATCTAGATAAGCTGGAGGGACTGCCAGCGCTGGTGGAACGCAAAGAATCAAGTAAAGGGATAACGCTGAAAGTGGCCGCAAATCGCTTCAAAGTTGGAAGTGGTGGCGCGCTCCTCGACTTCGAAACCTTTAATGGCGATGTGATTTTGAAAGAAAAGAAAAACTAAAAAAATAAATTAAGAATACCATGAAAGTTTTAATGATTGTGTTGGCGTTGGTGTGTGGAGGAAGTGTCTTTGCACAAAATAATAACGGAGAATTTGTAGTTCCTTTTTCGAATCCTGCTGCTGCCGGCAAACTGGTGGTGGATATCAAAACGGGATCGGTGGTGGTGAAGGGAACAGCCCGCAAGGATGTATTGGTGAAATACACCAGCGAAAAATACGAAAACAATGATGAGGGCGATGAAGAGGATCGCAAACACAAAGTGCATGTAAATGTGAATGTTGATAACGGCAGAAAAGGAAAAGAAGGTTTAAAAAAAATCAGTGGCGGTGCGATGGACCTGGAAGCTTCCGAGTATCAGAACACCGTTAAGATTACTTCGGACAACTGGAGTGAATCAATGACTGTGATTGTGGAAGTTCCTTCTACCATCGATATGCGAGTGAAAACTTACAACGATGGCGATCTTGACGTGAGTAATATTACCGGTGTACTTGAATTGATTAACTATAACGGAGCGATTACTGCAAAAGGAATTTCCGGAACGGTAGTAGCTGAGACTTACAATGGTGACATCAAGATTGTGTATGACAAACTTACTCCTGATTCTCCGCTCTCGTATGTGAATTACAATGGCGACATCGACCTGACTTTTCCGGCCACCTTGAAGGCATCGATAAAGATGAAGACCAAACAAGGTGAGATATACTCCGGCTTTGATGGACAAATTCAAAAATCACAACCGGTGATCAAGAATGAATCGAAGGGCGGGGCAACGAAAGTGAAAATTGATGATTGGGTGAAGATGGATGTGAATGGTGGAGGGCCTGAGATTACTTTGAAGTCTTATAATGGCGACATCATCATTCGGAAAAAATAATTTAAGTTGACAGGTTAATTGTGAAGCCGGCCTCGTGGTCGGCTTTCCTTTTTTGGGTAGATTTGAAAATGGATCAAACTCTAACCAATGACCGACTTTTATCACTCGATGTGTTCCGGGGAACGATCATGGTGTTATTGATGGCGGAGAGCACCGGCCTCTATGACCATTTCATTGAGCTGACAAACGGAAATTTCATCCAACCTTTTTTTATCCAGTTCACTCATCATCGATGGAATGGCCTGCGTTTTTGGGATTTGATTCAGCCTGGATTCATGTTCATTGCTGGCACTGCGATGGCGTTCTCACTTCACAAGCAAAAGCAGTCAGCTATTAACTGGTCGCAATCTTTTATAAAAATTTTGAGACGAAGTGGTTGGCTTTTTTTCTGGGGTGTGTTGGATTATGCCGTGCGCCCCGGTGGCCTATCGTTTGAACTTTGGGATGTGCTCACGCAATTGTCGTTCACTACGCTTGTAGCCTTTCTAATTTTTGAGTGGAGGATTGAATGGCAGTTGGCGGTGAGTCTTGGACTGTTGTTGATCACAGAATTGTTGTATCGCTTCACAAATATGGAAGGTTTCAATCAGCCGTTCACCGATCAGAAAAACTTTGGTAACTATATTGATTTGATTTTGATGAATAAGATCAACAAAGGCGGATGGGTGGCGATCAATTGTATTCCTACAGCCGCTCACACCATTTGGGGAGCAGTGGCAGGAAAAATCTTATTGAGCGACAAATCTTCGAACAAGAAAATAATATGCTTTGTGATTGCCGGAGTTGTTTGTCTGATATTTGGGTACCTGATGGATTTCGCATTCACGCCCATCATTAAGCGTATCGCGACAAGTTCATTTGTATTTGCTTCTGGTGGCTGGTGTTTGCTTGGTCTCGCCTTGTTTTATTGGTGGATCGATGTGAAACAACATTTGAACGGCTGGAGCTTTTTTATTATTGTGGGAATGAATTCAATTTTCATTTACCTGTTCTTTGAAATTGTTGGGCATCGATGGTTCAATGGATATGTGGGTGCTATAGTTGGCGGAGTGCTGGAGATACTGCACATCCCGCATGGTTTGGAATTGATTCTGATTTCACTTTCTATTTTTTCTCTTGAGTGGTACTTGTGTTATTTTCTTTATAAGAGAAAAATCTTTTTTAAGTTATAAAAATGATTATTCTGTTATTATTCTTTGATAACAGGATAATTTTCCTCGTCACCAAAATCGTTCTCTTTCCAAGCGTGAAAACCATGCACATTCCGTCACCTTTAAACGTATCGATTTCTTGTATTGTCTCTCCGTTCTTTTCCAGTTGAATTATACTTTTAATTGTCACAGCATATTCTGAATTACTTAGTCGTCCGGTAACGCCATCCATAACCATCATTAAGCCATATACTGCATCATTGATACCATTAATGATCATCTCCCTGATCTTGTCGTTCGTAGAAATCGGAATTCTATCAATAGCATACTTTCTTATGCTTGTAAACAGGATGAATCCTGCTGAATGCTGTAGCCAAAGCTCCCTTGCTCTATCGTCCTTAGATGATCAGTTAATTTGTAACTCATCGTATCAAGTTGATTTAAAAAATTAACTCAACACCTTGGTACAGAACTCCAAACACTTCTTTACCTCTTCAATAGGAGTGGAGCCTTCAGGTGTTTTGTATTCATACTCAATGGTGCAGGCGAACTTGTATTTGTTGTTCCGTATCAATTTCAGTGCATCCGGCAGCGGAGTATTTCCTTGTCCCCATGGCATATTCTCACCGCCATTCGCCTTCGACTTGCGGTCTTTCATATGCATGCTCATGATGCGATCGTGTTTGTCTTTGATGATGCCGAGCGGATCGGGATTGCCAGCCGCCACATAATGGCCGATGTCAAGGTTTAATGCATTTGCAGGAGATTGAGTGAGTGCAGTGTCCCAGAAAGTTGGAGTCTGTTGCTCGTGTCCATGATAGGCTACTTTCATTCCATATTTTTCCGCTGCCTTGCCAAGCTTAAGTGTTTGTGCATCATTCGATGGATGCTCCAATGTAACATGACTTGCGCCCAATGCTTTGGCAGCGCGCAATCCATAATCAATCTCCGCATCTGAATTTTGTGTGCCAAATGCATCTGGTTTGAAAGCATAAATGTCAACGCCTGCCTTCTTGTACATCTTGGCAAACTGTTCAAACTTATCCATCGGAGCTTTCATGCGCCAGGTTGCCAACTCTTCTCTGTATGCTTTTCTTTTCTCATCTGCTTCAGCAAGCGTTTTCTTTTCATCTTCCGTGAGTTCTTTTTTCTCACTTCGCTTGCGCATGAGCGGAAAGATTGAGCGGAAATCAACGGGATTTTTCGGAGCGCCAGCAAATGATTCAGCAGGGCCGCCCATCAACTCGATATTGCTGATGCCGCATTTTAAAATATAATCCAATGTTGCTTCGGCACTTTGGTCAGGCAAGTCACGGAAGGAATAGGTGATCACACCAATACGCACCCCGTTAACCACCGACTTGGGTGTGAAAAGATTGTGAATAATGGCAGGCATTCCAAAAGAAGAGTTGGATGCGAGTACAGAGCCGGTAACAAGGGCAGAGGCTGTTCCAAGAAACTGGCGCCTTGAAGTTTTTGATTTCATAGTAGTATAATTTTAGTGAACGTTAATTCTTAATGAGAAATCTGGTGAATGTAGTGTTAACTCCTCAGCTTGGAAAGGGAATTTTTTTAAGTGGAAGCCATTTATTTATGGATAGCCTTCGCTTGCTGGAGAAGAGCGTAATTCTTTTTCGCATTCCCTGTTATTTATGTTTTAAAAATTAAGGCGACTGATCCATTTCGGGAGATCATGAAACAATTTCTTCATCATTTCCTCTGTGCGTTGCGCGAAGAGCTCAAAGTTGCCATAAGCTTCTCCTTTTGTTGAGCTGACTACATCAGTCACTCCGCGCAAGATCAGAACTTTTGTTTTGTTTCTGGAGGCCACGTAGGCAATCGCACCTGATTCCCAATCTCCGGCAATGGCGTTGTATTCTTTTTTAAGTTTTTCAATTTGTTCAGGTTGCAAATCCTGATCGGCAGAAACAAGTGCGGTCTTAGTTACTTTTGTTGGATAAGATCCCTTCAACCAGGAAAGATCGATCGCAGTAGAGTAATCGGCTATTGCTTCTTTAGAATCACCCATGGCTTCCATTATGTCATAAATGATTGTACGATCAGCGAGTATGATATCACCTCGTTCAATTTTTCCTTCAAAACCCCCGCAGGTGCCTAGGTTGATCAGCACTTGCGGATGAAACTGATCGATCACATATTGAGTTGCTCCCGCAGCTGCCACTTTTCCCCAACCTTCATGAAATACTAGGACTTTTTCTTTGCCCATCTGCTTGAAAAAATATTCACCCCACGGTGATTTAGAAAACGATTCGTTTGGATAGATATTCTTCACTGCTTTCCATTCTGTGTTCGCAGAGATGATCACCGCTATCCGTATGTTGGTTTTTGCATTGGCAGAGAAAGCAAACAGCACCAGCAGGAGTAGGCCCAATTTCCTTGTCACACCTTGATAAAAATTTTCTTTTTGTACATCCATCGTAAAATAAAATAGAAGATGAGAAGTAGCGTGAGGGCCATGGCGAGCGATGCGTTTTTGGGGTCGAGCCACGAAGCGTAAATATGTTTGTAGGCATAGTTCCACGAAGAAAGTTCATCTGCTCCATCAACCATCTTAATCCGTGATAGCGTTTTTGCCAGCAGTCCGGTTGCCACAAAAACAAAGATGGCATTGGTGCCATAGTATTCGAAAGGCGTTGCCCACCTCTTCCAGCCGCGCAGATCGATGAGCCAGTATAGAACTGCAAAGACTTGCAAGGCAATGCCGGCAGTATAAAGAACGAATGAACTTGTCCAGAGCGATTTGTTGAGCGGGAAAATCAAACTCCACAGCAAGCCGAAGGCAACAAAAATAGTTCCTGAAAGAAAAAGCAAGACAGCACGTGTGCGTGCATTTTCGAATCTTGAAAAATATTGACCGGAAAGCGCTCCGATCAGTCCCGTCCCAATGGCCGGCAGTGTACTCAGTATCCCTTCCGGGTCCCACGTTTTGCTTTGTGCCCAGAGATGCCCGCCCAGTAGCAACCTATCAAGCCACGCTCCAAGGTTAGTCTCAGGTTCAAGATTGGCCGCGCCAATTCCTGGCACAGGTAAGTGTATCATCAGCATGTAGTAGATAAATAAAATCACCACCATCACTCTGATTTGCGTAAGCCAACCGGTAGTCAGATAAAGAACAGAAGTAAAGAAGAACACAATGCTGATTCTTTGCAAAACGCCAGGTATGCGCAGGTGAGCCAGTCGCTCAACTGTGAAGACCGGAAACCATGCAAGCAAAATTCCCAACATGAAAATAATAAGCGCACGCTTTGCAATTTTCCAGAATACCTTCTTTGATAGGCCCGCTTCCTTCTTGCTCTGATACGCAAAATGAATGGACATACCTACAATAAAAAGAAAGAAAGGAAAGATCAGGTCTGTGGGTGTACAGCCATTCCAGTGTGCATGCAATAGTGGAGAATACACATGCTCCCAACTTCCGGGGTTATTCACGAGAATCATAGCGGCTACTGTGATACCGCGGAAGACGTCCAAAGAGAGTAAGCGTTCCTGTTTCACCTTTGAGGTTTGAAATTGAAGGTAACTATATTCCTTTAAAAATTTCTACGGTTTCCAGGTACTGTGGAATGAACGTATTCCAGCCTGATTTTTCTTTTATGATGCCTGCGAAAGTGGTGGCGCTGGCAAGCTCACCGTGTGTGATGAAGGTATGCTTGGGTGCACCTGACGTGGTCCCTATCCACTTTAGTAATTCTGTTTGATCTGCGTGTGCCGAGAGCCCGTGCAGCTCACGCACATGACACTTTACCGGAATGTCTTTTCCAAAGATGCGTATGGTTGGTTCTCCTTCCAGCATTTTCCTGCCACGCGATCCTTCCGCCTGGTAGCCGGCAAAAAGTACCGTATCATTTTCATTTGGCAGGCGATGTGAAAGGTGATGCAGAATGCGTCCGCCTGTGGCCATTCCACTGGCTGAGATGATGATAGCCGGCTTCTTGATCGTGTTGAGGGCTTGCGAACTTTCGCGTGTATTGCAATAGTGAATGTTGGGCGAATCGAAAATACTGATCAGTTCGTTGTGTTCTTTAGTGACGGGAATTTTGTGAAGCTCGCTATGCCGTTCGTACAAGTTGGTGACGTTGATAGCCATCGGACTATCGATATAAATCGGCAGCAACGGAATTCGTTTTGCCTGCATCAGTTTGATCAGATAATAGATCAGGCTCTGCGTGCGGCCCAGGGCGAATGCGGGAATCACCAATACGCCTTCATGGCTGTATGCTTCTTCTACGATTTGAGATAAATGGTTTTCGACTTCGCCCATTGGATTAACCCGGTCACCATAGGTAGATTCAACTAAAAGGACATCCGTGGGTGGCAGCGCATCAGGCGGATAGAGAATAGGATCTTCATAGCGCCCTAGATCACCTGAGAATGTGATGGTTTTGCTTTGCGATTGTCCTTTCAGATGAAGTTGAATGAACGCAGCACCAAGAATGTGGCCCGCATTATGAAACGATGCAGTGACTCCTGGCACCAAAAAGAATTCTTTTTTCATCGACTGGCTTACTGCGAGGGTTAGTACTGCCTTTGCATCCTGCTCATCAAAGAGGGGTTCTGGTTTAGCGTGCTTCGAGTAGCCACGCTTGATAGCGAAGAGGGCCTCTTCCTCCTGAAGTTTGGCAGCATCAAGTAGCATGATGCTCATCAGATCTTCGGTGGCCGAGGTACAAATAATCTTTCCTTTGTATCCATCTTTTACCAGGCGCGGCAAATAGCCAATGTGATCGATGTGAGCATGCGTGATAATGACAATGTCAATTTCTTTCGGATCGATGGGCAGCGGACTCCAGTTGCGAAGGCGCAATTCTTTCTGACCTTGAAACATACCGCAGTCAACAAGGATCTTTTTACGATCGACTTGCACCAGGTATTTGGAGCCGGTAACACTTTGTGCTGCGCCTAAAAATTTGATTGAAACATCCATAAGTGGAATGCAAATTGGGAGAAGGGATAATTATTTTTTTAAAAAACCTATAAGCAAGCTAACCCATCCGATTATAAAACAAACGCCACCCAACGGTGTTATCATCGCGAAAGTAGTTTTATTGGTGAGCGCATAAGCATAAAGGCTGCCGCTGAATAGTACAATTCCCAGGAGGAAAAATAAAGAGGCGTAATTGAGTTGCGTACCTTGAAATTTGTCCATCAGCAATCCTATCAATAATAAAGCAAGGGTGTGATAGAAGTGATACCGCACGGCAAGTTCATACGTTTCGAGCCTTCCATTTTGAGTTAAAAGGTTTTTCAAAGCGTGTGCTCCAAACGCTCCCAGCCCAACGGCCAACGCCCCAAGTAATGCTCCGGTTATTAGTGTTATTTTTTGATTCATGATTGTGAATGGTAATTTCTGCTTCCAAAAATAGCTGTTCCGACTCTCACCAGCGTACTTCCTTCTTCTAATGCAATCGGATAATCCTGGCTCATGCCCATTGAGAGTTCTTTCATTTCGATATTGGTAGATAAATCCAGGTTGTTGATTTTATCGAAGAGATTTTTCAGGCTTCTGAATTCATTTCGCACTTGACCCGTATTGTCAGTGAAGGTAGCCATCCCCATAAGGCCAATAACTTTAATGTATTTCAAATTTTTGAAGGTTTCTGATTGAATGAAATTCAGAAGTTCTTCTTCATCAAACCCGAACTTCGTATCTTCTTTCGCGATGTAAACCTGAAGCAGGCAATCGATCACACGATTTACTTTCTTCGCCTGCTTATTGATTTCTTCCAGGAGTTTGGCGCTGTCAACAGAGTGAATCAGCGCCACAAAGGGGGCAATGTATTTTACTTTGTTGGTTTGCAAATGACCGATCAAATGCCATTGAATATCAGCAGGTAGGAGGGGTTGCTTCTCCATCAGCTCCTGCACTTTGTTTTCCCCAAAGATGCGTTGCCCGGTTTCATATGCTTCTCGGATTGCCTCGACCGGATGAGTTTTACTCACGGCCACCAACCTGGCGTGGTAGTCAGAAAATTGCTCAGTAAAAATCTTTATATTATTTCTAATATCCATTTTATAAATTCGGGCTCAATTATAACAAAGTTATGGCCATCCTCGGAACGTTACTTAAAAAAGGTATTAAACTTCGTGAAAACTTACATCAAGAATACTCAAGTCCGTTTGATCTGCAAAAACAAGAACTGAAAGAGCTAATGATCACGGCCAGCGCCACCGAGTTTGGTAAGTATTACGACTTTGATAAAATACTTCCACAATTCAGAAAAAATGGGAAGGTATTTTATGAGGCTTTCAAGAACAGTGTTCCCATTCACGACTACAATAAAATTCACAAAGACTGGTGGCAACTTTCGCTGAAGGGTGCAAAAAATATTTGCTGGCCCGGCAGGATAAAATATTTTGCGTTGAGTTCAGGAACTTCCGAATCGGCATCCAAGCACATTCCGGTAACCAAGGAGATGACCAAGGCGATACAGCGCACAAGTATTCGGCAAATCCTTTCGCTCTCTCGTTATGAATTACCATCAAAATTTTTTGAAGCAGGAATTCTCATGATCGGTGGAAGCACCCACTTGAACAAAAAAGGAAGTGTGTTCGAAGGTGACCTTAGCGGAATTCAAGCTGCGCGTTTGCCGTTTTGGTTTCAGCATTTCTACAAGCCAGGAAAAAGGATTGCCAAGAGCAGAAACTGGGACGCAAAACTCAATCAAATGGTGCGCAAGGCAAAGGATTGGAACATTGGAATTATTGTAGGTGTGCCTGCCTGGATTCAAATACTGATTGAAAAAATTATCGCTTATTACAAAGTTGATAACATTCACGAGATATGGCCGAATCTTCGTGTGTATGTGCATGGCGGTGTTTCGATGGATCCTTATCGTCACAGCTTTGAAAAATTGTTAGGTCGCCCGATTTATTATATTGAGACATATCTGGCGTCTGAAGGTTTCATAGCTTACCAGGCAATGCCCCGAAGAAAAACGATGCGACTTGTCTTGAACAATGGATTGTTTTATGAGTTTGTTCCTTTTGATGAAAAAAATTTCCTTCCGTCCGGGGAAATAAGTCCAGATGCAGAAGCAGTGCTGATCGATGAGGTGGAGGAAGGAAAAGAATATGCATTGTTAATTTCCACTTGTGCAGGTGCATGGCGCTATCTGATCGGTGATATTATTAAATTTACTTCGATTGAGGAGTCGGAAATTATTATCACCGGAAGAACAAAACACTTTCTTAGTTTGTGCGGTGAGCATCTCTCGGTTGACAATATGAACAAAGCTGTGGAGTTGGTTTCCAATGACTTGAATATTTCGGTCAAGGAATTTACGGTGGCGGGTATTCCCCACGGTTCCTTGTTTGCTCATCATTGGTTCGTTGGTACCGATGATAAGGTGGATGCTCGCGTTTTAAAAGATAAAATTGATGCCCACCTGAAAGAATTGAATGATGATTATGCGGTGGAGCGTAGTGCAGCCTTGAAGGAAATATTTGTAGATGTACTGCCAACCAAAAAATTTTATGAATGGATGGAATCAAAAGGTAAAGTGGGTGGACAGAATAAATTTCCGCGTGTGATGAAGAATGCCCAGCTCGATGAGTGGAGAAGATTTGTTAATAGTTAATGGGACAAGGCCAATAGTTGAAACTCCAAAGATGGACGATTTACTTAAAACAATTTACGGTTAACTTAATTCCATGTCAATCGTTCTCAAAGGCATACAACTCGGTTTTCTTCTTGCTTTCCTGGTCGGCCCTGTTTTCTTCACTATTATTCAGACAAGTGTAGAACGAGGTTTTTTGAATGGCGTTTTGGTAGCCGTGGGTGTTTCGCTGAGCGATACATTGTACGTCACCATTTGTTACTTCGGCTTGCTTCAGTTTTTGAATGAACCTTCAGTGAAAATTTATATGGCTTACATTGGCGGGGTGATTCTGATAGTCTTCGGGCTCTATCATATTTTTGTGAAAGCGAGGAAGGCGAGACTTGTCTCATTCACAGTAGTAAATGAAGCGAGCCCGTTGAAATTTATTTCGCGCGGTTTCATCATCAATGGAATTACACCAACGGTTTTGCTTTTTTGGATCGGAACTTTGTCCGCGGCTACGCTCGATTTTGGTTTTACCAAAGGCTATGAATTCTTTATCCTCTTCGCATCACTCTTAGTAACTGTATTTGCCACGGATATCATTAAAGCTTATTTGGCTGATCGATTGCGAAAAATTATGACAGCGAAGATTCTGGTTATCCTGAATGTCGTTGTTGGAATATGCCTGTTTGTATTCGGTGTTCGATTACTACTAATGACAAAAACAGGATTATCTTAGGTGTAATTTACTCTACTATAATCAATTTTCCTTTATAAGTTCCGCGATCAGTTTGGAGTGTGACGATATACAGCCCTGCTGATAACGGACGAACATTCTCAAGTTTTATTGAAGTTGCGTCTTCTACATTATTTTGCAAATGAACTCTTTGTCCGTAGCTATTGATAATTGCTATTGACAATACTTTTGCTTCTGCAACTGGTTTGTTAATGTTGATATTTCCAGAGTTGGTCGGGTTAGGAAAGATTGCAAAACTATTTTTGTTATTGAAGACTGAGATCACTTTTGAATGCGAATATTTTCCATCCCAATCGGTTTGAAGCAATCGATAGTAGTTTAATCCCGGATAAGGATTGCCATCAAGTGATTCATAGACTGTAGGCTTGTTGGTAGTACCTTGGCCTTTCACAGTGGCAATGCTTTCAAACTCCTCGCCATTGTGCGATCGCTCCACATTGAAATGATCATTGCGAATTTCTGACGCTGTCTCCCAATTCAGTTGGATACCATTATCTACGGTTTCAGCTTTAAAGTACTTCAACTCAATAGGTAGAGGATTAGCACCACTCAGGAGATTGGCAAACGTAAATGTTGAGAACGAATTGAAGGATCCGGAAGTAATATAACCAGGTTCGGCTGTGGCAATTGTTTTTCCAATATCATTCCATGTTGTTCCCGCTCCAATTGTCTTAACAACGGTTAGATTGGGGAGGTCAGTAACTCCATCGGTTGAGCCATAACCATAGTAGAGTGTAACGTTCGCAGACGAAAGATTGGATTGGTCTGAACTGTTAATAGTCCAGTAACGTGTACCAGATACTTTATCAATTGTTGGAGCCAACGTATATCCCAGGGCTGCTGCGGATGACCAGAAATGTTGTGTGGTGTAAATTACCGAGTTCGAATTGGTGTGTGTCACCTTCAGAATAAGTGGCCTGTAAGATCCATTGTTACCTATCGGAAAATTCCGTGTAGTGTTAGCAGTGCTGGTGGCTACCTCATAAGTCATTGGGCCATCGATGTAGCTGGAGGTGCTGCCAATGGTGGTGGTGGATGCGTTCTTTAGATTAATGATACTTGTCGCGGTCGTGCTTACTACACCCGAAGTCATTGTCAGATTACCGTTGATAGTTGCAGCACCACCCATTGTAATTTGCGGAGTGGAAGAGCGGGTGTTGTTGATGATCACATTTTGATATGTAAACGAATCGCCACCGGAACCTGCACTTGCAGCGAAAGTCTGGGGATAGGTATTGCCATTATAGCCTACGGTAGAAGAATTGTTGCACGTGAGCGCCCCATAGGGTGTTGCTCCTCTCACAAATGATCTTCCGATATTTAACTGTGCTGAATTGTTTAACTCAATGCTCTCCAAACCTGCTGCTGAGGCTGTGAAATTGATGTCACGGTTTACACTCAATGTAGATGAATTATTGAATTGTAATTTTATAAGCTGCCCCCCGGTAGAAGTTAAATTAATATCCTGGCTCACTACAACACTTGAAGCGCCATTAACAGTAAATAGATTATTAGTTGTGGTTCCACCCGAGCTTATCCAATTCATGTCCTTATGTATTGAAAGTGAGCTGCTGCTGTTTAAGGTCATACCAAAAGTTCCGCTGCCGCCAGTTCGATTGAAAATCAATTTGTCATTGACCGAGAGAGAACTTCCATTTTGAAGATTAATGGCACCATTGAACGTTGAACCTGACTGATTAAGCGTCACTTTTCCATTCACTTGAAGAGAGGTACTGCTGTTAATTGTTAATGATGTGTTTGCTATCGCTGCATCAATATAAACTTCTGCGGCCTGTTGTGCAGAGGGAACTGTGATGTCATAGCCCTGAATGTTTGCAATATCTCCATTATTTGGATAGCTGGATGCGGCTGCTCCTCCATATCCTACAGTTGACCAAGTCGAACTCGAATTCCAATTTCCTGAAGCTCTTGAATAGAATGTGGTGCCAACATTATTTACGCAGAGTGTAAACGTGCCTCTTTGTCCACTATTTAAAACATCAACAGAAATGTAGTACCAATTGCCAACTACTAGTGAACTGTTACTGATCGAGACACTGGTTGTGCTTGCTACGTATCGACTGCACGCTACCTGTGTTGTTCCGTCAGCTTGCCATAGAGCAAGTTGCGTATAGCGTTGAGTTCCTTGCGCACCGGCTATTCCCACGATAATTGTAACATTGGATGTGATCGCCTGAAACTTAAACCAGCGGTTAAAGAGTGGACCGCCATTGTTCCAACATGAACCCGCGCTTTTGTCGGCCGTTGCTCCAATTGTTGTATAGGCTGCATTGGATGAACACCAGTTGTTCAGGTCAGTTAATTCAATAGCACCTTCATAGAAATCATAATCAATCGTAGAGCTGAGACAGAGCGTGAAGGTACCACGCTGGCCACTGTTGAGCACATCCACAGAGATGTAGTAAGTAGCACCTGGC
>CAZECP010000101.1:0-16594 GCA_964510765.1 uncultured Ohtaekwangia sp. | reverse complement strand
GAATCCCGCTGCTGCGGGATTCTTCGCTAAGAAACGCTAAGAACAATATTATTTCTTGCCGTACTTCTTTTGGAATTTTTCCACACGTCCGGCAGTGTCCACAAACATTTTCTTTCCGGTGAAGAATGGGTGTGAAGCTGAGCTCACTTCCACTTTGATCACGGGATATTCTTTACCATCGGTGAATTTTATCTTCTCTTTAGGCACGTTGGTAGAACGGCTCAAAAACTTGAAATCGCTTGATGTGTCCCAAAAAACCACTTCCTGATAGTTTGGATGAATGTCTTTCTTCATAACTTTTTCTTAAAAGGACTGCAAAAATAGGGAATCTGAACTTACTGACAAGATTGGATTCCGATATTTTTTTGAACCACCTTAAAATGGTTGTATTTTGCAACCAAAATGGAATAACATGCCATCCGTTACTATTAAAAACATCCCAGAAGGCATTTACAAAAAGCTGAAAGCCAGAGCAAAAAGCAATCATAGAAGCATTAATGGCGAGATTATGAGCGTTCTTCACCGCGATTTGGAAGAGGACACTATCAATGTGGAAGAGTTCCTTGAGCGCGCTCGCAAAATCAGGGAAAAGATTAATATCACTTTTACTGATGAGGAGATCACTGCGGCCAAAAATGAGGGCAGAGCATGATCGTAGTAGATGTAAACACGATTGCCTACCTCTGGCTTCCCAATAATCATTCTGAAATTGTTTGGGAATTATTTAAAAGAGATGATCACTGGATAGCTCCGGCTTTGTGGAAAAGTGAGTTTCGAAATGTTTTGGCAGTTCAGATGCATGCTAAAAAACTTTCTCTAAAAAATGCCTTGGAAATTTTTTTGGAAGCAGAAGGTTTGATCAGCAAAAAGGAATACATGGTTTCTACGCAAATGGTTTTGACTTTGGCAGAAAGATCGAGATGTACTTCTTATGATTGCGAGTACGTGGCCCTTGCCAATGAAATGAATTCCAAATTAATTACCTATGATAAACAACTTATCAAAGAGTTTTCAGCCATTGCTGTGACTGCCGAACAATATCTTGAATCAATTTCAAAATGAAGAGAATTTTTTACCTGTTTTTCTTTTGTCCCTTACTTTCGTTTTCGCAAAGTTCAAACGCAACTTTGAATGACGACTACTATCACTGGATCACCCGCTACGAAATAAAAGCCGGACGTATCGCTCCGGAAATCTTTACCTCCGTACGTCCATACCGAAGAAGTAATATTGTTTCCTTTATTGATTCCTTAAACAAGAAAGACGGAGTCTTTACTTCTGAGGCAGACAAGTTCAATTACGAATATCTGCGAAATGATAACTGGGAATTCAGTCGCGCGGAAACGAACAACAGCGCAAGGCCATTCCTGAAAAAACTTTATACTAAAAAGTCGGATATGCTTCATGTTGATCAACCTGATTTTGATATTCATGTGAGCCCGGTTTTGTATTTGGGGTATGGGAAAGATAACCAGGTTCACGATCCGATTTCGATTAACACACGTGGTGTGGAAATTCGCGGGCGCATCGATAAGAAAATTGCATTTTATACTTTTCTCACAGACAATCAGGCGGTCCTTCCCGCCTATGTGCGGGATGAAGTGAATCGAACTCACGTAGTTCCACACGAGGGCTTTTGGAAAAATTTCAAAACCAATGGGGTTGATTTTTTCCAGGCGCGTGCTTACATCGACTTCAACATCAGCAAACACATTAATTTCCAGTTTGGAAACGACCGTACTTTTATTGGAAATGGATATCGTTCACTAATCTTGTCAGATTACTCTACGCCTAATCTTTTTTTTAGAGCGAATGCTAAGGTTTGGAAGCTGAACTATATGTTTCAACTCAATCGCCTTACAGCCGATCAGCCGTTCAATTATTCATTGGCAGGCAAGGACACGATCGCTACCGGATCAAAAGCCAATGTTCGTTATCCGCAAAAGTTTATGGCGTTTCATCACATTAGTTTGAACATCGGAAAGAAATTGAACCTCGGCATTTTCGAATCTATCATCTTTGCTCCCAATGACACCCTGAACAAAAGCCAGTTTGAGTTGGGTTATTTGAATCCTGTAATTTTCTTGAGAGCAACGGAACAGCAATTTGGAAGCACAGACAACGCGATTGTGGGAATGGATTTCAAATGGAACGCGATGAAGAAAGTTTCATTTTATGGGCAAGTTGTAATTGATGAATTTGTATTGAAAGAATTGCAAGCAGGCAAAGGCTGGTGGGCGAATAAGTTCGGGGTGCAAGGCGGCATAAAATATATTGATGCCTTTAACGTCCCTAACCTGGACATTCAATTGGAGGGAAACATAGTGAGACCATATACTTACTCGCACGACACACAGTATAGCAACTACAGCAACTACCGACAATCACTTGCGCATCCGTTGGGTGCGAATTTTATGGAAGGTGTTGCCATCGTTCGCTATCAGCCAATTCCAAAATTGAATTTGACCGCCAAGATGTTTTATGCAAAAGTAGGACGTGATACAACAGGTGTAAACTGGGGCAGCGATATTTTGAAGAACAACACAAGGCGGCAACAGGACTACGGAAACTCGGTGGGGCAAGGTGTTAAGAACACAATTGCTTTTGTTGACTTGCGTGCCTCGTTTATGCTAAGGCATAATTTCTTTGTTGAGCTGACCCAAACCATTCGGCAAAGCAGCAGCCCGGTTAGTTTGTACAATTATAATTCTTCGATCACCTCATTTGGCATTCGCTGGAATATCCCATTACGAACGTATGACTTTTAACCGATGAAGCTTTTTTTTAGGATACTTTCTTATGCCAATTATGTCAAACGCAGATTGGTATTTTTCTTTTTGTACGCAATTCTAGGTTCCTTATTTGGCGCGGTCAATGTGGCCTTGGCGATACCATTGTTTAGAGTGCTGTTCAAGCAAAATGGTGATGTAAAAATTCCGGATATGCCAGCGTTTAGTTTTAGTAAGGACTTTTTTCTGGATGCGTTTAATCATTATTTCTTGTCTTTGATTCGCGACCACGGTAGTCTTTCAGCGCTTGTTTTTGTTTGCGGACTTTTGGTTGGTGTTAGAATTCTTGCGAACCTATTTACTTATTTGGAAAGAGTGATAGCCACAAAAATTCGTGTGGATATTGTAAAGAATATTCGCACTGATCTTTTTAAGAATATAACTCGAATGCAAATAAGTTTCTTTAATAATAATAGGAGAGGCGACATGATTTCAAGGTTTACCAACGATGTTACCGAAGTGGAAAACGGAATGGTAAATACTATTAAGGCAGTGATGAAGGAGCCCATCAACATTGTTGTTTATTTTATTTTCCTGTTCACGATTTCAGTTAAGCTGACTGTTTTCTCATTGCTGGTTCTTCCTGTAATTGGAGGAGTGCTCGCTGAAATCATTAAACGTCTAAAAAAACAGGCGATTGAAAGTCAGAATTCCCTGGGGCGAATTGTGAATATTATGGACGAGACCATCAGCGGAATGCGTGTGGTGAAAGCATTTAATGCCCGGAACTTCATTCTGGATAAGATGGAGCACGAAAGCTCACATTTCAGACGAGTGACAAAGTCGATATCATATAAGAATGAACTTGCCTCACCCGTTTCTGAAATCCTGGGAGTATTAATTGCTACGGTCATGATGTTCTACGGGGGTAGTATGGTCCTTGATAAAGAATTGGAGCCCGAAGTATTCATTGGGTTCATCGCACTATTCCTCATGATCATTCAGCCTGCAAAGAATTTTTCAAATGGAATCACTTCACTACAACGAGGTTTAGCTTCCGCTAAAAGAATTTTTGAATTTGTTGACATGGAGCCAGTGATTCAAAACAAACCCAATGCAGTTGAATTAAAATCTTTCGATCAATCCATCGAATTCAAAAACGTATCCTTCGCTTACGACACGGAGCACGTTTTGAAAAATATCAACCTGAAAATTGAAAAGGGAAAAACAATTGCATTAGTGGGTCCTTCCGGTGGAGGCAAGTCAACGCTGGCGGATCTTGTGCCGCGCTTTTATGATCCTACGATTGGCGAATTGTTAATCGATGGTAAACCGCTTGCGGATTATGAAATTGAATCGTTGCGAAAATTCATGGGTGTGGTTACGCAAGAATCCATTCTGTTTAACGATACAATTTTTAATAATATTTCTTTCGGCATGGAAGGCGCCACCGAAGATGCTGTGATGAACGCGGCCAAGATTGCAAATGCACATGACTTTATCATGCAGACTGAAGATGGTTACCAAACGGTAATTGGTGAGCGCGGTTCCAAGCTTTCGGGTGGGCAGCGACAAAGATTGAGCATTGCGCGGGCCGTGTTGAAAAATCCCCCCATACTAATTTTGGATGAAGCAACATCGGCTCTTGATTCTGAATCGGAAAAACTTGTTCAGGAAGCATTGTTCAATTTGATGAAGAACCGCACTTCAATCGTGATTGCGCATCGCCTCAGCACCATTCAGCACGCTGATGAAATCGTAGTGATCCAGGAAGGACGGATTGTAGAGCGCGGCACGCACGAAGATTTGACACGTAAGGATGGTTTGTACAAAAAGCTGTCAGACATTCAAAAAACCGCTTAGCTGCCTCTTTACCTTGCAAGGTTTTATTTTCTTTTGCACTTTTGCTTTCCTTCAAAAAACCTAAGTTTGAAGCCTTAAATCCGATTCCAAATGAGCAAACGCAGGATTATTTTTCTTTCCATCTTCGGAGCTTACGAGCTGGGAATTTTTTTATTCTCAGTCATCGTGGAATCCAACAAGTCGGACATGGGTTTTCTTTTCAATATATTTGGCAGTATTCACCTCGTGAAATACGGAACCTTTCTTGGAGTGGCTATGCTGGCCACCGAGTTTGTCTGGACATGGATGGACAGCCGTAAGGTGGAAAAAGAAAAGGAAGCCATGCGCCATGAAAACAATGTGCTCAAGGCAAAAGTGTACGACCTGACTAATGGCACCACATCTTCCGTAAAATAATGGAACTTAAGTCAATCATCCGTACAGAGTTTTTGCAGGCGGCATCTGTCTTGGAGAATTTTATTTCTGATGACAAAAATTTTTCTCTGATCGAGGATGCATCACGGATGATTTCGCGTTCGATCTGGCAAGGTGGCAAAGTAATTTCGTGTGGAAATGGCGGTTCGCATTGCGATGCGATGCACTTTGCCGAAGAACTTACAGGCAAGTATCGGGAAAACAGAAAGGCCATACCAGCTATTTGTATTTCGGATGCAAGCCATATCAGTTGTGTTGCGAATGATTATGGTTATGAATTTGTTTTTTCGCGTTATCTCGATGCGCTCGGAAACAAAGGTGATGTTCTTTTGGCCATTAGCACCAGCGGCAATTCACTCAACATCATTCGCGCAGCACAATCGGCAAAAGCAAAGGAAATGAAAGTGATTGTGCTGAGCGGGAAAGATGGAGGCAAGCTTTCGCCTTTTGCAGATGTAGAGATCCGCGTTCCTCATTTTGGTTATGCCGATCGCATACAGGAAATCCATATCAAGGTAATTCACATCCTGATGTTGTTGATCGAAAAGCAGCTGGCAGATCAACTCTGATAGCTTTCTATCCATATTTTTTGCTAATTCTTTCTAACTTCATGTTTCAAAACTTGAAGCACTATGGAAGAAAAGAATGAAACAAAAGAAGGCTCGGCAGAGAAATTTCTTAAAGACCTTGGAAAAAAACTGGATCAATTTGCGGTGGAGCTAAAAGACGCTGGTAATCGTGCGGAAGTGGACATGAAGAAGAAATACGAGGAGCTAAAAGTAGCTGCCGAAAAACTTAAGAAAGAAGCTCAAGACAAAGAGCGCTGGAAAGAAGTGGAGGCCAGTTTGAAAAAGGCTGGTCAGGAACTGGAGAATGCATTCAAGTCGGCCTTCAAAAAGAAAGAGCAACAACCCTGACATTTTTTCCGCGCTTAAAGGCTGGCCAAATTTTTGATTTATTCGCAATAACTTTACATAAGTTTCTGCGTTTGGTCTTCAACAATATTTATGAATACACTTAAAACAATCATCGTTGGATTTTTGGCGGGTATTGCCGGGGCATTTGCATTTGCTTCTTATCAACAAGAGAAAGAATCGCGTCAGCAAAAAAATCAGAGTGTTACAGTCGCAGATTTTTCTGCTTCGGATGTTTATCGTCCAAACATTGTAGCTCCGACAGAATCTGCTCCGGCCGATAATACGGATTTTAGTTTTGCGGCAAGCAAAGCCACACCCAGCGTAGTTTATATCAACAGCATTTCGCAAACGGGAGCAAGCTACTCCTATTGGGATTTACTTTTTGGAGGCGGAGGATCACAAACGCAGGTGAGTTCAGGATCGGGAGTAATTTTTTCTTCGGATGGATACATCGTTACCAACAATCACGTAGTAGAGGCGGCAGAAAAAATTCAGGTTCTTTATAATAAAAAATCTTACGATGCTGAATTAATCGGAACAGACCCATCAACTGATCTCGCGGTTTTAAAAATCAAGGAAACAAATTTGCCCGCAATTGTTTTGGGCAATTCGAAAAATTTATCAGTGGGTGAGTGGGTGGTGGCTGTTGGAAATCCGTTTTCACTTTCTTCTACAGTTACTGCAGGAATTGTCAGTGCAAAAGGAAGGCGTATTAATATTGTGGACGATAAATTTCCCATCGAGTCATTTATTCAAACCGATGCCGCGATCAACCCGGGAAACAGTGGTGGAGCGTTGGTAAATAGAAATGGAGAACTCGTTGGTATCAACACAGCCATTCTTTCACGAACTGGGTCATATACAGGTTATGCATTTGCTGTCCCCGTTGATATAGCTAAGAAAGTGGTGGAGGATTTAGTGAAATATGGAGTTCCGCAAAAAGCAATTTTTGGCGGCAAAGTAGTGGAATATGATTTTCAAAATGCGGAAAAGTACGGCCTCGATACGAAAGTAAAAGAATTCAAAGGCGTTCTGATCGGTCATGTTGACAAAGGAAGTGCGGCTGCCATTGCAGGATTGCAAGAAGGGGATGTGATTACCAAATTCAATGACGTGGTGATCAATAGCGAAAGTTCCTTTGAAGAAGAGTTGAGTTATCGCTATCCGGGTGATAAAATAACCATAGCTTATGAGCGCGATGGGAAGTCGTCAACGGTGAGCCTTGTGCTTTTGAATAAGTATGGAGAAACTTCTGTGGTGAAAAGGAAAATTCTGGACGATGGAACGCTCGGTGCCAAGATGGAAGCAGTGGATTATGGTGTGAAGATTTACAAAATACGCGAAGGGCTTTTTAAAAGAATTGGTTTGCCTGAAAACTATACAATTATTTCCATCAATCGGCAGCGCGTAAAAGATCCGAAGGATGTGAGTGATTTTTTTAATCAGTACAAAGGCCGGGTTATTTTATACGGCATTAATAGTTCAAAGCAAGAGTTGCCGCTCTCCTTCATCTTAAACTGAGGATTTTTTTCAAAAATTGGTTTCAGTTTTCTCAAAAATTGCAGAAAAAAGAAATTCCTTATATTAGGAATATCAAACCGACCATTATGAAAAAAATAGTAGCCTTCATTCTGTCCTTAGTTGCTGCCTCATCATTTGGTCAAGGGATACAGACTCCCTCAGAAGGCAGGCGGCTGTTTATTTTGTGCGCACTTCTGCCTTGGGGTTTGCTGTCAATTTTCAGTACTATGACAAAGACAAGTTCATTGGAAAGTTTAATGGATCGAAGTACATGCGCTACGAGTGCGAGCCTGGTGAACATATTTTTTGGGCGCGTGCAGAGAATGCAGATTTTGTCTTGGCAGATTTAGAAGCAGGCCGCGTTTACATCTTGCAAGCGCAACCGAAAATGGGTGCTATCAAAGCTCAGGTGCAGTTGGTGCCTGTTGATCCAAAGAATGCTAAGACGATGGAGAAGGTTTTGAAACTGATCGGTAAAAAACCATCAGAGACTTTTACGGAAGATGAGCTTGTGAAAGAAAATGAACGACTGAAGCAAGTGATTGCTGATGCGATGCTCAAATACGAGGAACGAAAACAACAAAACCTGGTGGACAAGCTTCCCAAAGAAATGTACTACGAGGCAGCCAAGTAGCAAGTTATTTTTCATTCTAACACTATTCCTATCTTTGCAGCCTTAAAATTAAAAGGCTGTGAATTATTTGTCGGCAGAAAACATTTCCAAAACCTACAGTGACCGTTGGTTGTTCAGGGAAATTTCTATTGGTATTTCGCAAGGAGAGAAACTTGCACTGGTAGGGGAGAACGGTGTTGGAAAATCTACGCTCTTAAAAATACTCACAGGCGAAATTCAGTCCGATAGCGGCACGGTAGTAGTGCGCGATGGAATTAAGTTGGGATACTTGACCCAACAACCCTCAGTGGATGGAGACCTTACAATCAATGACATTATCTTCAGCGAAAAAAACGAAGTGGCCAAAGTGGTAAGGCAATATGAGGATTGCATTCATCATCCTGAAACTTCGGCTGATAAAATGCAAGCGGTTCTTGAGAAAATGGAAGAATTGAATGCCTGGGATTATGATGCAAAGGTTCAAGAGATCACCAGCCGACTTGGACTAACAGACCTCGATCAAAAATTTAACGAACTATCAGGAGGTCAGAGAAAACGTGTGTTCATGGCGCAGTTGCTTTTGAGTGAGCCTGATCTCATCATCATGGATGAACCAACTAACCATTTGGATTTGGATGCCATCGAGTGGCTAGAAAATTATTTGTCTGGTCAGCAAATCACCTTACTGATGGTGACACACGACCGCTATTTCCTCGATAATGTGGCGAATGAGATTTTGGAATTGGATCGTGGAAAGATTTTCAGGTATAAAGGCAATTATGCTTACTTTCTTGAAAAAAAATCGGAGCGCGAAGAGATGTTGAAGACAGAAGTTTCAAAGGCGAGAAACCTTCTGAAGAAAGAATTGGAATGGATGCGCAAGCAACCCAAAGCCCGAGGAACAAAGGCCAAGTATCGCATCGAAGCTTTTTATGAATTGCAGGAAAAAGCTTCGCAAAACCTGAAGAAAGATCGCCTTGAACTTGATATTAAAGAAGCAAGGCAAGGCGGAAAAATTCTTGAACTTGAACATGTTTCAAAAAAGTATGGGGACAAAGTGATGGTAAAAGATTTCTCCTACGTATTCAAAAAGAAAGATCGCATCGGTATTGTCGGAAAAAATGGAATCGGAAAATCTACTTTTTTGAATTTGCTCACCGGGAAGATTAAACCTGATAGTGGTGAAATTATTCCTGGCGTTACAACCAAGATTGGATACTTCACACAAGAGACGGAAGATTTGAATCCAAATCACCGATTGATTGAAGAAGTAAAGCAAATTGCTGAGTTCATTACGCTTTCAGACGGCTCGCAAGTAACTGCTTCTAAATTTCTGGACCAGTTCTTATTTTCTCCCGACAAGCAATACAAGTTCATCGAAAAACTAAGTGGAGGGGAGAAGAAGCGGCTTCAACTTTTGAAAATACTGGTGACCAATCCTAATTTTTTAATTCTTGATGAACCAACCAATGATTTCGACATCGACACGCTAAATGTGCTCGAAGATTTTCTGGAAAAATTTAATGGATGTTTGGTGCTGGTTTCACACGATCGCTACTTCATGGATCATTTGGTTGATCAACTTTTTATTTTTGAAGGCGATGGTGTGATCAAACCATTTAATGGCAACTATTCTGACTACCGCGCAGGTGAAGACGAACCTGGGGAGATCATAACCGAAAAAGTAGTTGTTGAAAAACAATCGAAAGACTCAAACAAGAAAAAACTTTCGTTTGCAGAAAAGAAAGAGTACGAAGAGTTGCCAGCTGCAATTGAAAAACTTGAAAAGGAAAAGAAGCAACTCACTGAGCAATTGAACAATGTGGGATCTGACCATGTCAAGCTACAGGAGATTTCTAAACAAATTCAAATCGTGTCGGAAGAATTGGAGCGTAAGACTGAGCGTTGGATGGAATTGGAAGAAAAGGCGTGATCTCCGCATTAAAATTTTCCATTTGCCCCTGCACCAAATTATTCTAATTTTGTCCTTTCCTAAATAAAATTTTATGAGCGTACTGGTTAACAAAAATTCGCGCGTGATTGTGCAAGGGTTCACCGGTTCGGAGGGTTCATTCCATGCCGGACAGATGATTGAATATGGCACCAATGTAGTTGGAGGTGTAACTCCTGGAAAAGGAGGCCAGGTTCATTTAGGAAGACCCGTTTTCAACACGGTAAAAGAAGCAGTTGAGAAAACAGGCGCTGATGTGTCAATCATTTTTGTGCCACCCGCGTTCGCAGCAGATTCAATCATGGAGGCTGCTGAAGCAGGGATCAAGGTTATCGTTGCCATCACGGAAGGAATTCCGGTGAAGGATATGATGACTGCCAAGCAATACGTGAAGGATAAGAAAGCAGTTTTGATCGGCCCCAATTGTCCAGGGGTGATTACTCCGGGCGAAGCGAAAGTTGGTATCATGCCAGGTTTTGTTTTCAAAAAAGGAAAAATCGGAATTGTGTCGAAGTCAGGTACTCTTACCTACGAAGCTGCTGATCAAATTGTGAAAGCGGGACTTGGTGTAACTACAGCAATCGGAATAGGCGGAGACCCAATCATAGGCACGCCAACCAAGGACGCGATTGAATTGTTGATGAACGATCCTGAAACAGAAGGCATCGTGATGATCGGTGAAATTGGTGGAAGCTACGAGCCGGTTGCTGCACGTTGGATCAAAGAGAATGGAAACAAAAAACCAGTGGTTGGTTTCATCGCGGGGCAAACAGCTCCCCCTGGAAGAAGGATGGGACACGCTGGAGCAATTATCGGTGGAGCCGAAGACACAGCCGCTGCTAAAATGAAAGTGATGCGCGAGTGTGGAATACATGTAGTTGAGTCTCCAGCCTTGATTGGCGAAACAATGTTGAAGGCATTGGGAAAATAATCGATGAATTAATTCCAAACAAAAAGCCAACGGACTCCGCTGGCTTTTTTGTTTACCCTAAAACATTAACTTCTAAAATGAACTCTTGAATTCCTTTTCCAAATATTGATTGAGATGGTTAAGGCTGCCAAATACATTTAATTTTTCTGCTTCCATGTCGATACTGTCATTCTTGTAAATCACCTCCACGAAAAAGTTTTTCACCATATAAAGAAACACACGTCTGTTGTTGTGAAGACGTGAACCAAGCATGATACCATGTTCTTTAAGGTAGTCCAGTTGTTTGGTTATTGAGAAATACTTAAAGCCCCATTTGAATAACATATCCGTCTTTATTTTTCAATTCATACGGCAAAGTAAACGGATGTGGTTCAGCCAGTAAAATGAATGACAAAACGACCACATAAGGTCGAAGTGGTTGCTAACGAATTCCAGTAATAGATTGATAAAGTTTAACCCAAATATTACAGGTCGCTAAATCTAAAATTTGTCTGAAAAGCTATGATTGACCCGCAAAGCGGCTCCGGAAAGAGTTTTCTCGAAAAAACTTGCAACCTCAGAAAGAGTGAGTTTACTGTTAAAGAAGTTCGTTCGCCAGGTTGGCCAATTCACTCCTTTCGCCTTTCTCTAAAGTCACATGAGCATACAATTCATGATCTTTCAAACGATCGATCAGGTATGACAAGCCATTGCTTTGTGAATCTAGATAAGGTGTATCAATCTGATGAATATCTCCGGTGAAAATGATTTTTGTTCCTTCACCCGCCCGTGTGATAATCGTCTTCACTTCGTGAGGGGTCAAGTTCTGAGCCTCATCAACGATAAAACAAATATTGGACAAACTTCTGCCGCGTATGTAAGCAAGTGGGGTGATCACCAGTTTCTCGTTCTGTACCATCTCGGTGATTTTTGAATACTCTTTGTCGCTTTCGCTGTATTGATTCTGGATGAATTTGAGATTGTCCCACAGTGGTTCCATGTAGGGATTTAATTTCGATTTAATATCACCAGGCAAATAGCCAATGTCTTTGTTGCTGAGCGGAACGATTGGTCGTGCCAAATAAATTTGCTTGTATTCTCTTTTTTGTTCGAGTGAAGCAGCCAGCGCAATCAATGTTTTTCCTGTTCCTGCCACACCTTGCATGGAAACCAATTTTATTTCAGGTTTCAAAACGGCATGAATGGCAAATGCCTGCTCTGCGTTTCTCGGTTTTATGCCATACGCATTTCTCTTTTCAACTTGCTCAACCATTCCATTTGCAGAGTTGTAGAAAGCGAGCACTGATTTTTTTCCGTTCTTGAAGATGTAATAGTGATTCTTCATTGGCTTCTCTTTGCCGAGCACGTCTTCGGGCGGGCAATAACCTTTTTCGTAGATGAGATCAATTGCATCGGGGTCAGCATTATCATAAACGGAACGACCTGTATGCAGCGAACTGATGTTCTTGATTTTGCCGGTTGTATAATCTTCTGCTTGAAGCCCGAGCGCTTTCGCTTTTAAGCGAAGGTTGATGTCTTTACTGACAAGAATTATTTTTCTTCCTTTTTCTTCGCGCTGAAGTTGCAGGGCCGAATTTAAAATGCGATGATCCGCTTTGTCTTCATTAAAAATTACGTTGGCATCGGAAGCACCGCCACCAGTGTGCATCAGCACCTTGAAATTGCCCTTTCCTTTTCCATTGATCGGATGCCAGTTGTGAAGCATCTGATCCTTGGCCAGTTTGTCAATTAAACGAATGAACTCACGCGCCTCAAAGTTTTTGGTGTCGTTGCCTTTTTTGAAGTTGTCGAGTTCTTCAAGCACCGTGATGGGAATGCCGATGTCATGTTCATCAAAATTGAGTATGCTGTTGTGCTCATAAATGATGACGGATGTATCGAGCACGAAAATTTTCTTCTCCTTGTCTTTCTTTACTTTAGCCATGATGTAAATGAACATTAAAAAACCGCGGAGACACGTACCTCACAGAGTTTTAAAAAACCAGTGAGTTGTGTACGTTTCTTCGCGGCATTTCTTCAATTGCATAAAGCTACTAAAAATCAAAAGGAAAAAGCAAGGGATTTTGCCAGTTCATCTGCAAAGTGTTTTATTCCTTAACGTTACCTTTCGTTTTTTGTAACTTTAAACCTTTGAAATAAAAGAAGTGTCTAAACCAAAGTGTGAAAACAAAATTCGAATTCAGGTCGTTTAGAATTAAGCAACGGGCAAACAATTTATGAGGATTAATTTCATTCTTTTTATAGCTTTTTCATTGTTGTTCATTGGCTGCCAACCCAAGCCTAACGCCAGTGATTTAGTCAAAAATCTTGTCGTTGTTACCGAGTACGATAAAACGACCGATTTTAATTCTCCGGTTACCTATGTCATGCCAATGGATACGCTAAGTTATTTCAACAATACGGACAGCAATCCACAAGACACGCTGCAATGCTTAACATGCACTGGCTTCAATGGTGCGCTTGGAGACTATGCAAATAGTATCACTAATGCTCTCAGCAACAAGCTTGGATATACTAAAGTCTATAAGAACCAAAGTCCTGATCTAAAGGTATATGTATTTATCGTTGAGAATTATCAACAGTCAGTTTCATATAACTATTACCCATACGGTTATGGCTATGGCTACGGCTACGGTTATGGTTATGGTGGTTATGGTGGATACGGAGGTTATAGCGTAAGTGTTACCGATGAGGCAATACTTTATATCGAAATTTTTGACCTCAAACACCTGACATCCAACAACAAGCCAAAACTAATCTGGTATTGTGAAATCAAAGATTTGGTGTCTTCTCCAGATTTCTCATCGTCTTCCTCGGGGAACTACGAACTTACTCAAAAAGCAATTGAGCAGGCATTAAAACAATCTTCTTATCTTAAATCGAAATGATGAAGAACATCATTGTTTTTTTATTCGTGCTATTGAGCATTCAGATTACTAAAGCACAATATTACTATGACCGGTCTAAGAATCCAGAGAAAAATGTTGTTCAGAAATCGGCTGTGCGCGATTTTGACAAGTATTATTTTGTTAATTGGGATATCAACAAACCACTTAGCAATTCGGATTTCATAACGGACCAAAGTTCACTTGGCACACGTGTTGGTTTTAGAAAGCGCCTGAACGAGGAAGATAGACTTTGGATTGGAGGGGATTTTAGCTGGGTGGTTTATAAACAATATTTCCCCTACGCCACGTACCCTACTAATACGGGCGGTTCGCTATCTACCGATTTATATAATTATTCCTACAACTATGCCATTACTGTTGACATTGATTACTTGTTTCTTGCCACCGATAAAATTGCCGTTCCTTATGCAGGTTTGGGGCTTGGATTGGCCTATGATAAATTTGCCCAATACTATAATGCATATGGAGGTGCTAGCGATAGTTGGGGACTAATGGTGCGACCCGAAGTGGGGGTTTTGGTTGGGTTCGGACAAAATTCTTCATGGCGTTTGAAAGTAGCTGGCCATTATGATTATGCCACAAACAAGAACACAGATTTCAATATCAACGGGTTTAGTAATGTTGGTTTTCAATTCGGCATTGTAAAAATGGCTTGGTAAAAAATTCTTGTAGTCTGATCTCTGTGCATTATTTTTGCAAATGCCAGAGCAAATTTTAATCCTTGATTTTGGTTCTCAGTACACGCAATTGATCGCCCGCAGGGTGAGAGAACTGAATGTTTATTGCGAAATCCATCCTTTTAACAAAATTCCAAGCATTCAAGAAGGGGTAAAGGGAGTTATCCTTTCAGGAAGCCCATGCTCCGTAAGAGAAGAAGGCCATCCTGATATTGATTTGAATGCGTTTGGAAAAATCCCTGTACTGGGTGTTTGCTATGGAGCGCAACTGATGGCCCACAAAAGTGGTGGTACAGTTCTCCCATCCCATGCCCGTGAATATGGCCGCGCAAAGTTGTCAACGGTAGATCATCACAATACCCTGCTGAAAGAAATTTCCATCGACTCACAAGTTTGGATGTCGCATGCAGATACGATTGCCTCCATTCCTGACAGTTATGAAATTATTGCGAGTACATCCTCTGTTAAGGTAGCGGCCTTTCAGAAGAAGGGAGAAAATGTTTATGGCATTCAATTTCACCCGGAGGTAACTCATTCGCTCGAAGGGAAGAATTTGTTGCGAAATTTTGTGGTGCACATTTGTGGTTGTTCACAAGACTGGACACCTGATCAATTTGTGGAAAGCACGGTTTCAGATTTGAAAAAGAAATTAGGAAATGACAAGGTAGTGATGGCACTTTCGGGTGGAGTGGATTCCACGGTCGCTGCAATGTTGATTCACAAAGCAATTGACAAAAATCTTTTCTGCATTTTTGTTGACAACGGACTTTTGCGAAAGGGAGAATTTGAACAAGTGCTTGCTTCCTATGCAGGCATGGGACTCAACATCAAAGGGGTCGATTCAAAAAATAAATTTTACACTGCGTTAAAGGATAAAAGCGATCCGGAAGCAAAGCGCAAAGCCATTGGAAAAACATTCATAGATGTGTTTGATGAAGAGTCACATTTGATCAACGAGGTGAAGTGGTTGGGCCAGGGAACAATTTATCCTGATGTGATTGAATCCATCTCTGTGAAAGGCCCGTCAGTTACTATCAAATCGCATCACAATGTTGGCGGTCTTCCCGAAAAAATGAAATTGAAAGTAGTGGAGCCGTTGAACACATTGTTCAAAGACGAGGTAAGGTTGGTCGGCAAAACGTTGGGCATTGATCCGCTCATTCTTGGAAGGCATCCATTTCCTGGCCCAGGCCTTGGCATTCGGATTCTTGGTGAAGTCACCGAAGAAAAAGTAAATATTATTCAACAAGTAGATAAGATTTTTATTGATGCGCTGCGTTCACATAAACTTTATGATAAAGTTTGGCAGGCAGGTGCAGTTTTACTTCCGGTTTATTCAGTAGGTGTAATGGGTGACGAGAGGACTTATGAACAAGTCGCGGCACTGCGCGCAGTGGTGAGCGTGGATGGCATGACAGCAGATTGGGCACATCTACCACATGAATTTCTGAGTGAGGTTTCGTCTGACATCATCAACAAAGTGAAAGGCGTAAATCGCGTGGTGTATGACATCAGTTCGAAGCCGCCTGCCACGATCGAGTGGGAATAATTTGTAATTTGATTTTTAGCAGCTTGAAAAATCGCATGAACAGAGTCGTACTTCTCATATTGGTCTTGATAGTTTCTTTGGTCGGGTTTTCTCAGGACTTCAAAAAGCAATTCAAACAAGCGAAAAGACTTTTTGAAGACCAGGAGTTCAGCAAAGCAATGGAAGCGTTTAAGCCGCTCACCATTTACGATCGGGAAAATCCATATCCCGAATATGCCAGCTTTTATTATGCACTTTCCGCCCAGCGTCTTGGCTATGCGCTCATTGCCAAGGATATGTTTTTGCAGATCAAAAAAATCTATCCGACCTGGGAACAGATAGATGAAGTAAACTATTGGCTCACAAAGATCTATTTGGACGAACGTGAGTATTTTCATGCTTTGGCTCTTTCGAAAGAGATTAAAACCCCTGATTTCAAAAATGATTTGATTGCTTTGGAGCGCAAATCGTTGACAAGCATCAGAGATGTGGAGACGTTGAAAATGCTTTTGGAAGAAAACAAAAATGATGCGGAAGTTGC
>CAZECP010000100.1:0-16688 GCA_964510765.1 uncultured Ohtaekwangia sp. | reverse complement strand
AAGCGATCGAAACAGTTTCGCAACGCAAAGGTGAGATGACGAATATGGAACCGAAAGCTGATCGGATGGTATTGAAATTCAATATCCCTTCCAGAGGAATTATCGGTTTGAGAACTTACCTGATGAACGTGACTGCTGGTGAAGCTGTGGTTACTCACCGCTACAAAGAATATCAACCTTACAAAGGCGAAATCCCGGGTCGTATCAATGGATCCCTGATTGTGATGGAGCAAGGTGAATCAATTCCATACAGCTTGCACAACCTGCAAGACCGTGGTAAATTCTTCATCGAGCCGGGTGAGCCTGTTTACGAAGGCCAGGTAATTGGCGAACATAGTCGCGGTGGTGATTTGGTCATCAACGTAACCAAAACAAAAAAGCTTACAAACATGCGCGCTACAGGCTCTGAGGAAAAAATGAAAATTGCTCCTGCCGTTAAATTCTCTTTGGAGGAAGCCCTGGAATACATTCAAGCAGACGAGTATGTAGAAGTTACGCCTAAGTCCATCCGCTTGCGAAAAATATTTTTGAATGAGACGGATCGCAAACGCGAGCGCAACAGAGCTGGTGTTACAGCATAAGTATTTATCTACTGCCCTTCTCTTATTGATTTGCCTTTCCGGCTTCTCACAAGATTCACTTTTGCTGAAAATGCAGGTGGATGCGGATACACTTATGGGAAGGCAAGAATATGAAGGTGCTATCAAGCTCTATTCAAAAATTATCGCTGCAACAGGACTGAAGGAAAAATCCCAATTCAAACCCTTGTACAAAAGGGCAGTTGCATACTACAGTCTTGAAGAGAGTGATAGCGCACTAACGGATATGAACCGGTTCATTGCAGAGTTTCCCGAAGTTCCTCAAGCAAGAATCCTTCGCGCCTTGATTTATCGCCAGCTACAGCAAGTTGACAATCAACTGATCGACCTCGAAAAAGCAATGTCAATTCAAACTGACAACGTGGAGTTGCTGCGATGGCATGCCACACTTCTTCTCGAAAAAAATCAGTACGAAAAAGCAAAAGCGGATTTACTTCACGTAAAAACGTACCAAGACGATGCTGAACTTGAGACTAATCTTGGAATGGTTTATTAT
The DNA here is from genome assembly GCA_964510765.1 of uncultured Ohtaekwangia sp. Lineage (GTDB taxonomy): Bacteria > Bacteroidota > Bacteroidia > Cytophagales > Cyclobacteriaceae > ELB16-189. The sequence goes on along the minus strand of CAZECP010000100.1, from coordinate 15,593 downwards.
TCGCTGGGAAGTTTTGATAGCGCATTGGTTTGCCTTAACTCAGCAATAGAACTGGACGTGATGTATCCTGCTTCGTATGTCTATGCGGGGTCCTTTTGTCTGCAAGAAGGTAAATTTCAATTAGCTCTTGAATATTTGAATCTTGGATTGCGAATTGATCCATCAAGTGTAGCTGCGATGTTTTACAAAGGGGTTGCCCTTGTTGAATTGAATAAAACAGATGAGGGTTGCAGTTGCTTGCGAAAAGCATTTGAAGCAGGTGAGGATGATGCTGCAGGTTACTTGAAAGAATATTGTTACGAAGTCACCAGATAAAATTTTCTTATCCTCATTACTTTTTAGGCTTGATCTCATTTTGCCAAAGCACCTACTCCTGCTTACCTGTTCCGGAATTGCTCACGAAAGCCAACCGTTTGCTATCAGGCGACCATGAGGGAACATTAATAGTACCCTGACCACCATAGATGTAAGCAATGGTTCGTGCTGGCCCACCAGCAGCAGGCATCAAACGCAGTTCTACTTGTTTGCAAAACGGGTGTGTAAGAGGATCCATTGCCGCGGGATAAGAGAGATACGCAATCCATTTTCCATCTGGAGAATTATGAGCAAACCAGTTGTTTCGCTCATCAAATGTAATTTGTTCCTGGCCTGATCCATCTGGTCTCATGCGCCAGAGTTGCATAGTACCAGTGGCAGTTCCATTGTAATAAATCCACTTCCCGTCTGGAGAATATTCGGGGCCGTCAAAAGTTCCTGTTTCATAAAATGTGAGCTGTGTCTCTTTGCCATCGGCCACATTTGCTTTGTAAACATTATATGCAGAAACACCTGGCCTGTTGGCTGTATAGACCACTTCTTTTCCATTAGGCGACCAGCCATGCCAATACGATGGTGAATTGGCGGTGATTTGCTTTGGCGTTCCTCCTGCTAATGGTAAAATATAAACCGTTGAGCCGCCTCCCGGCTGCCCATCGCGATGATGACTTATAGCCAACATTTTTCCATCGAAAGAAATACCATGATCATTGTTATTTCGGTTGGCAAAATCTGTATTCAGTTTTTCAAGCGCACCGCCTTCAGTAGAAATTTTATACAAAGAACCTTTTGAATTAATAAGCAGTTGCTTTCCATCGGGCATCCAGTTGGGAGCTTCAATGCGTTCATTTGATTCATAAATCACTTTTCTTTTCCCCTCAAATGGATTGATAATTTCCAATCGGCATCCCAGAGTCGGCTCCTGATATGGATTGAATGATACAGGAATCTGTTTATCGATGCGTACATTCCAGACTTTAGCGGTCTCCATCACATCGGCATTATGCGCACAAATAAAAATTCCAACCAATATCTCATCTTTCAAATTACTCAATTCTTTTGAGCCAACGGTTTGCAGTGGCTCGCCCCAGTTGGCAATGCGCATGGTGTAGGTTTTTCCTTTGCGTTCCAATTGTATAGTTTGCGCCCGCTTTTTCTCATAAACAATTTGATCTTCCGGATCGCGCATGTACGCTCCACGCAGTTCGCGCCATTGTAAGCAAGTCAATCCATCACCATGAAAAGTAGCGCTTACATGAGCCGCATCCTCATTGGTTGATTCACGCACCATCCAGCCAAACTTGCGGTGCGGGTCAGTGCCTTTGCTCGTAAATTCAAAGTTGGCCGTGAGAATAAAATCTCCGTTGATTTTTCGATACGCGTATTGAAACTCATCGCGCCCAAACCAAATGTTATAACCTCCGGCCTGAAGATTATAGGTTTGCATCGAAGCATCATATTTCGTTAACCCGGTAACTTTGGGGTTGCCAATATCCGTAGCCTGTTCAAATACACCTAACGAAGTTTGTTGCGAGAAAGCCGATAAGACAGCAATGGCTAAAAATACGGTAGTCAGGATGGAGGTTTTCATAATGGTGGGTTGTAAAATTGAAATACGCAATTTCTACCATAATTGAAAACTGATATTTGATCAGGAAATTGCAGCCAGTTAACACTTCCCCTTTTTGCTTTGAAAAGTCAAATAATAGTTCATATGCAATTTCAAATTACCGTTTGTCTGGTATGGTAAACATCCACTGCAACAGCCATCGTCCGTCTTCTTTTTGTAACCATTTCGATTTGAAATCTCCCGAGTAAACACCCGGTTTTCCATTGATCTCTGCTTTTTGCTCGTATCGACCTTCCAATACCGCGGTATCTCCATTGAATAAAAGGGATTTTGTTTTTGATTGGTTGGAGATCATGTGAATAGCAGAAGCATCAAAAGATTTTAGGAATTTTCTTATCGAATCCTTTCCGGTGATCAAGGGAGATCCAACACCACCAAGTTGGCCGGTCGGGGTAAAGCAATCTGCGAGCGAATCAGTTGCCATTTGAAAAATGAAGCGATCGTAATCGTGCATCGCTTTCTGTACTTGCTGTTCTTTGCTTGAGCAACAGAAGATAAGAAATGAAATAGCCGGAATCAAATTAAACTTTTGCATGGTTGAATGATGACTCAATCACGCAATTACATTGCATAAGCACAATCACTTGCCGTTCGGTATTTTCTTAAATTTCCACTTTCTCGATCGCCTTTACAGGAATATCAAAACCACCGCGCAACTCCACATAATTCCCAGCAAGCTCAATGAAATTGGAAGAAACTTCGACTCGCTTTCCATTCGCAAGCCGCACGATCATGGCGATTTCATCGTGATCTGTATAAGTCTCTGTTGTTGCTGCTTTCAAATCATGATCGCGTGCCTGGCGTTCAGCCTCTGTGGTGAGCACATCATGATCGGAAAAATGTTGCTTTGAAAGCTCTTGCAGCGACATGCGAACTGGCTTTTCAAATTCTACTTTCCAAATTTTTATTTGATCGTTGAACCAAAGAAATGCAGCATCTGTCCAGTGAAATTTTTGATGAAGATATTTAACAGTTGCTTGCTCAACGGATGTAAAAGCGTTTCCATCTTTAACGGCTGCTAAAAGCCTTTCTGCATCCTGAATTGAAATCCTTCCATCGCCTGCTCCTCTCACAGCCGCTTCAGCAATTTTCAGTAAGCGCCCGTCATACTGCTGGCCATCAATTTTTTCGTAGTAATTGTTCACTTACTTTGTCGGAAAACGAGCCCCGACAGCACAACTAACCTACAAAAAGCAAAATGAGAAATGAATGACTATCGTCAGGAAAGTAAGAAGAAAACTCAAGCTTCACCCATCGTTCCACCAAAATTCATTGGGAACTGCGGAAGATCATTAGTTTGTTTGATGGGACCGAAGGTTGCCTCGTATTTTTGAATGTTATCTTTTAATGCAGCCAAAAGACGCTTGGCATGCTCGGGGGTAATCACGATGCGAGACTTTACTTTGGCTTTGGGAACCCCTGGCATCAGGCGGATAAAGTCAATCACGAACTCGCTGTTCGAGTGCGCTATCATTGCCAGATTAGAATAAACACCTTCAGCAATTTCCTCTGAAAGTTCGATATTGATCTGGTTTTGTGGGTTTGTGTTTTTATCCTCAGCCATACCTTAAAATTAAGAATTGAAATGATCAGAAACGAAAAGTGCGAATGATTTCTCACTCGCACTTTCAAATTATTTACATCAAAAATTAGTCAGCTAATTCTCTTTCCTTTGACTTGCGCTCAGGAGCATTCATCAATTGCTGATATTCTTCTTCAGAACCAACAATCAGATTTTCAAATCTGCGCTGACCAGTTCCAGCCGGTATCAAGTGACCAACGATCACGTTCTCTTTCAAGCCCATGAGCTGATCTGCTTTACCGCGGATGGCTGCTTCACTTAACACCTTCGTAGTTTCCTGGAAGGATGCTGCGCTCAACCAGCTTTCAGTTTTCAATGAAGCCTGTGTGATACCTTGCAATGTGGGTCTTGAAACCGCAGCCAATGCATCACGAACTTCAACTACTTTCTGGTCCTTTCTCTTCAATGAAGAATTTTCATCGCGCAATTCTCTTGCAGTGATGATCTGTCCAACTTTGAAGCGTGTTGAATCACCTGCCTCAGTAACAACTTTCTTATCAAGGACTAAGTCGTTCACTTCACGGAATTCGAAACGATCAACGTACTCGCCAGGGAGGAATGTTGTATCACCCGAATCGATGATCTCAACTTTCTGCATCATCTGGCTCACGATACACTCAATGTGTTTATCGTTGATCTTCACACCTTGCAGACGATATACTTCCTGAATTTCATTCACCAAGTATTCTTGTACTGCGGTCGGTCCTTTAATCGAAAGAATATCCGAAGGAGTGATCGCACCATCTGATAATGGTTGACCAGCTCTTACGAAGTCGTTATCTTGAACAAGGATGTGTTTCGACAATGGTACAAGGTAACGCTTCTGCACTCCGTCTTTCGACTCGATGAAGATTTCACGATTACCACGCTTAATTCCACCATACGTGACAACACCGTCAATTTCAGAAACCACAGCAGGGTTCGATGGATTACGCGCTTCGAACAATTCCGTTACACGTGGAAGACCACCGGTAATATCGCGTGACTTACCCATTGTACGAGGAATTTTCGCAAGCACTTGACCCGCTTTAATTTTCTCGCCTTCATCTACCGCCAAGTGAGCACCTACCGGAATATTGTAGCCCTTCGTGTCATTCGCACCTTTTACAATAATTGCCGGGTTCTTTGTCTTATCACGAGTATCTGTGATCACTTTTTCACGGTGACCAGTCTGTTCGTCAGATTCTTCTTTATAAGTGATACCTTCAATGATCGCTTCATATCCGATTTCCCCATCGAACTCAGATAAGATCACAGCATTGTATGGATCCCAGTAACAAAGCTCAACGCCCTTCTCAACTTTAGCGCCATCCTTCACTCTCAAGAAGGCTCCGTAAGGAACGTTGTTGGTAATGAGCACACGCTTTTCAGAATCCAGGATTCTGATCTCACCTGTACGCCCCATCACCACCTGAATTTTATTTCCTTCCGCATCAGTAGTGTCAACAATACGAATTCCTTCGAACTCGACAGTACCGTTAAATTTCGCTTTGATGTTTGCATCAGAGACGATGTTCGATGCAGTACCACCCACGTGGAATGTACGAAGTGTCAACTGTGTACCGGGTTCACCGATTGACTGCGCAGCAATTACACCCACAGCTTCACCGGCCTGAACCACCTTACCCGTTGCCAGGTTGCGGCCATAACATTTTGCACAAGCGCCAAACTTGGTCTCGCAAGTAAGCACTGAACGAATCTCAACTTCTTCAATGCTTGTCTCATCAATCTGTTTCGCAATCTCGTCAGTGATTTCTTCGTTCGCAGCAACGATCAGGCGATCGTTGATTGGATCGTAGATATCATGAACAGTAGTGCGCCCGACAATACGCTCTGACAAAGGCTCAACAATATCTTCGTTGTCTTTCAAGGCAGTCACCATTAATCCGCGAAGTGTTCCGCAATCCTCTTCAGTGATAACAAGATCCTGAGCAACGTCAACCAACCTTCTGGTCAAGTAACCAGCATCAGCAGTTTTCAACGCAGTATCCGCAAGACCTTTACGTGCACCGTGTGTAGAGATAAAGTACTCCAACACGTCCAATCCTTCTTTAAAGTTTGAAAGGATAGGGTTCTCAATGATGGAACCTACCGAACCTGCTAAGTTCTTCTGAGGCTTCGCCATCAAACCACGCATACCACCTAACTGACGAATCTGTTCGCGTGAACCGCGGGCACCAGAGTGCATCATCATGTAGATGGAATTGAATCCTTGCTGATCTTCTTCCAACTGCTTCATCAGCGTGTTGGTCAACATGGTATTCGTACGGGTCCAGATATCAATTACCTGATTGTAACGCTCGTTGTCAGTGATCAAACCCATCATGTAGTTGTTCCAAACAGAATCAACTTCCTTTTGAGCTTCGTCAACCAATTTCTTCTTCTCTGCAGGAATTTTCACATCACCTAATCCCATTGACAAACCTCCGCGGTACGCCATCTGGAATCCAAGTTCTTTAATGTCATCGAGGAACTTAGCGGTCTTTGCCTGACCTGCCATCTTGTAAACATCTGCGATGATGGATTGCAGTTTCTTTTTGGTAAGAAGTTCATCCACAAAACCAACTTCCTGCGGAACCACTTGATTGAAGATCACTCGACCTGTTACAGTCTCGATCATCTTTTTCGTGACTTCGCCTGTCTTCTTATCTTTTATCGCGGCTTTCACTTTGATAAGTGCGTGCTTCGAAAGTTTTCCTTCGTTGTAAGCAATGATCACTTCATCAGCAGAGTAGTATTTTCTGCCTTCTCCAAGCTCACCTTTTCTTCCTTTAGTTAGGTAATATAATCCCAGCACCATGTCCTGTGAAGGTACTGTGATAGGAGCACCATTTGCAGGGTTCAAAATGTTGTGAGAGGAGAGCATCAACATTGACGCTTCCAAAATCGCTTCCTGCCCAAGTGGAACGTGAACCGCCATCTGGTCACCGTCAAAGTCCGCGTTGAATGCAGTACAAACGAGCGGGTGCAACTGAATAGCTTTTCCTTCGATCAATTTAGGTTGGAATGCCTGGATACCCAATCTGTGAAGCGTTGGAGCGCGGTTCAAAAGAACTGGATGTCCTTTCAATACATTTTCCAAAATATCCCACACCACTGGATCTTTACGATCCACAATTTTCTTAGCAGACTTAACAGTCTTTACAATTCCTCTCTCAATGAGCTTGCGGATAATGAATGGCTTGAACAATTCAGCAGCCATATCTTTTGGCAAACCACACTCATGCAATTTCAATTCAGGGCCTACAACAATAACCGAACGACCAGAGTAGTCAACACGCTTACCAAGCAAGTTCTGACGGAAACGTCCTTGCTTACCTTTCAGCATATCGCTCAATGATTTCAACGCGCGGTTCCCATCGCTGCGAACTGCATTTACTTTTCTCGAGTTGTCGAACAGAGAGTCAACAGCCTCTTGAAGCATACGCTTTTCGTTACGAAGAATAACTTCAGGAGCCTTAATATCGATCAATCTCTTAAGACGATTGTTACGAATGATAACGCGTCTGTAAAGATCATTCAAATCTGATGTAGCGAAACGACCACCATCCAACGGCACAAGCGGACGCAATTCCGGAGGAATCACAGGAACCATTTTAATGGTCATCCACTGTGGTTTGTTTTCAATGCGAGTCGTTGCATCACGGAATGCCTCAACTACTTTCAAACGCTTCAACGCTTCAGCTTTTCTTTGCTGAGATGTGTCAGTCGCTGCTTGGTGGCGCAATTGATAAGAGAGTTCATCAAGCTTGATACGGCTCAACAACATCTCCAATGCGTCAGCACCCATCTTCGCGATGAATTTTTGTGGATCGTTGTCGTCCAGTAATTGATTTTCACGCGGAAGTTTATCAACGATGTCGAGGTATTCTTCTTCCGTCAGGAAGTCAAGACGATTCACACCATCTTCTTCTTTCAAACCTGGTTGAATAACCACGAAGCGTTCATAATAAATAATCTGATCCAACTTCTTGGAAGGAAGTCCGAGCAAGTATCCAATCTTATTTGGCAACGAACGGAAATACCAGATGTGAGCAACTGGCACCACCAATTCGATGTGACCCATGCGCTCGCGTCTTACTTTCTTCTCAGTAACCTCTACACCGCAACGATCGCAGATAATTCCCTTATAGCGAATACGCTTATATTTTCCGCAATGACATTCCCAATCCTTCACAGGGCCAAAAATCCGTTCACAGAACAAACCACCCATCTCCGGCTTATAGGTACGGTAGTTGATGGTTTCCGGCTGCGTAATTTCACCGTGAGAACTTTCCAGGATTGACTCCGGGGAAGCAAGACTGATGGTGATTTTGGAGAAGTCGTTGTTTACTTTTTTATTTTTTCTGAAAGACATGCTGTGTGTTTTTTCAGTTAACTAATTCTTTTTAAGTCCACGGTCCATAGTCGATAGTCGATGGCTACTGACCATTGACTATCGGCCATCGACTATTTTTAGTCCATCGTAATCTCCAATGCGAGACCACGCAACTCATGCACCAATACATTGAAGGATTCAGGAATATTTGGCTTACGCATATTCTCGCCCTTCACAATTGATTCGTACGCTTTCGCGCGACCAATCACATCGTCCGACTTGATGGTGAGTATCTCTTGCAAGATGTGTGATGCACCGAATGCTTCAATAGCCCAAACCTCCATCTCTCCAAAACGCTGACCACCAAACTGCGCTTTACCACCAAGAGGTTGCTGCGTGATGAGTGAATAAGGTCCGATTGAGCGTGCGTGCATCTTATCATCAACCAAGTGGCCGAGTTTCAACATGTACGCCATACCCACTGTAACAGGTTGATCGAACTTCGCACCCGTCAAACCATCATAGAGATAAGTACGTCCAAATTCAGGCAAGCCTGCTTCCGCCAATTCAGTAGACACTTGATCAAGAGAGGCTCCGTCAAAAATCGGAGTTGCATACTTGCGCCCTAACTTCTTTCCGGCCCACGCCAATACAGTTTCAAAAATCTGACCGAGATTCATACGTGAAGGTACACCAAGCGGATTCAAACAAATGTCAACTGGCGTTCCATCTTCAAGGAAAGGCATATCTTCTTCGCGAACAATACGAGCGACAACACCCTTGTTCCCGTGGCGACCCGCCATCTTATCTCCCACTTTTAACTTGCGCTTCTTCGCTATGTAAACCTTTGCCAATTGCACGATTCCTGCTGGCAATTCGTCACCAACTTCAAGAGTAAATCGCTCTCTCTTGAATTCACCTGCAATCACGTTTCTGCGATTGAGATAATTTTTCACTACTTCAGCAACGAGGTCATTGGTATGATCATCCGTGCTCCATGACTCAAGACTGATGTCTGCAATCAGGTTCACTTCTTCAGGAACATTGTAATTGCTTTCATCGCGATAGATATTCTTGTCAGGGAAGAGATTGCTTTCAATCACTTTTGCAGAGAACTTCACGCCTTTGCTGATCAATTCATCACCAAATTTGTGTTTCACACCCTGGCTTGTCTTGCCATTCAGAAGAGCTGTCAATTTCTTAACCATCTCATCGCGCAAGTCAGTCAATTGCTTGCTGTAGCGCGCCTTCAGTGCATCCAATTCTTTCTTCGACTTAGTGCGAACATCTTTGTCGCGTTTCGGACGAGAGAACAATTTTGTATCGATAACAACACCTTTCAATGATGGAGGCGCTTTCATTGAAGCATCTTTCACATCACCGGCTTTATCACCAAAGATGGCGCGCAACAATTTTTCTTCCGGAGTAGGATCGGTTTCTCCTTTAGGAGTAATCTTACCGATAAGAATGTCGCCTTCTTTTACTTCTGCTCCTACGCGGATAATACCGTTCTCATCCAGATGCTTAACGGCTTCTTCGCTTACGTTCGGAATTTCAGAAGTCAATTCCTCTTCACCGCGCTTCGTGTCACGAACTTCCAATTCAAATTCTTCAATGTGAATAGAAGTGTAAACATCATCACGAACTACGCGCTCGGAGATAACGATCGCATCCTCGAAGTTGTAACCTTGCCAAGGCATGTAAGCCACCAACAAGTTTCTTCCAAGAGCGAGTTCTCCTTTTTCTGTTCCATAACCCTGACACAGCGGTTGACCTTTCACCACTTTATCACCTTTCTTCACGATCGGAGTTAAGTTGATGCAAGTGTCCTGGTTCGTTCTGCGGAACTTGATCAGGCTATATGTTTTGAATTCATCTTCAAAGCGAACGAGTTGTTGCTCTTCAGAAACTTCATATTTGATAACGATTTTCTTCGCGTCAACAAACTCAACAACACCATTTGCTTCTGCGAGGATTAGCGCGCGTGAGTCAATTGCAATGCGCCCCTCCAAACCTGTCCCAACAATTGGTGCTTCCGGTCTCATCAAAGGCACCGCCTGACGTTGCATGTTCGAACCCATCAACGCACGGTTCGCATCATCGTGCTCGAGGAATGGGATCAACGAAGCAGCGATTGACACGATTTGGTTTGGAGCAATGTCCATGTAGCGAATTTCTTTCGGCTCCACTACCGGGAAGTCTCCTTCGAAACGAGCCTTCACTTTCTCCTCATCAAACTCACCATTCGACTTCAACTTCACATTCGCCTGGGCGATGTTGTGTGTGTCTTCTTCTTCAGCTGTAAGGAAGAGTACATCTTTTCCTTTTACTTTTCCATCCTCCACTTTGCGATAAGGAGTTTCAATGAAACCCATCTTATTCACTTTCGCATGAACACAGAGTGATGAAATCAAACCGATGTTCGGACCTTCTGGTGTTTCGATGGTACACAAGCGACCGTAGTGCGTATAGTGTACATCTCGAACTTCAAAGCCCGCACGCTCACGTGAAAGACCACCTGGCCCGAGTGCCGACATTCTTCTCTTGTGAGTAATCTCAGCAAGCGGATTGGTCTGATCCATGAACTGTGACAACTGGTTCGTTCCAAAGAACGAGTTGATCACGGAAGACAACGTGCGCGCGTTGATCAAATCAACCGGCTTGAAGTCTTCGTTATCGCGAACGTTCATTCTTTCTTTGATGGTTCTTGCCATACGCGCAAGACCAACACCAAACTGTGAATACAACTGTTCACCAACTGTACGGACGCGTCTGTTGCTCAAGTGATCGATATCGTCAACAACTGCTTTGGAGTTGATCAAACCGATCAAATATTTTACAATCAGGATAATGTCTTCGGTGGTCAACACGCGTTGATCCGCACTCAAGTCAAGACCTAATTTTTTGTTTATTCTGTAACGACCTACTTCACCGAGGTCATAGCGCTTCTCGCTGAAGAACAAGCTCTGGATAATATCACGAGCAGTTTGTTCGTCAGGAGCTTCAGTGTTTCTTAATTGACGATAGATTTGTTCAACGGCTTCTTTTTCAGAGTTCGAGTTGTCTTTCGCCAATGTGTTGAAGATGATCTGGAAGTCGGCAACGTTCACATCTTCTCTGTGGAGAATGATTGACTTCGCGCCCGATTCCAAAATAGTGTCAGCATCTTCAGCCGTGATCAAATGATCGCGCTCGAGTAATACCTCGTTACGATCAATGGAAACAACTTCACCGGTATCTTCATCCACGAAGTCTTCTGTCCATGTTTTCAAAACACGCGCAGCCAACTTGCGGCCTACCATTTTCTTCAATGTGTTCTTGCTTGCTTCTACTTCTTCGCTCAAGCCGAACAAATCAAGAATATCTTTATCAGTACCATAACCAATCGCGCGAAGCAGAGTGGTTACAGGGAATTTTTTCTTACGATCGATGTACGCATACATTACCGCGTTCACGTCCGTGGCAAATTCAATCCATGATCCTTTGAAAGGAATGATACGCGCTGAATACAACTTGGTACCGTTGGTGTGTTTGCTCATGGCGAAGAAAACACCAGGCGAACGGTGAAGTTGTGAAACGATTACGCGCTCAGCTCCATTGATCACGAATGAGCCTTTCTCGGTCATGTAAGGAATGTTTCCTAAAAACACCTCCTGTTCAATGGTTTCGAAATCTTCATTGTCCTCATCGTTACAAGTGAGGCGCAATTTCGCTTTCAGCGGTACGGAGAATGTAAGACCGCGGTCAATACATTCGTCAACGTTATATTTTGGAGGATCAATTGTATAATCCACAAACTCAAGCACGAAGTTTTCGCGTGAGTCGGAGATCGGAAAGTTTTCTGCAAACACTTTGAAGAGACCTTCGTTCTGTCTCTTCTCTGCAGGCGTTTCGATCTGCAAAAAGTCTTTGAATGACTGAAGCTGGATATCCAGAAAATCAGGATACTCCAATACTTTGTCAATGGATGAAAAATCAATCCGGTTGTTTGCTGTCTTCTTTGCCAAGGTACTTAGCGGTTAAAATTTACCAGAATAGAATTTCGTACTTAGATACATTTAAATAGGGAAAGACCCCAACCCTTTTTTCAAGGAATGGGGCCTGAAATCCCTTTTTCAGACGGTATCCGCGCCTTTCAAGAAATTACTTCAACTCTACTTCAGCACCAGCTTCAACGAGTTGCTTCTTGAGGTTTTCGGCTTCGTCTTTAGGCAAGCCTTCTTTGATAGTCTTAGGAGCACCATCAACTACATCTTTAGCTTCTTTCAAGCCAAGACCAGTCAATTCTTTTACAAGCTTCACGATCTGAAGTTTGTTAGCTCCTGCGCTCTTCAATACAACATCGAAGTTAGTCTTCTCTGCAGCAGCGGCAGCGCCACCAGCAGCAGGACCAGCTGCTACTGCTACTGCAGCAGCCGCAGGCTCGATGCCATATGTTTCTTTCAAATAAGAAGCTAATTCGTTTACTTCTTTTACTGTAAGTTCTACAAGTTGATCGCCAATTGCTTTGATGTCCGCCATGATTGATAAGTGTTTAAAATTTTTAGTTTCGATTTTAGTTTTGAGATTTTCTTTCTTCCAATGCTTTTACCAAGCCAGCTACCGTCTGCTTGCCACTCAAAAGAGCTGACAATACATTCTTCGCTGGAGATTGAAGCAATGAAATAACTTCGCCAATGAGTTCATTTTTAGATTTCAACTCAGCTAGCGTGTTGAGGTGTTGTTCCCCAACAAAGAGGGCAGACTCGATGGAAGCTGCTTTTAATCCGGGTTTGCCCTCTAGTTTCTTACGGTACTCCTTTATAACTTTTGCAGGAGCGTTACCAGCCTCTTTCGAGAACATCACGCCTGAAAAGCCTTTCAGAGATCCGAAAATTTCTTTGTAGTCTGATTTTTGTTTTTCAAGTGCTTTGCGGATCAATGTGTTTTTGTAAACCACATATTCCACTCCTGCATTGAAACACAACCTACGCAATGCGTTCACCTGAGCTACGGTTAAACCTGAAGCATCAGTGATATAGAAATGGTTGTTCTGTGAAAACTTCACAGCCAACTCATCAATTATTTGTCCTTTTTCTTCTCTGGTCATTTTCTCAAAAATTAAAGACCTATGGATGCTGAATCAATTCTGATTCCAGGGCTCATTGTAGTAGAAAGGGAAATACTTTGCAAGTAAGTTCCTTTTGATGAAGCTGGTTTCAGTTTCACAACAGCGTTAATAAGTTCAGCCACGTTATCCTTGATTTTCTCAGGGGTAAAAGAAGCCTTACCTATACTTGCGTGAATAATTCCTTGTTTATCGATTTTGAAGTCTACTTTACCAGCTTTCACTTCTTTAACAGCTTTTGCTACGTCAAGAGTTACTGTGCCTGACTTCGGGTTTGGCATCAAGCCACGAGGGCCTAATACTTTACCAAGCTTACCAACCTTTGCCATTACTGTAGGCATGGTGATAATTACATCAATGTCTGTCCAGCCACCTTCAATTTTTTGAATGTAGTCATCAAGACCAACGTGTTCCGCTCCTGCATCTTTTGCTTCCTGAGCTTTGTCAGGTGAGCAAAGAACAAGTACGCGAACTACTTTTCCCAAACCATGTGGCAACGAAACTACTCCGCGCACCATCTGGTCTGATTTTTTTGGATCGATACCCAAGCGGATATCAACATCCACCGAAGCATCAAACTTGGTGAAGGTAATATCCTTCAACATTTTGCTGGCTTCAGTAAGCGAGTACTCTTTTTCCAAGTTGAACTTGGTAGCTACTGTTTTTCTATTTTTTGAAATTCGTGCCATTTTCGTTTTAGTTAATCGTTAACGGTTATCAGTTAATAGTTCGACTGGAAGCGTTCTTACTTTTAACTTTTAACATTTAACTTCCTTACTTACTCCAGGGAGCAACACCGCTAACAGTAACACCCATGCTGCGTGCTGTACCTGCAATCATTTTCATAGCCGACTCAACTTTGAATGCATTGAGGTCAGGCATTTTTAATTCTGCAATTTTTTTAATCTGATCCCAAGAGATCGATCCAACTTTTGCGCGGTTAGGTTCTTTTGATCCTTTTTGAAGCTTGATAGCTTCCATGATCAATACCGCAGCGGGAGGAGTTTTAATAACGAAGTCAAAAGACTTGTCATTATAAATAGTGATGAGCACAGGCAATACCTGGCCTGGCTTGTCTTGCGAGCGAGCGTTGAACTGCTTGCAAAAATCCATGATGTTCAAACCTTTTGAACCTAATGCTGGTCCGATAGGAGGTGCCGGATTGGCCGCTCCACCTTTTACCTGCAACTTCAAATAACCTGTTACTTCCTTAGCCATTTTATTCTTAGTCTAACTTTTCTACTTGCATGTAACTTAATTCCACCGGGGTGTTACGCCCGAATATTTTCACCATCACATTCAACTTCTTCTTGTCTTCAAAAATCTCCTCCACATTTCCCGTGAAGCCACTGAATGGTCCATCCATTACCTTCACTGATTCACCTTTTATGAAAGGTGTTTCTAGTTTTTCTTCAAACTGATCAACCTCATCTACTTTTCCAAGAATCCTATTCACTTCACTTTGTCTCAAAGGAACTGGTTCTTTGTTAGTTTGTGCAGATCCTGCTCCACCTAAAAAACCGATCACTCCGGGAATATTATTCACTTTGTGATAGGCTTCACCGTGGCTTAAATCTGCAGATACTAAAACGTATCCAGGGAAGAAATTTCTTTCACGCACGCGTTTTTTGCCATTGCGCATCTCATATACTTTTTCCGAAGGAATCAGTACCTGAGGAATGTATTCCGTAAGTTTAGAACGTTCGATCTCTGTCTCCAGGTAAGATTTGATTTTCTTCTCCTGGCCGCTGATCACGCGCAATACATACCATTTAAGCTCTGCCATGACTTTAGAATTCTCTGTAAAACCAAGTCAAAGCATTCTTAAAACCTAAATCCACAAGGCCAATTACCAAAGCAAAGATTAATGATGCCACCAATACAAGGATGGCGCTGCTTTGCAATTCGCTGAACTTAGACCATGAAACTTTGTTTCTGATCTCGTCAATCGACTCGAGGATATAGTTTTTAATTTTTTCCATTCTAAGTCTATTTCTGCACGGGTGCCTGGATTCGAACCAAGATCAACGGTTTTGGAGACCGCTATTCTACCGTTGAACTACACCCGTTTATTTCGTTTACTTTCTGGGTTTTGCTCCTGAAGTCGACTCATAGATTTTTTCCCTGAGCCGGATTCCTTCTAAACACCCTATCCCTTGTTTTCAAAAGGACTGCAAATGTATGGCAATCCAAATTAAAACAAAAGCGTTTCCAAGAAAAATCTCGGAAACGCCTAAGTATTGATTATCAATTATTTGCCTTGCGGCAAGGAAGTTTTAGTCAAGGATTTCAGTAACCTGACCAGAACCTACGGTGCGGCCACCTTCGCGGATAGCGAAACGAAGACCTTTTTCCATAGCGATCTTGTTGATCAATTCAACTTCGATTGATACGTTATCACCAGGCATAACCATTTCTACACCTGCAGGAAGTTTCACTTCACCAGTTACGTCCGTAGTGCGGAAATAGAACTGAGGACGGTATTTGTTAAAGAATGGAGTGTGACGACCACCTTCTTCTTTACTCAATACATAAACTTCAGCTTTGAATTTAGCGTGAGGAGTAACTGAACCAGGCTTACAAATAACCATACCACGGCAGATTTGCTCTTTTTCAATACCACGGAGCAACAAACCTACGT
>CAZECP010000099.1:15332-16914 GCA_964510765.1 uncultured Ohtaekwangia sp. | reverse complement strand
GAAGTTCAACAGACTCAACCCAACCAAACCCCTGCATCATGACACGCGAAGAGATTACTGCTTTCGTTGCTGCTCAAGTTCCCGACATGAAGCCTGGAGTCAACAAACAATTTCCCGAAGTGATAGTAACAGCCGCGCAGATTCAAGAGTTGGCAAAGGCATTGAAGTCAAGCCCCGAAACAAAATTCGATTTCCTCTTTAACGAAACGGCTGCTGATCGTAAAGATGGATTTCATGTGGTGTATCATCTCACTTCCTCATTTCACGGTCATTATATTATGGTGAAAGTGATTTTAGCTGATAAAGCTAATCCCACAATACCAACTGTGAGCGATGTGTGGAAGGCCGCTGAGTTTTACGAAAGAGAAATATTCGATTTGTTCGGAATCAAATTTGAAAACCATCCTGATCTGAGAAGGATTTTTCTCGAAGACGACTGGGTGGGTTATCCGTTGCGCAAAGATTATAAAGATTCATTCACCATTGAACGTTGAGCTATGGAAGAAACAATGGTAGATATCGACATTAAAGACAAAGAGGAATACATCATCAACATGGGGCCTCAGCACCCGAGTACGCACGGAGTGTTGCGATTTGAAACTTGCCTGCAAGGTGAGAAGGTGAAATACTTAATTCCTCACTGCGGATACATTCATCGCGGCATTGAGAAGATGAGCGAAGCGTTGACGTATCCTCAGCTACTGCACCTTACTGACAGAATGGATTATCTCTCAGCACACATTAATAATGAAGCAGTGTCGCTTTGTGTAGAGAAGGCAATGGAAGTAGAAGTGAGTGATCGCGTAAAATACATTCGTACAATTCTCGCAGAGCTCACCAGACTTGCTTCTCATCAATTGTGGTGGTCAGCATTCGGAATGGACCTTGGTGCATTGACTACTTTCTTCTATGGCTTGCGTGATCGCGAAAAGATACTTGACATTTTTGAAGAGAGCACCGGTGCAAGGTTGCTTCAGAGTTTTATTACGCCTGGCGGTTTGATGCATGATGTGCATCCGAATTTCCAGAAACGCACAATGGAGTTTGTAAAATATTTCAGAAAGAAACTTCCTGAATACGATCAGCTCCTTACGGGAAATATCATTTTCCGCGAACGCACCCAAGGCATAGGAATCATGAGCAAAGAAGTTGCTATCGATTATGGAGTTACCGGTCCAAGTGGTCGCGGCTCCGGCTGGCATTGCGATATACGCAAGATTGAACCATACTCTGCCTATCCTTTTGTGAAGTTCAATGAGATCACTTACACTGAAGGCGACACCTATCACCGTTACTTAGTGCGCATGAAAGAGATGTGGGAATCGCTGGATATTATTGAGCAATTGGCTGATAACATTCCGCAAGGGTCAACTATGCTGGAGTTGAAAGCAATCAAAGCGCCCAAAGGAGAATACTACCAGCGCGTGGAAACTGCGCGTGGTGAGTTGGGAGTTTATATTGTGAGTGATGGAGCGCCATCGCCTGCGCGCATTCACTATCGCACACCCAACTTCTCCAACTTATTTGTTATGAACAAACTCGCTGCCGGTCATAAGATTGCCGACCTCGTTGCCATCAGTGG
>CAZECP010000099.1:0-15232 GCA_964510765.1 uncultured Ohtaekwangia sp. | reverse complement strand
TATGTACGACTTCACTTCTTTGATCGATTCCATCACCAGCTACTTCAATAGTAACTTTTCGCCTTTTGTTGCTGGCTTGTTATTGATGTTGTTGCTGGGTGTTGCGATCCTTACTTTCTATGCGGTGCTTGGCTTATATCTCGTGTATGCCGAGCGGAAAATTTGTGCGCGCATGCAAAACCGCATCGGCCCGAATCGTGTTGGCCCGATGGGAATATTTCAAACCATCGCTGACTTAATAAAACTTCTGTTGAAAGAATTGATCTACATCCGCAATGCCGATGGATTTCTTTTCAACATCGCTCCGTTCATTGTAATCGTTGCAAGTATTATGGCGATTGGTTCTATTCCTTTCGCCAAAGGTTTGCAAGCCATTGACCTGAATATCGGTGTGCTCTACATCCTCGCGATCAGTAGCATGGGTGTGATTGGTGTGTTGATTGCAGGCTGGGCAAGTAACAGCAAGTACTCGGTGATTGGCGCGATGCGCAGTGGTGCGCAGGTGATCAGTTATGAATTGTCGGTTGGCCTTGCACTTCTTTGCATGGTTACGTTTGCAGGATCGATGCAGTTCTCTGACATCATTTCTTCTCAGCAAGATGGCTGGTGGATTTTTAAAGGACACATTCCGGCTGTAATTGCTTTTGTGATTTATCTGATCGCAGGGACGGCCGAAACAAATCGCGGACCTTTCGATTTAGCAGAAGCAGAATCTGAATTGACAGCTGGATTTCATACTGAATATTCAGGAATCAAGTTCGCGTTCTTCTTCCTCGCTGAGTACATGAACATGTTCATCATCGCAGCGATTGCCGTTACAGTTTTTCTTGGAGGTTGGCTTCCCTTTCACCTCTACAACGTAACGTTCTTCAACAACATCATGGATTACATTCCTCCGGTGTTCTGGTTCTTCGGCAAGACTGCGTTTGTGATTTATGTGATGATGTGGTTCAAGTGGACTTTCCCGCGGCTGCGCATTGATCAACTGCTCGCGCTTGAGTGGAAGTATTTGCTCCCCATCAATCTGATGAATCTGATTTTGATTTCATTCTTAACACTGATGCAATGGCACTTTTAAAAGAAATCGGCAATTACTTCCATGAAATCTACGATGGAGTAGCTTCGCTTGCGCGCGGCATGAAAGTGACGGGCAAATACTTTGTGAAGTCGAGCGAGATTGTAACACAACAATATCCGGAGAACCGCGCCACACTGAAAATGTTTGACGCCTTCAAAGGTGAATTGATTTTAAAACACACGGAGGACAATGAGCATTTCTGCGATGCCTGCAACAGTTGTGCGCGCGCTTGCCCAAATGGTTCCATTGAAATCATCAGCAAACGTGAAGTAGGCGAAGACGGCAAAGCGAAACGAACCCTCGACAAATATATCTATCACCTTGACACTTGTACACTTTGCGGGTTATGCGTTCCGGCATGCGACCAAAATGCAATTGCCTTCAGTCAGGAGTTTGAACATGCTGTGTTCGACAGAACCAAGCTTGTGAAGCAATTAAATCAGCCCGGATCAAAAGTAGTGATCAAGGATAAACATGAAACAAAATGAGCGGCCCTAAAATCATATTCTACATTCTGGCAGCCAGCATCGTTGTCTTTTCGATTCTTTCAATTCTCGACAGAAGAATTCTTCGCGCTGCCATTTACTTGCTGTTTGTATTAGTAGCAATGGCAGGACTTTTCTACATGATGAACTTCCAGTTTCTCGCAGCCGTACAATTGATATTGTATGCTGGTGGAATTGTAGTTCTGATCATCTTCTCGATTCTTCTCACCAGTCAGATCAATTCAAAACTCGATCGTCCTAAAATTAGTCATGTGCTCAGTGGACTGATCACCGCTGTTGGTGGAATAGTGATTTCAGTGATTACCATATTACAATTCACATTCACGCCAACTGCTCAAGCTTCTATTGGCACAGATATGAAAACCATTGGCCGCCTTTTGCTGGACACAGGAGAGTTTGGATATGCATTGCCCTTTGAAGCAATCAGCATTTTACTTCTCGCTGCTTTAGTTGGAACCATCTTTATTGCCCGTAAGCCAAAGTCATGAATTTACAATCTGAAATACCGCTCAACTACATGATCATTCTAAGCGCCCTTGTGTTTTTCATTGGGTTGCTGGGTGTGCTCATCCGCAGAAATCTTATTACGATGTTGATGGGAATTGAACTCATGCTCAATGCCGTAAACATCAACTTCGTTGCGTTCAATCACTATCTCTATCCAAACCGTCTGGAAGGACACTTCTTCGCGCTGATTGTGATGGCGATTGCCGCAGCTGAAGCAGCAATTGCAATAGCTCTTATAATCAATATCTATCGCAAGTTCTTAACCGTGAATGTGGATGATGTTGATGAACTAAAATACTAATGCTATGAATTATTCATTCACACTTTTTATATTGCTCACACCGCTGATTGTTTTCTTTTCACTAGGGTTGTTGAGCGATAAACTTAAACCATCCGTTACCGGGATCATTGGTACAACTGGATTACTATTCATTACACTTCTGTCTTGGTTCACAGCTTACAATTATTTTTCAACCGGTAATCCTGAAGAAGGCTACCAGGCAGTTGAAGCATTTAATGTTCTCTGGCTGTCGTTTACGGATAAGCTTCAAATCCATTTGGGAATCTTGCTCGATCCACTTTCTGCCATGATGTTGGTGGTGATCACCACCGTGTCGTTGATGGTGCATATATATAGTCTCGGCTACATGCAGGGTGAGAAAGGTTTTCAGCGTTACTATGCTTTCCTTTCGCTCTTTACTTTCTCGATGTTAGGATTGGTGGTAGCGACTAATATTTTTCAGATGTACATTTTCTGGGAACTGGTTGGTGTGTCTTCCTATTTGCTGATTGGTTTTTATTATGAGAAACCGTCTGCTGTTGCTGCATCAAAGAAAGCATTCATTGTTACGCGCTTTGCTGATCTTGGATTTTTGATTGGTATTCTGATTTTGTCTTTTAACAGTGAGACATTTGATTTTGCCACACTCACCAGTTTGAATGGCCCCGTGATTGGACAAGCTTCTGGAGCAATGTTCCTTGGATTGTCAGTAACAACGTGGGCAATGCTGTTGATCTTCATGGGTGGCGCGGGCAAGTCTGCGATGTTCCCTCTTCACATCTGGTTACCCGATGCGATGGAAGGCCCAACACCTGTGAGCGCGTTAATTCATGCTGCAACCATGGTGGTGGCCGGTGTGTATCTGGTTGCCAGACTTTTCCCTGTGTATTCTTTCTCATCGCCCGATGCGCTTGAAGTGATCATGTATGTGGGAAGTTTCACCTCTCTTTTCGCGGCTGTCATCGCTTGCACACAACTTGATATTAAACGGGTGCTTGCGTTCTCTACGCTTTCGCAGATTGGTTACATGATGGTGGCACTTGGAGTTTCCGGTTATGGAGAGCATGGACTTGGTTACATGGCTTCGTTGTTTCATTTGTTCACTCATGCCTTCTTCAAAGCACTGTTGTTCCTCGGAGCAGGTTCAGTCATTCATGCTGTTCATAGCAATCTGATGACAGACATGGGCGGACTGAAAAAGTATATGCCCGTAACTCATATTACTTTCCTGATTGCGTGTTTGACGATTGCTGGTGTTCCCCCGCTTTCAGGCTTTTTCAGCAAGGATGAAATTCTTGTCGCTGCATTTGAACACAACAAAATAATTTTTGCAGTGCAGTGGTTAGTAGCTGGCATTACCGCTTTCTACATGTTCCGTTTGTACTTCAATATTTTCTGGAATACAAATCCGGAATACCATCACACCCCTCATGAGTCACCCGCTTCGATGAAGTTTCCTTTGATCTTTCTGGCAGTTGCATCGGTAGTTGCTGGCTTCGTTCCATTCCATGATTTAGTTACAACCAATGGGAAAGAGCTACACACCGAATTTCATCTGATGATCGCGGCTCCTTCTGTGTTGATTGGTTTATTGGGAATTGGAATCGCGTATGTTTTCTATTACAAGAAGAATTCAAAGCCCGAAACCATCGCGGCAAGCCTGAGTGGGTTGTATCAATCAGCCTTTCATAAATTCTATATCGATGAAGTGTATCTCTTCATCACCAAAAATATTTTGTTCCAGTTTGTATCGCGGTCAGTGGCGTGGTTCGACAGGCACATTGTAGATGGCACGATGAATTTGATTGGTGACACAACTGTATTTTTCTCCGGAGCCATCAAGCGCATTCAATCCGGTCACATGCAATTGTATATCTGGTTTTTTGCTTCAGGTGTCTTGTTTCTCACACTGGCTATGTTCTACTTATCTAATTAATTTATCATGAATCCGCTACTCGTTTTAATCATCATTCCCATCCTTACCATGTTTGGTATTGCGATGGTCAAAGACCTGAAAAGCGTGAGGATTGTTTCGGCCATCGGCATGACCGCGCAATTGGTATTTTCATTTTTGCTTCTGTATTGGTTTTACCAGGAACGCAATGCCGGAAATACAGACGCAATGCTTTTTGTTTCCACTACTATGTGGTACGAATCATTCAACATTCAACTGAAGTTTGGTATTGATGGAATCTCCATGTCGATGATTGTTCTTACATCGATTGTGACATTCGCGGGTGTGTTTGTTTCATGGCAAGTGGAGTATCTCACAAAAGAATTTTTCATTTCGCTTATACTTCTCGCATCTGGTGTGTTCGGTTTCTTCATCTCATTGGATTTGTTCACGATGTTTTTATTCTATGAAGTAGCGGTGATTCCGATGTATTTGCTGATCGGCATTTGGGGCAGTGGCCCGAAAGAGTATTCAGCCATGAAGCTTACGCTGATGCTGATGGGTGGATCAGCTTTGTTGTTGGTTGGTTTGCTCGGCATCTATTTTAACTCTGCGCCAGATGGTGGAAGGTTGACTTTTGATTTAACAGAGATCGCGAAAGTTCATATACCAGTGGCAGCTCAGATATTTTTCTTTCCATTTACATTTATTGGATTCGGAATTTTAGGAGCGCTGTTTCCATTTCACACCTGGTCACCCGATGGCCACGCGTCTGCACCAACAGCCGTATCGATGTTACACGCAGGCGTATTGATGAAACTTGGTGGCTATGGCGCGTTTCGTGTAGCGATGTATTTGTTGCCCGAAGGCGCGCATGCACTTGCATGGATATTCATCATTCTCACAACCATCAGTGTTATCTATGGAGCGTTCGGTGCGATCTGGCAAAAAGATTTGAAATACATCAATGCGTATTCTTCCGTGAGTCACTGCGGCCTTGTGCTCTTCGCATTGCTGATGATGAATGAAACGGCAACAACAGGAGCAATCCTTCAAATGATTTCGCACGGACTGATGACTGCTCTCTTCTTCGCGTTGATCGGAATGATCTACGGTCGCACGCACACACGCATGATTGACGAGATGGGTGGCTTGATGAAAGTAATTCCATTCTTATCGGTCGTTTATGTGATTGCAGGTTTGGCTTCTCTTGGTCTGCCAGGCTTGAGTGGCTTTGTTGCCGAGATGACCATATTTGTTGGATCGTTTCAGAATGCAGATACGTTCCATCGCATCGCAACGATTGTAGCTTGTTCATCCATTGTGGTGACTGCCGTTTACATTCTCCGTGTGGTTGGAATCTTATTGCTCGGCCCGATCAAGAACAATCACTATCTCGAACTGAAAGACGCGATGTGGTTTGAAAAACTGGGAACAGTCACGTTGGTAGTTTCTATTGCAACCATTGGCTTGGCTCCGCTGTGGCTTTCCAACCTGATCAAAGAGCCGCTGCCTGCCATTCTTCAAAATTTAATCAACTAAGGTTATGAGCTGGAACATTTTATCGGCTATGCGCCTCGAAGTACTTCTTACCGTATTCATTCTGATACAACTTGTTGCCGACATCACCGAAGGCAATGCCAACAAGAACCTGATTCATTTCACCATTTGGTCAACGGTCGGCTTGCTGGTTGTTGGATTCATTCCTGCTGAGCCTGTGAAATTATTCGGGAGCATGTACATCAACGATCCGCTTCGGATGTTTTTGAAAAATATTCTTACGCTATCAACCTTAATCGTGTTTCTGCAATCATCTACAGCATTGTTGAAGCCGATGCACCAGGCGAAGACTGGTCCGTTCTATTTGTCGGTGTATGCTACGCTGATGGGTATGTTCTTTATGATTTCAGCAGGCGATTTCCTGATGCTCTATTTAGGATTGGAAATGGCTACGCTTCCGCTAACACTCCTGGCTGCTTTCAATAAATCGCTTAAGCGTTCAGCCGAAGCTGGCGTGAAGTTATTAATGTCATCCGCTGTTTCGTCTGCGATTTTACTTTTCGGGCTTTCCATGATGTATGGAGTGTACGGAACTTTGCATTTTGGCGAGATTGCATCACAGTCGTCTGATAGTGCTCTTGCTGTTTTAGCTTTGATCTTTTTCTTGTCGGGATTGGGATTCAAATTATCACTCGTGCCATTCCACCTCTGGACAGCTGATGTGTACGAAGGTGCTCCACTTCCCGTCACAACGTATTTCTCGGTTGTTTCAAAAGGCGCATCGCTCTTCACACTCATGTTGGTTTTGTATCGCGTGTTCGGTTCTCAATCTCACGTGTGGACGGTGGCTTTGTATTCCCTCGCAGTCGCCACGATGGTGGTCGGTAACTTATTTGCATTGCGACAAAAAAATATGAAGCGTTTCCTGGCATTTTCATCCATCACACAAGCGGGATTCATGATGCTCGGGTTCATGAACACAGATTCATTAGGTATGAACACCATCATTTACTTCATGCTCATCTATGGCTTGTCGAACCTGGCGGTGTTTGGTATTTTGTCAATCGTGAACAATGCAACCGGCAAAGAAGGAATGGATGATTTGAATGGTTTCTATCAAACCAATCCGGGCCTGAGCATCATTATGTTAGTCTCTCTGTTCTCGTTAGCGGGAATTCCTCCTGTTGCTGGTTTCTTCGGAAAGTTTTTCCTTTTCACTGCAGCCGCTTCAAAAGGCATGTACATCCTTGTGTTGATAGCAGTACTAAATGCAACGATCTCACTTTACTATTATCTCCTTGTTGTGAAAGCAATGTTCATCAACAAAAACGAAACGCCTATCGCAACATTATCAACTTCGTTTTATGAAAAACTCAGCTTTGCAATTTGCGTTACCGGTGTAGTGGCAATAGGATTTGTGAGTGGTGCATATAATTACATTCAATCGCTGATTTGATCCATTGTTTTCTACTGAGGAAACATTTCAAATACTCCTTCGGATGGCCATAGAGTGAATGGCGAGTGCCGTTATAGCAGCTTTCATAAAAATCCCCTTATTGCAGGAAATGCCGTCAATCAGGCCTTAGTCGCCAAGCCGGTCTGTAGCCTGAGAATGAAAGGACGTAGCCAGCGGATGCATGCCACATCGATGGCACTCTATAGCCGGATGAATCAACAATGAATGAATAATGAATGAACAATGAACCAGCAATGGAGGAGAATAGAAGCAGTACGTTCACTATTGGAAGAGAGATATTCTTAGTATCGCTTGTGACCCAACGTTTCAGACTTATTTCAACAATTGAATCCATCCCTTTTTATCGGGACAACCTGGATAACTAATAAGAAAATAATAAACTCCTTCTGACAATTCCTGATCTGGCCACGTGCTGTTATATTGACTCTCACTGAAAATGACTTCTCCCCACCGATCAAGCACTTTTACTCCAAGGGTATAATCAGGCACACCTGCTATTTTGAACTTGTCATTCAGATGATCGCCATTCATGGTCACCACATTTGGAATGAATGTATCCGACATCGAATAAATTTGAATTGTATCAACAGCAATTCCGCATTGATTCTCAACACGAACCCAGTATTTACCTGATGCAGATGGAGTAATTTCGGACTTGACTGAATTGGTTGACCATTTGTAAGCTGATTTTTCTTTTCCGGAAGCAATCAATGATCTGAATGGTGCGCATTCGAACCGATCAGGGCCTAGATTTACTGTAGGCGGACTTAAATAAGAAATCAAGATTTCATCGCCACCCTCGCATCCATATTTTGTTTTGACCCTAACAAAATATCGCCCTTCACCGGTAACATTGTAATACTCGTTTCGCGAAGAATCGCCCCACACATAACTTGCATACCCCACTCCGGCATCAAGCAGCAGTGACTCGCCTGAACACAAGCTTCTATCTAAACCTAAATTGACTTTCGGCAATGGATTAACTTTAACAGAAATAGTATCCCGATATGTTACACCACATGACCTTGCCACCGCCAGATATTTTGTCGTAGAAACTGGTTGAACCTTCAAGGTATCTTTGTTGCCAACTATTTTGGTTGTATCCGGAAAGACTGACCAGGCAATTGTGTCATAATGATTAATACTGCTTATTTGTGTTGATTGGCGCTCGCAGATCTGGTCAACATTTCTGAGTGCGAGTAGCTGATTAAATCCACTAATCTTCTCCACCGAAACGTCATCGATAAAATAATAAGCCAAACCACTATTAGGGCGAGTGCCCCATGTCCCTCCTTTGTTGACGATGGTGGTGGCAGTCTCGTCAAAAAAATTTCCGATGATCAAATACTGCGCCTGTGAGGTCGCTTTGAATACGCCACAGATTTGCACCCAGTGCTGCGTATCGGTAATAACCTCCGTAGCATTGATCTGTGGCGTAAAAGAGAGAAAACTATTATTGTTATAGTCTGCAATCTTTACGTCACCAAAGTACATCCCTAAATTGTTGCTTGCCAATTTTGGTCCTTCGGCCAACGAGACATACATACTTGCCAGGTAGTACTCTCCCACGATCAACTTCTCAGTCAGTTGAACCTCAAGGTACTCATGGTTAACCGGGACTGTGACTGGCGACCCCACTACCACTGTTGAAGTAATGATGCCTGCAAATTGCTTTCCCGAATGTGGCAATTGAGAACCGATGTGATTTGGATCTGTACTCGGCATGAAGTTATCGCATGTTGAATAGCCTTGTACCGTTGAGTAGAGATCGCTGGTGCCTGCGGTGGGGCAACTCCAAGAACTTGCATAATCAGAAAAATCACTTGCCTCCAGAACAATGCCGCAGATGGGGCCGCGTCCTAATTCAAAACTTGGATTGGGAACAAGGTTTTGTGCCCATGAGAAATGCATGGCCGGAAACACCACTACAAAGATATATTTCCACTTAGGTCCCACTTTGCGAAATCATCCAATCATCCGAATAAGTTTCAGAACATGTAACCGAAGCCGATTCTGAAAAAATAATAATCGGGCTCATTCAGGGTAAGCAAGTTTGAATAGCCTGTAGGTATCCTGTCTCTTCGTGAGCCATACGAAACCTCACGCACCACACCAACTGTTACCATAGGTTCAATACAAAAACTTCTATATTTGAATTTATAACCGGCACAAATGTTAAAGCTCGATATTTGCGATGACACCTTCATTGCATACCCGCCATACAGCAGATCGTTATACTGTTCATCATAGTTGGAACGTCTAAAGTTCTCCCCGATAAAAAAGCCTAGCGGGGCTTTTAGTTTTTTGCTGAACGGATAATAGCGCAATTCCAAAGTTCCATCCAACCCCGACAGCGTATAGTCCCGTACTCCGTTTATGGTTCCTTTACCAAAAGTGCCATATTCAAAACTCACTTGCGCAGTGAAACTTGAAGTAATAGCTCGCTCATAGGATAAATTATAACGCTCTGTTATTACATGGAAGGCATCCAATTTCAGAGTGTTCGCATAATCTTGGGCGCCCACCGGAGACATACAAGAGATGAATGAAACGAAAAAGAAGAGGGCGAAATTCCTAAAGCGACTCTTCATATTCTATGGATTGTATTGCCAGAATTGACCCCGATCCTGAAATACATATCCTTTTCCGGCAACAGAAAAACACGCTCCGGTTGTAGCTGGCTTTGGAAGGGCAGGCGCACCCTTCAAGACTGGCGGGTTATCATCAATGCTGTAATCTCCCCACCACTCAAAATCGTACGAACAGAAGATTTTCCTGGAAATGTTAAAAATGGCGCTGGCCAACATTTCCCCTCCTGCCGAAAAATTGGAGTGAACAACAGTCCATGTGTCAATACTGGGATCATACTTCCACAAGGAGGTCTTACCTGTTGGGTGATCCAAGCTCTCCATCTCCGTGAACACCAGATTTATTTCCCCTGAAATAATCATGGCAGTTCCGTTTCTGGAAGAAGGGGAGTAACCGTTTGAAAAAGGCAAAATAGTAAAAGGCAGGTCATTCTTTCTAGACCATGTCTTCTGTTGAAGATCCAACGACCACAACTGCGTTCCAAAGTTCACGAAAAGCTGGTTGGAAATTGTAAATGAGAAAGGGATATCCATGTGAGTGAATGGGAGATCTGGAAGTTGCGACCATTTATCAGCGCTGGCATCATATTGCCACACATCGTTCAGGCTGTTGTTCATTCCTCTGCCGGCTCCTACAAAAAGCTTCGAATCATCCGAACAAGAAAAGGCATACTCTCTTCTCTCTCCGGGAAAATCTGCCTTGCGTGACCAGGCTGTTGTTTGCGGGTCAAATTGCCAGAGGTGCGAATCATTTATCCCATCAGCAGTTAGGCCCAACCCAAGGTATGCCTTGTTTCCTATGGCAAGCCCAATGGGCTCAAACCGATGGGTTGTATCCGGCTGCGTAATTTTTACCCATGCATTATGCAACTCCGCATCTTTGCTGCAGGAGGCAATGAGTACTGAACCCAAAATGCCAACAATAAATATCTCTGCACAAATTATTTCTTTCCTTATCATAGTTCTAATTTTTTTCTGGTCCGCTCATTCAAAATTTTTCTTAAACACATCGCTGTTCATTTCGATCAACATTTTTTGGTTGTAAGGCGACACAACAACAATGAAATTACTCCACTTCAAATAGAGTTCACTTACTCGATTCCCAAATACTCGCGCAGAGTTCTCAAAACGAGTAAGTTCTGTGGTGATAAAAATAGCAAAATTTATTTTCCATCAACGTTAACTACACCTTTACTTCATCATGGAGTTACCGGCCAAGGAACTCAGCGACTTCGTAGCTACAATCTACTCATTAAACCAACATCATCAAATGGCGGCACTTTGTCACATCGTGATTACTCCGCTTCATCATAGAAATGACAAGCCGTAAGAGCAGGCAGAGAAAATTTCTCAGCCTTTCAAAAATTCAGATGATATTCCTTACCTTTTGATAAAGGAAGCATAAGCATGAACGAATCAACGCGCAGAGACTTTCTCAAAACAAGCACCATGGCTGGACTTGGCTTATCTATGTTATGGCCGGCATCCTGCAACTCACCAACAGAAAACCTTGATCAAACTTTGAAGCTTTCCGATATGGAAAAAAATTTAATCGGACCCTATGGACAGTGGGCGGTGTCGCTCATTGAAAATCAATTGCCCAAACTTTCATTCCGAAGGGATGAATTCAAAAACATTGATGAGTGGCGGACCACTGCGCGCAATAAAGTAATGGAGCGCATATCCATTCCCGAAATTGGCGGACTGCCCAAAGTGGAGATCAAAAAGAAATATGAATTCGATGGACTCGCGATCGAAGAGATTAGTTGGCAGTTGCCTTATGGGCGCCCGAGTGAAGCGTTCGTTTTGAAACCAGCGAAAGCAACCGGAAAACTTCCTGCGATTCTTGCTTTTCATGATCACGGTGGAAATAAATTTTTCGGCAAAGAGAAGATCACTCGTAACTCCGACTCTCAGCATCCTATGAACAAAAGCTGGCAACGCGATTACTATGGCAACCATGCATGGGCAAATGAAATTGCGAAACGTGGCTACGTAGTGATGGTGTCGGATGCATTTGATTTTGGAAGCAGGCGCGTCATGCTTTCCGATGTTCAGGACTTCGCTCACAAAGGTGTGAAAGCAAATGATGACGATCGACAAAGCCACATCGATGCCTACAATGAGTGGACAGGCGATCATGAACACATTCTGGCAAAGTCACTCTTTTGCGCAGGTACAACATGGCCTGGTGTATTTTTCAATGAAGATCGTAAAGCGCTTGACATACTTTGTGCGCGCGAAGATGTGGATACATCGCGCGTGGGTTGTGGTGGTCTTTCGGGTGGAGGCTTGCGCACCGCCTATATGGGCGGGCTGGATGAAAGAATAAAATGTGCGGTGTGTGTTGGCTTCATGACAACCTGGAAAGATTTTCTTTTGAATCGATCCATCTATCACACGTGGATGACCTACATTCCGCTGTTGTCTAACGATCTTGACTTTCCTGAAATCCTCGGACTGCGCGCACCGCTGCCCACATTGGTGCTCAACGACCTGGAAGATGAAATCTACACACTGCCAGAAATGAAACAGGCGGATAAAATCCTGGGTGAAGTTTTTGCGAAAGCAAATGCATCGGATCATTATCGCTGTACGTTCCATCCCGGGCCGCACAAGTTTGATGAAAAAATGCAGGCAGAAGCATTTGATTGGTTTGATCGCTGGCTCAAGTAACGATCGCTAAGATCAATCACGCGTTTTACTGACGAATATCATAATCGATTTCAGTCGACAAGGCTACCTTTTCTTTGCCTTTGCACGACTTAAAATTCGAAACATGACAAAGATATTGGAGCATCTTGAAGAAGCCACCATCCGTTTTGCCGGAGACTCCGGTGACGGCATGCAATTAGTGGGAACACAATTTTCAGAAACATCCGGTTTCGCAGGAAACGAAGTCAACACATTTCCGGATTATCCTTCGGAGATACGCGCCCCAGAAGGAACTCTTTATGGAGTGAGTGCTTTTCAGGTCCACTTTGGCACGCACAACATTCACACTTCAGGCGATCACATTGATGTGCTCATTGCGATGAATGCGTCTTCATTTAAAGTAAATCTTGCCAACTTGAAAAAAGGCGGAATCATCATTGCCAACACGGAAGGTTTTGATGCGCGCAATCTTACGCTTGCAAAATATGAAACCAATCCGCTGGAAGATGGGACGCTGAAAGATTATGAAGTTCATGCACTTGACATCACGAAAGAATTAAAGGCGGCTTTGATCGATTTGGATGTTCAATCAAAACTCATCAGCAAAACGAGAAATATTTTTTCACTTGGTATTGCGTATTGGTTATTCCACCGTCCGCTGGAGCCTACAGTGAATTGGATCAACAAAAAATTCAAAGGCAAAGACGATGTGATCCTTGCCAACGTGCATGCGCTTCGTGCTGGTTGGAATTATGCTGAGAAAAATCCTGACTTCAAGCAACAATATATTATTGACCGCTCGCCCCTTCCTCCTGGAAGATACCGCAGCATCACAGGA
This sequence comes from uncultured Ohtaekwangia sp., assembly GCA_964510765.1. Lineage (GTDB taxonomy): Bacteria > Bacteroidota > Bacteroidia > Cytophagales > Cyclobacteriaceae > ELB16-189. Next base: position 1,909 of record CAZECP010000099.1, on the reverse strand, counting down.
AACGATGCGATAGCATTGGGTTTAGTGGTAGCTTCACGCAAAGCAAACCTTCCGCTCTTTCTTGGCTCGTATCCGATTACGCCTGCCACAGATATTCTTCATGCTATTTCTGGTTATAAAAAATATGGAGTTAAGCACTTGCAAGCTGAAGATGAGATTGCAGGAATTTGTAGTGCCATTGGTGCAGCGTTCGGAGGAAGTTTAGCAGCAACAACAACGAGCGGTCCGGGTCTATCATTGAAAACAGAGGCAATGGGTCTTGCAGTGATGACAGAACTACCGCTGATTGTAGTGGATGTGCAACGTGCTGGTCCTTCTACAGGTATTCCAACCAAAACCGAACAAAGTGATTTGCTCATGGGCATGTTCAGCCGACATGGAGAAGCTCCCATGCCTATCGTTGCTGCGTCAGGTTCTGCAGATTGCTTTGACATTACGCTCGAAGCTGTTCGAATCGCTCTCAAGTACATGACTCCTGTTTTGATTTTGAGTGATGGATATATTGGTCAGGCATCTGAGCCATGGAAAATTCCTTCGCTCACAAGTCTGCCTGAGATCAAAGCTTATTTCACCAACGATCCAAATGGCTTTGCTCCTTACAAACGCGATGAAGAAACGCTGCGCAGACAATGGGCGATCCCTGGTTTTCAAAACATGGAACATCGCATTGGCGGATTGGAGAAAGAAGATGGATCTGGAAACGTAAGTTCAGATTCTGTTAACCACGAAAAGATGGTGAACATCCGAGCAGAGAAAATCAATCGCATTGCCAATGATATTCCTGACGCAGTAGTGGAAGGTGAACAGGAAGGTGACTTGCTCATGATCAGTTGGGGAAGTACATACGGTGCTGCAAAGACAGCGTTTGAACGGCTTCGTGCCAAAGGACAATCGCTTTCATTTTTGCACTTGCGTTACCTGAATCCGTTCCCGAAAAACCTTGGAGAAATTTTGAGTCGCTTCCAACGCGTGGTGATTCCTGAACTGAACATGGGTCAGTTGCAATTATTAATTCAGGCAAAATATCTCAAGCCGGTGACAGGCATTCATAAGATGCAAGGCAAACCGTTTAAGTCAACGGAAATAGAATCGAAACTGGAAAGCTTATTAACTCAAAAAGAAATTCTTGTATGAAGACTGCGATAGATGATTTACTCGAGAAGCCACACGTTGGCGAATTGATTTACACAGCCAAAGATTTTAAGCCCAACGTAGATGTGCGCTGGTGTGCGGGCTGTGGAGCAATTTCAGTTTTGTCTCCTTCACAGCGGCTGATGCCGGAGCTCGGAATCCCGAAAGAAAAAATTGTTTATGTGTCGGGTATCGGATGCTCGGGAAGGTTTCCATACTACATGGACACATATGGCTTTCACTCTATCCACGGACGCGCGCTGGCGATTGCCTCCGGTTTAAAAATTGCACGACCTGATTTAAGTGTGTGGGTAGTAACAGGTGATGGAGACAACATGAGTATTGGTGGAAATCATTTCATTCATGCGTGCCGCAGAAATGTGGACATGAATATCATGATGTTCAACAATGAAGTATATAGTCTCACGAAAGGACAATACTCACCAACATCGCATCGCGGACAAATTACAAAGTCATCACCATTAGGAGCGCTTGATGATCCATTCAATCCGGTTGCGCTTGCGTTGGGTGCTGGCGCAACGTTTGTGGCACGAGGTCACGACAAAGACCGCACTCAACTGCAACAACTTTTGAAGCGTGCATATGAACACAAAGGCACTGCCTTCGTAGAAATTTATACGAATTGCAGAATCTTCAATGATGGTGCATTTGATCTCTACACCAATGCCGACACGCGTGATAACGCAACGATCTTCCTGGAACATGGCAAGCCGTTGATATTTGGCAAAAAGAAAAACAAAGGAATCATCCTCGATGG
>CAZECP010000098.1:0-17082 GCA_964510765.1 uncultured Ohtaekwangia sp. | reverse complement strand
AAAAGGCTGACTGCAAAGTCAGCCTTTTTTATTTTCTGCCTATTTGCTATCTTCCAATTTATGGCCGGAAGGTATTTGTTCTTTTTCCTTCTTTTTTGCCTCGTTCGCTGTAATCGGGCAGGCGATGAATTGCCGTTTGCCACAGCGCCAACTCTTGTCCGTGATCTATCGGACATTCAAAAAGAAAAATCATTGTCAGTTTTGGTTGATAATAATTCGGTCAGCTATTTCATTTATCGGGGCAGCCCGATGGGTTATGAATACGAGTTGCTTCAGCGGCTTGCCACTGAATTGAAAGTTAAACTAAAAATAAAAGTTATCTCCGGCATTGACGAGGCGATTGACAAACTGAATAAAGGTGAAGGTGACCTCGTTGCTTTTCCACTCACAGTTACGGAGGCAAGAAAGGAGTGGCTTTTATTCACGGACCCCTTTTTCAATACCCGTCAGGTGCTGGTACAAAGAAAACCAGCCAATTGGCGCTTGCAACCACCGGATGTAGTCGAGCAGAAAATGATTCGTGATACTACGCAATTGATCGGCAAAGAAGTATATGTAAAAAAGAGTTCTGTTTTTAAGGAGCGGCTCACAGAAATTTCTCAACGACTGGGTGGAGGCATCCTCATCAAAGAAGATAGTGCCGATGCGGAAACAGAATCACTTATTCAGAAAGTTGCAAAAGGCGAAGTGAAATATGCGGTGGCGGATTATGCCTTGGCACAGGTAAATTCATTTTACTATCCGAACATCGATATCAATACAACATTGAGTCTTCCGCAAAACATTGCATGGGGTGTGCGCAAAAATTCGCCAGAGCTGCTGGCTACGATCAACCAATGGATCGGTAAAATCAAAAAACAAAAATTACATCAGGTGATTTATGATAAATATTTTAACAGCCCTCGTTTCTCAATGACTCTTGTTTCGAGTGACTACTCATCCCTCACCGGAGATAAACTTTCTCCTTACGATAAACAATTGAAAGACGCTTCCGAAATGCTCGGCTGGGACTGGCGACTGCTGGCCTCAGTGGCCTATCAGGAATCCAATTTTAATCCGTACGTGAAGTCGTGGGCCGGAGCTGTCGGGCTCATGCAGGTGATGCCCGAGACGGCAAAGTTTTTTGGAATCTATAATGTGTGGGATCCGAAGCAAAATATTTTTGCAAGCGCGCGGTTCTTTAAATTTCTGGATGACTATTGGAAGAAGACGGTAACAAATGATGCTGAACGACTGAAATTTGTTTTGGCATCTTACAACGTTGGGCTCTCGCACGTGATTGACGCACAGAAATTGGCGATAAAATACAAGCGCAAACCGGATGTGTGGGACAACGAAGTGGAATTCTATCTTCAGCAAAAATCAAATCCAAAATATTATCGCGATGTTGTGGCGGCTGCAGGATATTGCCGATGTGATGGCCCGGTGTATTATGTAAAAAAAGTATTAGAACGATTTGAAGAGTATAAAATCCATATTAGTAGTTAAGTCACAAAGTAATTCTCATTCAATATTCTACCTGCTGAATTCTATATTCTTCTTTTTTATAACTGATCCACAATCTTTTTTAAATCCATGGATTGCCAGGTGATGTGAATATTTGGCTGTTTCATTACAACATCCATGATTTGTTTTTGCTTTAATCCCGTTTGATAAGCATGCGAATAGGTGATGTCATCGCGAAAGGTGACCATTGTGTAAAGTGGAATCCATTTGTCAGGAAATAGTTCATGAAGCTTTGCTTCTATTTTTTTACGAAGCAGAAAATCATCATCCGCTACCAAATCGCGCATCTCAATGAAGTTGTCGAGAGCAAGCTGGGCAATCGCATCGGTGTTCGGCTTACGTTGCTTTTGGAATTCTTCAAATAGATTTTTCCAATCATCAAACTGATCCATCATTTCATTAAACACGCGACAATCTTCAAACCCGGCATTCATGCCTTGCCCGAAAAATGGCACGATGCCATGAGCGGCATCACCCATCAGCAAAGTTTTGTTTCTCGTCCACGGAAAGCACCTTACAGTGACTAATGATGAAGGCGGATTACTCATAAATGTCTCTACCGGATTCTCCATCACTGCGAAAGCATCGGGGAAAGTATCCTTTAAAAATCTTTCAACGTCACTTTGTGTTTTTAATGAATTGAAAGATAATTCGCCTTCAAACGGAAAGAACAATGTGCACGTAAAACTTCCATCAGGATTTGGAAGGGCGATCAGCATGAAACTTTCACGTGGCCAGATGTGAAGGGAATTCTTTTCTAATTGAAAACTTGCATTTGATCCGGGAGGAATGTGAAGTTCCTTATAACCATGGTCGATGTAGTCTTGTGAATAATCGAATCGATCTGTGATTTGCATAGAGCCACGCACTGCAGAGAAAGCGCCATCAGTTCCAATGATTATATCAAATAGTTGAGGATGATGGTTAGAAGTTGGATGCTGGAAGTGAATTTCTGTTTTATCAAAATCAACGGAAGCGATTCGTTGTTCAAAATAAAACTTTACTCCAAGCTCTTCGGCTTTATTCATCAGCACAATGTTGAGATTACTGCGGGATACCGAGTTGATGAATTGTCCATCTTTCCCGTACGGTTGAAAAGTAAGATGTCCTTCACGACTGTGCATGGTACGGCCGTGCATGGGGATGGCAACTTTTTTAATTTCATCAGCAAGGCCAACTTCTTCCAAAGCGCGGAGTCCACGATTGCTGAGTGCAAGATTGATGGAGCGGCCATGGTCAAGCATCTTTACGCGCATGTCTGTTCTTCGTTCAAAAACAGAAACTTTGAGCCCGCGCTTTGCCAGATAGATCGAAAGGAGCGAGCCGACAAGCCCTGCTCCGACAATAGCGATGTGTTGATTAGATTTCATCTTGTGAGTGGTCAGTCGCCTGGCCACTTAGAGTGGCCGGGCGACTTATTTTAGAAAGTACATTTTCGTTAATGACGACATTCTTAGACAGATCGAGAAAGTCCTTAGAATCCTTGGGAATATCAAGAAGATCAAAGGCTAATTCTTTTTTGCAAATACCATTATACGGACTCGCATATTCATGAAATGATGAATATGGCCAATCGCTAAAATTACTTGCCAGATTCGCTTTCAGCGGATTTTGGTGGACATAATGAAAGCAGGTTGATGCATGTTCCGGATCAAGCTCAATGACCTTTATCTTGGATTGAAATAAAGAGCCTGTTTTACTTTCTTGGATATTGATAGCTCGAGTATAAGAGCTTTGAAGGGTACCGAGTTTTTGTTCTAGGATTTGAAGCAAAGGCCTGGATTTGACTTGTGTTCCAGTGGAGGTTTCATCGATGTAAAGGATCAAATGAAAGTGATTGGGCATTAGGCAATATGCCACCATATCGCAATGGCCAGAGAGTACTTTTTTGAGCTTCCCAATAAAAAAATCATAGTTTCTTTTTTGAGGAAAAATTACCTGCTTGTTGTTCCCTCTATTGAACACATGGTAAAAATTATTGGCACTAAACTTCATAACTTAAGTGAAAGCCTCCCCGGCCACTTTGAGCAGACGGGAGACTATTTTTTTAATGCAGCTTTAAAAATTTCTGCGAACCGGAAAACATCTTCAAAAGAATTGTACAATGGAACAGGTGCAATGCGAATCACATCAGGCTCGCGCCAATCGGCAATCACCCCGGCTTTTGTGATTTTGTCAAAAACCTTCTTCCCATTCATCGTCATCAACAAAGAAAGTTGACAACCACGTTGCTTTGGATCAGAAGGAGTAATAATTGTAAAATGGTTTTTGTTGCCGGGAATGGAATTCAACAGAAACTCAAGAAAGCCTGTGAGTAAAGCGCTTTTCTTTCTCAATGCAGCTATTCCAGCGTGATCAAAAATTTCCAATGAAGCGAGTTGCGCTGCGCCCGTCAGGATCGGAAAATTGGAAAGTTGCCAGCCATCTACACCAATCATCGGCATAAAACCTTTTTTCATCTGAAAACGCTCCTTTTCATTGTGACCCCACCAGCCTGCGAACCGAGGAAGATCAAAACTGCTTGCATGCTTCTCATGAATAAACACACCCGACATTCCACCTGGTCCTGAGTTTAAATATTTGTAGCCACACCACACGGCAAAGTCAACCTTGTGCTTATGAAGTTGAAGGGGCACATTTCCGATGGCATGGGCCAAATCAAACCCAACCGTTGCCCCAGCGTCATGTCCTGCTTTAGTGATTTTTTCGATGTCGAAGAATTGGCCGGAATAGTATTGAACCGCGCCAAAAAGAGCCAGTGCAATTTCATCTTTGTTTTGTTCAATCGATCTGAGAATATCTTCCGTGCGCAATGTGAATTCAGCTTCGCGCGGTGCCAGCTCGATGATTGCTTCTGCTGGATTCAATCCATGAAATTTCACCTGAGATTCAATTGCATACTGATCGGAGCCAAATGCTCCGGCTTCTATCATAATTTTGAATCGTGTTTTCGTTGGTCGGTAAAATGACGCCATCATCAGATGGAGGTTCACCGTAAGTTGATTCATGGCGACCACCTCCGTTGATTTTGCGCCAACCAGTTTTGACAATGCCTTCTTGCTGAACTTGTGATAATACAACCAAGGGCGCTTTGCATGAAAATGTCCTTCCACACCAAGCCTCGCCCAGTCATTCAATTCTTCATCAACAAATTTCTTTGCTGACTTTGGTTGAAGTCCAAGCGAATTACCTGTAAAGTAGATGGAAGTTTTTCCGTTGACTTTCGGAATGAAGAACTTTGAACGGAAAGAGCGAAGCGGATCCTTTTGATCCATTTTTCTGGCAAAGGCAAGTGAGTTTTCAAACTGCATGAACGAAGAATTGAATGCAGCCCAAAGTTATTAAAATATTGAAAGCTGTTTTTGCATCGCGCCTTCGTGTTCGAGCAACCAGATTTTCCGGTCAAGGCCACCGCCATAGCCAACGAGGTCGCCACTCTTTCCAATCACGCGATGACAAGGTACTGCAATGGCAATCGGATTTTTTCCGTTGGCAAGACCAACTGCACGAATGGATTTGATGTCGCCAATGCGGAGGGCGAGCTCCTGGTAAGAGATCGTTTTGCCGTAAGGAATGTTAAGCAATTCGTTCCAGACTTTTATTTCAAAATCCGAACCACGTAAATCCATTTCAAAAGAAAAGAACTTGCGCCTTGCAGAGAAATATTCAGTCAATTCTGAAATGCATTGGTCAATTACCGGAGTACGTACTTCAGGCTGCTTCGGATCCCAAAGAAATCCAAGCATCGTGACCTTATCATTGTCAGATTCAATCTGTAGTTCTCCGACAGGAGAGGAGCAGTAGGCGATACCTTTCAATTCTTTTTCTTTTTACCGCCACCAATCGAAACTCCAATCTTTAAAGATAAAAAACTGCTATTGTAGTAGCTGATTGAACTATACCCAGTGGGTCCCGGATTAAGACTTGTCGTTGTTTGTTCAACGCGTGGCAGGATATTGTAATCAAGAGTAAGATTAAAGTGTTTTATATCGAAACCAAATCGTGGGGTAACCCCAACATTATCTTTTTCTATTTTGATAGAACAATCACAAGATTGCCCATAACGGTGAAGCGAGAACCATCCAATGCCCGCTCCAACGAAAAATCTTGTGTTTTTATTTGTTGAAAAATAATATTGACCAATCAGTGCACCCGAGTTTGTTGTAAATTGATTTTGGGTAGTTAAAACAAAGGCAGTCTCTATTCTTGAGGTGAGTAACCACCTGTCATTTATGCGATATCCTGGTTCAACATATAAGAGCGTTGGCAGAAAGTAGGAGGGGAATCCAAATCCAACGCCAACTTTAACTTTTTTAAAGGATTGCGAGAAGCCAGAAATTGAAGTCAAGGCAATCAAGCATAAGATCAATCTGGTTTTCATGAATCCAATTACACAAATCTCGGATCAGTTTCCATCACAGTGCCACATTTCTTACAGGTACGAAGTTCTTGTGAGCCATAGAAGTCGCGGAAGCGCGGAAGAAAATCTTTCTCAATGTTGTCGAGATGGAAGCGATACTCGTGCAGTTTGTTATTACAGTTATCGCAGAACCAGATCAATCCATCCTGATAAGTTTGAGAGGCGCGCTTGCATTCAATTACAAGACCAACCGTATTGGTCCCGCGCTCTGGACGATGAGGTGTATTCGCGGGAAGCAAAAACATTTCGCCTTCTTTGATTGGAATATCAACGGCGTTCCCGTCTTCCTGGATGCGCACATTGATATCGCCTTGCAGTTGGTAAAATAATTCTTCGGTTTGGTTGAAGTGATAGTCTTTTCGCGCATTGGGTCCACCCACAATCATTACGATGTAATCGCCTGCATCGGCATACAAATTTTTATTTCCCACCGGAGGTTTTAGCAGATCACGGTTGTCGTTGATCCACTGTTGCAAATTGAAGGGTCTGCGGATAGCCATGATTCAAAATTTTAAATGTTGAATTTAATGATTAATGAAGTTATTCAAATTTAAAATTCATCATTAAGAATTTAAAATTGTTTTACACTAATTCGTAGATCACGGCTGCCCCCTGTCCAACGCCTATACACATCGTGGCAAGTCCATACTTAACATTTCTCTTTTTCATTTCGTGAATGAGCGTGGCGCTGATGCGCACACCACTGCAGCCAAGCGGATGGCCAATTGAAATCGCTCCGCCATTTACATTCACGATTGTTGGATCCAAATTCAAATCGTGAATGCAGGCGAGTGATTGGGATGCGAAGGCCTCGTTCAATTCCACCAATCCAAGATCTGAAATTTTCAAACCTGCTCGCTGCAATGCTTTTTGTGTAGCAGGCACCGGGCCAACCCCCATGTACGCTGGATCAACACCGGCAACAGCCATCGATACAATACGAACCAGCGGCTTCAGATTATTTTTCTTTGCAAAATCTTCTGACACAATTAAGCTTGCGGCAGCACCATCATTGATGCCGGATGAATTTCCTGCGGTCACGCTTCCGCCCTCTTTGAAAGCAGGTTTCAATGCCGCTAATTTCTCTAATGATGTTTCGCGCGGATATTCGTCCTTATCTAAAATGAAATTCTCTTTTCCTTTCGGGACGGAGACGTTGATCAATTCGTCTTTGAATTTATTTGCAGCATGCGCCTGGAAATATTTTTGTTGAGAAGTCAGAGCAAACTGATCTTGTTCTTCACGAGTGATCTTCCATTTCTCAGCAACGTTCTCAGCCGTCTCGCCCATGCTGAAAGGATGATACAGTTTTGAAAGTTTTGAATTAATGAATCGCCAGCCGATCGTAGTGTCATAAATTTCCGCTTTGCGCGAAAACGGTTCATCACTTTTCGCCATAACAAATGGAGCGCGTGTCATACTTTCCACACCTCCGGCAATGTAAACTTCTCCATCGCCATGCATGATTCCTCGCGAAGCATCCATGATCGCCTGCAAGCCTGACGCGCACAAGCGATTTACGGTCACACCTCCAACAGAAGTTGGTAACCCTGCAAGTAACAAAGCCATGCGTGCCACATTGCGGTTGTCTTCACCCGCCTGGTTGGCAGCGCCAAACACCACATCTTCGATTTGATTTGGATCGATGGAAGAATTTCTTTCAAGCAATTTTTTGATGACCAGCCCTGCAAGATCATCTGGACGAACGGAGGCGAGCGAACCGCCAAACTTTCCGATAGGAGTGCGCAGAATATCAACAATGTAAGCTTCTCTCATAAACTCTGTGAACCCTCTGTGACCTCCGCATTCTCTGTGGTTAAATATTTTATCGCTACAAAGAATTCAAGGCAACGAGGAGAAATCGTTTTTGTATTTTTGCCGAAATTATTCAACGCAAGTTAAACCAACCCCCTTATGTGGCAAAGGAAACAAACTATATTTCTGGCAATCGCGGCAGCAAGTCTCATTCTCATGATTTTCTTTCCGGTGTGGCAGGGAAAAACGGAATCATCTACGGTGACGCTTTATCCGTTGTATTTGAAATCGATGCAAGGTGAAGTGAGGACAGATGTTTATTTTCCCTATTCGATCATCGCGATACTTGCCATTGCGGCAGCAACACTTTCTATTTTTGAAATCGGGAAATATGAAAATCGTCTTTTGCAAATCAAGATCGGAGCGGTGAACTCGCTGTTCATGGCAGGTGCGATGGGTTCGGCTGCATATCTCGCTATCCAAGTGATCAAATCAAACCAGATTGCCGGCAGTTATGGATTTGCATTATACCTTCCTGCTGTGGCGATGGTGTGCAACGCAATCGCCAACCGATTCATTAGAAAGGATGAAAAGTTGGTAAGAGATTCAGATCGACTGAGATGATCGAATGGTCATTGCAAAACCTGAAAATCCATATCATATTTGCCAAAATAAACCAGCACGTAAACTCCACGCATGAAATACAAACGCATCCTTTTGAAACTCAGTGGCGAAGCCCTCATGGGCAATAAAAACAGCAACATCGACCCGGATGTGTTGGAGCAATATTGTGATGAAATCAAGGCGGTGAAAGAAGCGGGCGTTCAAATTGCCATTGTCATTGGTGGAGGAAATATTTTCCGCGGAGGTCAGGCAGAGAAACTCGGCATCGACCGTGTGCAAGGCGACTACATGGGCATGCTGGCAACAGTGATCAACGCGATGGCATTACAGAGCGCGCTTGAACGACATGGCCTGTACACACGTTTGATGGCGGGTATTAAGATGGAGCAGGTATGTGAGCCATTTATCAGGCGCAGGGCGATTCGTCACCTGGAGAAAAACCGGATTGTGATCTTTGGTGCCGGCATTGGCAATCCTTATTTCACCACGGATTCAACCGCCAGTCTTCGTGCCATTGAAACACAAGCCGATGTAGTTTTGAAAGGTACGCGCGTAGATGGAGTTTACACGAAAGATCCGTTGAAGTTCCCGGATGCAGTGCGTTATACCACGTTGTCGTTCCAGGAGGCGTACGAGAAGAATCTGAACATCATGGACATGACGGCCTTCACACTTTGCCAGGAAAACAAGTTGCCGATCATCGTGTTCGACATGAATAAAAAAGGTAATTTGTTGAAGATTGCGCAAGGCGAAGATGCGGGAACGCTGATTAGTTAGCCTCACCCTGCCCTCTCCGGGGGAGAGGGTTGAATTAACAAATCGTACCTTGTAAATCGTAGATCGTAAATTGAATTTATGGAAGAACTTGAATTGTACCTCGAAGACGCAAAAGATCAGATGAACAAATCGCTCACTCACGTGGCGAACGAGTTGTCAAAAATCCGTGCCGGCAAGGCGAACCCTGCGATGTTGGATGGCATACAGGTCTCTTACTACGGTGCGATGAGTCCACTCAATCAGGTGTCATCGATTACTATTCCTGAAGCGAGAACCATTTTTATTAAGCCTTGGGAAAAAAGTTTGATCCAGGAAATTGAAAAAGCCATTCGCGATGCGAATCTTGGTCTCAATCCGCAAAACGATGGTCAGCAGGTGATCATCAATATTCCGATGCTTACGGAGGAGCGCAGGAAACAATTAGTAAAACAGGTAGGGCAGGAGTGCGAACACGGCAAAGTGAGCGTGCGCAGTATTCGCAAAGACACGAATGAATCTCTGAAAAAAGTGAAAGGCGTATCAGAAGATGATGTGAAGAATGCAGAAGAAACAGTTCAAAAACTCACGGATGATTTTATTCTCAAGATCGATAGCTTGATGAAGAAGAAGGAAGTCGAGATCATGACGGTTTAGTTAATTTTCAGTGATCATGTTCGATTAGCCAATTACTTTTTATCGATCATTTGGCACATTGACAATCGATAATTGACATGCATCCCGTTCTCTTTCATCTCGGATCAGTCACCATTTATACATACGGTTTTTTTATTGCGCTTGGTGCTGTTGCCGGTGGCTTGTACATGTGGAAACAAGGCGCTAAGGAATATGGTATGACGTTCGACCAGGCGAATACATTATTCGTTTTATTGATTGTTGCGGGTGTGGTGGGTGGAAAACTGTTCATGATTTTTGAAGAGCCTTCGTATTATTTCACACACCTCACTGAGCTTTTTACTTCAAATGGTTTCGTGTTTTACGGATCACTGCTCACGGCTATTCCGCTCATGCTTTGGTATTTCAGGAAAAACAGATTGCCAGTGCGCGGCATGCTTGACATCATGGCTGTGGTTACTTGTCTTGTCCATGGCTTTGGAAGGATTGGTTGTTTCAATGCAGGCTGTTGTTATGGCGTGACAACAAATAGGCCGTGGGGAGTTGTGTTTACCGATACAGCCTGCCAGGCGCGACCATTGGGAGAATCGCTGCACCCCACTCAATTATATGAGGCTGCCTTTATTTTCAGCATTATTTTTTTTCTGCTGTGGCTGAAACCCCGAAAGTCTTTTGACGGTCAACTATTTCTCACTTATTTGATGATCTATGCGGCTGGCCGTTGTGTGCTGGAAATCTTTCGTGGTGATTTGCAGCGCGGATTTATTTTTAGCGGACTGCTTTCTACTTCACAGGCCATTTCTATTGTGATCATTGCCGTAGCGGCTTTCTTCTTTATTCGATGGAGAAAAGCTAACTTACTTTCAAATTGAAATTTTATGGAAGGGGAATCACTGGCCCAACGCGCCATCAAAACAACCGGTAAGATCGTGAAAAGAACTTTGCTCATTTTATTGCTGATGTGCATTGCCGTTTTTTCTTTTCTCTATTTCGCATCGATTGAAGAAGGTGTGATGGCAGGCAAGGTGCTCCGCATTTCTAAGAAAGGAATTCTGTTCAAAACATATGAAGGCAAACTGAACCTAGAAACTTTTGGCGCATTGAAAGGCACAAGCCCCATTTCCGAATCGTTTGACTTTTCTGTAGAAGGTGATCAGGAAAAAGTAATTAAAGACCTGGAGCAAGTTGCACTCAGCGGTGAACGTGTGAATCTGAAATTCGTGAAGCGCTACATCGCAGTTCCCTGGCGAGGCGATACAAAGTATTTTATCGTTGAGGTGGAGAGGTTGAAGCAATAGCCATTACAAAAATCTAGTAACAAAGAACCCGGCTCATCACCGGGTTTTTGTTTTAAGCTGACTTCTTCTCAAGACTTTCCCAAAGCTTAATGAAACATTCAGCTTCGCCTTCAATTAATGCTTGCATTGGCGATTCTAACTTTTTGAAGTAACGCAATTTACTACGCTCAACATCCAACAGCGCGCACTTGTATCCTTTGAAAAGACCTTGACAAAGTGTTTGTTCCATCATCCATAGGAGTACCTTCACATCATTTTTCTCAAGCGCTTGCTCTTTGAAGTATAGTTTTACTATATACTTTTGGTCGCCAAGCTTAATCCCTAATTCAGGATTCATCTTAATACTTAGATGTTTGTAAGTCCAACTTGCAGATGGCGGATCGATCCATTCGAATTTCTTGCGCCCAATAAATTTGATGTATCCTTCGACCAACGGGTGGAAACGCGAATACTTTTTAGAATGACGCATTCCATCAAGAAAATTGTAGAGATCATTTTTGGTCTTTTGATTCTTTAAGTGATCAATTATTTCTTCTCTGATGGACTTATAGAAGTCGTTAGACGGATGGTAGTCAGCTCTATTAAATATCGCCTTGACTTTTGAGGATTTTGATATCCCCGATTTAGACAGAAAATCAATGTAATCTGTTTGAGTAATTTTAATCATACCCGATTTAAAGTTTAAGTGTAACAAATGAAATTAATTGCACGACTACCCCTTGGATTATCGCGCGTTGTTCATGATGAACACAGAATAATAAATCAACAATTAGCCTATTCTAAGAATTAAGTGCACAGATGGCACCACTCATCTGAAATTTTCGACTGAAATTTTAAAGGCCAGTTTGATGTGTTGAAAGAATTCTTAACTTTAAATCGTCAAACTAAAAGTTTCATAAGGAGCTAACCCTCGATGAACCTTTCAACACTCAAACCAGATTGAGAAATCAGTCTGGTTTTTTTATTCATTAAAAAGGCTCTCCCAGTTTACTGAAAGAGCCTTATCATTAAATTCTTAAACTAACTACCGCACGCTTCGCAAGCATCCGGATTATCCAGCGAGCAAGCCATGTCAGACATTTTTTGCTCGTAGCTAATTCCACTGTAAGGAATGGCTTGTTGCGATTCGTTGACTAAAGTTGGAGTCACAACAATCTCAGCAACGGGTTGAGCATTTGCTTCTGTTGCTGTTGGTTGTTGTACGGCTGATTTATCAAGTGTGAACTTGATGGCATCAGCAGCAGCAGTCGAACGTAAGTAATACATACCTGTTTTCAATCCTTTCTTCCATGCATAGAAGTGCATCGAAGTGAGCTTACCAAAGTTTGGATTGGTCAAGTGAATGTTCAAACTCTGAGATTGACAAATGAATGCTCCACGATCAGCGCTCATATCGATGATCGCCTTCTGAGAAATTTCCCAAACGGTTTTGTAGATGTCTTTGATGTTTTGAGGAATCTCTGCAATGTTTTGAACCGAACCATTCGCAGCAATTAATTTTTGACGCATGGTTTCGCTCCACAGGCCAGCGCTGATTAAATCTTTCATCAAGTGCTTATTGGCCACGATGAATTCGCCTGACAAAGTTCTGCGAGTATAAATGTTCGAAGTGTATGGTTCGAAGCACTCGTTGTTACCAAGAATTTGTGAAGTAGAAGCAGTTGGCATCGGAGCGAGCAGCAAGGAATTGCGCACGCCATGTTGTTTTACTTCGCGTTTCAGGTTTTCCCAATCCCAGCGACCGCTGTCAGGGGTTACTCCCCACATATCAAATTGGAAAATTCCTTTTGATACAGGCGAGCCTTTGAATGTTTCGTATGGACCATTCACTTTTGAAAGCTCCATCGAAGCTTCCATCGCAGCGAAATAAATTGTTTCGTGAATGTCTTTGTTTAGTCCACGAGCTTCTTCCGAATCGAATGGCATCCGCAACATAATGAACGCATCTGCCAATCCCTGCACACCAATACCAATCGGACGATGGCGCATATTGCTGTTTCTTGCTTCGGCAACGGGATAGTAGTTGATGTCGATCACTTTGTTAAGGTTGCGTGTTACAACCTTCGTGATCTCATATAGTTTCTGGTGATCAAACTTCCCGTCTTCGGTAACGAACTTGGGAAGAGCGATCGAAGCAAGGTTACAAACCGCCACTTCATCTGCAGATGTGTACTCGATAATTTCTGTACACAAGTTGCTCGACTTGATCGTGCCTAAATGTTTCTGATTTGACTTTTTGTTGGCTGCATCCTTATACAACATGTAAGGCGTTCCGGTCTCGATCTGAGCTTCGAGAATTTCGAACCACAAATCTTGAGCTTTTATTTGCTTGCGGAATTTTCCTTCTTTCTCATATTTCTCATAGAGGCGTTCAAATTCTTCGCCATAGCATTCAGCAAGGCCTGGAGCTTCATTTGGGCAGAAGAGCGACCACACATCATTGTTCTCGATGCGCTTCATGAACAAATCCGGAATCCACAATGCATAGAACAAATCGCGCGCACGCATCTCTTCTTTGCCGTGATTCTTTTTCAGTTCGAGGAAATCAAAAATATCTGCGTGCCACGGCTCAAGATAGATCGCGAAACTTCCTTTGCGCTTTCCACCACCTTGATCAACATAGCGTGCTGTCATATCAAAGTTGCGAAGCATCGGCACAATTCCATTCGATGTTCCACCAGTTCCTTTGATGTAAGAACCTTTTGCACGAACGTTATGAATGCTCAATCCAATGCCACCAGCTGATTGAGAAATCTTTGCTGTTTGTTTTAATGTATCGTAAATGCCATCGATGCTATCATCTTTCATCGTAAGCAAGAAGCAAGATGAAAGTTGTGGCTTCGGTGTGCCTGCGTTGAAGAGAGTTGGTGTTGCGTGAGTAAACCACTTCTCCGAAAGCAAATTGTATGTTTCAATTGCTGCAGGAATATCTTCACCATGAATTCCAACGGCAACGCGCATGAGTAAATGCTGAGGGCGCTCCACCACTTTGCCATCGATCTTCATCAGATAGGACTTCTCCAAAGTGCGGAACCCAAAGTAGTCGTAACCGAAGTCGCGATCGTAAATGATCGCTTCGTCTAACTCAGCTGCGTTATCGTGAATTACTTTCCATGTTTCTTTTGAAATCAACGGAGCATTTTGTCCAGTCTTCGGATCCACGTAAGTGTACAGTCGCTTCATGGTATTTGAAAACGACTTACTTGTGATCTTGTGCAGGTTGCTTACTGCGATGCGTGCAGAAAGCTTTGCAAAGTCAGGATGACGTGTAGTCATCGTAGCGGCAATTTCCGCTGCAAGGTTATCAAGTTCTGATGTGGATACGCCATCATACAGACCGTTGATCACTTTCATCGCCACCTCTACCGGGTTGACAAACTTGGGATCTAAACCATAGCAGAGTTTTTCAATGCGGGCGGTGATTTTGTCGAACTTAACGGACTCCCTGTGTCCGTCACGCTTGAGTACGAGCATTACTTTAGTGGGTTGTTAGGTGAAAGTTTAAAAAATGTGATCGAATGTATCAAAAATCTTCATTCAATGAAAACTTTGGAGCAGTTTCTTTTTCAGTGCTTTTCATCACGCCTGCTTTTTGATATTCTGCTACACGTTTCTCGAAGAAATTCGTTTTCCCGCGTAAAGAAATCATGTCCATAAAGTCAAACGGATTGGTAGCACCATATACTTTTTTGCCCACCAGTTCATTGATCAATCGATCAGCAACAAACTCAATGTACTGGCACATCTGAACAGCATTCATGCCGATCAAGTTCACCGGAAGAGCATCGGTCACAAATTCTTTTTCAATTGCAACAGCGTCTTTGATGATTTCAATGATGCGTTCGTCAGGCAATTTATTCACAACATGCTTTGTATAAAGATGGCAGGCAAAGTCACAGTGCAAACCTTCGTCACGGGAGATCAATTCGTTAGAGAAACTCAAGCCTGGCATAAGTCCACGCTTCTTCAACCAGAAGATAGAACAGAATGAACCAGAGAAGAAAATTCCCTCCACAGCTGCAAAGGCGATTAATCGTTCCTGGAAATTTCCCTGACTGATCCAACGCAATGCCCAATCTGCTTTTTTCTTCACACAATCCATGGTGTCAATGGCGTGAAAGAGTTTGTCTTTCTCTTTCGCATCCTTTACATATGTGTCTATTAATAATGAATATGTTTCAGAATGGATGTTTTCAATGGCAATTTGAAAGCCATAGAAAAATTTCGCTTCCGTGTATTGAACTTCAGAAACAAAATGCTCAGCCAAATTTTCATTTACAATTCCATCGCTCGCAGCAAAAAATGCAAGCACGTGCGTGATGAAATGACGCTCGCCATCGTTCAGGTTCCCCCAATCTTTCAGGTCGTGGCTTAAGTCAATTTCTTCCGCAGTCCAGAAACTTGCTTCTGCTTGCTTGTAAAATTTCCAGATGTCGTGGTGGACAATGGGGAAGAGTACAAAACGGTCTTTGTTCTCTTTTAAAATAGGTTCTTGAATTTCAGTACTCATGGGTTGAGTGTGTTTAGTAGTTTATTTTTAATTCAAGCCAATTATTTGACTTTCCTTTTGTTCAAAATTTAGTGCTTTTTTTTAAAGAGGATACTTATCCAAATTACGGCTGACAAATATTCGAAACGAGTAAGGATTTTCAAAGAGACGAAACCGCTCAAACGGTTGAAGAAAAAGTTATCAACAGGTTAATAAAAAGAAAAAGAATTCACTGTCATTCACTTACCTCTTTGAAATGAAGTGATCAGTTCAAAAAAAATATTTTGGATTTTTTTTCGGGACATGTCTTGTGGCATTCACAGGATTTTCAGTGTCCCATTTAGATGAATTCTTGCAGCCAATTTGCATTTCTTTCGTGTGCCCTGGTGCCCTGATTTAACGAGCTTTATTCAAGCAATGCACTTGCAGGAGGAAAGCGAATGACTGTCTTGTAGACTCGGTGTAAGCTCGGTATGTCTCGCTATTTCTTCCATAAATTGCCTCGCTATGCAGAAAAATGCTTGCATAATGCGCTTTTATGCAGGCTACTAATCAACCAGATGGAAGGGAACTGAATCCCTGTCTAACAGGGCCCTAAAGAAATTGGGGGATAGTTTGTTTTTCCATCCGGTTGCCCTATATTTGCGTCCCGATTTAAAAAAATACGATCATGTACGCTATTGTAGACATTGCTGGTCAGCAGATTAAGGTTTCGAAAGACCAATATATATATGCTCCCAAAATGGAGGGCGAAGCTGGCAAATCCGTGAGTTTTGACAAGGTTTTACTTGTTGACAATGAAGGAAAGGTGGAGGTTGGCGCCCCTACAGTTAAAGGAGTGAAGGTTTCCGGAAAGATCCTTGAGCAAGTGAAAGGCGACAAAGTGATCGTTTTCAAAAAGAAAAGACGTAAAGGCTATGCAAAAAAGAATGGCCACCGTCAGCAGTTCACAAAGGTTCAAATCGAAAGCATCGGATAAATTCATTTTGATTTGAGATTGTAAGAATTCTCAAATCACGAATCTCAAATCTCAAATTTTAAAAGATATGGCACATAAAAAAGGTGAAGGTAAAGTAAAGAACGGTCGTGAATCAGAAAGCAAACGACTTGGTATTAAAGTATATGGTGGCCAGAAAGTGGTTGCAGGAAATATTATCGTGCGCCAGCGCGGAACCAAGCATCATCCCGGAAGGAATGTAGGCATCGGCAAGGATCATACGATCTTCGCATTGATTGATGGTACGGTGTTGTTCAAGAAAGGAAGAGAAGACAGATCATTTGTGTCGGTTGTGGCCGAAGCTTAGTAATCATTAGAGAATTTTAATAAAAAATACCCCATCATGCGATGGGGTATTTTTTTTCTTACGATGCCCGAATGTTAAGAATTTAATTTTTTCAACTCCTTGATTTTTCACCCATCAACCAAATTAAATTCCGTTCGTGGAAAAATCCTTTAACGACTGTTCGGAAAAAAAGTTGGATTAGTTTTTTTTTGAATGTTTAAGCTTTAATTTTCGGGTCTTAATTTATTAACCTAAACCTAAACCTATGATGAAGAAGTTTTTACTATTGTGCTTCTCATTCGGTTTTGCCCTAAGTGT